>NZ_SJEX01000149.1 GCF_005930495.1 Modestobacter excelsi | reverse complement strand
TGCCGCACCCCGTCGTCCCGCAGGGTGGGCTCGGGCGGGGTGAGGAACCGGGCGGGGCCGGCCCACTCGGGTGCTTCGGTGCTCATCAGGCGTTCTCCAGCTCGCAGGTGACGGTGTGCTCGCCGGGTCCGGCGGCGGAGCTGGTGCCGTCGGGCAGCACCACCTCGGCCTCGGTGCCGGCCGGGACGACGACGTGCAGCTCGAAGCGGTCGCCGTCCCGCGACCAGGACGACGAGATCCGGCCGTACGGCGACTCGTGCGCCGCCTCGGCGGAGGTGAGCCCGCCGCCGGGCCGGGGCTGCACCCGGAACCGGCGGTAGGCGGGATCGGTCAGTTCGATGCCCGCGGTGTAGCGGTGCAGGAAGGACACGACCGCGCCCTTGGAGTAGTGGTTGAGCGACTCGTACGGGACGCCGTCGGCGGAGACACCGTTCCACCGCTCCCACACCGTGGTCGCCCCCCGGTCGACCATGACCAGCCAGCCGGGCTCGGAGTCACTGAGCAGCAGCTCGTAGGCGACGTCGAGGTGCCCGGTGTCCGCCAGCACCGGGAGCAGGTACGGCGTGGCCAGGAAGCCGGTGCCCAGGTGGGTGTCGGCCTTGCGGATCAGCTCGACCAGCCGGTCGGCGACCGCCGGGCGCAGCTCGGTGGGCACCAGGTCGAAGGCCAGGGCGCGCACGTGGTCGGCCTGGGTGTCGGGCACCAGCCGGCCGTCGTCGTCCAGGTACTCGGCCTGCCAGGCGGCGCGCACCTCGGCGGCCAGCCCGGCGTACCGGTCGGCGTCCTCGGTGCGCCCGAGCACGGCGGCGATCCGGGACATCAGGCCGGCGCTGTGCGCGTACCAGGCGGTGGCGACCTCACCCTTGTCGGCCGCCACGAAGGCGCCGAAGTCGCCGATCTCCTCCCCCGGCACCAGCCACTCGCCCCAGTGGAAGCCGGTGTCCCAGAGGAACTGCTCGTGCGGCGCGGGCTCGGGTCGCGCCGCGGCGCGGTCGGGGTGCCGCTGGTCGCGGGCCATCCGCTCGGTGCGGTCCAGCCAGCCGACCATGGTCGGCCACAGCTCGTCGAGCACCTGGACGTCGCCGTAGGCGCGGTACAGCTCCCACGGCACGACCACCGCGGCGTCGCCCCAGCCGGCCGAGCCGTTGAGGAAGGCGACCGGGCCGTCCCGCCCCTCGTCCTTGGAGGCCGGGCTGATGTTCCCGACCGTGCCGTCGGGCCACTGGTCGGCGGCGACGTCGCGCAGCCACTTGGTGGAGAACCCGGCGACGTCGTAGAGGAAGGCGGCGGTCGGCAGGTACAGCTGCCAGTCGCCGGTCCAGCCGGCGCGTTCGCGGTGCGGGCAGTCGGTGGGGATGTCGCAGACGTTGTCCCGCAGGCTCCACCGCGCCGCCTCGTGGAAGCGGTCGACCCGCTCGTCGCTGCAGGAAAACCACCCGGTGCGCCGCAGGTCGGTGTGCACGACCACGCCGCGGACGTCGTCGACGGTGAGCTCGTCGGGGTGGCCCTCGATCCGGGCGTACTGGAAGCCGTGCGTCGTCCGGCGCGGCTCGAACACCTCGCCCGGGACGCCGGCGGAGACCACCACGTCGACCTGGCCGGCGGACAGCGGTTCCGGGAGGAAGGGCACCGCGGGGCGCAGGTGGTCGGTGGTGACGTCGCCGTCGGGGCCGAGCCACTCGCCGTGGGTGATCGTGAGCCGGGTGTTCGCCGGGCCGAGGTCGGTCAGCCGCAGCCAGCCGTTGACGTTCTGCCCGAGGTCGACGACGTGCGCGCCGCTCGGCAGCCGGGTGACCGACACCGGCACGATCTCCTCGACCCGGCGCACCACCGGGGCGGGCGAGTCGACCAGTCCTGCGTACTCGTGAAAGACCACGCCGACGGGCGCCCATGCCGCGTCGTCGAAGCCGGCGGTGTCCCAGCCGCGGGGCAGCCGCCGCAGGTCGACCTGCTCGCCGGCGATGAGGTCGGCGGCGACCACGTGACCCTCGGCGCTGCGCCAGCCCGACCCGGTGCCGACGACGGTGACCTCGCCGTCGGGGTGGGTGAGCTCCAGCTGGCCGAGGAACGCCAGCCGGTCGCCCCACTGGTCGGCGGCCCGGACGATGCCGATCTGGCCGCGGAACCAGCCGTCGGCCAGCACGACGGCGAGGGCGTTCCGGCCGGCCCGGACCGAGCCGGTGACGTCGATGGTCTGCACCTGCAGCCGGACGTCGTACTGGGTGAAGCCGGGCGTGAGCTCGGCGTCCCCGGCCCGCTCGCCGTTGACGAAGGCCTCGTACAGCCCCTGCGCGGTGGCGTGCAGCCGCGCCGAGACGACGGGTCGGTCGACGTCGAACTCGAACCGCAGCAACGCGGCCGGTCGCTCGCCCTTCGGGCCGGCGGGCATCGTCCCGGGCTCGATCCAGCCGGCCTGCCAGTCCTCGGCCCACAGCAGGCCGGTCTCGAACCAGCAGGCCTCGGACGCCGGGCTCTCGCCCAGGTCGGTGCGGACGGCGACCTGCCACTGCACCCGCTGGGCGGACGCGAGCGGCGGACCGGCGTACGGCAGCAGCAGGCTCTGGTCGGACTCGACCCAGCCGGTGTCCCAGCCATTGTCGGCGGTGAGCCGGTACGCCTGCTGCTCCCGGGCGCCGTCGGGCAGCCGCCAGGACAGCCGCGGCGCGGACGTCCGGATGCCGAGCGCCTCGTCGAGGTGCTCGACGCGGAGGCGGGTGGGCGCAGTCGTCACAGAGCCGGGACCCGCTCCGCGTGGTGGCAGGCGGCCAGCGTCTCGTCGACCAGCCGCAGCGCCGGGCGCTGGGAGACGCAGACGTCGGTGGACAGCGGGCAGCGGGGCACGAAGGGGCACCCGGTCGCCGACGCGGCGGCGGCACCGGCCGTGCCCATGCCGAGCGCCTCGCGGGCGGCGCGGCGGGCGGCCTGCTCGGCCGGGCGCGGCACCGGCGCGGCCGAGGTCAGCGCCACGGTGTACGGGTGCCGCGGCGCGGAGTTGACCGCCTCGACCGGGCCGGTCTCCATGACCTGCCCCCGGTAGAGCACGACCGTGCGCTGGGACAGGAACCGGACGACACCGAGGTCGTGCGCGATGAACAGGAAGGACAGGCCGCGCTGGTCGCGCAGGTCGGCGAGCAGGTTCAGCACGGTCGCCTGGGTGGACAGGTCCAGGGCGGAGACCGGCTCGTCCAGCACGACGACCTTCGGGTCGCAGACCAGCGCCCGGGCGATCGCGATCCGCTGTCGCTGGCCGCCGGAGAACTGGGCGGGGTAGCGGTCGACGGCGTCGCCGGGCAGCCCGACGGACTCCACACCGGCCCGGGCCCGCCGCAGCGCCTCGGCACCGCCGACGCCCATCAGCCGCAGCGGCTCGACCAGCGTCTGACCGATGGTGCGCGCCGGGTTGAGCGAGGAGTAGGGGTCCTGGAACACCACCCGCAGGTCGGCGACCTGCCGGCTGCGCTGCTTGAGCGACATCGCGGTGATGTCCTGCCCGTTCACCCGCACCGTGCCCGACGACGGCTTCTGCAGGCCGAGCAGCGCCTTGCCGATCGTCGACTTGCCCGACCCGGACTCCCCGACCAGGCCGAGGGTCTCCCCCGGCGCGATGTCGAAGCTGACGCCGTCCACGGCCGGTGCGGCGTTGCGGGCCTTGCGCCCGGAGCCGTAACGGACGACGAGGTCACGCACCTCGAGGGCGGGCACCGTGCCCACGCGGGACACGGCAGTGGCGCCGGCAGCGGCGGTCATGAGAGGGCTCCAGC
>NZ_SJEX01000148.1 GCF_005930495.1 Modestobacter excelsi | reverse complement strand
CTCCCACCCCGCCCTGAACCAGCGAGTGCCCGACCGGAGCCGGCCACCCCGGGCGACGCGCTGGAACGGCCCCGCTGCAGGGTCCCGCCGCGAGCCTGCGAGCGGTGGAGGGCAAGGGGGTCCTTCGATCAGGCCGCGCAGTCGCGGCAGACGGGCTGGCCGTTGCGGGTGGTCGCCAGCCGGCTCCGGTGGTGCACCAGGAAGCAGCGCGAGCAGGTGAACTCGTCCTCCTGCTTGGGCAGCACGCGGACGGTGAGCTCCTCGTTGGACAGGTCGGCCCCGGGGAGCTCGAGGTTCTCGTTGAAGTCGGTCTCGTCGACGTCGACCGAGGAGGACTGCGCCTCGGCACGGCGGGCCTTGAGCTCCTCGAGGGAGTCCTCACCCAGCTCGTCGGACTCGTTGCGTCGGGGGGCGTCGTAGTCGGTGGCCATGGTGTGCCCCTTCTCTTCTCTTCAGCGCGGGCACGCGGCCCGCTCGTTCGCCGTCGGCGCCGCAGCGCCACGGCCGGTGGCTCCGGCCGCCGCAGCGGCCGGTGGTCTGTCCCCGGCCGTCGACCCACTGCTGGGTCTCCGACCGGTCTCCTTCTGTCGTGCACCGGACGCATCCAGCGCCGCTCCGTCGGTGGTCCCTCCGGAACAGCTCTGCGCGCCACCCGTGCACGCTCCGGCCAGCCGCCCAACGCCGCGGGAGCCCGGTTTGTGCCCGCCTCCCCGAGGGCGACACATCCGGGTCCCCGGGACGGCAGCTGATGGGCGGAGCGCCAGAGGCTACCCTGCCGCCGTGGCGACTCCTGTGGGTGCTGATCCGGAGGTCGTGGGTCCCTACCTCGCGACCGCTCTCGGCGACGAGAAGTGGCGATCGGTCAGCGTCGAGCTGATCGCCGCGGGCATGTCCAACCTCACCTACGTGGTGAGCCCGGAGGGTGGCTCCGCGGACGACGCGGTCATCCTCCGGCGCCCGCCCACGGGCGCCGTGCTGGCCACCGCGCACGACATGGTCCGGGAGCACCGGGTCATCTCGGCCCTGGCGGACACCGCCGTCCCGGTGCCGCGCACGTTGCACCTGGCGACCGACACCTCCGTGCTCGGCGCCCCGTTCTACGTGATGGAGCGGGTGGTGGGCGTGCACGTCGTCACCGACCTGCCGCCGGGCTACGCCGACGAGCCGGCGGAGCGCCGTGCCATCGCCGACGGGCTGATGGACGTCCTGGCCGACCTGCACGCCGTCGACCCGACCACGGTGGGCCTGGCGGACTTCGGCCGTCCGGAGGGCTTCCTGGAGCGCCAGGTGCGCCGGTGGACCAAGCAGTGGGACGCGACCCGGGACACCGAGCGGCCCGCGCTGGACGCCCTCGCCGCCCGGCTGGCCGAGACGGTCCCCGCCTCGCACCGGTCCGGCATCACCCACGGCGACTACCGGCTGGACAACTGCCTGCTCGACCCGGACACCCCCGGCCGGATCCGCGCGGTGCTGGACTGGGAGATGTCCACGCTCGGCGACCCGCTCACCGACCTGGGCATGCTCTTCGTCTACTGGCCGCAGGCCGGCGAGGACCGTGCGGTCTCGGTGAACTCCGTGTCGGCGCAGCCCGGCTTCCCGACCCGGCTGGAGCTCGCCGAGCGGTACGCCGGCCGCAGCGGGGCGGACCTGTCCGACCTCAACTGGTACGTGGGCTTCGCCTACTTCAAGTTCGCCGCGATCATCGCCGGGATCGTCGCCCGGTCGGCCGCCGGGGCGATGGCCGGGAAGGACACCAGCGGCTACGCCGACCGCATCGACCCCTGCGTCGAACTGGGACGCGCCGCGCTCGACGACGGTGCGCTGTAGCCGGCCCGGCCGCCGCTAGGGTCTGCCGCGTGTGCGATCTCGCTGACGTGACCGACTCGTGAGCGAGCCGTCCGAGCGGCGCCCGGCCGGCACGCGGCGGCGCCGACGGATCCCCGCGCTGGCCTTCCTGCTCGTCCTCGCGCTGGGCGCCCTGGTCGTGTGGTGGAACGTCCTCACCGACGAGGAGACCCGCAACGAGGCGCAGGCCGCCGCCTGCAGCAGCGCCAGCGCGGCCCCCCAGTCGCTGGACCCGGCCACGGTCACGCTGCGCGTGCTGAACGCCAGCGACCAGGCCGGCAAGGCCAGCGAGGTGGCGACCACCCTGCAGAGCCGGGCGTTCGTCGTCGAGGAGATCGCCAACGACAACAGCGGCAACGAGGTGACCGGGGTCGGCGAGCTGCGGTTCGGCCCGCGCGGCAAGAGCACCGCCGAGTACCTGCAGCTCTACCTGCCGGGATCGACCCTCCGCCCCGACACCCGCGCCACCGCCGTCGTCGACCTGGTGATCGGCCCGGAGTTCGCCGGGCTGGCGACCGAGGACCAGGTGGACGCCGCGCTGGCACCGATCGCCAGCGCCGAGAACGCCTGCTGAGCGGTGCACATCGTCATCGCTCCGCGATGACACCGCGGCCACTGGCTGTGCCCGACGGTCGCTGAGCCGTTGCCCTCGGTCCGGTCGGGAGCCGCCGGCCCCGCGACCGGTCAGCGGACGGCCTGCGGCCGGGGTCCGTACTCGTTGCCCACCCAGCCGGTCCCCGGCTCAGCCCGTGCCTCGGTCACTCCTCCTCGTGCAGGCGCTCCAGGAGGGCCACCAGCGGCTCGGCGATCGTCGGGGCAGCGACCACCGCCATCGGGTCGGCGAACGGCCGGCTCCCGGTGCCGGTGACCACCAGACCGGCCTCGGCCGCCACGAGCGCGCCGGCGGCGTGGTCCCAGGGCTTGAGGTCCAGCTCGTAGTAGGCGTCGACCCGGCCGGCGGCGGCCGAGCAGAGGTCCAGCGAGGCACAGCCGTTGCGGCGGATGTCGCGCACCTCGGTGAGCAGCTGGGCCACCACCGCACCCTGCGCCCGGCGCTGCTCGACGCGGTACCCGAAACCGGTCGCCACCAGCGTCTGCTCCAGGGACTGCGGTGCGCTGCCGTGCAGCTGCACCGTGGCGACCCCGGGCGCGGTCAGCCAGGCGCCCCGCCCGCGGACCGCGGTGAACAGCTCCCCGGTCGCCACGTTCAGCACCACACCGACCTCGCTGCGCCCGCCGACCTCGGCGGCGATGGAGACGGCGTAGGCGGGCAGGCCGTAGAGGAAGTTGACCGTGCCGTCGATCGGGTCGACCACCCACCGGACGCCGCTGGTGCCCTCGCGGGAGGCGCCCTCCTCGCCCAGCACGCCGTCGCCCGGCCGGGCCTCCAGCAGCCGGCGCACGATCAGCGCCTCGCTCGCGGTGTCCACCGCGGTGACGACGTCGACCGGGCTGGACTTGGTGTCGACCTGGTCCGCGGCCGTGCCGCGACCTGCGCCGACGAGCACCGCGGCCTCCTCGGCGGTGGCCCGGGCGAGCTCCAGCAGCTCGGTGTGCAAGTCGGGTGCGGTGCCGCCGGAGGTCATCACGGAGAGGGATCCTGCCCGACCCGCGCGCCGGACGTCGTGACTGTCGCTAGCCTGCCTCCCGTGCAGGGCTTCGGAGTGGACATCGGTGGCAGCGGGATCAAGGGTTGCGTGGTCGACCTGGACAAGGGCGAGCTGGTCGGTGATCGGGTGCGCATCCCGACGCCGCAGCCGGCGCTGCCCGACCCGGTCTACGGGGTGGTGGCCGACATCGTCGGCCAGTTCGCCTGGGAGGGACGCATCGGCGTCACCTATCCCGGGGTGATGAAGCACGGCGTGACGTTCACCGCCGCCAACATGGACAAGTCGTGGATCGGCACCGACATGGCCAAGGGCCTGGAGGCGGTGATCCCGGGCACCGTGCAGACGCTCAACGACGCCGACGCGGCCGGGATCGCCGAGATGGCCTACGGCGCCGGCCAGGGCGAGCGCGGCCTGGTGCTCATGCTCACCTTCGGCACCGGCATCGGCAGCGCGCTGTTCATCGACGGCACGCTGGTGCCCAACACCGAGTTCGGGCACATCGAGGTCGACAGCCACGACGGGGAGAAGCGCGCCTCGGCCTCGGCCCGCGAGCGCGAGGACCTCAGCTGGTCGCAGTGGGCCAAGCGGGTGGATCGCTACCTGGACACCCTTGAGCGGAGCCTGTGGCCCGACCTGATCATCGTCGGTGGCGGGGTCAGCAAGAAGTCGGAGAAGTGGGTGCCGCTGCTGTCCACCCGCACCCGGGTGGTGCCCGCCGAGCTGCTCAACGACGCCGGCATCGTCGGGGCCGCACTCGCCGCGGAGCAGCACATCGGCCAGTGAGCACCCTTCGCGCAGGGGGTGGGACGAGCGCCGTCCTCCTCCTGCGGGGGTGGCGCGCGGGTCATCCGGTCGCTCCCGGCACAGAACCGGTGGACCGTCGCCTGCGCGTCGTTACAATGGACGAGCCCCACCGCGTCAATCCCCCAGCCAGCAGG
>NZ_SJEX01000147.1 GCF_005930495.1 Modestobacter excelsi | reverse complement strand
ACCCGGCGGTGAGCGCCGCCCCCACCGCCCCCGCGCTGACGCCGTCCCCGACCACGACGACGAGCTCGGCGACGAGCACGGGGCCGTCCCGCTCCGGGACGCCGGGAGTGGACTGCCGGGAGGCGGACTGAGTGGCCCGCCTGACACCTCCCGGGACCCCCTCGTGACCGGTCCGGGGACCGATCCGCGGGTCGCCGCCGCCGGCGCCGACCCGACGCCGACGCGGCGTGGCACCGAGCTCCTGCTGCTGGCGTTCGCCGTGGTCATCACGCTGGCCGCGCAGTGCATCGTCGACCTGACCGTCACCGACTCGCTCAGCCCCGAGCTGGCCACCTTCGGCACCTGGTTCACCGCGCTGTGGGTCGTCGCCCACCTCGTCGTCCGCAGGTTCGCCCCCTACGCCGACCCGCTGCTGCTGCCCTGCGTGGCCGTGCTGATGGGCCTGGGGCTGACGATGATCCACCGGCTGGACATCGCCGCGGACCAGCTCGGCGGCAACAGCTCCGGCGAGGACGCCCCGGTCCAGCTGCTGTGGGCCACCGTCGGGCTGGCGCTGTTCGTCGCCGTCGTCGTGGCCGTCCGCGACCACCGGGTGCTCGCCCGCTCCGCCTACACCCTCGCCCTGGTCGGCCTGGTGCTGCTGGCCATCCCGGCGCTGCTGCCCAACTCGGAGATCAACGGGGCCAAGCTGTGGATCCGGGTGGCCGGCTTCTCCATCCAGCCCGGTGAGTTCGCCAAGATCTGCCTGGTCGTCTTCTTCGCCGCCTACCTGGTCGACAAGCGGGACGTGCTCGCGCTGGCCAGCCGCAAGGTCGCCGGCCTGGAGCTGCCCCGCGGCCGCGACCTGGGCCCGGTGCTGCTGGCCTGGGTGGCCTCGATCCTGGTGCTCGTCTTCGAGCGCGACCTGGGCAGCTCGCTGCTGCTGTTCGGCATCTTCGTGGTGATGCTCTACGTCGCCACCGAGCGCGCCAGCTGGCTGGTCATCGGCGTCATCCTGTTCTCCGGTGGCGCGTTCGTGGCCTACCAGGTGTTCGGGCACGTGCGGGTGCGCGTGGACACCTGGCTGGACCCCTTCGCCTACGTCGACACCGGCGGCTACCAGATCGTCCAGTCGCTGTTCAGCCTCGGCACCGGCGGGCTGTTCGGCGCGGGCCTGGGCGGCGGCCGCCCCGACCAGGTGCCGGTGGCCAAGAGCGACTTCATCGCCTCCGCGATCGGGGAGGAGCTCGGGCTCTTCGGCCTGGTCGCGGTGATCGTGCTGTACCTGGTGCTGGTCGAGCGCGGCCTGCGCACCTCGCTGGTCGTCCGCGACGGCTTCGGCAAGCTGCTGGCCGCGGGCCTGTCCTTCGCCGTCGCCTGGCAGGTGTTCGTCGTCCTCGGTGGGGTCACCGGGCTGCTCCCGCTGACCGGCCTCACCACCCCGTTCCTCGCCTACGGAGGCTCGTCGCTGGTCGCCAACTTCGGTCTGGTCGCACTGCTCGTCCGGATCAGCGACGCCGCCCGCCGGCCGGTCGCGCCCCCGCCGGCCACCCCGCCGAAGCTGACCGACGCGCCCACCGAGGTCGTGCGACCGTGAACGCCCCGCTGCGCAAGGTCGCCATCAGCGTGCTGGTGCTGTTCACCCTGCTGATCGTCAACGTCAACATCATCCAGGTGGTGCGCGCCCAGTCGCTGCGGGAGAACCCCCGCAACACCCGGGTGCTCACCGAGGAGTACGACCGGGAACGCGGCGCGATCGTCGTCGCCGGCAACGAGGTCGCCTCCTCGGTGTCGACCGGGGAGGCGCTGGACTACCTGCGGCAGTACCCGCAGGGCCCGCTGTACGCGGCGGTGACCGGCTACTACTCCGTCGTGTTCGGCAACACCGGGATGGAGCGGGCCGAGAACGACGTGCTCGCCGGCACCGACGACCGGCTCGCGCTGCGCCGGCTCGGCGACATCCTCACCGGCCGGGACCCCTCCGGCGGCAACGTCGAGCTGACCCTGGACCCCGCGGTGCAGGAGGCGGCCATGGACGGCCTCGAGGGCGTCACCGGCGCCGTCGTCGCCATCGACCCGTCCACCGGCGCGATCCTGGGCATGGCGAGCACGCCGACCTACGACCCCAACCAGCTCTCCAGCCACGACCCCGCCGCGATGCGCGCCTACGCCGACCAGATCCAGCCCGCGGCCGGTTCCGGGGAGGCCGACCCGCTGACCAACCAGGCGATCGACGAGCGGTACTCCCCCGGCTCGATCTTCAAGCTGGTCGTCGCCGCCGCGGCGCTGAGCTCCGGCGACTACACGCCGGACACCACCGTCCCGGCGCCGGACCTGTACACCCTGCCCAACAGCAGCAACGAGCTGGAGAACTACAACGGCGAGAGCTGCAACGGCGGCGCCGACCAGTCGCTGATCGACGCGCTCACCATCTCCTGCAACACCGCCTTCGCCGAGCTGGGCGTGAAGCTGGGCGAGGACCGGCTGCGGGACATGGCCGAGGCCTTCGGCATCGACGACGAGGGCTTCGACGTCCCGCTGCCGGTGAGCGGCAGCACGCTGGGCGACATCGAGGACGACGCCGCCCTGGCGCAGAGCTCGATCGGCCAGCGGGACGTGCAGCTCACCCCGCTGGAGGCGGCGATGATCTCCGCCGCGATCGCGAACAAGGGCTCGCTGATGAAGCCCCACCTGGTCACGTCGATCCAGGCCCCGGACCTCTCGGTGGTCGACCAGACCGACCCGGAGGAGATGAGCACGCCGATCTCCGCCGACGTCGCCGACGAGCTCACGAAGATGATGACCAGCGTCGTGACCAACGGCACCGGCCGGAAGGCCCGGATCGACGGCGTCCAGGTCGCCGGCAAGACCGGGACGGCGGAGGTGGGCACCAGTGGCGACGACGCCGCGCCGCACACCTGGTTCACCGGCTTCGCGCCGGCCGACGACCCGAAGATCGCCGTTGCCGTCTTCATCAAGAACGGCGGGCAGAGCGGCACCGAGGGCGCCGGCACCGGCGGGGACGTCTCGGCACCGATCGCCAAGGCCGTCATCCAGGCCTACCTCGACGGCCAGGGAGCCGGGGGCTGATGGCCGTCCGCGTGGGCAGCCTGCTGGCCGGCCGGTACGAGATCACCGCACCCATCGCCACCGGCGGCATGGGCGAGGTCTGGAAGGGCCGGGACCGCACCCTGGGCCGCACGATCGCGGTCAAGGTGCTGCGCAGCGAGTACACCGGCGACTCCAGCTTCCTCATCCGCTTCCGGAACGAGGCCCGGCACACCGCGGCGCTGTCGCACCCGAACATCGCGTCGGTCTACGACTACGGCGAGACGACCGAGGACGGCCAGCGGCTGGCCTACCTCATCATGGAGTTCGTCGAGGGCAAGCCGCTGGTCACCATCCTGGCCGAGCGCGGCCGGCTGACCGCCCAGCAGACCCTCGACGTCCTCGGCCAGGCCGGCGACGGCCTCTCCGCCGCGCACGCCGCCGGGATGGTCCACCGCGACATCAAGCCCGGGAACCTGCTCGTCCGTCCGGACGGCGTGGTGAAGCTGACCGACTTCGGCATCGCCTACGCCCGCGACGCCGCACCGCTGACCCGCACCGGCATGGTCGTGGGCACCGCCCAGTACCTCTCCCCGGAGCAGGCCCAGGGGCACGTGGTCACCGCGGCGTCCGACGTGTACTCCCTCGGCGTCCTGGGCTACGAGTGCGTCGTCGGGGTGCGGCCCTTCGACGGCGAGTCCCAGGTGGCGATCGCGCTGGCGCAGATCAACCGGCCGCCACCGCCCATGCCAGCCGACGTCCCCCGGCAGGTGAAGGCGCTCATCGAGCGGGCACTGACCAAGGACCCGGCGGGCCGGTTCCCCGACGGCGGGGCCTTCGCCCTCGCCGTCCGCCAGGTGGCGGCCGGCGGCGCCGTGCCGCCGCCGACGGCGATGACCACGGTGCTGAGCAGCGACGACGCCGCCACAGCGATGATCCCGGCCGGCGCGGTCACCTCCGGCGGCGCGCCGTCCACCTCGCCGCGCACGATGCCCCCGCTGCACGGCACGCCGGTCGACGACGACGAGGCCTGGGTCGCCGACGCCGACGCCGCCGACCTCGGCCGGCGGCGGCGCACCCAGCTGATCTGGGCCGCCGCTGCGCTGACCCTGCTGCTGCTCGTCGGCGTCGGGGTGGCCGTGGCGCTCTCAGGTGGGGACCGGGGCGACGGCGGCAGCGCCGCCTCGACCGGCACCAGCGCCACCAGCCGGCCGACCGCGAGCACGAACTCCTCCGGTGGCATCGACTTCGACGTGGCCTCCTACGTCGGGGAGGACGCCGACCGGGTGCAGCAGGAGCTGGAGGCGCTCGGGCTGCAGGTGCGGCAGGGCGACGCCACCGACGAGCAGCTGCGGGCGGTGACCCAGGACCTCGACGAGGACACCGTGGCCACGGCCGACCCGCCCCGGGGCTCGCTGACCCCGGGCTCGCTGGTGACCCTCTACGTCACCGGCGCGGCCTACACCCCCCAGGAGGCCGACACCACCGAGACCACGGCGCCCGCGCCGACCTCGGCCAACCCGACCAGCGCCGCCCCGACGAACACCGGGAGCGGCGGTGGTGCGCCCGTCC
>NZ_SJEX01000146.1 GCF_005930495.1 Modestobacter excelsi | reverse complement strand
GCGGGTGGGCAGGGCCCGGCGACCGGTGACGGCGCAGCCGCCGGGGCACCTGCACGTCCTCCCGTCGCCGGAGACCGCGCGCAGTCAAGCAGCGCGGTCCGGTCGCCCTGTGCCGACACGCACACGTGGGTCGGCTGTGACAGCCGTCCACCTGGGGGCCGGCCGCGGGCGACGGACGGCCCCCGACCTGCACCAGGTCGGGGGCCGTCCGGCGCCCCGGGGAGCGAGGTCGGGGCTCAGCGCGGGCGCGCGGCACCCTCCGCCCGGGTGCCGGGACGACGGGTCGCGGCGTTGCGGGCGGCCAGCGGCGTGGCGACGTCCTCCAGCGACTTGCCCTCGGCACTGACGCCGAGGACGGCAGCGACCAGACCACCGACGATCATGACGCCGGCGCCGAGCAGGTAGCCGTAGAACAGCGGCCCCCGGCTCTCCCCCTCACCGATCAGTGCGCCGTAGATGACCGGACCCAGCGCGCCGAAGCACTGCGCGATGGCGAAGAAGACCGCGATCGCCTTGGCCCGCACCTCCTGCGGGAAGATCTCGCTGACCGTCAGGTAGGCCGCGCTGGCACCGGCGGAGGCGAAGTAGAAGATGATGCACCAGGCGATCGTCTGGGTGACGGCGGTGAGCACGTCGGCCTGGAACAGGAACGCCGTGATCGCCAGCAGCACGCCGGAGAGGATGTACGTGCCGGCGATCATCTTCTTGCGGCCGATGGTGTCGAACAGGTGCCCGATCGTCAGCGGACCGGTCAGGTTCCCGACGGCGAAGGCGATCAGGAACAACGGCGCCTGGGAGGAGTCGACGCCGTAGAAGTTGCCCAGCACCAGCGTGTACGTGAAGAAGATGGCGTTGTACAGGAACGACTGGGTGATCATCAACGTCGCGCCGTAGACCGCCCGGCCGGGGTACTCCTTGAACAGCACGCGGGCCAGCGCGAAGTAGCCGATGTTCTCGGCCGGCTTGAGCTCGATCGCCCGGTCGTCGTCGACCCGGGGCAGCGCGCGCCCGCCCTGCTCGACCTCCTGCTCGATGTAGCTGATGGTCGCCTCGGCCTCCTGCTCGCGGCCGTGCATGACCTGCCAGCGCGGGCTCTCCGGCAGGTGACGCCGGACGAAGATGATCACCAGGCCCAGCACCGGGCCGAGGAGGAAGGCGACCCGCCAGCCCCAGCCCGGGTCCAGCTTGTTGAGGAAGATGTAGGTGCCCAGCGTGCCGATGATCGCGCCGGCCCAGTAGGTGCCGTTGACGGCGATGTCGACCCGGCCGCGGTACTTGGCCGGGATCAGCTCGTCGATCGCGGAGTTGATGGCGGCGTACTCACCGCCGATGCCCATGCCGCTGATGAAGCGGGTCAGGTACAGGAAGCCGATCCAGAACGCGCTGTTGCCCAGCGTGAACGCGGTGAGGCCGCTGCCGATCAGGTAGACGGCCAGGGTGATGACGAACAGCTTCTTGCGGCCCAGCTTGTCCGACAACCGGCCGAAGAACAGCGCGCCGACCACCTCGCCGAGCAGGTAGACGGTGGCGATCAGGCCGGCGGCGGTGGAGGACAACCCGAGGGTGTCCTCCTCGGTCAGCGTGTCCACGACGGCGCTGGCGACGGTGATCTCCAGGCCGTCGAGGATCCAGGCCACCCCCAGCGCGATGACCATGCGGGTGTGGAACGGAGACCAGGGAAGCCGGTCGATGCGGGCCGGGATGAGGCTGCGGATGCTGCCGGGCGCCTGTGCCGCGGGAGCAGTCGTCATGAGGTCCTCCTGTACGAGCGGGACCCGCGTCTACCCAGCCGAAAGCACTTGACGCATGCAACGACACGAGTTCGTCCGGCAGGTGCCGGGGACCGGTCGCGCCGCGGTCCCCGGCTCAACCCGGGGTCCCGACTGCCGATGAGGATCAGGAACGGCGACGTCCGCACAGGCGGGCGAGCCCGGTGGAGGAGGACACGGATGAGGCGGCGCAGCAGCAGCCAGGCGGCGGAGACCCTGACGCCCGCACAGATGCCCCGCGACGTCGAGGCCGTGGAGGCGGTCATCGACCAGCTCGACCGCGGCATCACCAGCGACGCGCACGGGCACCTGGTCATCACCGAGACGCTCGTCCGCGAGCTCCAGCTCGGCTACTGCGCGGTCTGGCTGCCCGGGAAGGACGGCGCGTTCCACCTGCACGGCGAGTTCGGCCCGCTGGCCGGCGCGGTAGCGGCGGGTCCTGGTGGGCGGGTGGACCGGATGACGTCGGCCGACGGGTACGGCGGCGAGGCCGTCCGGACCAAGAAGGCGGTCGTGCTCGACCGGGACAGCGACGCACGGTCCTGCCTGCGGTGGACCGGCGCGCTGGCGGCGGGAGCCACCAGTGGCTGCGTCCTGCCGCTGGTCGAGGACGGCCGGGTGACCGCCCTGTACGAGTACTTCACCGCCGACGAGCTGCCGTTCCTCGGTGCCCGGAAGGCCAAGTGGGACTCCCTCGCCCGGCTGCTCAGCCACGCCCGCCGCGCCGCGGCGCAGCGCGGCCAGCTGCAGGAGATGTTGGACGACCGGGTCGCGGTGACCACCGTGGTGGCCGGGGTCGGTGCCGCCTCCAGCCAGCAGACCGCGCTGCGGACGGCGCTGGACACGGTGCGCGAGGCCTTCGGCTGGGCCTACGGCTCGTTCTGGGCGCTGGACGAGGCGACCGGGGTGCTGCGGTTCCAGCAGGAGTCCGGCTCGGCCGGGGAGGAGTTCCGCAAGGTCACCCTGGCCGCCAGCTTCGCCGAGGGCGTGGGCCTGTCCGGGCGCGCCTGGCGGACCCGCGACCTGTTCTTCGTGTCCGACATCGGGGAGATGACCGACTGCGTGCGCGCCCCGGCCGCCCAGCGGGCCGGGGTCAGGTCGGGGGTCTGCTTCCCGCTGCTGGTCGGCGGGAAGGTGATCGGCACGATGGACTTCTTCGTCACCGACACCATCGAGCTGTCCGAGTCCCGGGCGTCGGCGCTGCGCAACGTGCAGCAGCTGGTGTCCCAGCGGCTGGAGGTGCTGCTCCGCACCGAGGAGTCCGCGGCCAACGCCCGGGAGCTGCTGGACACCGTCTCCCGGCTGAGGGAGGCCGCCGGGGACGCCGGCCGGGTCGCGGAGTCCGCGGTCGTGCAGGCCTCCACCATGACCGGTGAGGTCGAGGCGCTGGACGAGGCCTCCGCCGCGGTCGGGGAGGTCATCCGGATCATCTCCGGCATCGCCGACCAGACCAACCTGCTCGCACTCAACGCCACCATCGAGGCCGCGCGCGCCGGCGAGCTGGGCAAGGGGTTCGCGGTCGTGGCCAGCGAGGTCAAGGACCTGGCGCGGGAGACCGCCAAGGCGACCCAGCGGGTGTCGGACCAGATCGCCGGCATCCAGGCCAGCAGCAAGGCCGTGGCCTCCGGCATCCACACCACCGGGGAGATCATCGGCCGGCTCGACGCCGTCCAGGCCCGCATGGGCGAGGTCCTGGAGGAGCAGGCCCGCATGGCCAGCGCCTTCGAGCGCTCCTGAGCCGACCGGGGAGGCAGCTCGCGTCGCGCGCAACCCGACTGCGCACGATCTCACCCGTCCGGGACGTTCCGGACGGCCCCGATGCGGGCATGATCGCGGGCATGCAGCTTCCCAGGCCCCGGGGCCCGCTCAGCGCCGGACTGTGCACCGACCTCGCCACCGGTGGCTCGATCTCACCGAGCACGGCCGCCGCGGCCGAGATCCTCCTCGCCGCCACGACCGACCCGCTGCTCGACGACGACCTGCAGCTGAGCCTGGCGATCTGCTACGAGCTGCACTACCGCGGCTTCGACGACGTCGCCGACGCCTGGGAGTGGGATCCCGAGCTGCTGCGGCTGCGCGCGCTCCTGGAGCAGCGGCACACCGCCGCGCTGCGGGCGCTGGTCGGCGACGTCGAGGCCACCGACGCCCCGGTCGACCAGCAGCTGGCCGCCCTCGTCGCCGCGGACGACGGCCCGTCGCTGTCCCGCCACCTGGCCCGGAGCGGCACGCTCGAGCAGTGGCGGGAGTACCTCACGCTGCGGTCGGTGTACCACCTCAAGGAGGGCGACCCGCACACCTGGGCGATCCCGCGGCTGGGCGGGCGGGCCAAGGCGGCGATGGTGGAGATCCAGGCCGACGAGTACGGCGGCGGGTCCGCCGAGCGCATGCACAGCCAGCTGTTCGCCGGGATGATGCGCGACCTGGACCTGGACACCGGGTACGGCGCGCTGTGGGACGACGCCCCGGCGGTCGCGTTCACCTCGGTCAACACGATGTCGCTGTTCGGCCTGCACCGGGCGCTGCGCGGCGCCTGCCTCGGGCACCTGACCGCGGTCGAGATGACCTCCTCCGAGCCCAGCCGCCGCTACTCCTCGGGGCTGCGCCGGCTGGGGTTCGGCGACGCCACCACCGTCTTCTACGACGAGCACGTCGAGGCCGACGCGGTCCACGAGCAGATCGCCTCGGTCGACATGTGCGGGTCGCTGGTCGCCGAGGACCCCTCGCTGCTGGCCGACGTCCTGTTCGGCGCCGCCTGCTCGCTGGCCCTCGACGGGCTGACCGCCGTCCACCTGCTGGGCGCCTGGGAGGCCGGCCGGTCCGGCCTCCACCGCGAGCCCGCCCTCGCTGTCTAGCGGGTCCTCACTCCCGGAAGAGCTGGGCGGC
>NZ_SJEX01000145.1 GCF_005930495.1 Modestobacter excelsi | reverse complement strand
CCCCTAGCGCCCCCGCTCAGCTCCCCTCGCCGTCGCCGAACGGGACGGCGGAGTACGAGCTGAGCTTCGCCAGCGAGTGCAGGCTGTCGATCGAGCGGATCGTGCCCGACCGCGAGCGCATGACCAGCGACTGCGTGGTGCAGCCGCCGGCGCGGTACTGCACGCCGCGCAGCAGCTCGCCGTCGGTGATCCCGGTGGCCACGAAGAAGACGTCCCCGCGCACCAGGTCGTCGATGGCGAGCACCCGGTCCAGGTCGTGCCCGGCGTCCAGCGCCTTCTGCCGCTCGGCGTCGTCCTTGGGCCAGAGGCGCCCCTGCAGCGCCCCGCCCATGCACTTGAGGGCGCAGGCGGTGATGATCCCCTCCGGGGTGCCGCCGATGCCCATCAGCAGGTCGACGCCGGTGCCCTCGCGGGCCGCGGCGATCGCTCCGGCGACGTCGCCGTCGGTGATGAACTTGATCCGGGCGCCCGCCTCCCGCACCTCCTGGACCAGCTTCTCGTGCCGGGGGCGGTCCAGGATGCAGACGGTCACGTCGGCGGCCGACACCCGCTTGGCCTTGGCCACCCGCCGGATGTTCTCGGCCACCGGCACGGTGATGTCGATGACGTCGGCCGCGATCGGCCCGGTGGCGATCTTGTCCATGTAGAAGACCGCCGAGGGGTCGTACATGGCCCCTCGGTCGGCCACCGCCATCACGGCGACGGCGTTGGGCATGCCCTTGGCCATCAGCGTGGTGCCGTCGATGGGGTCGACGGCGACGTCGTAGTGACCGCCGGTGCCGTCGCCGACCTCCTCGCCGTTGTAGAGCATCGGGGCCTCGTCCTTCTCGCCCTCCCCGATGACCACGACGCCGCGCATGCTCACGGTGCCGATCAGCGCGCGCATCGCGTCGACCGCGGCGCCGTCCCCGCCGTTCTTGTCGCCCCGGCCGACCCAGCGGCCGGCGGCCATGGCCGCGGCCTCGGTGACCCGCACCAGCTCCATGGCCAGGTTGCGGTCCGGCGGGGGGCGGTCCCCCCGACCGCCGGTGGTGGGCCGGGCGGCGGTACCGCCGAGCAGTGGTCCGTCGGGCAGGGGCAGGGACACGGGACCTCCTGACGACCGCCGGACGACGCTGTCGGCGGGGTGGGGGAGCAGTGCTGCGATCCTAGGGGCATGCCCGAAACCGGCCAGCAGGGTCAGCCCGGCGGTCCCGTCCCCCCGCAGGCCGAACCGACCGAGGTCCCCGCGTCGCCCGCCGTCGAGCGGCTGCAGCGTTTCACCGCCGCCAACATGATCCGGTCGCTGCTCCCGCTGGTGCTCGGCTGCCTGCTCGTCGTCGGGGTCACCGCGATCCGGCAGAACCCCGACGACCCCGTCCGGGAGGTGGACACCTCGAGCGCGGAGCGGGCGGTGTCCCAGCTGGCGAGCTACCAGCTGCTGGTGCCCCGGGGGCTGTCCGACGACTGGCGGCCGACCAGCGTGCGCACCGACGCCGGGCAGGCGTCGGCGGGGGACCCGGTGAGCCTGCAGATCGGCTGGCTCACCCCGGCCGAGGAGTTCGCCCAGTACGTGGTCAGCGACGACCCGGAGACGACCGCGCTCACCGACGTCCTGGACGACGCGACCGAGGACGGCACCCAGCAGGTCGGCGGGGACACCTGGCAGCGGCTGACCACCCAACGCGGGGAGACGGCGCTGACCCGCGCTGAGGGGACGGCGACGCTGGTGGTCACCGGCTCGGCATCCGACGACGAGCTGGAGACCCTCGCCGGCTCCCTCGAGCCCTACGCCCCCTGAGGGCCATGTCGGCCAACAGGGCCCTCAGGGGGCGGGGTCAGGCGTCGGCGGAGGTGGCGGCCAGGCGCTCGCGGGCCCGGTCCAGCCAGTGCTGGCAGATCTCGGCCAGCTGCTCGCCGCGCTCCCAGAGGCCAAGGGACTCCTCCAGCGTCAGCCCACCGGCCTCGAGCTTGCGGACGACGTCGGCGAGCTCCTCGCGGGCCTGCTCGTAGGTCTGGGTCGGTTCGGCGGCCGGCTCCGGGGTGCTCACGATGTCCTCAGCTCGCTCCCCCGGAACGCTCCGCTCCTCGCTCGTCCCTCGCTGCGATGCTCACGTTCCTGTCCGCTCACGTGTCCCATCCTGCCTGTCCACCCGCACCGGCAGCCGACCGCCGGCGACCCGCACCTGCAGCCGCTCGTCGTCGGCCACCTCGGCGGGGTCGCGCACCAGTGCACCGTCGGCGCGCTGCACCACCGCGTAGCCGCGGTCCAGGGTGGCCTGGGGCGACAGTGCCGCCACCTGCGCGCGGGCGTGGACGAGGTCCCGCTCCGCTCCCTCGATGCGGTGGGTGAGCGTGCGGGTCGCGCGACCGCGCAGCATGGCCACGTCGTCGGCCCGGCCGGTCAGCAGGCGCTGGGGGTCGGCCAGCACCGGACGGCTGCGCACCGACTCCAGCCAGCGCTCCTGCTGCTCCAGGCGGGTGCCGAGCAGGTGCCGTGCGCGGGCGCGCAGCCCGTCGACCAGCCGCCGCTGCTCGCCGATCTCGGGGACGACGCGGTGCGCGGCGTCGGTGGGGGTGGCCGCCCGGACGTCGGCGACGTGGTCGACCAGCGTGGTGTCGGTCTCGTGGCCCACGGCGGTGACCACCGGGGTGCGGGTCGCCGCGATGGCGCGGACCAGGCCCTCGTCGGAGAACGGCAGCAGGTCCTCGACCGACCCCCCGCCGCGGGCGATGACGATCACCTCGACGGTGGGGTCGGCGTCCAGCTTCCGCAGCCCGGCGATGACCGACTCGGCCGCCGTGGGCCCCTGGACGGCGCAGTTGTGCACCGCGAAGTGCACCGCGGGCCAGCGGCGGCGGGCGGTGACCAGCACGTCGCGCTCGGCCGCGCTGTCCCGGCCGGTGATCAGGCCGACCACGGCCGGGGCGAAGGGCAGCGGCCGCTTGCGCACCGCGTCGAAGAGCCCCTCGGCCGCCAGCAACCGGCGGATCCGCTCGATCCGGGCGAGCAGCTCGCCCAGCCCGACGGCGCGGATCTCGGTGGCGCGCAGCGAGAAGGAGCCGCGGGCGACGTAGTAGTCCGGCCGCGCCCGGACGACGACCCGGGCGCCCTCGGTGAGCTCCAGGCCCGGGCGGTCGGCGACGTCGCGGGGGCAGGTCACCGGGATCGACAGGTCGGCGGCCGGGTCGCGCAGGGTGAGGAAGACGGTGGCCGCGTTGCCGCGTCGGGACAGCTGCGCGACCTGGCCCTCGACCCAGACCTCACCGAGCCGGCCGATCCACTCGGCGACCTTGCGGGCGACGGTCCGCACCGGCCACGGCGACTCGGGCGAGGAGGGACTGGTCACGGCACGAGGGTGCCACTGCCGTTCCGGGAGCCGTCGATCAGCCGGGGTAGCCCGGGGCCGCCGGCAGTCCGAAGAACTCCTCGAGCGTCCGCGTCCCGGTGCGCTGCAGTTCGGTCGCCAGCGCGACGCCCACGTAGCGGACGTGCCACGGCTCGTACTTGTAGCCGGTGACGTCCTGGGCGCCGTCCGGGTAGCGGACGACGTAGCCGAACTCGGGACCGTGGGCGGCGACCCACTGGCCCTCGTCGGTGGTGGCGAAGCAGCTCTCGATGTCGCAGCCGCCGCCACCGACGTCGGCGGCAAGGCCGGTCTGGTGCTCGCTGTAGCCGGGCCGGGCGACCTGGATCTCGGCCCGCTCCTCACCGAACCGCGCGACCTGGTTGCGGAAGGTGTCCACCTGGTAGTCGTAGGAGCGGTAGGCGCTCTGCACGCTGATGCCCAGGCCCTGCGCGGCTGCGGCGGCGATCATGTCGTGCATCGCCTGAGCGGCCTCGGCCCGCAGCTGGCGGCCGCCGATGTCGACCAGGTCTGCAGGCGCGTGGTCCAGCGGGGCCAGCGGGCGCGCCTTGTCCACGACCACCCAGGTGCTGTCCGGGTCGTCGATGGACTGCTGGGCCCGGTCGAAGGTCGGCTCGGCCGGCGGGGTGGTCGCCGGCGTCGACGTCGGCGCGGGCGCACTGCTGGACGGCGCGGCCGAGCTCGAGGAGGGCGCAGCGGCATCGGCGGTCGGCGGGGGACCGGACGACCGGGCCTCCCGGACGATCCCGACGACAGCGGCCACCACGGCCAGCAGCACCACCGCGATCATGACGCGGCGCGCCCCGGACCTGTGGCGGCGTGCCGCCCGGTGTCCTGCGCGCTGGCTGCTGCTGGCCACCCGTCTCCCCGTGCTCGCTCGACCGGGCGGATCCCCGGATCGCTCAGGATCCTGGCACCACGCCCGGCTCCGGGGGTTCCGACGGGCGGGTCCCGGCCCGTCGCAGGTCAGCCGCGGTCGGCGCTGAGCTTCTCCAGCCGGTTCTGCAGCAGGGTCACGTACGGCGCCCGTGCCTGGGTGGCCCGCTCGTAGTCGAGCAGGTCGGCAACCGTCTCGATCGGGTAGCTCCGCAGCCGGCCACGCAGGGCCGGGATGCTGAACGCGTCGTACCCCTCGACCGGGCTGGTGGCCCCGGCCTCAGCCTTCGCCCCGGCCTCCGCGTCGGTGCCGCCGGCCGGCGCGTCCTGCTCCGGCGCGTCCTGCTCCGGCGCGTCCTCCGGCGCGTCGTGCACCGGCGCCACCAGCGGGTCGCTGGCGGCGCTGTCGGTGATGTCGCTGCCCGGAGTGACGCTCTCCGCCGCCTCCGGGCCGCCCAGGTCGACCAGCTCCTCAGCGGCGTCCTCCAGTGCCGCCACGTCCGGGTCGGCGTCGTCGACCAGCTCGGTCTGCTCCGGCGCCTGGTCCGCGGTCAGGTCGTCCAGGGAGGGCGCCGGAGCAGACCGAGC
>NZ_SJEX01000144.1 GCF_005930495.1 Modestobacter excelsi | reverse complement strand
GTGCCCGGCCGGCCGGAGGACGGGCCGGGACGCGGGTCCGCGGCGCAGCTGCCTGCGCGCGAGGTGCGGACACCGGGCCACCTCCCTGCTCGTGCGACGGATCGGCCCGGACGCCTGGTGGCGTCCGGTGTCCTGATCACATCGACGAGCCCAGGGGGTGGGCGTAGCTCCCTCACCGGTTCGGGGGGTGCCCCTCACCCCATCGGGGTGAGGGGGGGCAGAGCCGCCGAGGCCCCGCCGTCCGGACGGACGGCGGGGCCTCGGCGGTCCTGCTGCTCGGTCAGCGCTCGGTGAGGGGCACGAACGGGCGCTCGGTCTCACCGGTGTAGACCTGCCGCGGACGGCCGATCTTCGTCGCCGGGTCCTCGATCATCTCGCGCCACTGGGCGATCCAGCCGGGGAGGCGGCCGAGGGCGAAGAGCACCGTGAACATCTTCACCGGGAACCCCATCGCCCGGTAGATGAGCCCGGTGTAGAAGTCGACGTTCGGGTAGAGCTTGCGCTGGATGAAGTACTCGTCGGAGAGCGCGATCTCCTCCAGCTGCCGGGCCAGGTCGAGCAGCTCGTTGTTGCCGCCGAGCTTGCCCAGCACGGTGTCGGCGGTCTCCTTGACCAGCTGGGCGCGCGGGTCGTAGTTCTTGTAGACCCGGTGGCCGAAGCCCATCAGCTTGACGCCCGGCTCCTTGTTCTTCACCCGGTCGACGAAGCGGCCGATGTCGCCACCGTCGCGCTTGATGGCCTCGAGCATCTCCAGCACCGACTGGTTGGCCCCGCCGTGCAGCGGGCCGAAGAGCGCGTTGATGCCGGCCGAGACCGAGGCGAAGAGGTTGGCCTGGGAGGACCCGACCAGCCGCACCGTGGACGTCGAGCAGTTCTGCTCGTGGTCGGCGTGCAGGACGAACAGCATGTCCAGCGCCTTGACCAGCTCCGGGTCGGCCTCGTAGGGCTCGGCCGGGAAGCCGAAGGTCATCCGCAGGAAGTTCTCCACCAGACCGAGCGAGTTGTCCGGGTAGAGGAACGGCTGGCCGACCGACTTCTTGTAGGCGTAGGCCGCGATCGTGGGCAGCTTGGCCAGCAGCCGCAGCGTGGAGATCTCCACCTGGCGGTGGTCGAACGGGTCCAGCGAGTCCTGGTAGAAGGTCGACAGGGCGCTGACCGCGGAGGAGAGCACCGGCATCGGGTGCGCATCGCTGGGGAAGCCCTTGAAGAACTGCTTCAGGTCCTCGTGCAGCAGGGTGTGCCGGCGGATGCCCTGGTCGAACTCGGCGAGCTGGTCGGCGGTCGGCAGCTCACCATGGATCAGCAGGTACGAGACCTCGAGGAAGCTGGCCTGGCCGGCGAGCTGGTCGATGGGGTACCCGCGGTAGCGCAGGATGCCCTGGTCGCCGTCGATGTAGGTGATCGCCGAGGTGCAGGACGCGGTGTTGACGAACCCGATGTCCAACGCGACCTGGCCGGTCGTCGCCAGCAGTTTGCTGGTGTCGATGCCCTCGGACCCCTCGGTGGAGGGGATGACCGGCAGGGGGAGTTCGCCGCCGGTCCAGCGCAGGGCTACGTCTGGGGTGCTCGCTGTCTCGCTCATCAGCTCAGGACGCTACTCAGTTCTCCGGCCGCCGCGACACGGCCCCCGCCATCTGGTGGAAACGCAGGGACCGCGACGCGGCACGGCCCTCCCTCAGGGGTGGGTCATGGACAGCACGTCCAGGGCGGCGTCCAGCTGCTCCTCGGTGAGCTTGCCCTGCTCCACGTACCCGCGCTCGACGACGACCTGGCGGATCGTCTTCTGCTCGGCCAGCGACTGCTTGGCGACCTTGGCCGCCTCCTCGTAGCCGATGTACTTGTTCAGCGGCGTGACGATCGAGGGAGAGGACTCGGCGTAGGTCCGGCACTGCTCGACGTTCGCGACGATCCCGTCGACGCAGCGGTCGGCCAGCAACCGGCTGACGTTGGCCAGCAGCCGGATCGACTCGAGCACGTTGCGGGCCATCAGCGGCAGGGTCACGTTGAGCTCGAAGACGCCGGTGGTGCCGGCGTAGGTCACCGCGGCGTCGTTGCCGATCACCTGGGCGCCCACCTGGATGACGGCCTCGGGGATGACCGGGTTCACCTTGCCCGGCATGATCGAGCTGCCCGGCTGCAGGTCCGGCAGGGCGATCTCGCCGAGGCCGGTGCGCGGGCCGGACCCCATCCAGCGCAGGTCGTTGGCGATCTTCACGAGGCCGACGGCGATGGTCTTCAGCTGGCCCGAGCCCTCGACCAGGGCGTCGCGTGAGCTCTGCGCCTCGAAGTGGTTCCGGGCCTCCGACAGCGGCAGGTCGAGCTCGGCGACGAGCCGCTCGATGATCGCGGCGGCGAACCCGGGCGGGGTGTTGATGCCGGTGCCGACGGCGGTGCCCCCGAGGGGCAGCTCGCCGATCCGGGGCAACGAGGCCTGCAGCCGCTCGACGCCGTAGCGGACGGCGGCGGCGTAGCCACCGAACTCTTGGCCCAGGGTCACCGGGGTGGCGTCCATCAGGTGCGTGCGGCCGCTCTTGACGACCTCGGCGAACTCGTCGGCCTTGCGCTCCAGGGACAGCTCCAGGTGCTGCAACGCCGGGACGAGGTCACGGACGATGGCCTGGGTGGCGGCGACGTGGATCGCCGAGGGAAAGACGTCGTTGGACGACTGCGAGGCGTTCACGTGGTCGTTCGGGTGCACCGGTGAGCCCAGCGACTCGGTGGCCAGGGTGGCGATGACCTCGTTGGTGTTCATGTTGCTCGACGTCCCGGAACCGGTCTGGAAGACGTCGATCGGGAAGTGCTCGTCCCACTCGCCCCGGGCCACCGCGGCGGCGGCCTCGGTCACGGCGCCGGCCACGTCCTCGGGGAGGACGCCGAGCGAGGCGTTGACGCCGGCCGCGGCGCCCTTGATGGCGGCCAGCGCGCCGATCAGCTCGCGCTCGATCGGGGTGCCGGAGATGGGGAAGTTCTCGACGGCCCGCTGGGTCTGCGCGCGCCACTTGGCCCATGAGGGGACGCGCACCTCACCCATGGAGTCGTGCTCGATGCGGAAGTCGTCCTCGGTGGCCACGCTGCGCTCCCAGGTCCGGTGGTCGGCTGCTGAAGTGGTGGGTGGTGCTGCAGCGACCCTAGACAGGCCGCGGATGCCGACTCACCCAGCCGGGTGAGCGACGACCCGGCAGGGCCATGGTCCCGTCATGGTGGAGCGGCGACAACGCCGCAGACGGAGGGACCCCATGTCCGAGCACGGCCCTGGCCAGCAGCAGTGGTACGCCGCGGGCGACCCGTTCCACCCAGGTCACGCCCCCGGCGGCTGGCAGGCCGGCCACCCCACGCAGAGCACCTGGGGTCCGGCCGCCCCGCCGTGGCCCGGGCAGCCCGCCCCGCCGCCGCCGGCCGGCCGGCCGTGGGTGCCGGCCCTGGTCGCCTCGGCGGTCGTGGCCGTCGGCCTGGTGCTCGCCGTCGTCCTCGGCGCGGTCGTCATCAGCTCCTCCGCCGACGACCTGGGCCGGGCGATCGGCGAGTCCTCCGCGGACGCCATGACCGGGCAGCTGACCGGTGGCGGAACGCTGGGCTGGAGCGCCTACCCGCCCGGGGACCTGCCCGAGGTCGACCAGTCCGAGCCGGTGGCTCCCGGCGAGCTCGGGGACGACCCCGTCCTCGACGGCTACGCCGACGCCTGCTTCGGCGGTGACCTGCAGTCCTGCGACGACCTGTACACGGACTCGGAGCCGCTGTCGGACTACGAGCAGTACGCGCTGACCTGCGGTGGCCGGGTCAAGGCCTTCGACGTCCACCTCTGCACCGACCTGGACTGACCGCCGCATCCCGCCGAGGAGCACCGATGACCCGACCGCCGTCCGGCGACCCGCCCCCATGGGGGAGGACGCCCGAGCCGCAGCCGCAGCCGACGACGCCGTACGCGCAGCCGCAGTACGGGCCTCCCCAGTACGGGCCTCCCCAGTACGGGCCTCCCCAGTACGGGCCTCCCCAGTACGGGCCTCCCCACTACGGGCCTCCCCACTACGGCCAGCCGCAGTACGGGCAGCCGCCGTACGGCTACGGCGGTCCGCCGTACGGGCCGTACGGGCCGTACGCCGGTGGCCGTCCACCGGGCCGCCGCAAGCTGGTCATCGGGCTCGTGATCGGCGGGCTGGCGCTGCTGGCCGTGGTCGTCGCGGTGTTCGTCGCAGTGGCGAGGACGACCCCGGACTCGACGGTGCCGGCACCGGCTGCGACCCGCGAGCCCACCGGTCTCGGGAACGACCCGGTGTTCGACCAGCTCGCCCGGGCCTGTCACGACGGGGACATGTCCTCCTGCGACGACCTCTACGACCGGTCCGACATCGACTCCGCCTACGAGGAGTACGGCGACACCTGCGCCGGTCGTCGCGGCGGCGGGGCCTGGGCGTACTGCGTCGACGTCTACTCCGACACCGACTGACGGTCGGGTCGACGTCGGGGAGCGGGGGCCGATCCCGTCGCTAGGGTCGCCGCATGACCCAGCACCCGGTGCCCGGCCCGGACGGGCAGCCCGCCCCCGAGGAGGCCCGGCCGACCGTGCGGGCCGGGGACGCCGAGCGCGACGCGACGGTGGCCCGGCTGCAGACCGCGGTCGGGGAGGGGCGCATCGACCTCGACGAGTTCGGCCAGCGCGCGTCGGCCGCCTACGCGGCGGTGACCACCGCCGAGCTCGACGCGTTGCTCGCCGACCTCCCGGCACCGGCCTCCGCCGTCCCGGCGGTGGGGGAGATCGTCGGGGAGCGGACCAGCGGTGCGCTCGCCACCGTCTTCGGTGACGTCAAGCTGACCGCGACCACCGCCGTGCCGGACAAGGTCAGCACCGTGTTCGGTGACGTGCAGATCGACCTGCGCGGGCTGCGCACCTCGGCCGAGACGCTGCACCTGCAGCTGGGCACCGTGTTCGGCGACGTCGAGGTGATCGTCAGCGAGGGCGTCGCCGCCGAGATCGAGGGCTGGACGGTGTTCGGCGACCGGAAGACCCAGCTGGCCCCGGTGCCCCGGCTGGCCGGCACACCGCGGGTCGTCGTCCGCGGCTGGACGGTGTTCGGCGACCTGAGGCTGCGCAGCCTCGCGCCGGGGG
>NZ_SJEX01000143.1 GCF_005930495.1 Modestobacter excelsi | reverse complement strand
TGTACAAGGCGATCCGCTGCGGGTCGGACCGTCCTGCCCACCAGCCTGCGACGCTCGGCACGGGGACCATGTTCCCGTACCGACCGTCGTCCTCGGCTCTCGATGGCACGGCTTCAGCGGCTCATCGACGGGGTGCCCAGCGGAACACGCGGCGGGCGACGACGGCCCCGACGACCAGCCATCCGGCGAGCAGGGCCAGCGGCACCGGGGCCGCGGCCCATGCACCGGCGGTGTCGACCGCATGTCCGCCCCACGTCTCACCGACCAGCCCGAGCCGGCTCAGTTCGATCACCGGGTTGAGCGGGAGGAGGCGGAAGACGCGGGCGACCGGCTCCGGGAGACCGGACAGCGGGACCAGCAGCCCGGAGAGCGACGTCGCCGCGAAGACCAGAGGCAAGGTGGTGAACTGCGCCGCCTCCACGGTGCGGGTGAAGGACGTGGTCGCGGCGGCGAGCACCACCATCAGGGCGCCGCCACCCAGCAGGGCGAGGAGCGGCAGGACGACGTCCACGGGGGCCGACCACCTCCCCAGCACTGCCGCTCCGACCCCGACGACGAGGATCTGCACGACGGTCACGAGCAGGGTCGGGACGGCGGTGCCGAGCACTATCTCCCCGTCGGTGAGCTCGCCGGTCCGCATCCGCTGCAGCACCAGCTCCTCGCGCCGGGCGACGAAGGTGGTGACCAGGTTGTAGTAGGTCACCATGATCAACGCGATGCCGATGGCACTGGCGGTGAGGCCGGGTCCGTCGAGGTCGAGACCGTTGGACACGGCGATCGCTCCGACGGTCCCCAGCAACAGGACCGGGCCGAGCACGGAGTTGACGACGGCGGTGCGGTTGCGCAGGAGCAGCCGGATCTCGGCGGAGGAGAGCGCGAGCACGCGACGGCGCGCGCTGCCTCGGGAGCCGAGGTCGTTCGACGATGGGGGGACGGCGGGCAGGGTCGCGGTCATGGCGGGCTCCTCGGGTGACTGTCAGGCGGCGGTGGGGACGGTGCCGTCGGCGACGGCGAGGAAGGCCTGCTCGAGGGAGGCGGCTCGGGCCTCCAGACCCGTGAGTTGCAGACCGTGCTGGCTCGACCAGACCAGGAGAGCAGCGAGGGTCGGCTGCAGGTCGTCGGTGCGCAGCTCGACGTGCGGCGGTCCGACGGTGACCGCGACCCCGGGCAGGTCGGGAAGCGGGAGCCCGCCGTCGTCCAGGGTGAAGCGGATCGTGGCCGGTTGGCTCGCGGCGATCTCGGCCTGTGTGCCGGCGAGCACGATCTGGCCGGCGCGCATCACCGCGATCCGATCGGCGAGCTGCTCGGCCTCCTCGAGGTCGTGGGTGGTCAGGACGACGGCGGCACCGCCGGCCACCAGCTCCCGGATCAGCTCCCGGACCGTGCGGCGGCTCTCCGGGTCCAGCCCGCTCGTGGGCTCGTCCAGGACGACGACGCGCGGCCGACCGAGCAGCGCCAGAGCGAGGTCGAGCCGGCGCCGCTCCCCGCCGGACAGGCTGCGCACCCGCACGCCGGCGCGGGAGCCCAGGTCGACCTGGGCCAGCGCCTCGCCGACCGGGCGCGGCCGGGTGAGGGTGCGGGCCCAGGTGCGCAGGGTCTCGCCGACAGTGAGGTCACCGGGGAGTCCGCTGGACTGCAGCAGGACGCCGAGGTGCGGCCGGACCCGGGCGCGCTCGCTGACCGGATCTGAGCCGAGGACGCGCACCGAGCCGCCATCGGCGGAGGCCAGGCCCTCGGCCACCTCCAGCACGGAGGTCTTGCCGGCGCCGTTGACGCCGAGGAGCGCAAACACCTCCCCGGATCGGGCGGCGAAGGAGACACCGCGGACGGCCTCGAAGCCGCCGTACCGGCGGTGCAGGTCGACGACCTCGACGGCGAGGTCGCGACTCGTGGATGCGGGGTCGGACATGGAACTGCCTCCGTGCCTGTGCGGTGGGACCCTGCCGGTGGTGGACGAGGGGAACGCTGTCCCCGAGCCTGGTGCCGGGCCGGGTCGGCCACAGGTGTCGGAACTCATCAGATCGACGTCGATCCGCACTGCGAACCCGTGAGATCTGTCATGGAGGCCCAGCCGCCCGGGTCGTGGCGGTCAGGACCGACCACCCGAGCCGAGCACGCGGTCGAGCAGCCGCCGGACGGCCCCGGCGGGGACGTCGGTCGGCCAGTCCGGTACCGGCGCGCCGTCCGGCACCATCGTGGCCAGCACCAGCTGGCGGACCTCGTCCGGCTCGACGCCCAGTGCGGCGAGGACCCGTGCCGAGCCGGTGGCCGGCTCCAGCACGGTCAGCCACAGTTCCCCGGTGCCGAGCTTCAGTCCCGGCCGGAGCTGCCTGCTCCTCACCAGCGGCCGCCACTTGGCGGTAAACTGCCCGGACGCGCGCCGGCACTCTGCTGCGGGCTCCGGCGCCGACCGGCGGCCCTCTGCGGTACCCCCGTCCGCCTCCGGGGCCTGCATCGGCGGGGCGCCGAGGGCGGCGCGGGCGGCGTCGGCGGTCAATTGCGGATGGTCGGCGGTCACGGTCTGGGTGACCGGATCGGCCGTCCGCACCAGTCCGAGGAGGACGTGCGCGGTCTCGTACCTGGTCGCGCCGAGCCGTCGGGCCTCGTCAGCAGCAGTGTGCAGCGCCTCGGCAGCCGTGTCGTCGTAGAGCAGCATCGGATCTTCCTCTCTCGGGGTCGGGATGGGGCTCCTGTCGCGTGTCTCCGAGGCTGTCGGTGGCCCGAGCCCGGCGCAGGTACGGGAGATCACCAAGTCGCGGCAGGAAGTGCATGGAGGAACCGTGAGGAATGTCAGGGGCGCTGGATGAACGACCGGCGCCAGCTCCAGACCGCGACCAGGAGCATCCACACGAGTGCCAGCGCACCGCTCACCGTTGTGGCGAGCATCGTCGCGGCCGAGAAGCCGCTGAGGGCCAGCGCGATGCCGTTGACGGCGGCTGCCCCCGCGGTGACGACGGCCAGGGCGCCCAGCCCTCGACTGCCGGCGGGCGTGGTGAGCAGGCCGAACCCGAACGCGAGGAAGGCCGCGGCCAGCAGCAGAGCGAACAGCGCGTCCAGCCCGATCTCGACCTGCCGCACCGCCAGCGCCCCCGCGAACAGGGACGAGCGGTCCCCTCCAGCGCCCGACCACAGGTCGACCGCGGCCTTCAGCGCAACCCCGTCGACCGCCTGCAGGACGGCAGCGGTCGCCAGGCCGGCGGTGCCGAAGACCGTGGTCACCCGCGCCCAGACCGAGCCCTGCGTCCCGTCGACCACCCGGGCCAGCAGGACGACCACCAGGACCAGGCAGGCGACGCCACCCAGCTGCAGCAGATGGGCGGCCACCCACATCCCCCGGACGACGCCGGCGTACTCAACGAAGGCCGCGGCCGGCGAGCCGGCATCGGCGTGCGCGGGGTGGAGAAGGGTCCCGGCCGCCAGCAATACGGCCCCGAGGACCGCGAGCGTGGCGACGAACCGGTAGGGCGAACGGGGAACGGCGAGATCTCGCCGCTCTTCGGGGGACGGCGCGAGGGAGGTGCTGGACATGACGGTTCTCCTCTCCTGTCGGTTGCCGAAGGTGGGTCGGCGGGTCACGCGGAGGGCGGGTCGAAGGGCGCGCGGTCCTGCGGACAGACCGTGCCCGCAGGTGGGGTGGCGCCGGTGAGGAGGTAGCGCGCGGTGACCTGCTTCGCGCAGGAGCTGGAGTCGATCGCGCCGTGGCCGACGCCGTCGACGGTGAGCAGCGCGCTGTGGGGCAGCAGGTCGTGCACGCGGACGGCGTTGCGGTACGGGGTGGCTGGGTCGTGCCGGGTGCTGACGAGCAGCACGGGGTTGCTGGTCGTGGCGTTCCACGGGCCGGTGTAGCGCTCGGTCGACCGGCCGTCCCAGGACGCGCAGGGCAGCGCCAGATGAGCCCAGGAGGAGCCGGCGTAGGGGGCGACGGTGCGGTCGCGCTGCCGTCCGAGCTGCCCGTAGCGCTGGGAGTCGGCCGGGTTGTCGGTGTCGGCGCAGGCGATCGCGATGTTGGCGGTGGAGTAGTCCTCCATCCCTGGCAGCGTGAACTGCGCGAGGTCGGTGAGGATCCCCGCCACGGTGTCCGTGTCGCCGGTGACGGCCGCGTGCAGGAATTCGGCGAGCACCGGCCAGAGCGGTGGGCTGTAGATGCCGAACGCCGAGAAGGTGAACCGGACCAGCTCGTCGTAGCCGATCTGCTGCGGAGGTCGCCCGGCGACGGAGACGGTCAGCGGCTCGGCGCGCAGCCGGTCGGCGAGCGCGGCGAGAGCCTGCTGCGGGTCGCCGTCCGCGGCGAGCGCGCACCTCTGCGGTCCGGCCTCCGCGCAGAGCCGGAAGAACTCCCGGAGCGTGTCGGCGCTGGCCTCGTCGGAGTGGTTGCGCAACCAGCTGATGCCGCCGGCCCGGCCGCCGGCCCACGCCGGGGTCGCCACGCCGTCGAGGACGAGCGCGCCGACCCGGTCGGGGAAGACGTTCGCGACCACCTGCCCGAGAAAGGTGCCGTAGGAGTACCCGACCAGGTTGATGCGGGAATCGCCCAGCGCCGCGCGCAGCACGTCCAGGTCGCGGGCCGCAGGCAGCGTGCCGACGTGGTCGAGCAGGTCGCCGTTGCGGGCCCGGCAGACCTCGGCGAGCCGGTGCGCTTGGGCAATTGCCTCGGTCTCCTCGGCGGGGGTGGTGGGGAAGCTGGGTCCGGTGACGTAGGGCAGCTCGTGCAGCTGCGTGGGGTCGTCGAAGCAGTGCACGGGCTGGCTCTCTCCGGTGCCCCGGACGTCGACGCCGACCAGGTCGTAGCGGGCCAGCACCTCCGGGGTGAACATGTCCCGGCCGCCGGCGCGGACCAGTGCGGCGGCAGGAGCGCCGGGGCCGCCGAAGTTGACGAACAGGCTGCCGATCCGGTGGTCGGGGTCGGACGCCGGCAGGCGGACGAGGTGCAGGCCGAGGGTGCGCCCGTCCGGCCGGGCGTAGTCGTAGGGCACCGGGATGGTCGCCTGCTGAAAGCCGTCGCCGGCGTCGCTCCACTCGATGGTGGGCACCTGGACGCCGGGCACACCGCCGGGCGGGATGTCGACCGTCGATGGCGCGGCCGCCGGGGCGGGGGCCGCGCCGCACCCCGAGGCGAGCACGGCGAGCGCGCCGCACAGCAGCGCCGTCAGGGAGCGCAGCAGGTGTCCCGGCCCCGACCCGGGTGCGGAGGTCGGGTGGGAGG
>NZ_SJEX01000142.1 GCF_005930495.1 Modestobacter excelsi | reverse complement strand
GTCCTACTCTCCCACCCGGTCCCCCGGGCAGTACCATCGGCGCTGAAAGGCTTAGCTTCCGGGTTCGGAATGAGACCGGGCGTTTCCCTTTCGCCATGACCGCCGTAACACTGTGAAGATGACACCCACCCGCAGCCACCGGCCGATCCCGCACAGGGAACAGACACAGATGGGCTCACGGGCGGGCGGGGAACATCCCGCGTGAGCGGGGTTGCCCGTACCTTCAGAGCTGCACAGTGGACGCGAGACATGTTGCTGGATGTATGTGTGGTCAAGCCCTCGGCCTATTAGTACCGGTCAGCTCCACGCATTACTGCGCTTCCACCTCCGGCCTATCAACCCGCTGGTCTGGGCGGGGGCCTTACCCGGTTCACCCGGTGAGAGACCTCATCTTGAAGCGAGCTTCCCGCTTAGATGCTTTCAGCGGTTATCCCTGCCGAACGTAGCCAACCAGCAGTGCTCCTGGCGGAACAACTGGCACACCAGAGGTTCGTCCGTCCCGGTCCTCTCGTACTAGGGACAGCTCTTCTCAAGTCTCTTACGCGCACGGCGGATAGGGACCGAACTGTCTCACGACGTTCTAAACCCAGCTCGCGTACCGCTTTAATGGGCGAACAGCCCAACCCTTGGGACCTACTCCAGCCCCAGGATGCGACGAGCCGACATCGAGGTGCCAAACCATCCCGTCGATATGGACTCTTGGGGAAGATCAGCCTGTTATCCCCGGGGTACCTTTTATCCGTTGAGCGACACCGCTTCCACATGCCGGTGCCGGGTCACTAGTCCCAGCTTTCGCTCCTGCTCGACCCGTCGGTCTCGCAGTCAAGCTCCCTTGTGCACTTGCACTCGACACCTGATTGCCAACCAGGCTGAGGGAACCTTTGGGCGCCTCCGTTACATTTTAGGAGGCAACCGCCCCAGTTAAACTACCCACCTGACACTGTTCCTGATCCGGATCACGGACCGAGGTTAGACATCCAATTCGACCAGAGTGGTATTTCAACGGCGACTCCACGAACACTGGCGTGCCCGCTTCACAGTCTCCCACCTATCCTACACAAACCGAACCGAACACCAATATCAAGCTATAGTGAAGGTCCCGGGGTCTTTCCGTCCTGCCGCGCGTAACGAGCATCTTTACTCGTAGTGCAATTTCGCCGAGCCTGTGGTTGAGACAGCTGAGAAGTCGTTACGCCATTCGTGCAGGTCGGAACTTACCCGACAAGGAATTTCGCTACCTTAGGATGGTTATAGTTACCACCGCCGTTTACTGGCGCTTGAGTTCTGAGCTTCGCACCCGAAGGCACTAACCCGTCCCCTTAACGTTCCAGCACCGGGCAGGCGTCAGTCCGTATACATCGTCTTTCGACTTCGCACGGACCTGTGTTTTTAGTAAACAGTCGCTTCTCACTGGTCTCTGCGACCACCCACCGCTGCCCACCGCAAGGATGTTCACGATGAATGGCCCCCCTTCTCCCGAAGTTACGGGGGCATTTTGCCGAGTTCCTTAACCACAGTTCGCTCGATCGCCTTGGTATTCTCTACCTGACCACCTGAGTTGGTTTGGGGTACGGGCCGCTAAGAACTCGCTAGAGGCTTTTCTCGGCAGCATAGGATCATCCAATTCGCCTCATTCGGCTATGCGTCAGGCCTCACCCTCATATGGTGCGGATTTACCTACACCACGGGCCACACCCTTGCACCGGTACTACCACTCACCGGTAGGACTACCTTCCTGCGTCACCCCATCGCTTGCCTACTACCAGTCCGGGCCCTGCGCTCCACCCGATCAGACCCGAAGGCCAGTCACGAGTATTGGGCAGTTAGCATCGCTGGGTCCAGCATGGGCGTTCTTTCGCGGGTACGGGAATATCAACCCGTTGTCCATCGACTACGCCTGTCGGCCTCGCCTTAGGTCCCGACTCACCCTGGGCGGATTAGCCTGGCCCAGGAACCCTTGGTCATCCGGCGGGGGAGTTTCTCACTCCCCTTTCGCTACTCATGCCTGCATTCTCACTCGTGTGGCGTCCACGGCTGGATCACTCCGCCGCTTCCACCGCCACACGACGCTCCCCTACCCATCCCTCCACCTGGCCGGCACCGGTAACGGTGCCGACGGGTTCAGAGGAATGCCACAGCTTCGGCGGTGTGCTTGAGCCCCGCTACATTGTCGGCGCGGAACCACTTGACCAGTGAGCTATTACGCACTCTTTCAAGGATGGCTGCTTCTAAGCCAACCTCCTGGTTGTCACTGCGATCCCACATCCTTTTCCACTTAGCACACGCTTAGGGGCCTTAGCTGATGATCTGGGCTGTTTCCCTCTCGACTACGAACCTTATCGCCCGCAGTCTCACTGCCACGCTCTCACTTACCGGCATTCGGAGTTTGGTTGATTTCAGTAACCTTGTGGGGCCCCTAGACCATCCAGTGCTCTACCTCCGGCAAGAAACACGTGACGCTGCACCTAAATGCATTTCGGGGAGAACCAGCTATCACCGAGTTTGATTGGCCTTTCACCCCTACCCACAGCTCATCCCCTCCATTTTCAACTGAAGTGGGTTCGGTCCTCCACGCGGTCTTACCCGCGCTTCAACCTGGCCATGGGTAGATCACTCGGCTTCGGGTCTAGAGCACGCGACTGTGCCGCCCTGTTCGGACTCGCTTTCGCTACGGCTACCCCACACGGGTTAACCTCGCCACGTACCGCTAACTCGCAGGCTCATTCTTCAAAAGGCACGCAATCACCCCCACCACAGATGTGGCATAAGGCTCTCACGGCTTGTAGGCACACGGTTTCAGGTACTATTTCACTCCCCTCCCGGGGTACTTTTCACCTTTCCCTCACGGTACTTGTCCGCTATCGGTCACCAGGGAGTATTTAGGCTTAGCGGGTGGTCCCGCCAGATTCACACCGAATTTCACGGGCTCGGTGCTACTTGGGAGCAGATCCGGGAGAGACAGTGTTTTCGTGTACGGGGCTCTCACCCTCTACGGCGACCCCTTCCAGAGGCCTTCCACTAACACCATCTTTTCTGACTCCCCGTGCCCTCGGCAGAGAACACTGGATCGTCCCACGACCCCGACCACACAACGCCTGCCGGCTTGACATGCAATCGGTTTAGCCTCATCCGCTTTCGCTCGCCACTACTCACGGAATCACGGTTGTTTTCTCTTCCTGTGGGTACTGAGATGTTTCACTTCCCCACGTTCCCTCCACACGCCCTATGTGTTCAGGCGCGGGTCACACCACATGACTGGTGCGGGGTTCCCCCATTCGGAAATCCTCGGATCAACGCTCGGTTGACAGCTCCCCGAGGCTTATCGCAGCCTCCTACGTCCTTCATCGGCTCCTGGTGCCCAGGCATCCACCGTGTGCCCTTAACAACTTGGCCACACAAACACCCACGCCCACCCACCAACCCACCAAAGGGCTCATGGACCAGCGCAGGCATCCAGATACATACCTACAAACTTGCTAGATGCTCGCGTCCACTGTGCAGTTCTCAACGTACGGACAGACACCCCACATCCCCCACCGCCAGCCCCACCACACTCACAACGAGCAGCCATGGACGGTACGACGAGCATGAGGCCCTGCAGAAGAAGAAACAGTCGCCCGTTCCCTCAGGACCCAACAGCGTGCCTACGACCAGCTCCCCACACCACCACGTTCCACACCCCGCATCCGAAGACACCGGGGCCGTACTAGCAGCGACCTGAGTCACCAGCCGAACTGGTCAGTGTTCCACCCTCGAGCTCCGCCACCAACACCCGCCGGCATCCCTGAATGGAACCCCGGTCACGGTCGGTGCGCGGCTCTGGACCACCACAACACGTGTGGCGGCCAGTGCTCCTTAGAAAGGAGGTGATCCAGCCGCACCTTCCGGTACGGCTACCTTGTTACGACTTCGTCCCAATCGCCGATCCCGCCTTCGACGGCTCCCTCCACAAGGGTTGGGCCACCGGCTTCGGGCGTTACCGACTTTCGTGACGTGACGGGCGGTGTGTACAAGGCCCGGGAACGTATTCACCGCAGCGTTGCTGATCTGCGATTACTAGCGACTCCAACTTCATGGGGTCGAGTTGCAGACCCCAATCCGAACTGAGACCGGCTTTTTGGGATTCGCTCCACCTCGCGGTATCGCAGCCCTTTGTACCGGCCATTGTAGCATGTTTGCAGCCCTAGACATAAGGGGCATGATGATTTGACGTCATCCCCACCTTCCTCCGAGTTGACCCCGGCAGTCTCCTATGAGTCCCCACCATCACGTGCTGGCAACATAGAACGAGGGTTGCGCTCGTTGCGGGACTTAACCCAACATCTCACGACACGAGCTGACGACAACCATGCACCACCTGTGCACGACGCCAAAGGCACCCCGTATCTCTACGAGATTTCCGTGCATGTCAAGCCTAGGTAAGGTTCTTCGCGTTGCATCGAATTAAGCAACATGCTCCGCCGCTTGTGCGGGCCCCCGTCAATTCCTTTGAGTTTTAGCCTTGCGGCCGTACTCCCCAGGCGGGGCGCTTAATGCGTTAGCTGCGGCACGGAGACCGTGGAATGGCCCCCACACCTAGCGCCCAACGTTTACGGCGTGGACTACCAGGGTATCTAATCCTGTTCGCTCCCCACGCTTTCGCTCCTCAGCGTCAGTTACTGCCCAGAGACCCGCCTTCGCCACCGGTGTTCCTCCTGATATCTGCGCATTTCACCGCTACACCAGGAATTCCAGTCTCCCCTGCAGTACTCTAGTTTGCCCGTATCGACTGCAGGCCCGAGGTTGAGCCTCGGGTTTTCACAGCCGACGTGACAGACCGCCTACGAGCTCTTTACGCCCAATAATTCCGGACAACGCTTGCACCCTACGTATTACCGCGGCTGCTGGCACGTAGTTGGCCGGTGCTTCTTCTGTAGGTACCGTCACTTGCGCTTCGTCCCTACTGAAAGAGGTTTACAACCCGAAGGCCGTCATCCCTCACGCGGCGTCGCTGCGTCAGGCTTTCGCCCATTGCGCAATATTCCCCACTGCTGCCTCCCGTAGGAGTCTGGGCCGTGTCTCAGTCCCAGTGTGGCCGGTCACCCTCTCAGGCCGGCTACCCGTCGTCGCCTTGGTAGGCCATCACCCCACCAACAAGCTGATAGGCCGCGGGCCCATCCTCAGCCGATGAATCTTTCCACCACCAGACCATGCGGTCAGCGGTCACATCCGGTATTAGCACCAATTTCTTGGAGTTATCCCAGAGCTGAGGGCAGGTTGCCCACGTGTTACTCACCCGTTCGCCGCTAGGGCACCCCCCGAAGGAGGGCCTCGCTCGACTTGCATGTGTTAAGCACGCCGCCAGCGTTCGTCCTGAGCCAGGATCAAACTCTCCGTAGATGATTTGATCACAGCTGAGACCGAGAGTTGGCACTCTCGTTCAATCAACCAAAGGAACCCCACGAACCCCGAAGAATCCGCA
>NZ_SJEX01000141.1 GCF_005930495.1 Modestobacter excelsi | reverse complement strand
GTCCAGTACCCGCCCGCCCGGTACCCGGCCGTCCCGTACCCGCAGCAGTTCGGGGCTCCGCCGTCCTGGGGGCCGCCGCCGTACGCGCCCCCCGGGTACCCGCCGCCGGGCTGGGGCTGGGCGCCTCGCCCTCCCCAGCGCCCCGGCTCGGTCATCGCCGCTGCCGTGATCGCGTTCGCCTCCACGCTGCTGGTGCTGCTCGGCACCGTGTACGCGATGGCCTTCAGCGCGCTGCTCAACCTGTCCCGCGGCCCGGACGCCGGCGTCGGCAGCTGGGTGGCGGTCGTCCAGCTCGCGCTCGCCGCGCTGCTCGTGGTCGGCGGCGTCCGGGCGCTGGGCGGGGACCGTCGCTGGCTGCTCGTCGCGGCGGCCGCGCAGCTGGCGATGAGCGTCTACTGGCTCGTCGTGCTGACCGGTGTCGCGCCCTCGACGGTCAACGGCAGCGTCGCCGTGCTGCCCGTGCTCTACGGCCTGCTCGCCCTCGTCGCCGGCGGGCTGCTCGTCCTGCCCGACGCCCGCTCCTGGGTCGCGCGGCGCCCGGCGCCGACGGACGCGGGCGGCTGACCGGGGCGGACCGGCAGGGTGGGACGATCGGGGCATGTCCGCCCCCGCCCCCGACACCGAGCTGGACCCGGCGGTCGCCGCGCTGCTGCGCCGTGACCCGGCCGGGCTGGTCGCCGCCGTGGTCCAGCAGCACGACACCGGCGAGGTGCTCATGGTCGCCTGGATGGACGACGAGGCGCTGCGCCGCACCCTGACCACCGGCCGGGCCACCTACTGGTCCCGCAGCCGGGAGGAGTACTGGGTGAAGGGCGAGACCTCGGGGCACCGGCAGTGGGTGCGCGACGTCCGGCTGGACTGCGACGGCGACGCCCTGCTGCTGCAGGTCGACCAGGAGGGCCCGGCCTGCCACACCGGCGAGCGCAGCTGCTTCCACCGCCCGCTGCCCGCCGTCGCCGGGGCACCGGCGTGAGCTTGGAGCTGGGCGCGACCTCCCCGACCCGTGAGGAGTTCGGCGCCCTCGACGCGGCCGTCGTCCCGGTCACCCGCCGGCTGCTGGCCGACAGCGAGACCGCGGTCGGCATCTACCGCAAGCTGGCCGGGAACCGGCCCGGCACGGTGCTGCTGGAGTCCGCCGAGCAGGGCAAGCAGTGGTCGCGGTACAGCTTCGTCGGCGTGCGCAGCGCCGGGGTGCTGACCGAGCGGGACGGGACGACGGTGTGGCTCGGCGACGCCCTGACCGGGCTGACCGACGACCTCCCCGCGGACCCGCTGGCCGCCGTCCGCACGCTGGCCCGCCGGCTGCGCTCGCCCCGGACGGCCGGGCTCCCACCGCTGACCGGGGGGCTGGTCGGCTACCTCGGCTACGACGTCGTCCGCCGGCTCGAGCGGCTGCCGCGGACCGCGACCGACGACCTCGGCATGCCCGAGCTGGCGCTCATGCTCGTCACCGACCTCGCTGTGCTCGACCACACCGACGGCACCGTGCTGCTCATCGCCAACGTGGTGGGCGGGGGACTGGACGGCTACGACGACGCGGTCACCCGGCTCGACGCGATGGCCACCGAGCTGACCAAGGCGGTGCCGCCCGCGGTGGCCACGGTGTCGGCCGCCCAGGTGCCGCCGGTGACCAGCAACATGGCGCCCGGGGTGTTCGAGGACGGGGTCGAGCGGGTGCGCGAGCACGTCCGCGCCGGCGACGTCTTCCAGACCGTGCTCAGCCAGCGCTTCGAGCTGGAGACCGCGGTCGAGGCGCTCGACCTCTACCGGGTACTGCGGGCCACCAACCCCTCGCCGTACATGTACCTGCTCCGCTTCGCCGGCCGGGAGTCGCCGTTCGACGTCGTCGGCTCCTCCCCGGAGGCGCTCGTCACGGTCACCGGCGACCGGGCCGTGGTGCACCCGCCGGCCGGCACCCGGCCCCGCGGCGCGACGCCCGAGGACGACGTCCGGCTCACCGAGGAGCTGCTCGCCGACCCCAAGGAGCGGGCGGAGCACGTGATGCTGGTCGACCTGGCCCGCAACGACCTCGGCCGGGTGAGCGTGCCGGGCACCGTGGAGGTCGCCGACTTCATGCGGGTCGAGCGGTACAGCCACGTCATGCACCTGGTGTCCACCGTCGGTGGCCAGCTCGAGCCCGGCCGGGACGCGCTCGACGTCTTCGACGCCACCTTCCCGGCCGGCACCGTCTCCGGAGCCCCCAAGCCGCGGGCGATGGAGGTCATTGAGTCCCTGGAGCCCACCCGCCGCGCGCTGTACGCCGGCACCGTCGGCTACGTCGACGCCAGCGGTGACATGGACATGGCGATCGCCATCCGCACCGCGGTGCTGCACGACGGCCGCGCGTACGTGCAGGCCGGCGCCGGGGTCGTCGCCGACAGCGACCCCGCGACCGAGGAGGCGGAGACCCGGCACAAGGCCCGGGCCGTGCTGACCGCGATCGCGACGGCGGAGGGGCTGCGGGAGCTCCGGTGAGCGGAGCGTCTCGCGGCAGCGATGCCGCAGCCACGGTGGGCAAGCCCTCGACCCGGCGGGAGCTCACCGTCGCGGTGCTGCTGTGCGCGCTGTCCGGCGGGCTGGCGCTGTCGTCGTCCTCGCAGCCGTGGGCGGACGTGACGATCACCCGCGAGGCGCCGCTGCCCCCGACGTCGGAGGTGCTCAGCGGCAGCCAGGCGGCCCCGCTGGTCGGCGCCTGCGGCCTGCTGCTGCTCGCGGCCGCGGTCGCGGTGATCGCCGTCCGCGGCGTCGGCCGGATCGCCGTCGGACTGGTCGTCGCGGTCGCCGGAGGGGTCCTCGGGTGGTCGGGCCTGCGCGGCGTCACCGGCGGGCTGGACCTGGACGCCACCGACGTCAGCTCCGCCGTGGGGCTGGGCCGCGCGCAGGTGACCAGCGACCCGGTGGTCGGCTGGGCCGCACTCGCGCTCGTCGCCGGGGTGCTCGCCGTCCTCGCCGGGCTGCTCGTCGTGCTGCGCGGGCGCTCGTGGCCGGGCATGGCACGCCGCTACGAGCGCGCCGGCGCCCCGGCCCGGACGACCCCGGCCCCGTCCCGGCCCCGCCGGCCGGAGTCCCCCGAGGACCGGCACCAGGCGGCGTGGAAGGCCCTGGACCGCGGCGACGACCCGACCGTGTGAGGAAGGACCCCGTCCTCCTCACCCCTCGCAAGCTCGGGGCGAGCCTCTGGACGGGGCCGTTCCAGCACGTCACCCCGGGGCCGTTCCAGCACGTCACCCCGGGGCCGTTCCAGCACGTCACCCCGGGGCCGTTCCAGCACGTCACCCAGCCCTGTACAGCAGGGGCCCGCAGGTGGGCTCCCCGCCCCCCGGAGGGAACCGGACCGGCACGTCTCTAGAGTGATCTCACCGATCCGAGTGGTGAGGGGACGCGGTCATGACACATGCTGAGCGGTTCGAGGAGGGCTCGTGAGCGTCCTCGACGACATCCTGGACGGCGTCCGTGACGACGTCGCCGCCCGGCAGGCTGCCGTCCCGCTGGCCGACGTGCAGGCAGCCGCCCGCGACGCCCGGCCCGCCCTGGACGCCCTCGCGGCGCTGCGCGCCCCCGGTGTCGGGGTCATCGCCGAGGTGAAGCGGCGCAGCCCGAGCAAGGGCTCGCTCGCCGAGATCACCGACCCCGCCGCCCTCGCCGCCCAGTACTCCGCCGGCGGCGCCCGGGTGATCAGCGTGCTCACCGAGGGCCGCCGGTTCGGTGGCTCGCACGCCGACCTGGCCGCCGTCCGCGCCGCCGTCAACGTGCCGGTGCTCTGCAAGGACTTCGTGGTGAGCAGCTACCAGGTGCACGAGGCGCGGGCGCACGGCGCCGACGTGGTGCTGTTGATCGTGGCCGCGCTGGACCAGAACACGCTGACCGGGCTGCTGGAGCGGGTCGAGTCCCTCGGCATGACCGCGCTGGTCGAGGTGCACGACGAGGCCGAGGCCGACCGGGCGCTGTCGGCCGGGGCCTCGGTGATCGGGGTCAACGCCCGCGACCTCACCACGCTGAGCGTCGACCGCGGCACCTTCGAGCGGATCGCCCCCGGGCTGCCCAGCGGGGTGGTCAAGGTCGCCGAGTCCGGCGTCCGCGGCCCGCACGACCTGATCAGCTACGCCGGCGCCGGGGCGGACGCCGTCCTGGTCGGGGAGGGCCTGGTCACCGCTGGCGACCCGCGCCAGGCGGTCGCCGACCTGGTCACGGCCGGGTCCCACCCGGCGACCCCGCGCGCCGCCCGCTGAGGAGGGCCCTCCCGGCCCCCCACCCCTGGCAGGCTCGCGGCGGGACCCTGCAGGAGGGCCGACGGCGGGGAGGTCCCTAGTCTTGGGGCATGACCCTCTCCGCGCACGCCCCGGCCCCTGACGTCCCCGACGCCACGGCGCGCCCGGAGTGGCCGGACGCGACCGGGCACTTCGGCGTCTACGGCGGCCGGTTCGTCCCCGAGGCGCTGGTCGCCGCGCTCGACGAGCTCACCGAGGCCTACGAGGCGATGCGGGTCGACCCGGAGTTCATCGCGGAGTTCGCCCGGCTGCAGCGGGACTACACCGGCCGGCCGAGCCCGGTCACCGAGGTGGCACGGTTCGCCGAGCACTGCGGCGGGGCCCGGGTGCTGCTCAAGCGCGAGGACCTCAACCACACCGGCTCGCACAAGATCAACAACGTGCTGGGCCAGGCACTGCTCACGAAGCGGATCGGCAAGACCCGGGTGATCGCCGAGACCGGCGCCGGGCAGCACGGGGTGGCGACGGCGACCGCCGCGGCGCTGATGGGGCTGTCCTGCACCGTGTACATGGGCGAGGAGGACACCCGCCGGCAGGCCCTCAACGTCGCCCGGATGCGGCTGCTGGGCGCCGAGGTCATCCCGGTCACCACCGGGTCGCGCACCCTCAAGGACGCGATCAACGAGGCGTTCCGCGACTGGGTGACCAACGTGGAGACGACCAACTACGTCTTCGGCACCGTCGCCGGCCCGCACCCCTTCCCGACCATGGTCCGCGACTTCCAGCGGGTGATCGGCGACGAGGCCCGCGAGCAGGTCCTCGAGCGCGAGGGCCGGCTGCCCGACGTCGTCCTGGCCTGCGTCGGGGGCGGTTCCAACGCCATCGGCATCTTCACCGCGTTCGTGCCCGACGAGGGCGTCCGGCTGGTCGGCCTGGAGGCCGGCGGGGACGGCGTGGACACCGGCCGGCACGCGGCCACCATCACCGGCGGCGACCCCGGGGTGCTGCACGGCGCCCGGTCCTACCTGCTGCAGGACGACAACGGCCAGACCATCGAGTCGCACTCGATCTCGGCCGGCCTGGACTACCCGGGTGTCGGCCCCGAGCACGCCTTCCTGCACGACATCGGGCGCGCGGAGTACCGGCCGGTCACCGACGCCGAGGCGATGGAGGCCTTCGCGCTGCTCTGCCGCACCGAGGGCATCATCCCAGCGATCGAGTCCGCGCACGCCCTCGCCGGGGCGATGGTGGTCGGGCGGGAGCTCGGGTCGCGGGGGGCTGGCG
>NZ_SJEX01000140.1 GCF_005930495.1 Modestobacter excelsi | reverse complement strand
CTCCTGAAGGACCCCCTGCCCCCCACGACTCGCAAGCTCGCCGCGGGACCCTGCAGGGGGCCGATCAGCTGCCGCGCAGGCGCTCACCGATGCCGGGGTCCTCTTCCCAGGTCCGGAAGGGGATCCGCTTGATCTCCTTGACCTCGCCGATGGTCGACCACTCGTTGCCGCCCAGACGGGCCAGCGGCTGCAGGTGCTCGATGCGCGGCCGACCGTCGCGGACGGCGTCGGACCGGACGGCGATGTGCACGACCCGGCCGAAGACGACGGTGCTGTCGCCGAAGGACACCGTGCCGTGCAGCACGCACTCGATCGACACGGGCGACTCCGCGACCCGGGGCACCTCCACGACCTCGCTGGGCTCGAGCCGGACCCCGGTGTGCTGGGCCTCGTCGTGCCCCGGGGGGAAGTCGGTGCCGGTGGCGTTGACCTGCTCGAACAACACCTCGGGGGTCAGGCTGATGGTGAACTCGCGGGTCTGCTCGGCGTTGTTCAGCGAGTCCTTGCGGCCGACCGAGGTGAACTGCACGACCGGGGGGTCCACGCAGGCCACCGTGTAGAACGAGTGCGGCGCGAGGTTCAGCACGCCCTCGGTCGAGCGGCTGCAGACCCAGGCGATCGGCCGCGGCACGACCACCGAGTTCAGCACCCGGTAGAAGGCGCTGGGCTCCATCCGGGCCGGGTCGAAGTGCACGCGCGCAGGGCTGGTCGGCTCGGTCACCCGCCCATCGTCGCCCACCCCGGCGGTGGACACTGATCGACATGACCGAGGGCGGCCGGCTGCGCATGGTCACGATGAACGTGCTCGGGCCGGCGAACCCGGGTTGGGAGCGGCGCCGGGTGGTCCTGGCCCGGACCCTGCAGCGGCTCGACGCCGACGTGGTGGCGCTGCAGGAGGTCCGGATCGGCTCCGTCGAGGAGCTGCTGGGCCCCGGGTGGCACCTCCGCAGGCTCGGCCTCCCCTCCGACGACGGGGTCGGTGCGGTCCTGGCCACCCGCGCGCCGCACCGACCGGTCGTCGAGCTGGACCAGCGGATCCGCCCGGAGTCGGAGGCCCTGCCCTGGTGCGCGACCTCGATCGTGGCGCTGGAGACGGCGGTCGGGCCGGTGCTGGTCGCCCACCACAAGCCCAGCTGGGAGTTCGGCGTCGAGGTCGAGCGGGAGCAGCAGGCGCTACGGGCCGCCCGGGCCATCGAGGAGCACGCCGGGTCCGGGCACGCGGTGGTGCTCGGCGACTTCGACGCCACTCCCGAGGCGGCCAGCATGCAGTTCTGGCGCGGCCTCCGGTCGCTGGACGGCGTCAGCGTCTGCTACCAGGACGCCTGGGAGACGGTGCACCCGCACGACCCCGGGCACACCTTCAGCAGCGAGAACCCGCTGGTCCGCGCCGGGGAGGTGGCCACGGCGGTGTCCCGGCGGATCGACTCCGTGCTCGTCCGCGCCGGCGCCCACGGACCCACCCTGCAGGTGCTCGCCTGCGACCGGGTGCTCGACCGCCCCGTCGACGGCGTGTGGGCCAGCGACCACTTCGGGGTCGTCGCCGACCTGGTCGTGCCCGACCACCCGCCGGGCAGCTGGGGTCGGCTCTGACCCGGGTCAGGCCGTCGGCAGCGTGCGCCCCCGCCACTGCAGGCTGCCGCGCCGGTGCCCGGCCACCGACCGCGCGACCAGCACGTCCAGCAGCGCGATCGACACCGGGTGGGCCAGCGCGTCCGGCCACACCCGGCCGCCGGTGCGGGCCGCGACGACCGCCCGGTTGAGCACCCCGGCCGCATAGCCGACCCACCCCGCCCGGGATCCGGTGAGTGCGGCCAGCGGCGGGAGCAGCCAGACCGTGCTCAGTCCGGCGGCCGCGCCCACGGCCGCGGCCGGGCGGCCGCCGAGCGCCGACCACAGGGACTTGCCGTAGCCGTCCCGGACACCGGCCCAGCCGTCGTACATCCGGCAGTTCGCCAGGGTCGAGCCGTCCACCACCACCCCGCGGCCACCGGCCGCCTTGACCGCGCGCAGCAGGGCGACGTCCTCGATCACCGCACCGCGCACCGCCGTGTGCCCACCGGCCCGGTCGTACGCGGCGCGACGGACCACCAGGAACTGCCCGTTGGCGGCGGCCAGCGACGGCCGGGGGGAGCGCTCGGCGAGCCGCAGCGGCAGCAGCGTGCCCCACAACCACTGCTGCAGCGGCTGGACCAGCCGCTCGGCCGCGCTGCCGGCGAGCTGCCGCGGCCAGGGGGAGACGAGGTCGAGGCCGGTGTCGTCGAGCACGGCCACGGCCTGCGCGACCGCGTCCGGCCGCAGCCGGACGTCGGCGTCGAGGAAGACCAGCACGTCGGCGTCGCCGGCGGCCGCCGCGCCCTGCGCGCAGGCGTTCGGCTTGCCCAGCCAGCCCGGGGCCGGCGGGCTGCCTGGCAGCAGGGTGACCCGGTCGTCGGCGACCGCGCGCACCTCGGCGGCGGTGCCGTCGGTGGAGCCGTCGTCGACCACGACCACCCCCAGGTCGCCGACGCCGCGCTGGGCGAGGACCGCGGCCAGGCAGCCGCCCGCCTGCCCGGCCTCGTCACGCACCGGCAGCACCACGGTCACCCGCCGCTCGACCGGCCGGGGTGCGGCGGGAGGCCGGCGGAGCAGTGCGGCGTTGACCGCGGCGTGCAGGGCGCCCAGCACGGACAACCCGGCGCAGGCCCGCACCAGCCGGCTCACCGGCGCAGCCGCAGGACCACGGCGGCGAGCACCGGCACCGCCAGCACCGCGGCCCACGCCGCCGACCCGGGCAGCCCCAGCCAGCCGGCGTGCGCGAGCGCGCCCCCGAGCGTCATCCAGGTGAGCACGAGCAGGGGCGCGGCATCGGAGGTGCCGGAGCGGGCGGACCCGGCCAGCAGGTCCAGCAGGGTCATCAGCACCACCCCGGCCAGCAGCCAGCCGGCCAGGTTGGTCAGCGGCACCGTGTCGATGCCGGGGAGGCCGGGGGAGGGGTGCGCCCACCGCCAGTAGCCGGCCTGCACCATCTGCGGGTCCAGCACGACGTCCCAGCCGGCGAAGACGTAGGCGGCGACCAGCACCCGCGCCGGCCGTGACCGGGGGGTCAGCCAGGCGGCGAGCACCCAGCTCGGCCAGGCCATCATCAGCCAGGCCAGCGGGACCAGGAACGGCACGCCCAGCACCGTGGGCCCGAGCTCGTCGCTGTAGGAGTACTCGCCGTAGGGGAACCCGGTGGACAGGCCGAGCGCCTCGAACAGCACCGCCACCCCGGCGACCAGCCCAAGGACCGCCAGCCCGGTGCGCAGGCCGCGGCTCACCGCGGCGTGGGCTCCCGAGACGGTGGCGCCCAGCAGCACGATCGCCCAGCTGACCGCGTCCTGGGCGGCACCGTCGGTGAGCGGGTAGGCGATCGCCGTGGCGACGAGCAGGAGCGCCGGGACCACCGGGACCCAGCCGCTGCCGGCCGGGCGCCGGACCGCGAGCGCCGCGGTCACCGGCGCCGCGCCCGGAGGCGGCGGCCGACCTCCGCCCGCAGCCGGGCGGCGGGGCGCCGATCGGCCAGCACCACCCGGGCGGCGGTGCGCCCGGAGTTGCCCGAGACCCCGCCGCCGGGGTGGGTGGAGGCCCCGGTGAGGTAGAGCCCGGCGAGCCCGGGCACCCGGTGACCGGACAGCGCCGGCGTCGGCCGGAAGCCGAACATGCTGGCCAGGCTCATCTCCACGTGCATGACGTTGCCGCGCAGCAACGACAGTTCCTGCTCCAGCCGCAGCGGCGTCTGCACGTACAGCCGCTGTACCGAGTTGGCGAAGCCGGGGGCGTACCGGTCGACGGCGGCGATCAGCTGCTGGGCGGCCGGCTCGGCCAGGGTCTCCCAGTCGGAGCCGTCGGCGAGGGCGTAGGGGTACCACTGGCCCCAGACGGTGACGACGTGCTGACCGGCCGGGGCGAGGGTCGGGTCGCTCGCGGAGAACGACATCGTCAGCGGCACCGGCTCCCGGGGGACCTCACCGGCCAGCCAGTCGCCGTGGGCGCGGGCCAGCTGGGCGCGGTCGGTGCACAGCAGCTGCAGCCCCTGCAGGGCCTCGTCCCCGACGCCGGGGTAGGACGGGAGCGCGTTGGTCTGGGCCCGCAGCACCAGGCCGAAGCCGTTGCCCAGCGGCGGGTCCGCATCGGCGAGCGCCGGAGGAGCGTCGTCCCCGGCGAGCGCCTTCGTGGCCAGCACGTGGCAGGCGGCGACGACCACGGGTGCGGTGACCCGCCGTCCTGACGTCGTCTGCACGCCGGTGACCCGCCGGGCGTCGGCCGGCCCGTCGACGAGCAGCCGCGCGGCGCCGTCCCCGAGGGTGACCCGGCCGCCGTCGGCGGCCAGCCGGGCCGCCAGCGCCTGGGTGAGGCCGCCGGACCCGCCGACCGGGTGGCCGGGCGGGACGTCGTGCAGCAGCGCGACCCAGCCGACCATCGCGGCCGTGCCGGGCTCGGACATCGGCGGCCCGGACTGGGCGCCGAACCAGGCCAGCGCGGCCTTGAGCCGTTCGGAGGAGAACCAGCGGTCCAGCAGCGCGTCGCCGGAGCCGAGGAAGTCGACGGCGATCTCCCCGCCCGGCGTCCGGGGGCGCCGCGAGCCGATCGGCCACAGGTGGCGCGCCAGCCGCGCCGGGCTCGGCCGGTCGCCGAACGCCTGCACGACCGCGGCGCTGCGCGGCCCCCAGACCTCGACGAAGCGGCGGTAGGCGGCGGCGTCGGCGTCCCCGCAGGCCGCGGCGATCGAGGTGCAGGTGGCGTCGAGGTCGACGGAGAAGACCAGCGGCCGGCCGTCGGGGCCGTCGTCCCCGGGGACCGGCGCGGGGGCGAAGCCCCACGGGTCGCAGTCGACGTAGCGCAGCCCGAACCGCTCGAGCTCGAGCTCCTCGACGATCCCGCTGTGCCGGATGATCACGTGTGCGCTGGACCCCCGGTCGACGCGGACCCCGGGCCACCGCTCGACGGTGGAGACGGCGCCGCCCAGGACGGGGTCGGACTCGACCACCTCGACCGACAGGCCTGCGCGGGCCAGGGAGCAGGCGGCGACGAGCCCGTTGTGGCCCGAGCCGATGACGACGGCGTCGACCGAGGTGTCGCGGGGGTGGGGAACCGGGATCAGTCCCTCGGCGCCGGCGGGGCCAGCGGCAGCCGGGCGCCCAGGATCGCGAAGGGCCGCGCGTCACCGGGGAAGTGGTAGCCGCGGGCCAGGTCGACGAAGCCGTCGGCGTGGTACAGCCGGAAGGCCTTGGTGTCGGTGTCCGGGGTGCTCAGCAGCGCGGCGGGGTGGGGCAGGTCGGCCAGCAGGGCGTGCAGCAGCTGCCGGCCCAGGCCGCGGCTCTGGTGGTCGGGGTGGACGTGCAGCTCGCAGACCTCGAAGGCGCCGGGCAGCCACTGCTTGGCCGTCCGCCGGTCCAGGGCGTTGCGGACCTGGTCGTGCCACCACTGGCCGGGGGCGACGAGGTAGCCGTAGCCGAAGCCGACCAGCTGCTCGCCCTGCGGGGTCTCGGCGAAGCCGCCGACGGACCGGAAGCCCGGGCGCTCGGTGTGCTGGACGGCGTAGCCGTAGCGGCCGGCGACCACCGACTCGCCGTAGCCCATCGCCGCGCCGTAGATGGCCAGCGCCTCGTGCAGGTGGTCGCGCATCCACCGGGTGGGCAGCTCGGTGACGC
>NZ_SJEX01000014.1 GCF_005930495.1 Modestobacter excelsi | reverse complement strand
ACGCCGCCAGCGTTCGTCCTGAGCCAGGATCAAACTCTCCGTAGATGATTTGATCACAGCTGAGACCGAGAGTTGGCACTCTCGTTCAATCAACCAAAGGAACCCCACGAACCCCGAAGAATCCGCAAATGGGGGTATAGATACTTGGCACTGACTTTCGGCACGCTGTTGAGTTCTCAAGGAGCGGACGCGCACGTTTGCCGACCAATTGCTCGGCCGAACTCCCGTGGCGGTGATGCCCACTGTACACCGAGTTCCGCAGCAGTCGAACCTCAGGGATTCGGCCGGCGGTTTCCCAGGCCTTGCGGCCCGGTCCGTTCTCGCTCGGTGCAGAAGGAACATTACACGCCCTGAGAGGCCCGTGCACGGGGGGGTCCCCAGGGGGTCGATCGATGGGGTCCGGGCCGCGCTGAGCTGGGAGGACGGCGTTCAGGCCACGCCACGAGGGCGGTACTGGACGCTCACCCGTGGTCCGACGGCCCTCGTCGTCTTCGGGATGCAGTGCTCCCACGTCCGCTGACAGGACCCGCCCATGACGACGAGGTCGCCGTGCCCCAGGGGGAAGCGCAGGCTGCCGCCACCTCCCACCGGTCGGAGCAGGAGCGGCCGAGGGGAGCCGAACGACACGATCGCCACCATCGTGTCCTCGGTGCGGCTGCGGCCGATCCGGTCGCCGTGCCAGGCGACGCTGTCCCGGCCGTCGCGGTAGAGGCACATGCCGGCGGTCACGAACGCCTCGCCGAGCTCGGGGCCGTAGTGGGTGTTCAGCGCCCGCCGGGCGTCGCTGAGGGTGCGGTGCGGCAGCGTCTCGTCCCCGCCGTACCAGCGCAGCAGCCGGGGGACGGCGACCTCGCGGTCGTACATCTGCCGCCGGTCCTCCCGCCAGCCGATGTCCCCGAGCAGGACGTCGAGCACCTGGTCGGAGCCCTCGACCCAGCCGGGCAGGTGGTCGACCCAGGCGCCCCGCGACAACGGGTGCCGGGTCACCCGACCGGCAAGGGGCGTGAGCGCCGGCTCCTCGGCGACGTCCCACATGGACGGCTGGTGCGCGAGAGACATGCCGGAACGCTAGCGCAGGTTTCGCACACCTGTTCGAAAACCTGTGGAAAAGGGCTCGATGCGACGTACGTCAGCGGCCCCCCTCTGCAGGGGCCCGCGCCGAGCTTGCGGGGCGTGGGGGGCAGAGGGGTCCTTCGTCAGGCCGACAGAGCGAGGACGAAGGGCAGGACGGCGCCCGCACCGGCCAGGCGCAGCTCACGACCGGCCACCGTCATGGTCCAGCGGGAGTCGGCCAGGTCGTCCACCAGCAGCACCGGCGCGTCGCCCAGGTCGGCCAGCCGGGCACGGAGCTCGGGTCCCACCGCGATCCGCTGCCACACACCGGCCAGCCGGAAGGCGCTGTTGCCGCCCGGGCCGCCCGTCGGGCCGCCGTGCACGAGGTCCAGCGCCCCCAGGTACGGCAGCCTGCCGAGCCCGGCGAGCCCCTGGGCCACGCCCGCCACCAAGGCCGGGCGACGCCGGGACGGCATGGCGACGACCGCCCCGGGACGGCGGGCCCAGTCCCAGGCACCGAGCACCCGGGCGCAGGCCTTCAGCAGCTCCTCGTCCGGCGGTGCGTCGGACGGCAGGCCGGGCCGGATCACCCGGTGGGAGACGTCGTAGGCGGCGTCCGGGTCCTCCTCGATCGACGGCGCTTCGAGGTCGTCGGCGAGGGTGGCCACCCCGCCCACGCCGTCGTCGCCGAGCAGGGTGCGCAGCCGCTGCCCCCAGCCCAGGTCGGTGAGCCGGGCCACGGCCCGACCGGTCTCCACCTGTTCCGAGACCGCGATCTTGCCCTTGACCTGGACCCCGAGCCGGTCGGCACCGGTCGGCCACTGCGCGCGCGGCGCCAGTTCCACCCCCGGGCGGTCGAGCCGGGCGGAGGCGGCCTGCGACGCCCCGGCCGGGATGTCGGTCGGGTACCAGGCGCCGGCGCACACGTCGCACCGGCCGCAGGGGGCCGCCGTCGGGTCGTCCAGCGCCTCCTGCAGGAACGCCATCCGGCACTCGGCGGCGTCCACCGGCCGCGCGTAGGCGATCATCGCCCGCTGCTCGGCCTCACGGGTGGCCGTCACCCGGGTGTACCGGTCGGCGTCGTACACCCACGGGACGCCGGTCGAGCGCCAGCCGCCCTGCACCCGCTCCACCGCACCGTCGACGGCGAGCACCTTCAGCAGCAGCTCCAACCGGGACCGGCGGACGTCGGCAACGGTCTCGAGCCGGGCGACCGACCAGGCCTTGCCGTCGGCCATCGCGCTGAGCACCGCGGCCGCGTGGTCCTCCCGCGGCATCGACGAGGTGGCGAACCACTGCCAGATCGCCAGGTCCTCCGGCCCGGGGAGCAGCAGCACGTCGGCGTGGTCGACGGCGCGGCCGGCGCGGCCGACCTGCTGGTAGTAGCTGACCGGCGACGACGGCGCGCCGAGGTGCACGACGAACCCCAGGTCGGGCTTGTCGAAGCCCATGCCCAGCGCGGAGGTGGCGACCAGCGCCTTGACCCGGTTCTCCCGCAGCGCCTCCTCGGCGTCCTTGCGGTCGGCGTCGTCGAGCCGGCCGGTGTAGGCGCGCACCTCGTGCCCGGCGTCGCGCAGCAGCGCGGCGGTCTCCTCGGCCGCGGCGACGGTGAGGGTGTAGACGATGCCGCTGCCCGGCAGGCTCTCCAGGTGCGCGGCCAGCCAGGCCAGCCGGGCGCGGTCGGTGTCCAGCCGGAGCACGCCCAGCCGCAGCGAGTCGCGGGCGAGCGGACCCCGCACGGTGGTGACCCCCACTCCGCCGGCCCCCAGCTGCTCGGCCACGTCGGCGACGACCCGCTCGTTCGCCGTCGCCGTCGTGGCCAGCACCGGGGTCCCGGCCGGCAGCTGGCCGAGCAGGTCGCGGATGCGGCGGTAGTCGGGACGGAAGTCGTGCCCCCAGTCGGAGACGCAGTGCGCCTCGTCGACGACCAGCAGGCCGCAGCGCGCGACCAGCGCGGGGAGCTGCTCGTCGCGGAACCGCGGGTTGGTCAGCCGCTCCGGTGACACGAGCAGGACGTCGACGTCGTCGGCGGCCAGCCGGGCGTTGATGTCGTCCCACTCGGTGACGTTGGAGCTGGAGATCTCGACGGCCTTGATGCCGGCCCGGGCAGCAGCCGCCACCTGGTCGCGCATCAGGGCCAGCAGTGGGCTCACCAGCAGCGTCGGGCCCTTCCCGCGGCGGCGCAGCAGGGCGGTGGAGACGAAGTAGACGGCGGACTTGCCCCAGCCGGTGCGCTGCACGACCAGCGCGCGCTCCTGGCGCTCGACCAGCGCGGTGACCGCGGCGTCCTGCCCCTCCCGGAACACCGCCTCGGGGCGGCCGGTGAGCTCGCGCAGGACGCCGAGCGCCTCGTCGGCCAGATCCGTCTCGACAGTGGTGCTCATGCCCCGACCGTAGGCGGCGGCACCGACAACGCGGGCCCGGCGTGCGGTGGCTGTGGACGACCGGTTGGATGGGGACCGATGCTGCCGCCGGACAACCACGTGCACTCCGAGTTCTCGTGGGACACCGGCCCACGGGCCTCGCTCCTGCGCGCCTGCGCGCACGCCGTCGACATCGGGCTGCCCGCCCTCGCCTTCACCGAGCACCTGGACTTCACCGTCTGGGACGCCGCCGACCGGGCGACCGCGCAGGGGCTGGAGGACCGGCACCCCGCCAACCAGCTGCCGATCGACGTCGACCTGTACGCGGAGACGATCTGGGAGGCCCGCGAGCGGTTCCCGCAGCTGCGCGTCTGGTCCGGGGTCGAGGCGGGGGAACCGCACCTGTTCGGGGCCAGCGTGGCCGCCCACCTGCAGGCCGCACCGGTCGACCGCGTGCTCGGCTCGCTGCACTCGCTGCCGCTCGACGGCCGGCTGATGGGCGTGAACCGGCTGCTCCACGCGCCGGGGATCGACGTCGTCGAGACGATGCGCCGCTATCTCACCGAGATGGTCGCCATGATCGAGCACAGCGACGTCTTCCAGGTGCTGGCGCACTGCGACTTCCCCCGGCGCTACTGGCCCGGGGGGCGCGACCGGTACTCCGAGGCGGTGTTCGAGGAGCAGTACCGCGAGGTGTTCCGCGCCCTCGCCGGCTCCGGCCGGGCGCTGGAGGTCAACACCACCAGTCCGCTGTGGTCGGTGGAGCTGCTGCGCTGGTACCGCGAGGAGGGTGGCGACGCGGTGAGCTTCGGCAGCGACGGGCACCAGCCGCACCTGGTGGGCCAGCGGTTCGAGCTCGCCGTCGACGTCGTGGAGCAGGCCGGGTTCCGCCCGGGGCGGGACCGCTTCGACTTCTGGCGGCGCTGACCCGCGCCGTCGCTGGACCGTTCCGTCACGGTCGGCGTCCGGAGTGCCGATCAGGGTGATCGTGACAGCGCAGCCCCTCTTCGACGGCACCTTCTCCATCGACGCCGTGGCGTCCACCGCACACGCGGTCGTCGCGCAGCTCCACGACGAGGCGATGGCCACCATCGCCGCCCTCGCGGACACCTGGGACCAGCCGGTCGAGGACGCCCCGGCGGCGGTCGAGGTCGACGAGCCCGTGACCTACCGCGAGCCGGCCTCGTGGTCGGTGGCGGACGAGGACGACGAGCTCCCGGCCGAGGACGAGGACGAGGACGACGAGTTCCGGGTGCTGCCGGTGCTGGAGCTGCCCCCGCTGCTGCTGCGCCCCCGGCCGTCCGCCACCAACGTCACCGCCCGGCTGGGCGCCGCGGAGACCGCAGCGGCCGACGCAGCGACCGACGAGTTCGCCGCCGCCCCCACGCAGGGACGCCGGCAGTTCGTCGCGATCTGACGTCCGAGGGGGTGCCACATCGGTCGTGCACTGCCGATGAGGAGGACGTGACCACTCCGGGAACCACCGCCACCGACGTCGAGGACACCGCGGCCGGCCTAGCTCTCGCCGAGGCCCTGCACGCGGTCGCCCGCCTGCACGACGACGCGATGTCCACCATCGCGCAGCTCGCCGAGACCGGGGACGCCCCCGCCGACCCGGTGCAGGTCGTCCGCCTCGCCGAGCGCCCGACCGTCGGCCAGCGCAGCGAGGCCGCCGCCGCCTGAGGGAGGACCCCGCTGCCCTGCAGCAGGGCCGCGGGTACTTCACCGCTAAGGAAGTTCGGGTTAGGGTCAGCCAATGACCCTCCCTCGCCGCGTCGTCATCGCGCTCGGGGGCAACGCCATGACCGGCCCCGACGGGTCGGCGACGCCCGGCGCCCAGCGGGACGCGATCGCCGTGGCCGCCCGGCACGTCGCCGCCGTCGTCGCCACCGGCGCCGAGGTCGTGCTCACCCACGGCAACGGTCCGCAGGTGGGCAACCTGCTGGTGAAGAACGAGCTGGCCGCCCACGAGGTGCCCCCGGTCCCGCTGGACTGGAACGTCGCCCAGACCCAGGCGACCATCGGCTTCACCCTCTCCGACGAGCTCGACGCCGCGCTCACCGCCCGGGGACTCCCCCAGCGCACCGCGGCGCTGGTCACCCGCACGCTCGTCGACCCCCGCGACCCCGGTTTCGCCGCGCCCACCAAGCCCGTCGGCCGGTTCCTGCCCGCCGACCAGGCCCAGCGGTTCATCGACCTGGGCCAGCTCTGGGAGGACCGGGGCGAGCGCGGCTGGCGCCGCGTCGTCGCCTCCCCCGAGCCGCTGTCGGTCGTCGACGTCCCGGCGATCGCCGCGCTGAGCGCCGCCGGCTTCGTCGTCGTCTGCGCCGGCGGTGGTGGCGTCCCGGTGGTGGACGACGGACCCGACGGCGCCGGGCTGCGGGGCGTCGAGGCCGTGATCGACAAGGACCTGACCGCCGCGCTGCTGGCCCGTGAGCTCGGCTCCGACACCCTGGTCATCGCCACCGACGTCCCGCACGTCATGGTCGACTTCGGGACGCCGCACGCCCGCGCCCTGCACCGGGTGACCGCCGCCGAGCTGCGGGAGCTCGCCGCCGCCGGCCAGTTCGCCCGCGGCAGCATGGGCCCGAAGGTCGAGGCCGCCCTGCGCTTCGTGGAGCGGGGCGGAACCCGCGCCGTCATCACCACGCTCGAGTCCATCTCCGACGCCGTCAGTGGTGACGACGTCGGCACCCTGCTCATCGCTTCCTGAGAGACGAAGGACCTCCCTGCCCCCACCGCTCGCACGCTCGCGGCGGGCCCTGCAGGGAGGCCGGTACCCAATGAAGAGAGAGAGTCATCCAGTGCCCGCACCGATCGAGGTCCGCAAGGTCCCGCTGCACAACGTCAGCGACGCCTCCGAGCTCGCCAAGCTCATCGACGAGGGCGTCATGGACGCCGACCGGGTCATCGCCGTCATCGGCAAGACCGAGGGCAACGGCGGGGTGAACGACTACACCCGGATCATCGCCGACCGCGCGTTCCGCGAGGTGCTGGTGGCCAAGGGCACCCGCACGGCCGACGAGGTCAAGCAGGTGCCGATCGTCTGGTCCGGTGGCACGGACGGCGTCATCAGCCCGCACGCGACGATCTTCGCCACGCTGCCCGAGGACGCGGTCGAGAAGACCGACGAGCCGCGGCTGACCGTCGGGTTCGCGATGAGCGAGACCCTGCTGCCCGAGGACATCGGCCGGCTGACCATGGTCGAGAAGGTGGCCGAGGGCGTGCGCCGCGCGATGGCCGAGGCCGGCATCACCGACCCCGCCGACGTGCACTACGTGCAGACCAAGACCCCGCTGCTGACGATCGAGACGATCCGCGACGCGCACTCCCGCGGCCAGGACACCTACTACGACGAGCCGCACGGCTCGATGGACCTGTCCAACGGCACGACGGCGCTGGGCATCGCACTCGCCCTGGGCGAGATCGAGATGCCGGAGCAGAAGCAGGTCATGCGCGACTTCTCGCTGTTCAGCGCGGTCGCCTCGTGCTCCTCGGGCGTCGAGCTGGACCAGGCGCAGATCGTCGTCGTCGGCAACGCCCGCGGGCACGGTGGCAACTACCGGATCGGCCACTCGGTGATGGAGGACGCGCTGGACCAGGACGGCATCTGGAACGCCATCCGGAACGCCGGCCTCGACCTGCCCGAGCGGCCGCACACCAGCGACCTGGGCGACAAGCTGGTCAACGTCTTCCTCAAGTGCGAGGCCGACCCGACCGGCTACGTCCGCGGCCGCCGCAACGCGATGCTCGACGACTCCGACGTGTTCTGGCACCGCCAGATCAAGGCCACCGTGGGCGGTGTCGCCGCGTCGGTGACCGGCGACCCGGCCGTGTTCGTGTCGGTGGCCGCGGTGCACCAGGGCCCGTCCGGCGGCGGCCCGGTGGCCGCCATCGTCGAGGTCTAGCCCTTCGGCCCCGTCCAGGGCCCCGCCGCCCCGAGCTTGCGAGGGGTGGCGGGGAGGACGGGGTCCTTCGTCAGGCGATGCAGCTGGTGTCCTCGGCGGTGCGCTCGCTGGAGGCGTAGGTGCCGGCCGGGGTGTCGGCGACCGGTGCGCTGACGGGCGAGCCGATGCCGTTGGAGTCCGCGCCCAGCACCAGCTGGACGGTGCCCGACGTGAGCGAGTCGTCGACGGTCACGGCGGCGCCGGGGACCTGGGCCGCGACCGCGGCGGCCAGCGCCTCGTCCCCGGTCGCGGCGCTGACGGTCGTGACGTCCGTGGCGGCGGCGTTGCCGCCGCTGCTGGCGTCGAACCCGGCCTCGGTGAGCGCCTCGGCGGCGGTCGCCGCGGCCCCGGGGACGCCGGAGCCGTTGAGCACGCTGACCGTGACGTCGGCGGGGTCGGCGGCCTCGACCGACGGGGCGGCCGCAGCCGGCGACGGGGTGGCGCTCAACGACGCGAAGAACTCCTTCAGGGCGTCGGGGTCCACCGGCTCCAGCACGTCACCCGCGTCCTCCTTGGCGTCGGCCAGTCCGGGGATCGTCTGGAAGGTGATCTCGTCGGGCCGCACCGACTGCATCTGAGCGGCCAGGTCGAACAGGTCCAGGCCCTCGTCGACCGTGACGCTGGTACCCACCTGCTCGATGACCTGGCGCTGCTTGACGGGGTTGAGCAGCAGGTCCTGCGACAGGACGTTGCGGATCAACCCGGCGAGGAAGACCTGCTGGCGCACCTGCCGGTCGATCTCGCTGTTGAGGCCGTGCCGCTGCCGGACGAAGGCGAGGGCCTCGGCGCCGCTGATCGTCTGCTCGCCGGCCTCGAAGTGCGCACCCGACAACGGGTCGTCGGTGGCCTTGCACAGGTTCACCTCGACGCCGCCGACGATGCTGCTGATGTTGATGAACCCCAGCAGGTTGACCTCGGCGAAGTGGTCGATCTGGACGCCGGTCACGCCGCTGATGGTCTGGATCAGCAGCCGGGCGCCGGCGGCCTCCTTGTCGGCCTCCGACCCCTCGGCGTCGTCGTACCCGCGACCGAAGGCGGAGTTGAGCTTGGACTCCCCGTACCCGGGGATCGACACGTACAGGTCCCGCGGGATGGAGACGAACGCCGCGGCCGAACCGTCCGCCGGGATGTGCACCAGGATCATCGTGTCGGTGTTGAGCAGACCCTCGGGGTCCCCGGTGCTGAACTCCTCGGCCTGCTCGGGCGTCAGCCCCGCGCGCGAGTCCCGCCCGACCAGCAGCAGGTTCATCGCCTGCCCGGCGTGATCGCTGCCCTGCGCGTCGGTGTTGCCCTCGGTGGGGATGGCGTCGGTGCGGCCGATGCTGGCCTCGGCCACCCGGGCGAGGTACCAGCCCCAGCCACTGCCGGCGAGCAGGGTCAGGCTCAGCACCGCCGCGACGACCCGGCCCACGACGGCCGGTCGCCCGGTCCGCTGCGGGTGGGGGCCGGCCGGGTGCGCGGAGCGTCCGGCGCGGGGGTCCAGCTGCGGGGGGAGCGGTCGCCGGGACGGTTCATCGGCTGCCATCGGTGACCTCCGCGTGCGCTGGACCGGCTCCTCGTGCCATCGACCGAGGAGCCTGCCACGGCTTCCTGTGCAGCGGTCCCGCCGACGCACGTCGCACGTCAGGGCAGGATCGCGTCCACGTAGCCGCCGTCCACCCGCAGCGCGCCGCCGGTCGTGGCCGAGGCCAGCGGCGAGGCGAGGTGGACGCACATGGAGGCGATCTCCTCGGGCTCGATCAGCCGCTGCAGCAGCGACTGCGGCCGGTGCCGGCGCATGAACTCCCGCTGCGCCTCGTCCCAGGAGAGCTGGTCGCCGACCAGGGAGTGCACGAACTCCTCGACTCCGCCGGTGTGCGTCGGCCCGGCGATCACCGAGTTGACCGTCACGCCGGACCCGGCGGCCTCCTTGGCGAACCCGCGCGAGACGGCGAGCAACGCCGTCTTGGACATGCCGTAGTGGATCACCTCGGCCGGGATCACCACGGCCGAGTCGCTGGCGATGTACTGGACGCGGCCCCAGCCGCGCTCCCGCATGCCCGGCAGGTAGGACCGGGTGAGCCGGACGGCGGTCAGCACGTTGGTCTCGAAGTAGCGGCGCCACTCGTCGTCGCTGACCTCCAGCGCCGGCTGCGCCCCGAAGACGCCCAGGTTGTCGACGAGCACGTCGACGTCCGGGACCGCTGCCAGCAGGTGCGCCGTCCCCTCGTCGGTGACGACGTCGCCGGCCACGGTGGTCACCTCCGCCTCCTCGACGGCGGCCCGAAGCTGGTCGGCCGCCCCCTCGAGCCGGCCGGGGTCGCGGCCGGTGAGGTCGATGCGCACGGCGGGTGCAAGGCGGGCCGGGAGGGCGGTGTTCCGGCGGCCGCAGGGCGCGTCCTCCGGTGCCGGCCGCACGCTCGTCTACGTTGTGGCCGACGAACCGGACGGACGAGGGGCGCCACGGTGAGCGGGTCCAGGCGGGTGCAGCGGGTCATGCCCGCCGCCGTCCTCGCCGCGATCGTGCTGGCCGACCTGCTCAGTGGTCGCGGCCAGTCGCTGATCGGCCTGCTCACCATGCCGCCGCTGCTCGCGGCCACCGCCCTCGGCCGCCGGGCGACCGTGGGCTACGGCCTGCTGGCGCTGCTGGCCGCGGCCCTGATCGGCGTCTACGACGGCCAGTACGTCGAGGGGCGGCTGCTGGCCCAGTCGATCCGGCTGGTGGGGGTCACCGTGGCGACCGTGCTGGCCGTGGGCGCGTGCACGCTGCGGGTACGCCGGGACACGCACCTCGCCCAGCTGCGCACCGAGGCCGCCGCCAACCGCGCCGCCCTGCGCACCGCCGAGACGCTGCAGCTCAGCCTGCTCGGCCCGCCGCCCGAGGTCGACTGGCTGACGACCGCGGTGCGGTACCTGCCGGCCGGCCGGCACGCCCAGGTGGGCGGTGACTGGTACGACGCCTTCGTGCTGCCCGACGGGACGACGATGCTGGTCATCGGCGACGTCGCCGGCCACGACGCGCCGGCGGCGGCGACCATGGCCCAGGTCCGGGGGATGCTGCGGGCGATCGCCTCGTCGGCGGCGGACTCCCCGGCCACCGTGCTGAGCACCGTGGACCAGGTGCTCGCCGACCTCGGCCTGCACACCCTGGTCACGGTCACGGTCGCCAGCGTCTCCCGCGACCGCGACGGCACGGCGACGGTGTCCTGGTCCAACGCCGGCCACCCGCCCCCGGTGCTGCGCTGCGCGGACGGGCGCGTGCAGCTGCTCGACCGCCCGCCCGAGCGCCTGCTGGGGGTCGCCCCCGACGTCGCACGCTCCGACCACGAGCTGGCGCTGCACCCCGGCGACACGCTGCTCCTCTACACCGACGGGCTGGTGGAACGGCGCACGGCGCCGCTGGACGCCGGCTTCGCCTGGCTGCTCCAGGCGGTGCAGGCCCACGGGCAGGGGCCGCTGGACCGGCTCTGCGACGAGCTGCTCGCCGAGCTCGGCGGCCGGGTGGACGACGACGTGGCGCTGCTCGCCGTCCGGCACCCGGGGGTTCAGGCGGGGGTGCGGTAGAGCAGGAAGGCGACGTCGTCGTCGGGTGCGTCCGACAGCAGCTGGTCGGTGAGCAGCTCGGCGAGAGCCGCAGGGGCCAGGTGCCGGCCGTCGGCGACCGCGGCGACCGCCCGGTCCATGCCCTGGTCCAGGTCCTCGTCGCGCCGCTCGACCAGCCCGTCGGTGTAGAGGAGCACGGTCGAGCCGGGCGTCAGGACGACGTCGCGCTCGGGCCGCACGAGGTCGTCGACGACGGCCAGGGGCAGCGAACCCGCCGCGGTGAGGAACCGCGCGGCGCCGTCGGCGTCGACGACGATGGCGGGCACGTGACCGGCGCTGCTGTAGCGCATGGTGCCCTCGGCCGGGTCGACGACGGCACAGAAGACCGTGCTGCAGGAGGCACCGGGCACGAGCTCGGCGAAGCGGTCCAGCGCGGCCAGCACGTGCGCCGGCGAGTGGCTCTCCAGCAGCAGCGCGCGGATGGCGCTGCGCAGCTGGCCCATGACGGCCGCGGCAGGCAGCCCCCGGCCGACGACGTCGCCCACCACCACGCCGTACCGGTTGCCCGGCAGGTCGACCACGTCGTACCAGTCGCCGCCGACCTCCAGCGTGCCGCTGGCCGGCTCGTAGTGGACGGCGAAGCCCTCCGGGAGGACGGTCGGCCCGAGGACGGCGCGCTGCAGGGTGACCGCGACCTCGGTGAAGAACTGGGCGCGGGCGTTGTCGAACTCGGCCCGCTCCTCGGCCCGGCGGCGCTCGGCCTGGACGGCCTGGGCATCGGTGACCGCTGCGGACACGTGCCCGGCGGCCAGCGTGAGGAAGGACCGGTAGTCCGCGTCGATCCGCAGGTGCGGGCTGGCGCCGAGCACGATGGCGCCGACCGGCGCGGTCTGGCCGGCCACGGACAGCGGCAGCACGAAGGCGGCGTCGACGTCGGCCTCCCCGGCGGGACTGGCGCGCGCGGACGAGAACCCCGGCAGGGCGGTCGCCAGCCCGGAGGTGGCGACGACCGATCGGCTGGCCATCGCCTCGCGGACCTGCGCCGGGAACAGCTGTTCCGCCCGCTCGCCGTCGCCGTCGATGCCGAAGCTGGCCACCAGTCCCGCGGTGTGCGCGTCCGGGCCGAGCAGGTAGACCAGCCCGAAGGGACAGTCGGCGCGGGCCTCGGCCAGCACCCCGAGGACCGCGGCGCACGCTGCGGCGGTGCCGCCGTGCACCGAGCGCGGCAGGCTGCCCAGCCGCTGCAGGACGGTCATCCGGCGCGCAGCGAGCACCCGCCCGGTCGTCTCCACGACCGTGTCCAGGATCCCGGCGACCTGACCGCCGGGCTCCACCACCGGGCTGAACGAGAAGGTGAAGAAGGTCTCCTCGTCGAACCCGTCGCGGCTGGTCACCAGCAGCAGGTCCTCGCTGAAGGTGGCGGCGCCGGCGTGCACCTCGTCGACCATGCCGCGCAGGGTCGGCCAGATGTCGGACCAGACGTCGGACAGCGACCTGCCGAGGGCCTTCGGGTGGCGCGCTCCCAGGAGGGGCGCGTACGCGTCGTTGTAGAGCATGACCAGCTCCGTGCCCCAGATGAGCAACATGGGGAAGCGCGAGTTCATGCAGGCGCTGACCGTGGAGAGGAGCGTGGGCGACCAGCCCTCGACGGGACCCAGCGGGGTGGCCGCCCAGTCGTGCTCGAGGACCATCCGCTGGACCTCGGCGAGCGGGGTCGCCAGGACGAGATCGGCCAACCGCTCGTCCAGCCCGGCACCTCCGCACACACCGCAGGGCTGGGGCCACCCTGCCGGCGCCCGGTCTCCCCGTCGCCTCCATGCTCTCATCCCCCGCTGACGGGATGCTGGCATCCGCCACCGGTCAGGGCGCGGCGAGCACCGCCAGGTGTCCGGGTGGGACGGCGTCGACCAGCCAGACCCCGTTCGCCGACCGGGAGAACACCGCGCCCTCGGCCACCATGGCGGCGGCGTCCACCCGCAGCACGACGGGCGGCCCGCGCCGGGCACCGACCGCCCGCGCCGTCCCGACGTCCGGGCTCAGGTGCACCGCGTGCCGGGCGCCCGGGCGCAGGCCCTCGACCAGGATCCGGGCGAGGAAGCGCTGGGTCGTCCCGTGGAAGAGCTCGGCGGGCGGCTGCGCCGGGGCGTAGCCGAGGGCGACGCCGACGCTGTGCCCCTGGCTGGCCCGGATCCGGGTGCCGCTGCCGTCGAGGGCGAACCGCTGCTTGTCGTTGCGGGCCACGACCTCCTCCAGCTGCGACCGGGTCACCCGCAGGGCACCGAGCAGCTCGTCGACACCGACCCAGCCGGCGTCGTCCAGGGTCAGCCCGACGCTGTCGGGCCGGTGCCGCAGCACGTAGGACAGCCGCTTGCTGAGCCGGACGACGTCGGCGGGGCTCACCGCTCGTCGGGTGCGCGCCCCGCGTGGTCGACCAGCTCGGCCGCGCTCGCCAGCTCACCGTGCATGCGGGCGCAGGAGGCGCAGCAGAAGAACACGCCGTCGGCCTCGACGCCGTGCCCGACCACCTTCACCCCGCAGTGCTCGCAGACCGGTGCCAGCGCGTGGATGGCGCACTCGAAGCTGTCGAAGGTGTGCACCGCGCCCGCGGCGTGCACCTCGAAGCTGAGCCGGTGGTCGTTGCCGCAGACCTCGCAGCTGGCCATGGGTCCCCCTCGGTGGTGGTCGTCGACGGCGGACTACCCCTGAGCGCCATGATGGCCAACATGGCCCTCAGGGGCGGGCGGACCAGCTGTCCGCGGGGACATCCGGCGCCTCGTCCTCGGGCGCGCTGAACCGGCGGGACTGGTCGTCGTCCCCGTGGGGCCAGCACCCGTGCACGACCGGCAGCCTGACCTGCCCGGTCCCGCCGGGCAGGGGAGTTCAGACGGCGGCGCGGGACTCCTCGGCCAGGGCGGCCAGTGCCTGCTCGAAGCACTGCTGGGGCGGCTGGACCAGGCCGGCGCCGACCTGGCCGGTACCGGCGACCCGGCCGGCCATCCCGGTGTTGATCTGCGGCAGCCAGCCGGTGCGGGCGACCTTGAGGACGTCGATCCCGGTCGGCGAGCCGCGGAAGCCCATGATCGGGATCTGCATGGCCGGGTTCTCGGTCAGCGTGAGCTGGTACATCCGCTCGGTCGTGGCCAGCGCGTCCGGCACCGAGCCGCCGACGAACCGGACGATCGCCGGAGCCGCGGCCATCGAGAACCCGCCGACGCCGTAGGCCTCCATGATCGCGGAGTCACCGATGTCGGGGTTGGCGTCCTCGGGCCCGTAGTCGCCGAGGAAGAGCCCGACCGGGGTGTTGGCGGGGCCGGTGAACCAGCGGTCGCCGGTGCCGGCGGTCTGGATGCCGAACTCGGTGCCGTTGCGGGACAGCACGGTCACCATCGTGGAGCCGGGCACCCCGCGGGCGGCGTCCATCGCCAGCTTCGCCGTCGGCATGCCGAGGTTGAGGTAGAAGTGCTCGTTGCCGCCGATGAATCGGAGCACCTCGGCGATGTCGCTCGACGGCGCGTCGACGGCGACGATCGACGGCGACAGCTCGCGGAGCGCCATCAGCGAGCCGGCCCGGTTGCGGTTGTGCCCCTCGTCGCCCATCTGCAGCATCTGCGCCAGGATCGCCTTGACGTCCAGCGGCTCGGGCCGGCTGCGCACCGCCGCGGACAGGACCGGGCCGAGCACGTCGCGCATCCAGGCCAGCCGGGTCTGCACCTCCTCGTTGAAGGCGCCCATCCGCAGCACCTTGCCCAGGCCCTCGTTGAGGTTGCACCAGGCCTGACCGCCGCTCGCCGGGTCCTGCAGGCACCACATCCACATCGACGGGCTGGTCACCCCGGCCATCGGGCCGACGGTGCGGTGGTGGTGGCACGGGTCGAGGCTGATCTCGCCGGCGGCCAGCACCCGCTCGGCGTCGTCCGGGTCGGTCGCCCAGCCCTCGAACACGGCGGCGCCCATGAGGGCCCCGCGCATCGGGCCGGACGCCGTCTCCCAGGTCAGCGGCGGGCCGGAGTGCAACAGGGTGCGGTCGGGCAGGTCGAGCACCTCGCGGGCCGGCCGGACGTCGACCAGCACGGAGCCGGCCGCGAGCACCCGCTCGACGGCGACCCGGTTGGCGGCGGCGCGGCGCGGGTCCAGCGCCAGCTGGGCGAGGTCCTCGGGGTCGCCGAAACCCGGCGGACGCCAGTCGACGTCGGTGACCGCCACGCCCTGCTGCCGGAGCGCGGTGGAGAACACCTCCACGCCGGCGGCGACGATCGACGGCGGGGCGGCCAGCAGGCCGCCGAGGGGGTCACTCATGGCCGTCTCCGATCAGGCTGAGGGCGTACCGGGTGGCGGTGGCGTTGCTGGCGAAGACCGCGGCACCGGCCTCGGCGAGGGCGTCGGCCTGCCGGGACCAGCCCTGCGGGTCACCCTCGGTACCGACCAGCGCGACGACGGTCGGCAGGCCGGCCGCCTGCAGCGCGGGCCCGAGGCTGGCCGCCGGGTCGGGGTCGGCGCCGTGGCCGAGGACGACGTCGAGCAGCAGGACGGCGGGCTCCCCGCCGGCCGCCAGCGCGGCGATCGCCTCCAGCCGCAGCGTCGGGTCGATCATCGGGTGCGCGCGGCCCACGGTCAGGGCGTCGTCGCCGAAGTCGACGACCACCGACCCCGCGGCGCGCAGGTCGGTGCCGAGGTCGAGCTCGGGCCGCAGCGGGGTGTTCGACCGGATGTCGCCGAGCACCGGGGCGGCGATCAGCATCGCCTCGTCGGCCAGCGTGCCGCCGGAGTAGAAGCCCTTCAGCACGGCGCCGGGCGGCACCGCGTCGGCGGTCCCGGGGCGGCTCGGCCACTCCGGGACGGCGACGCCCAGGTCGCCGAGGAGCGCCTCCACCGCGGCGGTGAGGTCGGGGGACTCCACCGACAGCACCGCCGAGCGGACCGGCACCGACAGCCGGTCGGCCGCCTCGCGCACCCGCGCCGCGACCGCGGCGGCCGGGGGCTTGGAGACCAGCAGCACCCGCTCGGTCGACGGGTCGGCGTCCAGCGCGGCGAGGGCGTCGAGCGTGGCCAGCCCGCCGACCGCCTCGGACAGGTCGCGGCCACCGACGCCGAGGACGTGCGAGACGCCCACGCCGGCGGCGTCGAGCAGGCAGCTGACCTGCTGCGCGCCGGTCCCGCTGGCCGCGACCAGGCCGACCGGGCCGGGCCGGACGACGTTGGCGAAGCCGAGGGCGACGCCGGAGACGATCGCGGTGCCGCAGTCCGGGCCCATCACCAGGACGCCGGCCTCGTGCGCCGCCTGCTTGAGCGCGATCTCCTGCTCGACCGGCACGCCGTCGCTGAACACCAGCACGCTGCGCCCCGCGGCGATGGCGTCGGCGGCCTCGGCGGCGGCGTACGGGCCAGGCACGCTGATGATCGCCAGCGCGGGGTCGGTCGCGTCGGCCAGCCCGGCACCGATGGTCCGCGCGGGGATGGTCTGCACGTCGCCGGACCTCTCGCGGTGCGCCAGCGCGGCCTCGACGGCGGCGACCGCGGCGGTCAGCTCGGCGTCGTCGGTGGCGGTGAGCGCGATGAGCAGCTGGTCGGGCTTCGCCTCGCCGTCGGGCGCCAGGCCCATGCCGGCGGCCAGCTCGAGGTTCAGCGGCGTGGCCATCGCGACCAGCACGGCGCTGACGCCGTCCCGGGCGCCGATCTCCCGGCTGACCTGCATCAGGCGGACCGAGTCGGCGTAGACGCCGCTCCGCAGGAAGACGTGCCGGACGCCCTGGCTGTCGTTCACCTGGCGGGACGTTACCCGAGAGGACCTCTTAGCGGTGAGGGACTCACCCCTCGAAGATTTAGCGCTGAGGTACTTCCGTGTCACAGGTCGCGGTGACAGAGTCGTGCCTTCCCCCGCTCGTGCAGGACTGCTCGGAGGTGACGGCACCCGGTGAAGCCCGCCCCGTTCGGCTACGCCGACCCGACGACGGTCGAGGACGCCCTCGACGTCCTCGCCGCGGACGAGGGCGCCAAGGTGCTGGCCGGTGGCCAGTCGCTGCTGCCCCTGCTCTCCATGCGCCTGGCCGCGCCGACCACGCTGGTCGACATCAACCGGGTGCCCGGGCTGGACGGCATCGAGGCCACCCGGGACGGCGTGCGGGTGGGCGCGCTGGTGCGGCACGTCGCGCTGCTGGGCTCCACCGAGGCCGCCGCCGTCCAGCCGCTGCTGGGCCGGGCGACGGCGAACGTCGCGCACCCCGCGATCCGCAACCGGGGGACGACGGTCGGCTCGATCGCGCACGCCGACCCCTCCGGCGAGCTGACCTCCGTGCTGGCGCTGACCGACGGGTCGGTCACGGTCGCCACCCCGGGCGGGCGGGAGACCGTCGGCTGGCGCGACTTCTTCGTCGGCCCGCTGGAGACCTCGGTGCACGGGCCGGCCGTCGTCCTCGATGCCTTCTTCCCCGCGCTGCCGGCGCGCTCGGGCACCGCGTTCGCCGAGATCGCCCGGCGCAAGGGCGACTACGCGGTCTGCGGGGCGGGCGTCGTCGTCACCCTCGACGCGGACCGGCGGGTGGCGAGCGCCCGGGCGGCGTACCTCTCCGTCGGGCTGGTGCCCGAGGTGCACGACCTCACCGACGCGGTCGCCGGCAAGCCGGTCGACAGCGCGGACTGGGCCGCCGCCGGCGAGCTGGCCCGCGGGCTGGTCGACCCCGACGGCGACCTGCACGCCAGCGCGGACTACCGGCGGCTGCTGGTCGGCACGCTCACCGGACGGACGCTGGCCCAGGCTGCGGCCGAAGCCGCAGGGAGGACCGCATGACCGCCGCGAGGACGACGCGGGAGCGAGCACCGCAGGGAGCGCCAGCGACCGAGGAGCGGAACGAGTGCGGAGTCGAGCGATGAGCGCCGTCCACACGGAGCGGACCATCACCGTGGTCCTCAACGGTGTTCCACGTGAAGCAACCGTCCCGGTCCGCTGGCTGCTGTCCGACGCGCTGCGGCACGAGTTCGGGCTGACCGGCACCCACGTGGGCTGCGAGCACGGGGTCTGCGGCTCGTGCACGGTGCTGGTCGACGGCGAACCGACCCGCTCCTGCCTGGTGCTCGCCGTCCAGGTCGACGGCCGCCAGGTGACCACGGTCGAGGGGCTCTCCCGGCCCGACCACCAGGGCGGTCAGGTGCTGCACCCGATCCAGGAGGCGTTCCGGGAGTGCCACGCCCTGCAGTGCGGGTTCTGCACGCCGGGTTTCCTGACCACGATCGCCGCCGGCCTGGACGCCCGGGACGCCTCGGTGGAGATCACCGACGAGGAGGTCGACGAGCTGGTGGGCGGCAACCTCTGCCGGTGCACCGGCTACGCGAACATCAAGAAGGCCTGCCGGTACGCCGCGGCCTCGATGCGGGAGCAGGCGGCCCGGTGACCACCAAGCTGTTCGGGGAGCCGGTCCGTCGGCGCGAGGACGCCCGGCTGATCACCGGCCAGGGTCGCTACCTCGACGACATCGGCTCGTCGGCGTACGCGGCGGCGTTCCTCCGCAGCCCCTACGCGCACGCCCGGATCGTCGACGTCGACGTCACCGCGGCGGTGGACGTCGAGGGCCTGCTGGCGGTCTACACCTACGAGGACCTGGTCGGCCCGATGGCCGAGCCGCTGCCGGTGCTCATCCCGCACCCCCAGCTCACCTCCCCGCGCACCGGGTACCCGCTGGCCAAGGACGTGGTCCACCACGTCGGCGAGGCCGTGGTCATGGTGGTCGCCACCGACCGGTACGTCGCCGAGGACGCCCTGGACAAGATCGCGGTGACCTACGAGGAGCTGCCGGTCGTCGTCGGCGTCGACGCGGCGCGCGCGGCGGTGCACGCCGTCCACGACGACGTCCCGGACAACGTCGCGGCCCGGCACCACCAGGAGACCGGCGACGTCGAGCCGGCCCTGGCCGCCTCGCCGCACACGCTGTCGTTCACCCAGTACTTCGAGCGCAGCGCCGCCATGCCCATGGAGGGCAAGGGCGTGCACGCGCGCTGGGACGGCGACGACTCCTCGCTGCGGGTCTACACCAGCACCCAGGCCTCGACGTCGGTGCGCGCGGCGATCGCGGCGAAGCTGCAGCTCTCGCTGGAGCGGGTCGAGGTCATCGCGCCCGACGTCGGCGGCGGCTTCGGGGTGAAGATCGTGCACCCGTGGCCCGAGGAGCTGCTGGTCCCGATGGCGGCCCGGCTGCTCGGCCACGAGGTCAAGTGGAGCGAGGACCGCCGCGAGCACTTCACCTCCTCGGCGCACGAGCGGCAGCAGCGCCAGGAGGTGACCGTCGGCTACGACGACGACGGGCGGATCACCGCCCTCGACGTCCACATCTGGCACGACAACGGCGCCTACACCCCCTACGGGATCATCGTCCCGATCGTGACCGCGACCCAGCTGGTCGGCCCCTACGTGGTCCCGGTGTACCGCGTGCAGGTGGAGAGCGTCTTCACCAACACGGTGATCGTGACGCCGTACCGCGGGGCGGGGCGGCCGCAGGGCTGCTTCGCGATGGAGCGGGCGATGGACCGGATCGCCCAGGAGCGCGGGCTGGACCGGGCCGAGGTGCGGCTGCGCAACCTCATCCAGGCCGACCAGTTCCCCTACGACCACCACCTCACGTTCCAGGACGGCCGGCCGGTCGTCTACGACTCGGGCGACTACGTCGGGCTGATGGACAAGCTCAAGGCCCTGGTGCACTGGGACTCCTTCGAGGATCGCCGCACCGAGGCCCGCGCGCGCGGCCGGCACCTCGGCATCGGCATGGCGATGTACGTCGAGGGCACCGGGCCCGGCCCGTACGAGGGCGGGCACGTGCAGGTGCTGGGCAGCGGCAAGGTGCTGGTCTCCACCGGGCTGACCTCGCAGGGGCAGGGGCACGAGACCGTCTTCGCCCAGCTGGTCGCCTCCGAGCTCGGGGTCCCGATGGAGGACGTCGAGGTCACCACCGGGGACACCCGCCGGTTCGGGTACGCCGTCGGGACCTTCGCCTCCCGGGCCGCGGTGATGAGCGGCAACGCCGTCGCGCTGGCGGCGCGGGGTGTGAAGGAGAAGGCGCTGCGGATCGCCGCCGACGTCCTCGAGGTCGACCCCGGTGACCTGGAGATCGACGAGGGGCTGGTCCAGGTCAAGGGGACGCCGGGCGCCTCGATCCCGCTGCGCACGGTCGCGGTGCTGTCCAACCCGCTGCGCTACGCCTTCGACGAGGCGGCCAAGCAGGCGACGCAGTTCGCCGGGCCGGGCGACGACTCCAAGCCGCCGGTCGCCGCCGGTGACGCGCCGGGTCTGGAGCACACCGACTACTACTCCCCGGTGCGGTCGACGTTCGCCTCCGGCGCGCACGCCGCGGTGGTGGAGATCGACCCGATGACCTGGGAGATCGAGGTCGTCGACTACGCGGTGGTGCACGACTGCGGCAACGTGGTGAACCCGATGATCGTCGAGGGCCAGGTCCACGGCGGCGTCGCGCAGGGCGTGGGCGGGGCGCTGTACGAGCGGATGGCCTACGACCGGGACGGGCAGCTGCAGAACGCCTCGTTCATGGACTTCCTGATGCCCTACGCCTCCGAGGTGCCCGACGTGGTGATCGACCACCAGGAGACGGCGTCGCCGCTGAACCCGCTGGGCCTCAAGGGCGCCGGCGAGGCCGGCGTGATCCCCGGGTCGGCGGCGATCGCCTCGGCGATCGAGGACGCGGTGGGACGGCGGATCGCGGCGATGCCGATCTCGCCCACGGAGCTGTACGACCTGGTGCGCTCGGACGCGGACCAGGTGACGAACACCGTTGGACCCACGAACGCGACTGGAGCGATGGCGTGAACCTGGACGGCAGTGCGGTGCTCTCGGCGGCGCCCGAGCAGGTCTGGGCGGTGATCACCGACCCGGCGGTGCTGGCGCGGACCATCCCGGGCTGCGAGAGCCTGCAGCAGGTCGGCGAGAACAGCTACACGATGGCGGTCTCGGCCGGCGTCGGCGCCGTCCGCGGGAAGTACTCCGGCGAGGTGCGCCTGTCGGACCTCGCCTTCCCGAAGTCCTACGTCATGCACGCCTCGGGCTCCGGCGGGCCGGGCTCGGTGCGGGCGACGGTGCAGATCACCCTGTGGCCGTCGGGTGAGGGCACCGAGCTGACCTGGTCGGCGGACGCCGTGGTCGGCGGTGCGGTGGCCGGGGTGGGCCAGCGGATGATCACCGGTGTCGCCAAGCGGATGGCCGGCCAGTTCTTCGCCGCGGTGGACAAGGAGCTGTCCGCGCCCAACGTGGTGGCCGAGGTGGCGCCGGTCGCCCAGGACGTGCCCGCGGGAACGTCCCAGGCCGTCCCTGCCGCTCCGGTGACCTACGCCAAGGCCCCGGCTGCCGCGAGCGGCTGGGTGCCGGCCGAGGCGCGGCCCCTGCTGGTCGGCGCTGCCGGTGGTGGCCTGCTCACCCTGCTCGGCGTCTGGGTCGGCTACCTCCTCGGCCGCCGCAGCTGACCGAGGGGGTGTGCGCCGGCCGGCTCGTCAGTCCAGGGTGGACGTCGGCATCGCGTAGCTGATCGTCTCGCCCGCCTCCGGGACCACCTCGTGCACGACCCGGCGGACCGCCTCCAGCCGGGCCCGGACGTCGTCGGGCAGACCGGCCAGGTGCTCCTCCACGGTGGCGGGCACGTCAGCGCCGTCCGGCCAGGGCCAGGCCGAGCGCGGCGGCCGCGGCGACGCGGCCCGCCGACCGGGCGCCCCCGACCGACCGCCAGGACAGCACGGACCCGACCGACTGGGCGGACAGCGCCGAGCCCACCGACAGCCAGCTGAACGCCGAGAACAGCGACGTGGACGAGCCGATGCTGCCCACGGACAGGAACGACCCGACGCTGCCGATCGAGAGGAACGATCCCTCCGAGGCGATCGACAGCGCCGAGCCCTGCGACCACAGCGACATCCAGGACCGGGAGCTCATGCCCCCGAGCGTGTCACTCGGACTCGTCGCCGACCAGGGTCGCGCCCGCGACCAGCGCGGCCTCGGGGTGGCGCAGCTCGACGTCCGGCTCGACGTGCGTCTGCGGGTCCCGGCGCACGGCCGGGATGAGCAGCGCCGCCAGCGCGGCCAGCACCAGCGCGCCGGTGAGCATGAAGAAGCCGTTGGTGTACCCGGACTCCGCGGGCAGCCCGCTGGGGCCGGCGTCCGCGGTGACCACCGATGCCATGACGGCGGCACCGATCGACCCGCCGATGGTGCGGATGTTGGCGTTCATCCCGCTGGCCACGCCGGTCTGCGAGGGCTGCACGGCGGCCACGATCAGGTTCGACATGGCGGCGAACGCCAGCCCGAAGCCGGCGCCCATCACGGTGGAGCCGATGAGCACCTCGCCCTGCGAGTCGTGTGCCAGCGCGAAGACCAGGTAGCCCGCAGCGGACACCAGCGTGCCGATCACCAGCACGAGCTTGGAGCCGATCCGCTGCGCCAGCGCGCCCGACACCAGGCCGAGGACGAAGGAGGCGATCGTCTGCGGGAGCAGCAGCAGCCCGGACGCGGTCACCGTCGAGCCGAACCCGTACCCCGCCGCGGACGGCGTCTGCAGGAACTGCGGCAGGAAGGCGAAGGCCGCGTACATCGCGACGCCGAACAGCAGCGCGACCAGGTTGGTCGCCCAGACGGCGCGGATCCGCATCATCCGCATGTCGATCAGCGGCTGGGCGGAGCGGGACTCCACGACGACCCACAGGACGGCGAGGACGACGGCCGCGGCGAGCAGGCCGAGCACCGACGCCGAGCCCCAACCCCAGGACGGCGCCTGGCTCACCGCGAGCAGCAGCGCCACCAGCCAGGCCGACAGCAGCAGGGCGGCGGGCCAGTTGATCGAGCCGGCCGTGCGCACCGGGGACTCGGGGACCAGGAACTGGGCGGCCAGCGCGGCGATCACCAGCACCACCAGCGGCAGCCAGAACAGCCAGTGGTAGCTCAGCGCGTTGACGATCGGGCCGGCCACGACCAGGCCCACCCCGGCGCCGACGGCGATCAGCGCGGAGATGGCGCCGACCGCACCGGCGACCTTCTCGCGCGGGAACTCGTCGCGGATGATGCCGAACGCCAGCGGGAGCACGCCGCCGCCGATGCCCTGGACCACCCGGGCGATGATCATCACGGTCAGGTTGGTGGCCAGCGCGGCGAGCAGGCAGCCGAGCGCCAGCGCGGCCAGCGCGAGGACGAACATCCGCTTCTTGCCCCGCATGTCCCCGAGCCGGCCGAGGACGGGCGTGGAGATCGAGGCCGAGAGCAGGTAGGCGGTCAGCACCCAGGTGACGTCGGACTGGTCGGTGCCCAGCGCCGCCTCGAGGGTCGGCAGGACCGGGGTCACCAGCGACTGCAGGAGCGCGAACGCGATCACCCCCGTCGTCAGCACCGCGAAGGTGACCTGGTGGTGCGCGCGACGTCGGGTGCTGCTCATGCGGTGCGGGTCCGTCCTGTTCCGTTGCGTCGGTCGACCTCGGCCAGCGTGCCCGCCCCCGGTTCCCTTCCCGACTGCAGCCCTCGTCACAGCCGGCGGACGCACCGAGGCCCCTTCCCGGACGGGAAGGGGCCTCGGCGTTCAGCGGAGCGTGCGGTCAGCCGCAGAGCCCTGCCGGGTCACTCGTCGTGCACTGGTTGTCCCGGAACACGATCCCCGGGCCGGGCTCCAGGAGCAGGGTGCCCGGGATGGGACGGGTCAGCCAGATGTCGACCGGCTGGTTGTCGGCGAAGTGGTTGCCGATCACCTTGATGTGCTCGACCAGACCCGGGTCCTCGGCACCGGGCGGGCTGGTCCCGGGCGGGGGCGCGAAGCTGATCAGGTTCAGACCGGCCGGCGGGTAGTTGATGGGGGCCTCACCGGCCGGGACGACCGGGTGGTTGCCCGTGATGGTGTTGTTGACGACCTTCACGTGGTCGGCGTTCGTGATGGACACCCCGACCCCGGAGACGCGCTGGCTGCCGTCACGACCGGCGATGCAGTACCGGTTGTTGGCCACCGACGTGTTGTCGTGGATCGTGAAGTCGCCGCCGTGGACGTGGCCGTTGGTGTTCGGCACCTCCGTGGCGGAGTCGTCGAAGAACAGGATCCCCACGCAGTTCCCGGTGACGGTGTTCCCGGCGATCTCGCCGCCACGCGACTCGCGGACGAAGACGCCCAGGTTGTAACCCTCGACGTAGTTGCCCAGGATGTCCGCCGCCGCGGCGTCGGAGTCCTGGAGGCCGACCCCGGCGGTGCCCGCGTAGACCGGAGCAGCCCGCGTGACGCCCTTCTCGTGGTTGTTCGACATCGAGATGTTCTTCGACGCCGCGGCCATCACGCCGTACCGCTCGTGCCCGATGCCGGCGGTGTCGTGGACGGCGTACCCGTTGGCGCCCCAGGTGGCGATCCCGCTCGCCGGGTGGTTCTTGGTGGTCAGGCCGCTGACGGTGACCGGAGCGTCGGGGTAGAGGAAGAACAGGCCGGAGACGTCGTCGTTCAACGTGCTCGGGTCGTCCTCGGCGTCCGCGGCCTCCTGGGCCTCCCAGCAGGGGGTGGGCGTGGCGGTCGGCAGGTCCGCGACGTTGTTCCACCTCGGCCAGCTGATCGTCGTCGCGCCGGCGCCGGCCCCGACGATGGTCAGGCCCTTGTGGTCGACGCAGACGGCCTCCCGGTAGTTGCCCGCCTCGATCCTGATGGTGTCCCCGGACCGGGCCGCGTTCACCGCCGCCTGGATGGACTCACCCCGGTGCACCACCAGGGTGGAGCCCCCGTGCCCGTGCCCGCCGGCCACCGCAGCACTCGCGGGCAGGGCGGCGAGCATCAACCCCGCGGCCACCACGACCGCTCGACTGCGGGCCCCCCATGGACCTCGTACCTTCCCGACCTTGCTGGTGTTGCGCATGACAGCCCTCCCGTATCGAGCCGCTCTGGTCGACGAGCCGGTGCGGAGAGGACTCCGGACCTGGCCGATTGGCGAGGACCACCTTCGAGGACGCGACCGACCGAGCCCAGACGACAGGAGTCGACTCCTGAGCCCACCTGAGGTGGCAAACGCGACCTGCGGGGCGGGGGAGGTGCGACCTGGGTCGTGCCCGGGTCGTGTCCCAGGTCGGAGCACCCAGGTGCACCGCGGGCCGGACACCCCCGTCCTCCGGGGGGAAACGTCGCGCCACGCCCGGCGCAGCGGTCGACAGGGCTCTGCGGGCGGGAGCACAGTCCGGCCATGCAGCCTGTGCAGGAGAGCGTCGGGGGCAGGGCCGGCGACGAGGTCGTCGTGCTGGACGGGCTCACCAAGCGCTACGGCGCCCGCACCGTCGTGGACGACCTGTCCCTCACCGTGCGTCGCGGGGAGGTCTACGGCTTCCTCGGCCCGAACGGTGCCGGCAAGACCACGACCCTGCGGGCCCTGCTGGGGTTGATCCGGCCGACCAGCGGCAGCGCGACGGTGCTGGACCGGCCGGCGGGCTCGTCGGCGGTCCGGGTCGGCGCGCTCATCGAGGGCCCCGGCTTCTACCCCTACCTCTCCGGCCGGGACAACCTCCGCGTCCTCGCCCGGTACGCCGGGGCCCCGTCCAGCCGGGTCGACCTGGTGCTGGGCACCGTGGCCCTCACCGATCGCGCCGGCGACCGGTACAGCACCTACTCGCTGGGCATGAAGCAGCGGCTCGGGGTCGCCGCGGCGCTGCTCAAGGACCCCGAGCTGGTCATCCTCGACGAGCCCACCAACGGGCTGGACCCGGCCGGCATCACCGACATGCGCGCCCTGCTGCGCCGGCTGTCCGCCGACGGCTGCACGGTCGTGCTGTCCAGCCATCTCCTCGGCGAGGTCGAGCAGGTCTGCGACCGGGTGGCGGTGATCTCCGCCGGGCGCCTGGTCGTCGAGAGCAGCGTCGGCGAGCTGCTCGGGCTGCGCCGCCTGGTGGTGGAGGCCGAGCCGCTGGAGGAGGCCGCCGCGGTCACCGCCGGGCTGCTGGGCGCCGACCGGGTGTCGGTGGAGGACGGCGTCCTGGTCGTCCAGGCCGGGCCGGAGGACACCGCGCGGGTCAACCGCGCGCTGGTCATGGCCGACGTCGACGTGACCGGGCTGCGCCAGGAGGTGCAGACCCTGGAGGAGGTCTTCCTGCAGATGACCGGGTCCGAGCTCGGTGCCGCACCCCCGACCGATGCGCCTCCCGGGCGGTCCCGGCGGCAGCTGCCCGAGAGCGCCGTCCGATGAGCACAGCGACGGACACCAGGACGCCGGAGCGCGGTGCCCCCTCGGCCCGGACCCGGACCGTGGGGTCGCTCGGGGCGATCGTCTCGGCAGAGCTGCTCAAGCTGCTGCGGCGCCCGGCCACCTGGGTGCTGCTCGGGTTGTGGCCCGCGCTGCAGCTGGTGTTCAGCACGCTCATCCCCTACGTCAGCTACCGGCGCGGCGCGTCCTACGAGGGCAGTCCGCCGGAGGCGCTGCTGGCGAGCACGCTGCCCGACCGGCTGGTGGAGAACACGCTCTCCGGGCTGCCGCTGTTCGGTGGGGCCCTGCTGCTGACCCTCGGCGCCCTGCTGGCCGGCAGCGAGTACGGCTGGGGAACGCTCAAGACGCTGCTGGGTCAGGGTCCCCGCCGGCTGACGCTGCTCGCCGGCCAGCTGCTGGCGCTGATCGTGGTGCTGGCCGGGACCGTGCTGCTGAGCTTCCTGTTCACCGCCCTGGTGAGCTGGGCGATCGCCACCGGCGCCTCTGCGACCGTCGACTGGCCCAGCGCCGCCCAGCTGGTCCGCGGCTTCGGCGGCGGGCTGCTCATCGCCACCACCTGGGGCGTGCTGGGCATGCTGCTGGGAACGGCGCTGCGGAGCACCGCGCTGCCGATCGGGCTGGGGCTGGTGTGGGTGCTGGCCGTGGAGAACCTCATCGTCAACGTCGCCGCGCCCCTGCTCGGTGTCTTCGACGCGGCGCAGGCGGCGCTGCCCGGGGTCAACGCCGGGTCGCTGGTGGCCGCGCTGGCCGGGGACCACGCGGAGCTGCGCACCCCGGGGGTCGCGGCCATCGTCGACGGCGGCCAGGCGGCATGGGTGCTGGCCGGGTTCCTCGTCGTCTTCACCGCGCTGACCGGCCTGCTCCTCACCCGCCGCGACGTCACCTGACGGCCCCCGGCGGGAGCCTCCAGGTGGCGAGGCGACTCCTCCGTCAGGCGGCGGGCGAGTGGTCGCGGTTGAGCAGGATCGCCAGCTGGGTGCGGGTGCGGACGTCCAGGCGGCGCATCACCGCGGTGAGGTGGCTCTTGACCGTCGCCGGGCTCAGGAACAGCCGGCTGGCGATCTCCTCGTTGCTGAGCCCCTCGGCCACCAGCGCGGCCACGTCGCGCTGCCGCTCGGTGAGCCGGTCGAGCGCCCGCCCCCCGCAGTCGGCCTGGGCGGCGTCCCCGGTCAGGTAGCGCACGAGCTGGCTGGCCACCGCGGAGTCGAGCGCGGTCTCCTTGCGGGCGAGCGCGCGGACGGCCTCCACGAGCCGGCACGCCGCAGCCCGGCGCGGCAGGAAGCCCCGGACCCCGGCCTGGAGCACCTCCATCATGCCGGAGTCGGGCCGGTCACCCATCTCGGCGAGCACCAGCACCCCGGCTCCGCGCTGGCAGAGGTCCCGCAGCAGCGGCAGGCTGGAACCGCCCAGGAGGCCCTGCCGCACGACGACCACCTGCGTGCCGGGGCCGTCGGTGACCTCGACCGCCTCCTGGAGCTGGCTGGTCTCGGCGACGACGGCGATGTCCGGCTGCGCCTCGAGGACCACCCGCAGGCCGAGCCGGAAGACCTCCTGGTCCTCGCACAGCAGCACCCGCACCAGGGTCCGCGGTGGCCGGGTCGTGCGCGGCCGGAGGGGGAGCTCGGTGTCCCGCAGCCCAGGGGCGCGCGCCACGTCCCGCAGGAGAGAGCGACTCCTCCCCTCGTCCGTGGGGGCGCGCAGGGTCAGCCTGCCGTGGCTCGTCCGAGACCCTCCGTGGTCCGTGGTCATGAGGACTCCCCCTGTCCTGCGAGCGGCGACGCCACCCCCCACCGGAGGGTGGATCCGACACTCGTCCGTCTCAACGGTGCACAGACCGTAGCGAACAACTGGTCCCGCGTCCTCGCCTTCGTCGACCCCGGACACAGCAGATGCACAGTGGAACAGGCACGCGGCGTGTCGTTCCGCTCCGGAGCCGCTCAGCCCCTCGACGAGCCTGGTCCGCGACCGTCGGGCCTGGTCGACCGGTGGAAGTGGATCGCCAGCTGCGTCCGGTCGCGGAGCCCCAGGCGACGCAGGGCGACGGTGATGTGGCCCTTGACCGTCGCCCGGCTGACGTTGAGCCGGTCGGCGATCTCCGCGTTGGTCAGGCCCTCGGCGACCAGCCGGGAGACGGTCTGCTGGCGCGCGGTCAACGGCCCGCTGTGCAGGGCCGGCCCGCCGTCGCCCGACCGGGGCGCGTCGTCGAGACGGTGCAGCAGCTCCCCCGTCGCGGCCGCGTCGAGCACCGTCTCGCCCTGCGCCACGGCCCGCACGCCGTCGATGAGGCGCTGCGGGGTCACGGTGGTGTGCACGTACCCGCTCGCCCCTGCCTGGAGCGCGTCGATGAGGTCGCTGCCGGCGCCGGGCTCGCCGAGCAGCACGACCCGGATGCCCATCGCGGTCAACGCCCGGACGAGCTCCTGGACGACCGGTCCGTGCGCCCCGAGACCGATCACGGTCACGTCCGGCCGCGCGCTCGTGGCGAGGGCGAGGGCTTCGGCAGCGCCGGCCGCCTCGGCGACGACGGTGAGGTCCGGCGCGCGGAGCAGCACCGTGCGCAGACCGTGCCGGAGCACCTCGTGGTCATCGCAGATGAGCACCTGGACCGGCACCCCCGCGGGCGGTGTCACCACCCCGTCACCACTCTCGGAAAGCACACGACCACCCCCCGTGGCATCACCGGCCGTACCGAACAACGGGTCGCCGCTCATGCGTGTCAACTCCGCTCCGGACGGCACCCGTTGCCGAGCCCACCTACGTCGGTGTCACCGGGAAGCTAGGGGACACCCCCAGGTCAGCGCCACAGTCGACCGCGCGTTGCCCGGGGACGGACCGACGGTTCATACCCGGGTAGGGGGTCCGACCCCACGGAGAGTCGGGAGAACCCGCCCCGGGTGGCAGAGCCGACGGCCAGACGGCGGGGGACACGGGCTCGGTCCGGGGTGCGGTCGCGCTCCCTGAGGCGGAGGGCCCACCCCCGCCCCGCCACCTCCGGTGGCCCTCCAGAACGGCCCCTGCGGCCGATGCCCGGAGCACCGGAGCCGCCCTAGCGTCTGCCGTGTCGATCCGGTTCTTCCCGCCCACCGCCGCAGGAGCACCCGTGCACGAGACGATGATCATCGCGAAGATGGACCCCCGCGACGCGGACGAGGTGGCCGCCGTCTTCGGCCGCTCGGACGCGACGTCCATGCCCCACGACATCGGGGTGCGGCACCGGTCGCTCTTCCAGTTCCACGGCCTCTACGTGCACCTGATCGGCTTCGACCGGCCGCCGTCGGAGTCGATGCAGATCGCGCAGTCGTTGCCGGCCTTCCGGTCGGTGAGCGACGAGCTCAAGCCCTACATCGAGCCCTACGACCCGAACTGGCGCTCACCGCAGGACGCGATGGCCCGTCGCTTCTACCACTGGACCTCGTCGCCCGAGTGAGGGCGGCGGTACGCGGTTGAGAGGCAGTCATGACCCGTTCCTCGTTGACGACACCCGGCGTGCCCGCCGCACCGGTTCACGCCGGCTGGACCTCCTGCCCGGCCTGCGGCTGGCTGCTCTACCACAAGCGGCTGGAGCGCAACCTGCACGTCTGCCCGGAGTGCGAGCACCACCTGCGGCTCAGCGCCCGGGCCCGGATCGACATGCTCGTCGACGCCGGGAGCTTCACCGAGACCGAGGTCCCCCGCGGGGACTCCGACCCGCTGGCCTTCACCGACCTGCGCCCCTACCCCGAGCGGCTCCGCGACGCCGCGCACCGCTCCGGGGAGTCCGAGGCGGTCCTGGTGGGCGAGGCGCGGATCGGCGGGACACCCCTGGTGCTCGCCGTCATGGACTTCGGCTTCCTGGGCGGCAGCATGGGCGTCGAGGTGGGCCGGCGGGTGAGCGAGGCCGCCGCGCTGGCGCTGGAGCGGAGCCGGCCGCTGGTGGTCGTCTGCGCCAGCGGCGGCGCCCGGATGCAGGAGGGCGTCTTCTCGCTGTTCCAGATGGCCCGCGCCAGCGAGGCCTTCGGACGGCTGCACGAGGCCGGGCTGCTCTCGGTCTGCGTGCTCACCGACCCCACCTACGGCGGCGTCTCCGCCTCCTTCGCGACTCTCGCGTCGGTGCTCATCGGGGAACGCGGCGCGCACGTGGGCTTCGCCGGCCCGCGCGTGGTCCAGGAGACGATCCGCGCCGAGCTCCCCCGCGACTTCCAGACCTCGGAGTTCCTGCTCGCCCACGGCCTGGTGGACCGGGTCGAGAGCCGGGCGGACCTGCGGCCGGTGCTCATCCGGCTGCTCACGCTGCACGGCCGCGACCGCGCCGGCGTCCCGGCCGAGGACGAACCGGCCGGCGAGCCGGAGCCTGCGTGGGCCGAAGGGCCCGAGCCCCCGCCGGCGGAGAGCGATCCCTGGGAGGTCGTCCAGCGGGCGCGGGTCGCGGACCGGCCGACCACGCTGGACTACCTGCACACCGCCTTCGACGACTTCGTCGAGCTGCACGGCGACCGGGCCTTCGGCGACGACCCCGCCGTGGTGGGCGGGGTCGCCTCCATCGGGGGCCGTCCGGTCGTGGTGATCGGCCACGAGAAGGGGCACTCGGTCCGCGAGCGGGTCGCCCACAACTTCGGGATGCCGCACCCCGAGGGCTACCGCAAGGCGCTGCGCCTGCTGGGGCACGCCGAGGCCCACCGGCTGCCGGTCGTCACCCTCGTCGACACCCCCGGGGCGCACCCGGGACCGGAGGCGGAGGAGCGCGGGCAGTCCCACGCGATCGCCGAGATCATCATGCGCAGCAGCCGGCTGCGGGTCCCCGTCGTCGCCGTGGTCACCGGCGAGGGCGGCAGCGGTGGCGCGCTGGCGCTGTGCACCTCGGACCGGCTGCTGGTCCTGGAGAACGCCTACCTGTCGGTGATCAGCCCCGAGGGGTGCGCGGCCATCCTGTGGCGGACGGCGACGGCGGCCCCCGCCGCGGCGCGGGCCATGCAGCTGGGCGCCACCCACCTGTTCCGGTCGGGCATCGCAACCTCCGTCGTCCCCGAACCACCGGGCGGCGCGCACACCGACCCGGTCGCGGCAGCGGACCTGCTCCGCGCGGCGCTCCTCCGCGAACTGGACGAGCTGTCCCGGGCCGACGTGGCCACCCTGCTGGCCGAACGCTCCCGCCGGTTGTCCGGCATGGACGGGAACGCCGGCCGCCGCATGCGCACGCTGCAGCCCGTCGTCCCGGCGGGGTGCTGACCGTGCACCCGACGGAGTTCACCCCCCGGCCGACGCTGAGCGGCGCCCCGCTGCCGCCGGACGACACCACCCGGTCGCTGAGCAACGAGGTGGTCGAGCTGGCCCGCAGCCTGCCCGGCGACCTGCGCCGGCTCACCGTGCGCAGCGGCGACACCGCGATCGAGGTCGAGTGGGCGGCCGAGGACCGCCCCGCCGGCGAGGGCGGGGGCGCGCTGCGCAGCGCACCGGCCGGCCGGGACGTCCCGGCCGACGCCGCCGGGCCGGCCGTCCCGGACGACGTCGTCGCCGTCCCGGCGCCCCTGGTCGGGACCTTCTACGTCGCCCCGTCCCCGGACGCCGACCCGTTCGTCCGGGTCGGCGACACCGTCGAGCCCGGCCAGACGCTCGGGATCGTCGAGGCGATGAAGCTGATGAACCCGATCGTGGCCGACGAGGCGGGGGTCGTCACCGAGGTCCTCGCCGGGGACGCCGAGTCGGTGGAGTACGGGCAGGTCCTCATGTACCTGCGCCCGACGGTGGCCGCGCAGTGATCAGCCGGCTGCTCATCGCCAACCGCGGCGAGATCGCCGTCCGGATCGCCCGCGCCTGCCGGGAGCTGGGCATCGAGGTGGTCGCCACCTACTCCACCTCCGACCGGGACTCCGCGGTGGTGGCGATGGCCGACGAGGCGGTGCACATCGGCCCGCCCGCCCCCCGGCGCAGCTACCTGCACGTGCCCAACCTGATCGAGGCCGCGCTGCGCACCGGCGCGGACGCCGTCCACCCGGGCTACGGGTTCCTGTCCGAGGACCCCGACTTCGCCGAGATCTGCGACATCGAGGGGCTCACCTTCGTCGGTCCGCCGCCGGAGGTCATGCAGCAGATGGGCAACAAGGCCACCGCCCGCCGGCTGATGGCCGACGCCGGCCTGCCGCTGCTGCCCGGGGTGGTCGAGCCGGTCCGGACGGCGGAGGAGGGGCTGGCGATCGCCGACGAGATCGGCTACCCGGTGATCATCAAGGCGGCGGCCGGCGGCGGCGGGCGCGGGATGACGGTCGTGTCGGCGCCGGGGGAGTTCGCCGAGGCCTTCGCCACCACCCGCGCGGTCGCCCGCGCGGTGTTCCGCGACCCGACCGTCTACGTGGAGCGCTACCTGAGCCGCGCCCGGCACGTGGAGGTGCAGGTGCTCTGCGACGGGCACGGCGCGGGGATCCACCTCGGTGAGCGCGACTGCTCGCTGCAGCGCCGCCACCAGAAGCTGCTGGAGGAGGGGCCCGCGGCCCACCTCTCCCCCGAGCAGCGCGCCGACCTCGGCGCCCTCGCGGTGCGCGGTGCGCTGTCGGTGGGGTTCACCGGCGCCGGGACCATGGAGTTCCTGGTCGACGGCGCCGGCGCGTACTTCATGGAGATGAACGCCCGCATCCAGGTCGAGCACCCGGTCACCGAGGCCCTCACCGGCGTCGACCTCGTCCGGGAGCAGCTGCTGGTCGCCGGTGGCCGGCGGCTGCAGCTGCAGCAGGAGGACGTGGTGACCCGCGGCGCCGCGATCGAGTGCCGGATCAACGCCGAGGACCCGGCCCGCGGCTTCGCCCCCGCCCCCGGCCACCTCGACGTCCTGCAGGTCCCCGGCGGGCCGTGGACCCGGTTCGACACCGGCTACCGGCAGGGCGACGACGTGAGCCCGCACTACGACTCGCTGCTGGGCAAGCTCGTCGTCTGGGCCCCCGACCGCGACCAGGCGGTCCGGCGGATGGACCGGGCACTGGCCGAGCTGCGGGTCGAGGGGCCGGCGCTGCACACCACCATCGCCCTGCAACGGGCGATGCTCCGCCACCCCGACGTGCGCGCCGACCGGCACGACATCGAGTTCCTCGACCGCAGCCTGCCCGAGCTCCTGGTCTCCGCAGCTGCCCTCGCGGCGACCCCGACGGCGCCCATGCCCGCCGCCCACGGGTCGCTGCAGCTCGTCCCGGCACCGTCCGGCAGCGACCGGCCGGGGCCGTCCCGTCCACCCACCCCTGAGAGGAACACCGCCATGCCCGACACCTCGTTCACCCTCGACGACCTGATGGACCTGCTCTCCGAGAAGGCCGGGCTCCCCCCGGAGTCGCGCACCACCGACCCCGACGCCCACTTCGCCGACATCGGGCTGGACTCGCTGGCCTTCCTGTCCATGCAGACCGAGCTGCACGACCGGTTCGGCACCGAGATGCCCGACGACGACCCCGACCGCTACACGCTGGGCGAGATCGTCGCGACCGTCTCCTCGGCGCAGTCGCAGATGGCCTGAGGGAGGACCCCGTCCCCGTCACGCCCCGCACGCTCGGCGCGAGCCCCCGGACGGGGCCGTGCCCGACCCCCTGACCCAGGCAGCCAGCCGGAGGACCCAGATGAGCACCCTCGAGAACGACAGCCGGACCGTCGGCCACACCGACAACTCGATCTTCATCGACGCGGACATCGACCACGTCTGGCGGATGACCAACGACCTGACGACCTGGCCGGACCTCTTCACCGAGTACGCCGAGGTGGAGATGCTCGCCCAGCACGGCTCGACGTTCCGGTTCCGGCTCAAGATGCACCCCGACGAGTCCGGCCGGGTGTGGAGCTGGATCTCCGAGCGCACCCTGGACGAGGCCGCCCACGAGGTCGTGGCGAAGCGGGTCGAGCCCGGCCCCTTCGAGTTCATGGACATCCGGTGGAACTACGCGCCGGAGGGCACCGGCACCCGGATGCGGTGGCAGCAGGACTTCCGGATGCGGCCCGAGGCGCCGATCGACACGGCCGGCATGACCGAGCGCATCGACGCGAACAGCAAGGTCCAGATGGCCGTCATCCGGGACAAGGTGGAGGCCGCCGCCAGGCACGCGGAGCCGACGACGTGACCGACCTCGCCCCGGGGGCCGCGGTCGTCCTCCCGGGTGAGGGCAGCGCCCGCCCCGGCGCCCTCGACGCCTGGCTCGGCGACGAGGCCGCCCGGGACGTCGTGGCCGAGGCCTCGGACGTGCTGGGCCGGGACGTCGTCCCGTGGTGGGGTGACCCGCTCAACCTCTGCGACCCGGTGGCTGCGCACCTGACGGCGGTCGTGACCGGGGTCGCGGGGTACCGCAGCCTGGTCGCCGCCGGTCTGCGGCCGGTCGTCGTCGCGGGGCACGGCGTCGGGGAGTACGCGGCGCTGGTCGCCGCCGGCGCCCTGCCGCTGGACCAGGTGGTGGCGTTCGTCGACTGGCGCGCGGAGGCGCTGGCGCACGCGCCGCGCCCCTCGTGTGCGGGCATGGCCGCCGTCGTCGGCCCCGGAGCCGCGGAGGTCGCCCGCGCGGTGGTCACCGAGCTGGCGGCCGGCGGGCTGAGCGTGGCCTCCCTCGACGGCCCGGCGCAGGTGGTGCTCTCCGGCAGCCGGGAGGAGCTGGAGCAGGCGCGCACGGCCGTCACCGCAGCCGGGCTGGACATGGTCCGGCTCCCCGGGCGGGCCGCCTGCCACGGCCCGCTGATGCAGTCCGTCGCCGACCACCTCGCCGCACCCCTCGCCGACCTGGACTGGTCCGTCCCGGACGTCCCGGTGGTGCCCAACGCCGACGGCCGGCCGACCCGCGACCCGGACCACCTGGCCCGGTGCCTGCGGGCGCACCTGACCTCGCCGGTGCAGTGGGAGGCGACCTCGCGCGCGCTGGTCGGGGCCGGTGCCACCTGGGTCGTGGAGGTGGGCCCCGTGCCCACCCTCGGCCCGCTGATCCGCCAGGTCCACCCGGACCTCCCGCTGCACCTGGCCACCGCGCCCGGTGCGCTCACCCCCACCGCACTCCCGGAACCCGCGCTGACGGGCCCGGCCCCCACCGGAGGAGAGAGATGACGACGATCCAGCACCCCACGGCGAAGGTGCGCTGCGGGCCCACCGTGTCCCGGGCCGACGCGGTCCCCAACCGCCGTCGCGGCGGTGACATCCGAGTGCTGCTCTCGCCGACCAGCGTGGGCGCCACCGCCGGGTTCATGGGCACGCTCACCCTCGAGCCGGGGGAGGTCGTCACCGAGCACTGGCACCCGTACTCGGAGGAGTTCCTCTACTGCGTCTCCGGCGACGTGCTGGTGACCCTGGACGGCGAGGAGCGCCGGCTGGGCGGCGAGTCGGCCGTGCACATCCCGATCGGGGTGCGACACCGCATCGTCAACGACGGCGCGGAGACGGCGTTCTTCGTCTTCCTCGCCGGGCCGCTGGCCCCCCGGCCCGAGCTCGGCCACGTCGACACCGAGCCCTCGCCTGGCTCGATGGGCGTCCGGTGAGCACCCCCACCCCCTCGGGACGCCGGGTCGTCATCACCGGCATCGGCGTGGTCGCCCCCGGCTCGATGGGCCGCGAGGGCTTCTGGGAGATGATCACCGCCGGCCGGACGGCGACCCGGCGGATCACCTTCTTCGACCCGAGCCGCTTCCGCTCGCAGGTGGCGGCCGAGGTCGACTTCGACGGGCGCAAGCTGGGCCTGACCGCCCACGAGGTGCACCGCAACGACCGGTTCGTGCAGATGGCGATGGTGGCCGCCGACGAGGCCGTCGCGGACAGCGGGCTGACCTTCGGGGCCGGCGGCGCGGACGACGCCCCGGACCCGGACCGGGTCGGGGTGACCCTGGGCAGCGCGGTCGGGGCGACCATGCGGCTGGAGAACGAGTACGTCGCGGTCAGCGACGCGGGGAAGCACTGGCTGGTCGACCCGCGGTACGCCACTCGGTTCCTGCACCAGGCGCTGGTGCCCAGCTGCGGGGCCACCGAGCTGGCGGTGCGCTTCGGCGCCCACGGGCCGGCCACCGTGGTCTCCACCGGCTGCACCTCGGGCATCGACGCGGTCGGCTACGGCGCCCAGCTGATCGAGGACGGCGACGCCGACGTGGTGATCGCCGGGGCCAGCGACGCCCCCATCTCCCCGATCTCGATGGCCTGCTTCGACACCATCCGGGCGACGACCGCCAACAACGCCGACCCCGAGCACGCCTCCAAGCCCTTCGACGCCCGCCGGGACGGCTTCGTCATGGGCGAGGGTGCCGCGGTGCTGGTGCTGGAGGAGCTCGACCACGCCCGGCAGCGCGGCGCGGAGGTGTACTGCGAGGTCAGCGGCTACGCCAACCGGTGCAACGCCTTCCACATGACCGGTCTGCGGCCCGACGGCATCGAGATGGCCGAGGCCATCGGGCTGGCGTTGGACCAGGGCCGGATCGACCCCGACGAGGTCGGCTACGTCAACGCCCACGGCTCGGGCACGAAGCAGAACGACCGCCACGAGACCGCCGCGGTCAAGCGCAGCCTGGGCCCGACCGCCCAGCAGGTGTCGATGAGCTCGATCAAGTCGATGGTCGGGCACTCGCTCGGCGCGATCGGGTCGATCGAGATCGCCGCCACCGCGCTGGCGGTCAAGCGCGGCGTGGTGCCGCCGACGGCCAACTACGGGGTGCCCGACCCCGAGTGCGACCTGGACTACGTGCCCAACACCGCCCGCGAGCAGAAGGTGGACGTCGCACTGTCGGTCGGCAGCGGCTTCGGCGGCTTCCAGTCGGCGATCGTGCTGGCCTCCCCGACGAGGAGGAGCGCATGACCGGGCTGCTGGTGACCGGGATCGGCGTCGTCGCCCCCACCGGCGTCGGCGTCGAGGCGCACTGGTCCTCCCTCGTCCGCGGGGAGCCGGCCATCCGGCCGATCGAGGGCTTCGACACCGACCAGTACGGCGTGACGCTGGCCGGGCAGATCCGCGACTTCGACCCGAAGGCGTTCGTGGCGCCGCAGCTGATGGTGCAGACCGACCGCTGGACCTGGACGTCGCTGGCGGCCGCGACGCTGGCCGCGCAGGACGCGGGCTACGAGGCGCCCGAGGACGCCTACGCGACCTCGGTGTTCCTGGCGGCCGGCTCCGGCGGCAACGAGTTCAGCCAGCACGAGATCCAGGGGCTGTGGGCGAAGGGACCCAAGTCGGTCGGCGCCTACCAGTCGATCGCCTGGTTCTACGCGGCCAGCACCGGGCAGCTCTCCATCCGCGACGGCTACAAGGGCCCCTCCGGCGTGGTGGTCAGCGAGGGCGCGGGCGGGCTGGACAGCATCGGCTGGGCCCGCCGGGTCGCGCGCCGCGGCACGCCCGCCGTCCTGGTCGGCGGCACCGAGGCCGGCGTGACGCCGTACGCGCTCCTGTGCCAGGCGACCAGCGGCCGGCTGTCGACGGCGACCCGGCCCGAGGACGCCTACAAGCCGTTCGACCACCGGGCCAACGGTCACGTGATCGGCGAGGGCGGCGCGATCCTGCTGCTGGAGGAGCCGGGCGCCGCCCGCGCCCGGGGCGCACGGCAGGTCTGGGGCGAGGTCGCCGGCTACGGCGCCACGCACGACGCCCACCACCACGAGGACCCCGCACCCGACGCCACCCAGTACGCCCGGGCGATCCGGCTCTCCCTGGCCGACGCCGGGGTGACGCCGGACGAGGTCGACCTGGTCCTCGCCGACGGGGCCGGGGTGCCCGAGCTGGACGCGCTGGAGCTCGAGGCGCTCCAGCGGGTCTTCGGCGGGCGGGCCACACCGGTACCGGTGACGGCCCCCTCGTCCTGGACCGGGCGGCTGATGGCCGGTGGCTCGGCGCTCAACGTGGCGACCGCGCTGCTGGCCATCCGGGACGGCATCGTGCCCGGCACCGCCCACCTCGACGACCCGGTCGACGCGCCGGGTGTCGACCTCGTGCAGCAGAACCGGGTGCAGGACGTCGGGACCGTCGTCGTCCTCGCCCGTGGCTTCGGGGGCTTCAACAGCAGCCTGGTGCTGCGCCGACACCAGGAGGAGCAGGCAGCATGACGGCAGCGACCGAGAAGGCCCCGGTGGTGCGCACCCTGTTGCGGATGCGCACGCGGGAGGGGTGCGAGGCGGAGTTCGAGCAGAACTGGCGGCGGGCGGCGGCGGAGATCAGCAAGGTCCCCGGCAACCTGCGGCAGGAGCTCGTGCGCGACGCCGACGACCCGCGGACCTTCGTGATCACCAGCGACTGGGTCGACCGTGCCGCGGTCGACGCGTTCGGCCGCAGCAGTGCCCGGGAGACGCTCACCGAGGCGCTGCGCGAGCTGCGGGAGGACGCGTCACGCAGCACCTACGAGCTGCTGTACACCGTCGACGGCGGGCAGCCCGCCGAGGACGACCGGCCGCCGCACGTCCGGATCGACATCAGCACCCGGGTCGACGAGGGCCAGGAGGAGGCCTTCGAGGCCGCCTACGCCAGGACCACCGCCACCCTGCGCGGCACCCCCGGGCTGATCCGGGAGGAGCTGCTCAAGGAGATCGGCGCGCCGAGGTACCACATCTTCGCCGAGTGGGAGTCCGAGCAGGACTTCATCACCTGGGTCGACGACCCCTCGCACGCCGACCAGAGCGCCGCGCTGATCCGCTGGCTGTCGGTGGAGTTCAACCGCCAGCACTACGAGATCCGGCACCGTCCGGCCGAGGCCGGTGGCGGGTCGGCGGAGCCGACGACGCGACCGCACGTCCGGATCGACATCAGCACCCGGGTCGAGCCGGGCGAGGAGGATGCCTTCGAGGCCGCCTACGCCAGGACGACCGCCACCCTGCGCGGCACGCCCGGGCTGATCCGGGAGGAGCTGCTCAAGGAGATCGGCGCGCCGAGGTACCACATCTTCGCCGAGTGGGAGTCCGAGCAGGACTTCATCACCTGGGTCGACGACCCCTCGCACGCCGACCAGAGCGCAGCGCTGATCCGCTGGCTGTCGGTCGAGTTCAACCGCCGGCACTTCGAGATCCGCTACCGCCCGGTGGAGGCCGGTGGCGGCGGCTGGCCGCTCCCCGAGCCGGCCGCCGGGTCCACCGGTCCGGCCCAGCCGGTCGCGGCCGCACCGGTCGCGGCTGCGGCACCGGCCCCGGCGCCGCGGGTGTCCGCGCCGGTCGAGCCCGCGCCGGTGCCCAGTGCACCCGTGCAGGAGTTCGTCGAGGCGCCGGGCACGCAGCACGCCGCCGCACCCGTCCCGGGGCCGATCACCCCGCGCACCGTCGGCGGGGACGTCGAGGTGCTCGTGGCCGGTGCCGGCCCGGCCGGGCTGACCCACGCCCTGGAGCTCGCCCGCCGGGGCATCGCCGTCCGCGTCGTCGACAAGCGGGCGCAGGCGGCGACCCAGGCGGACAAGGCGATCGGCATCCACTGCCGGACGATGGAGATCTGGGAGGACCAGGGCATCGTCGCCGAGGCGATGGACGCCGGGATCTGGCTGCACGGGCAGACGGTGTTCGTCAACGGCAAGCAGACCCACCAGGTCGACTGGGCCGGCCTCGACGAGCTCCCCTACGCCCACCTGGGGCTCCCCCAGTACGACACCGAGCGGCTGCTCACCGCGAGGCTGCTCGCGCACGGCGTCGCCGTCGAGCGCGGGGTGGAGCTGGTCGGCTTCAGCCAGGACGACGACGGGGTCACCGCGCAGCTGCGGCTCCCGTCGGGGGAGACCGAGACCACCCGGGCGCAGTACCTGGTCGGCTGCGACGGTGCGCACAGCGTGGTGCGGGCCGGGCTCGGGCTGGACTTCGAGGGCGGGGTGTCGATGTTCCCGCAGCTGTTCATGCTGGGCGACGTCGACGTCGACTGGGACATGCCGCCGGGTCACCTGGTCCGCTGGGTGCGGATCGAGGAGGACGGTGCGTTCACCGGCATGCTGGTCTGCGTCCCGCTCAAGGGCCGCAACCGCTACCGGATCGCCACGCTGGCCCCCGAGCCGCTGCAGAAGACGATCGGCTCGGGCGTGGTGCCACCCGGGTTCTGGCAGGAGTACACCCCGCCGACGCTCGCCGACATCCAGGCGGCGATCGACGACGTGGGGCCGGCGGGCGCGACCGCGAGCAACCTGCGCTGGTCGTCGATCTTCCGGGTCAAGCACGGGATCGTCGACCGGTACCGGGAGGGCCGGGTCTTCGTCGCCGGGGACGCCGCGCACCTGCACCCACCGGCCGGTGGGCAGGGCATGAACACCGGGATCCAGGACGCCTGGAACCTGGGCTGGAAGCTCGCGCTCGCCGTCCGGGGGCTGGCCGCGCCGGGTCTGCTCGACAGCTACGACGCCGAGCGGCGTCCGGCGGGCAAGGCGATCGTCGACCGCGCCGTCGCCATCGCGTTCACCGACGAGATGGACATGGAGGACGAGAAGGCGCAGTTCCTGCTCGAGATGCAGATGACGATGAACTACGCCGGGAGCCCGCTGGTCGGGGAGGTGACCGACCGGGAGGGCTTCGCCGGTGGTCCGCAGCCCGGGTACCGGGCGCCGGACGTCCTGGGGCTGCGCCGCTTCGGCGTCGCGCACGACCTCCGGCTGTTCGACCTGACCCGCGGGACGCACGCGACCCTGCTGCTGTACGCCGGTGCCGGGGTCGGCGAGGAGGACCTCGCGGCACTGGAGAAGCTGGCCGCGTCGGTCCGGCAGTCGACCCAGGGCCAGGTGCACCCCTACCTGGTCGCAGCCCCGGACGCCACGGTGCCGCCGCTGGTCGACCTGCCGGTCGTCCGGGACGCGCAGGGCGGCTTCGCCGCCGCCTACGGCGTCCCGGACAGCGGGACGGCGGCGTACCTGGTGCGGCCCGACGGGCACGTCGGCCTCCGCACCCGGGTGGTGACCGACGCCGTGGTGCGGGAGCACCTGGCGGGGGTCTTCGCCGGCTGACCGCAGACCTCGAGGGGTCCGGCAGCGGACGGCTGCCGGGCCCCTCGGGTGCGGAACTGCTCAGCTCTGGGCGAGCACCGGGTAGTCGGTGTAGCCCTCGGCGCCAGCGGCGTAGAACGTCGCGGCGTCCGGCTCGTTCTCCGGGTGCTGACCCGCCCACCGCTCGACCAGGTCGGGGTTGGCGATGACCGGGCGGCCGACGGCGACCGCATCGGCGTGCGCGGCGTCGATCAGCGCAACGGCCTCCTCGCGGGTGGTCACCGTGCCGAAGCCGCTGTTGGCGATCCACGGGCCGTCGAACCGGCGGCGCAGCTCCTGGACGAGCTCCCCGGCCGGGTCGGAGTGCAGCACCGACGCGTAGGCCAGGCCCAGCGGGCGGAGGGCGTCGAGCAGGTGGCCGTAGGTCGCGCGGACGTCGGCCTCGTCGACCTCGTGCATCCCCTGGACGTGGTGCATCGGGGAGATGCGGATGCTGACCTTGCCGGCGCCGATCTCCGCGGCGATCGCGGTGACGACCTCGAGAACGGCGCGCGCCCGGTTCTCCGGCGTGCCGCCGTACTCATCGGTGCGCTGGTTGGTGTTCGGCGACAGGAACTCGTGCAGCAGGTAGCCGTTGGCGCTGTGCACCTCGACGCCGTCCAGGCCCGCCTCGACGGCGCGCGTGGACGCGGCCACGATGTCGGCCAGCGTGCTGCGGACCTCCTCGGTGGTCAGCGCGTGCGGCACCGGGTAGGGCACCTTGCCGGTGGCGGTGTGCGCCTCGCCCTGGATGGCGATGGCCGAGGGCGCGACGATCCGGTCGGTGCCGGTGATGTCGGGATGCGAGACGCGGCCGCCGTGCATCACCTGCATGACGATCCGGCCACCCTCGGCGTGCACCGCGTCAGCGACCCGGCGCCAGCCGGCCGCCTGCTCGTCGGTGGCGATGCCGGGCTGGCCGGGGTAGGCCCGCGACTCGGCGTTCGGGTAGGTGCCCTCGGTGATGATCAGGCCGAGGCCGGCCCGCTGGCGGTAGTGCTCGACGACGAGGTCACCGGGGACGCCGGCCGAACCGGACCGCAGGCGGGTCAACGGGGCCATGACGACGCGGTTGGCGAGCTCGATGTCGCCGAGGGTGACGGGGGAGAACAAGTCCATGCCAGGGACAAGGTGGTTGCGCAGGCTCACCATTCCGGGACGGCACCGACTGCGGCGCGCGTCACGCCCCGCCGTCCCGAGTTTCGCCGAAGGCATGCCTTCGGCGAGCAGGGCGGAACACAACCACGGTGCTGTGCGCTGGGAGACCCCGGACGCTCTACGAGAGGAACAGCACCCATGGCCAAGACCTGGTTCATCACCGGCGCGTCGCGCGGCTTCGGCAAGGAGTGGTCGATCGCGGCCCTCGAGCGCGGCGACAGCGTCGCCGCCACCGCCCGCGACACGTCGTCCCTGGACGACCTGGTGCAGCAGTTCGGCGACAGCGTGCTGCCGATCAAGCTCGACGTCGACGACCGGGCCGCCGTGTTCGCGGCCGTCGCGCAGGCCCACGAGCACTTCGGCCGGCTCGACGTCGTCGTCAACAACGCCGGCTACGGCCAGTTCGGGATGATCGAGGAGATCTCCGAGGCCGAGGCGCGGGCGCAGTTCGACACCAACGTGTTCGGCGCGCTGTTCGTCACCCAGGCGGCGCTGCCCTACCTGCGCGAGCAGGGTTCGGGGCACTTCCTGCAGGTGTCGAGCATCGGCGGGATCTCCGCGTTCCCGAACATCGGCATCTACAACGCCTCCAAGTGGGCGCTCGAGGCGTTCAGCCAGTCGCTGGCCGCCGAGGTCGCCGACTTCGGCATCAAGGTCACGCTGATCGAGCCGGGCGGGTTCTCCACCGACTGGGGTGGCGCCTCCGCCAAGCACGCGCAGTCGAACCCGGCCTACGACACCTACCGGGAGAAGGCCGCCGAGCAGCGCAAGGCCCGCGTGGCCACGCCGGGCGACCCGACGGCCAGCCGCGCCGCCGTCCTGGCGGTCGTCGACGCGGAGAACCCGCCGCTGCGGGTCTTCTTCGGGGACGGCCCGCTGGGCATCGCCACCCGCGACTACGAGTCCCGGCTGGCCGAGTGGCGCGAGTGGGAGCACGTCTCCAAGGTCGCCCAGGGCTGACCACCGCGACGGCCGCCGTCCCGGGTCGGGACGGCGGCCGTCGTCGTCTCAGGCCGCGAGCACGGCCTCGCGCTCGGCGGCCCCGGCCAGCTCGGCGTACCGCCCACCGAGGGCGATCAGCTCGTCGTGGGTGCCCTGCTCGACGACCCGGCCGTGCGCCAGGACGGCGATCAGGTCGGCGTCCCGGACGGTGGAGAGCCGGTGGGCGATGGTGATCGTCGTCCGGCCGCGGCTCGCCTCGTCCAGCGCGGCCTGCACCGCGCGCTCGGTCGTGTTGTCCAGCGCGCTGGTGGCCTCGTCGAGCACCAGGACGCGCGGGTCGCGGAGCAGCGTGCGGGCGATGGCCAGCCGCTGCTTCTCCCCGCCGGAGAACCGGTGCCCACGGGCGCCCACCACGGTGTCGTAGCCGTCGGGCAGCGCGGCGATCACGTCGTGCACCTGGGCCCGGCGGGCCGCGTCGACCATCTCCGCGTCGGTGGCGTCGGGCTCGGCGTGCCGCAGGTTCTCCCGGATGGTGCCGTGCAGCAGGTAGGTCTCCTGGGAGACGACGCCGACCACCCGGGCCAGGTCGGCGAGCGCCACGTCCCGGACGTCGACGCCGTCGATCGTCACCCGGCCGGTCGTCGGGTCGTTGAGCCGGGCGACGAGCGAGGCCAGCGTGCTCTTGCCCGAGCCGGTCTCGCCCACCAGCGCGAGGGTGGCGCCGGCGGGGACGGCGAGGTCGACGTCGTCCAGCGCGGCTCCGTAGCTGTCGTCGTAGCGGAAGCCGACGTGGTCGAACCGGACCTCGCCGCGGACGTCGGTCAGCGGGACGGGGTGCGCAGGGTCGTCGATGTCGACGGTCAGGTCGAGGTACTCGAACACCCGGCTGAACAGGGCCATCGAGGCGGTCAGCGCGACACCGATGTCCAGCAGGCCCATCAGCGGGCGGAACAGGTTGCCCTGCAGCGCGGTGAACGCGACCAGCGTGCCGATGGTCATGCCGCCCGACGTCGCGGGCAGCCCGGCGGCCAGGTAGATCAGCGCCGGGATGCCGGCGAACACGATGCTCATGGTGGCCATCCGCCAGCGACCGGCGAGCTGGGAGCGGACCTCGAGCCCGACCAGGTCGTCCGACGTCCCGGCGAAGCGCCGGGACTGCGCGGGACCCGCGCCGAGGGTCTTGCCGAGCAGCACGCCGCTGACGCTGAGGCCCTCCTCGACCTGGGTGTTCAGGTCGGCGAGGTGGCGCTGGCGCTGGGCGGTGATGGTGCGCCGCATCCGCGCCACCTTGCGGGTCAGCCAGATGGCCGGCGGCAGGACGACGAGGGAGAGCAGGGACAGCCGCCAGCTCAGCGCGGCCATGGCCAACGCCGTGCCGACGACCGTGGTGGCGTTGGAGGCGAAGGAGGTGGCGGTCGAGGTGACCACCGACTGCATGCCGCCGATGTCGTTGGTCAGCCGCGACTGCACCTCGCCGCCCTTGGTGCGGGTGAAGAAACCCAGCGACTGGCGCTGCAGGTGGGCGAAGACCGACGTGCGCAGGCCGTGCATGACGTGCTGGCCGACGGTCGTGGACAGCCAGGTCTGCAGCACGCCGAGGACGGCGGTCACCGCGGTGACGGCGACCATGCCGGCGACGGCCCAGGCGAGCAGCCGCACGTCCTGCTGCGGGAGTGCCTCGTCGATGACCAGCCGGACGAGGAACGGCGTGGCGAGCGCGATGGCCGAGGAGGCCACGATCAGCGCGACCACCAGGGTCAGCTGCCAGCGGAACGGGCGGAACAGCCCGGCCACGCGGCTCCAGCGGACGGGCGAGCGCTCGAGCTGGGCCTTGTCGGCCGGGTCCGGCCGGCCGCCGCTGCGACCCCCGCCTGCACGGCCCTGCACGGTGTCGTCGTCCAAGCGACCACCCCTTCCCGGATCGATGGTGAGGTTACCTCACGGTGTGGTAACCGCACCATCAGCGCTACCATTCCCGCATGACGGAGGACGGGACGGCGGCCCTCGGCGACCTGCTGATGCGGGCCGCCCGGACGCTCCGCCGCCGGTTCGGCGCGGTCCTCACCCCCTGGGACCTGTCGCCGCACCAGGCGCGGGCCTTGCGGGTGGTCAGCTCCGGCGACGGCGTCCGGCTGTCCGAGCTCGCCGAGGCGCTGCGGATCGCACCCCGTTCGGCGACCGAGGTCGCCGACGGGCTGCAGGAGCGCGGCCTGGTGGAGCGCGCGGCCGACCCGACCGACCGGCGGGCCGTGGTGCTCACCGTCACCGAGGCCGGCCGGCAGGTGCAGCGCGAGGTGGACGACGCGCGCGCCGCGGACTCCGCCGAGCTGTTCGCCCGGCTGTCGGCCGCCGACCGCGCCGAGCTGGCCCGGATCCTGCGCGCGCTGACCGACTGACCTCAGCGACGGGCCCGGCGGCCGCCCTCCGCGGCGGGCGGTGCGGCGGCCGGGCCTGCGACCTCAGACCTGCTCGGGGGTCATCGTCCCGGTGTCGACGTCGCCGGCCCGCTGGTAGGTGGCGATCAGGGCGCCGGTCGGGGTGCCCGTCGAGGAGGTCAACCGCCAGCCGCGGGGCATCGTGCCCTCGCCGAACAGCCGCTTGCCGGTGCCGAGCGTGACCGGGAAGACGATCAGCCGCAGCTCGTCGACCAGGTCGGCGGCCAGCAGCGTCTGGGTCAGCCCCGGGCTGCCGTGCACCTGCAGCTCCCCGCCGTCCTGCGCCTTCAGCGCCCGGACGGCGTCCACGACGTCGCCCTCGATCAGCCGGGCGCCGTCCCAGTCCACCGACTGCAGGGTGCGCGAGGCGACGTGCTTGGGCAGCGTGTTGAGCGCCCGGGCGATCGGGTCGTCCTCGGTGGGCGCCTTCGGCCACCAGGCGGCGAAGATCTCGTAGGTGCCGCGGCCGAGCAGGAAGTCCTGGGCGCCGGCGAACCACTCGTCGATCTGCCGCCCCATCGGGTCGTCGAAGTGCGGCACCACCCACCCGCCGTACCGGAACCCGCCGGAGGTGTCCTCCTCCGGGCCCCCGGGGGCCTGGGCGACCCCGTCGAGGGTGAGGAACTGGGTGACGACGAGCGGACGCATGGCAGACCTCCGGGATCGCAGCCGCCGCAGGTCGGCGGCCCTGCACTCCAGACGCCGCTGGCGCGGGGAAGTCATCGCCGCCGGACCGACACCGAGGAACACATCCGGACGGAGGACTCGACCGATCGGCCCGGATGCTCCACGATCAGCCGATGACAGAGCCGTCATCGTCCGCAGTCGCCGGGTGGGCCACCGAGTCCTTCACCAACGCTGGCATCACCCACGACCTCTACACCCGCGGGTCCGGGCCCGGCGTCGTGCTGCTGCCCGAGATCCCCGGCATGACACCCGAGGTGATGGGACTGGCCGACCACCTGGTCGAGGCCGGGTTCACCGTCACCGTCATCTCGCTGTTCGGGGACCCCGGCCGGCCGATGAACCCCGGCTACGCGGCGCGCAGCTTCGCCTCGGCCTGCATCAGTCGGGAGTTCCGCGCCTTCGCGAAGCGGGCCGACCGGCCGGTCGCCGAGTACGTCCGGGCCGTCGCGCGCCGCGTGCACGACCGGGTGGGCGGCCCCGGCGTCGGGGTGATCGGCATGTGCTTCAGCGGCGGCTTCGCACTCGCGTCGGCGGTCGACCCCGTCGTCCTGGCGCCGGTGGCCAGCCAGCCGTCGCTGCCGATCCCGGTCACCGCCGGGCGGCGCCGCGACCTGGGGATGTCCGACCGGGAGCGGGACGCCATCTCCGCCCGGGTGCAGACCGAGGGTCTGTGCCTGATGGGTCTGCGCTTCAGCGAGGACAGCGCCTCGCCCACCGACCGGTTCCGCTCGCTGCGCGCCGCCTTCGGCGACGGCTGGCTGCCCATCGCGCTGAACTCCCGGCCCGGCAACGCCGCCGGCATCGGCCGGAACGAGCACATGGTGCTCACCAGCAAGGACGCCGACACCCCGGGCCACCCGACGCACGAGGCCCGGGGGCAGGTGACGACGTTCCTGCGGGAACGCCTCGGGGTGACGGCGCCTGCTGCGGGCTAGACCCGCGCGGGGAGGTGCGGCTCGAACTCCTTCATGAGCTGCACCTGCGGACGGGCCCCGGTGACCTGCGCGACGACCCGCCCGCCGACGAACAGCGACATGGTCGGCATGCCGAGCACGCCGTAGGCCCGGGTGGTCTCCGGGTTGGTGTCGACGTCGAGCGACACGACCCGGAGCCGCCCGGCCTGCTCCTGGGCGATCCGCTCGAGGACCGGGGCGATCATCCTGCACGGCGGGCACCAGTCGGCGGTGAACTCGACGAGCACCGGCGTCGGGCTCATCAGCACGTCGTCGACGAACGTCCGGTCGGTGGTGGCGGTCAGGGACATGGCAGCTCCTCGGTCGGTCCTCATCGGTTGACCTGGGCGACGAGCCGGTCCTGCGGGCCGGCCTCCTCGCCGCAGTCGCACACCAGCCGGGCGGTCACCCGGCCGCCGCAGCCGCCGTGCCGGTAGACGACGTCCGGCGGCGAGCCGGCGCCCAGGTGCCGCTCGCCCCAGTCCGACACCGCCGCCAGCAGCGGCAGCAGGTCGTAGCCGGCATCGGTGAGCACGTACTCGGAGCGCGCCCGGCTGCCCGGGACGACGTAGGGACGGGTGCGCAGGACCCCGGCGTCGGTCAGCCGGCGCAGCCGGTCCGACAGCACGGCGCGCGGCGCGCGGGTGGCGGCCTCGAGCTCGTTGAACCGCCGCAGGCCGAGGGACACCTCCCGGACGACGAGCAGGGCCCAGCGCTCCCCCACCAGGCCGAGCACCTGCGCTACAGCGTTGTCCACGGTGCTGAGTCTGAACCCTGAACCGAGGTGGGTCAACAGGGACGCGACCTCCGCGGCCTGGGCGACCTGTCCGTGATCCGCGCCAGGGAGCTGGCCGGTCCGCCGGACGAGTGACTCAGCCGGCCACGAAGAGGCAGAACGGGTGGCCGGCCGGGTCCAGCAGCACCCGCACGTCGTCCTGGGGCTGGAACTCGGCCACCTGGGCGCCCAGCGACTGCGCGAAGGCGGTCGCCGCGACCAGGTCCTCGACCCGCACGTCCAGGTGCAGCTGCATCTGCTGGTCGCCGGGGCGCTGCGGCCAGGTCGGCGGCACGTGGTCGCGCTCCAGCTGGAAGGACAGGCCCGGCCCGCCCGGGCGCAGCGTCACCCACTCCGGCTCGTCGGTCTCGATCGGCCAGCCGAGCAGCTCGGCGTAGAACCGGGCGAGACCCCGCGGGTCCGGGGTGCCGAGCACGGTGCTGGTCAGGCTCATCCGGGGTCGGTCGGGCACGGGTCCTCCTCGAGGGCGGTCGGCAGGTCGTCGTCCATGCCGTTCCGGACTGCCGGCCGACACGGAGTTCATCGGTGCGCCCTTCCGGTACAGGTATCTCAGCGCTAAGGTTTCTGCCCATGAGCGCTCGCCGCGTCCGCATCGGGATCGACACCGGGGGCACGTTCACCGACGTCGTCGCCGTCGACGAGGACACCGGCGAGGTGGCCACGACCAAGACGCCGTCCACCCCGGCCGACCCCGCCGACGGCTTCCTCACCGGCGTCCAGAAGGTGCTCGGCCAGCTGGGCCTGGACGGCAGCGCCGTCACCGCGGTGAGCCACGGGACGACGGTCGCCACCAACCAGCTGCTCGAGGGCAAGCTGGACCGGATCGGCTTCATCACCACCGAGGGCTACGAGTCGGTGCTGGAGATCGCCCGCCAGTCGGTGCCCGACGGCTACGGGAACAGCTACTTCTGGGTCAAGCCGCCGCGGATCGTGCCGGCCGACCTGGTGCGCACCGTCCGCGGCCGGCTGGACGTCTCCGGCGCCGAGGTCCGCCCGTTCTCCACCGAGGACGCCGTCGCCGCCGCCCGGTTCTTCCGGGACGCCGGCATCACCACCGTCGGCGTCTGCTTCCTGCACGCCTACGCGGACGACTCCCACGAGCGGGCGATGCTCGACGTGCTGCGGGCCGAGCACCCCGGCGCCGTCGTGTCGATCAGCTCGCAGGTGCTCCGCGAGTACCGCGAGTACGAACGCTCGGTCACCACCCTGGTCGACGCGGCGGTCAAGCCCAAGGTGGGCGCCTACGTCACCAACATCCGCCGGCGGCTCGACGAGATCGCCCCCGACGTCCCCTTCTACGTGATGAAGAGCAACGGCGGCGTGCTCAGCGCGGCCGAGGTGGTGCACCAGCCGATCACCACGATGCTCTCCGGCCCGGCCGCGGGTGCCCTGGGTGCGGCGCTGATCGCCGGCACGGCCGGCTTCGACCGGGTGCTCACCTGCGACGGCGGCGGGACCTCGACCGACGTCACCGTGGTGATCGACGGCGAGCCGACGCTGACCACCGAGGGCTCGGTCGGCGAGTACCCGTCCAAGATCCCGATGATCGACGTGGTCACCGTTGGCGCCGGCGGCGGCTCCATCGCCTGGCTCTCCCCCGAGGGCACGCTCAAGGTGGGGCCGCGGTCGGCGGGCGCCGACCCTGGTCCGATCTGCTACGACAACGGTGGCACGGAGCCGACCGTCACCGACGCGCACGTCGTCCTCGGCCGGATCCCCCCGCACCTGCTCGGCGGGGAGATCCCGCTGTCGGTCGACGCCGCCCGGGCCGGGCTCGAGCGGCTCGGCGGCGAGCTCGGCATGGGCGTGGAGCAGCTGGCCACCGGCATCCTGGAGATCTCCGCCTGGAACCAGGCCAACGCGCTGCGCCAGGTCACCGTCGCCCGCGGCCTGGACGTCCGCGACTTCACGCTCACCACCTTCGGCGGCTCCGGGTCGCTGCTCGCCTGCCGGCTGATGGACGTCCTCGGCCTCCCCCGCACCCTGGTGCCACCGAACCCGGGGAACGTCAGCGCCTTCGGGCTGCTGACCGTCGACGTCCGCAACGACTACGTGCAGACCATGGTGTCCCGGCACGCGGACCTCTCCCCCGCCGCCGTGGCCGACGCCTTCGCCGCCCTGGAGACCCAAGCCGCCGCGGCGCTGGACGAGGAGGGCTTCGCCCGCGACCAGCAGCGGATGCAGCGCACGGCCGACCTGCGCTACGTGGGCCAGGCGTTCGAGGTGCGGGTCCCGGTCGCGGACGGCGCGCTCGACGCCGCCGCGCTGGACGCCGTCGCGACCGCGTTCCACGCCGCGCACTCCCGGCTCTACGGCTACGACTTCGCGGCCGACCCGCGCCAGGCGGTGGAGTGGGTGAACCTGCGGGTGAGCGGCATCGGGCCGATCCGCCGTCCGGACATCGTCGAGCTCAAGAGCCGGGAAGGCGGGGTGGACCGGTCCGTCACCGGCACCCGGCGGGTGTTCTTCGACGACTGGGCGGAGGCGCCGCTGCACTGGCGGCCCGACCTCGGGCCCGGCGACGTCGTCGTCGGCCCGGCGGTCGTCGAGGAGTTCGGCTCGACCGTCCCCGTCCACCCCGGCTTCGCCGCGACCGTCGACCGGTTCGGGAACCTGCTGCTCACCAAGGAGTCCAACCAGTGACCGAGCTTGCGAGGTCACGCGGAGACAGAGCACCGTTGGCCAGTTCGCCGACGAGCGCCAGCGAGGAGGAGAAGTGACCAAGCCCGCCGCCGACCCGGTCCTGGTGGAGATCGTCGCCGGCACGCTGGCGGCGATCGAGAAGGAGGTCGAGACGTCGATCGGGCGCACCTCGCGCTCGCCGATGATCCGCGACGCCCACGACTTCCGGGCCGGCATCCACGACCGGCAGCTGCGCAAGCTCACCGGGCGGTCCTACTCGGCGCTGGTGCACCCGGTCGTCCGCGACCACCCGATCGACACGATGAACCCCGGCGACGTCTTCTTCCACAACGACGTCTACCTGTCCGAGGGGGGCATCGGCCACCTGCCCGACCTGTGCGTGACGGTGCCGGTGTTCGCTCAGTCGTCCCCTCAGGGAGTCCCGGACGGCACCCCGGAGGTGGTCGCCTTCATCCAGGCGTTCGGCCACCACGACGACATCGGCGGCGCGGTGCCCGGCTCGATGCCGTCGGCGGCCACCAGCGTGTTCGAGGAGGGCCTGATGGTCCCCCCGATCAAGCTGTGGGACCGCGGCGTCCGCAACGAGGCCGCACTGACGATCATGACCCGGAACTCGCGGATGCCCGACTCGCTGGCCGCGGACCTCGACGCCGAGTGCTCGGCCTGCCTGGCCGGCGCGCGGCGGCTCGGCGAGCTGTTCGACCGGTACGGCGTCGAGGCGGTGGAGGCCTGCTTCGAGTCGATCCTGAGCAGCTCGACCGAGGTCTACCGGCGGGAGATCCTGTCCCAGATCCCGGACGGCTCCTACGTGTGGGAGGACTACGCCGAGCACGACGGCGTGGAGGCGCCCCAGCTGCACCGGCAGCGGATCACGCTGACCATGGACAGCTCGGCCGACGTACCGCTGGTCATCGACTTCACCGGCACCGGACCGCAGGCGAAGGGGCCGATCAACCACTGCGGCGACTACGCCGACGGCAACTTCCTCAAGAAGTGGCTGGCGCCGGTCCTGCGGAACCTGGCCGCCACCCCGGAGCGGATGGCCCAGCTCGACGTGAACGAGGGCGTCGTCCCGCTGATCGAGATGCGGTTCCCGGAGAAGGGCACGCTGCTCACCCCGATCTTCCCGGCGCCGACCAACGCGCGGACGTTCGTGATCCTGCGGCTGCTCGGCGTGCTGGCCGGGGTGCTGGCCAAGGCGACCGGCGGACGGATGCCCGCTGACCAGGAGACGATCCGGTACACCGGCGTCTACGGCACCGACGCCAACGGCGAGCCCTACCTGATGCGGGAGGTGCTCGGCGGCGGCTCCGGCGGGCGGTACTACGCCGACGGCGAGGACACCATCCACGTCGTCCCGGACTCCCGGAACCTGCCGACCGAGTTCACCGAGTCCCGCTTCCCGCTGCGGATCGAGCGGCTGGGCCTGGCGGTGGACTCCGGTGGACCGGGGCGGTACCGCGGCGGCTGCGGGTACGAGAAGGACATCCGGGTGCTCCGCGACGCGCACTTCATGTCCATCGCGGACCGCTCGATCCTGTCCTGCTGGGGCGTCAACGGCGGCAAGGCCGGCCGCCCGTTCTCGATCACGGTCGACCCGGGCGGGCCGGACGAGCACGAGGTCGACGCGCTGGCCGACGCCGAGCCGCTGCGCGCGGGCACCGTCGTCCGGGTGCGGACCACCGGCGGTGGTGGCTGGGGTGACCCGCTGGACCGCCCGGTCGAGGAGGTGCTGCGGGACATCGCGTGGCGCAAGGTGTCGGTGGCCGGCGCCCGGGCCGACTACGGCGTGGTCGTGGCCGGGGACGGCACCGCGGACCACGGGGCGACCGAGGCGCTGCGGGCGTCGATGCGCGCCGACCGCCCTGCGGTGGAGCCGTTCTTCGACCGCGGTCCGGGCTACGCACTGCTCGCCGGCGGCGCGACCCACAACGAGTTCGACCTCCTGTAGGAGGGGTCCCGGCGAGTTGAGCTCTGCTCCACATGTGGAGCAGAGCTCAACTCGTGCAGGTGGCAGGTCAGCCGGGGTCCGGGCAGGGTCGGACGACGTGACCGAGCCAGCGCACCAGGCCGAGGAACCGAACCTGCACCCCGGGCAGCACGACGAGGGCGGCACCGGTGGCATGGCCACCCGCGAGCTCGCCGCCCACCACGCCGAGGAGGCGCGGAGCGAGGACGACGAGGAGGGCTGAGCCTCAGTCCGCGCGGCGGCGCCACCAGCCACGACGGCGGGACGGCGGGGGCGCCGGCGCGGGGTCGGGCTCCGCGACGGCGGCCGGCCGGGTGCGCCGCCACTCCTCGACCATCTCCTCGACGTCGGGCATCCCGACCGGGACCCACACGCCCTCCACGGGCCGCCGGTAGTACTGGTCGACCCGCTCGTTGTGCGCCACGACGAGCGCCCGGACGGCGACCTCGGACGTCTGCCGCTCGATGAGCGCGGGCAGCTCCTCCCGCTCCTTGCGCAGGGCCAGCCCGGTGGGCAGCATCGCCCCGACGTCGCCCTCCTCGCGCCTGGCCCACTCCAGCGCCCACTCGTAGCTGGACTTCTCCCGGTCACGGCGGGGCAACGGCTTGCCGGCCAGGGACAGCCCGTCGAAGGCGCCCTCGTCGTGCGCGCGGCGGATCTGCTGCTCGACCCACGTCTCGAAGGTCATGCCCTGCGGCTTGCGCTCCGTCATCGGTGCCCCTCCTCGTCTGCGAGGCTAGGTCGCATGCGGACGACGAGCAGCCGGGAGGTGTACCGGAACCCGTGGATCCGGGTGCGGGAGGACGACGTCGTCCGCGAGGACGGGTCGACCGGCGTGTACGGCGTCGTCGAGAAGCCGCACTTCGGGCTGGTGATCCCGGTCGAGCGAGACGGGTTCTGGCTGGTCGAGCAGTTCCGGCACCCGCTCGGCCGCCGGGCGTGGGAGTTCCCGCAGGGCACCTGGACAGCCGGCGCGGACGGGACGGCCGAGCAGCTGGGCCGGGCCGAGCTCGCCGAGGAGACCGGCCTGCGGGCCGACGGGTTCCGGCACCTCGGGCACCTGGACCTGGCGCCGGGGCTGTCCACGCAGGAGTTCGACGTCTGGCTGGCCACCGGGCTGAGCCCGGGGCCCACCGCGCGCGAGGCCACGGAGGCGGACATGAGGACGGCGTTCGTCCCGGAGACCGAGTTCCGGGCGATGGTGCGCGACGGCCGCTTCACCGACGGCCCCTCGCTGGCCGCCTACAGCCTGCTGCTGCTCTCGGAGCAGCAGCCGTCCCTGTGAGAACGTGGTCCTCAGCATGATCCGTCCGAGCACCGGGAAGGACAGGGCCATGGACGAACCGGAAGTCAGCGTCGACGTCGAGGTCACCGCGCAGGACGCGCACGCAGCGGAGATCACGCTGACCGGTGAGCTGACCGAGGGGGCCCGCCGCCCGTTGGTGCGGGCGATGACCGACCTGCTGCTCGGCGCGCCCCAGCTCCGCCGGGTCCAGCTGGACACCCGTCGGGTCACCTTCCTGAACTCCGCCGGGCTGTCCACGCTGGTGCAGGTGCAGAAGATGTGCCAGCCGCGCGGCATCGAGCTGGCGCTGGTCGTCGGGGACGACTCCGTCACCCGCCCGCTGCAGCTGAGCGGCCTGTGGCACCGGTTCACCGTGATCGACCGCCGTCCGGACGCCCCCGAGGACGTGCACGAGGCCACCCACCGCCCCCGCGAGCACTCCTAAGTTGCTGGGACGTAGTCCCGCCCCGTCCAGAGGCTCGCGCCGAGCTTGCGAGGCGTGAGGGGGACGGGGTGTTTTCTCAGGAGGGGTCGGGGACGCTTCCGGGGACCCGGCCGAGCGCCACCAGCCAGCGGCGGAGCAGGGCTCCCAGCTGGTCGCGCTCGTCGTCGGTCAGGCCGGCGAGCATGTCCCGCTCGGTCTCGAGGTGGTCGGGCAGGGCCGTGTCCAGCGCCGTCCGGCCGGCGTCGGTCAGCGTGACGACGACGGCCCGCCCGTCGGCGTCGCTGCGCCCCCGGGTGATCAGCCCCTTCTCCTCCAGCCGGTCCAGCCGCTGGGTGATCGCCCCGGAGGTGACCAGCGCGGTGCGCATCAGCGCGGTCGGGGTGAGCTGGTAGGGCTCCCCCGCCCGGCGCAGCGCGGCGAGGACGTCGAAGGACGGCGCGTCCAGCCCGTGCCGGGCGAAGGTGGCCCGCTGGGCCAGGAAGACCTCACGCTGCAGCTGGCTGATCCGGCCGATGACGCCCATCGGCGAGCAGTCCAGGTCCGGGCGCTCCCGCGCCCACTGCTGGAGGATCTCGTCCATCGCGTCCCCGCCGGCCCGGTCGCTCACGCCGGCATCCGATCGCGGTGGCCGGGCTCGCCGAGGTCCAGGTCGGCCAGGTGCTCGGCGTAGCTCCGCGGAGTGCGGCCGAGCAGGTCGGTGAGCACCCGGGGGCTGCCGGTGAACCCGTGCGCCCGGTAGTGGTCGAACATCGTCCGGCGGCAGCGGGCGGCGTAGGAGGTGGGCACCTCCCCGCTCGGGACGACGTCCTCGGCCCGCACCGCACGCCCGAGCCGCTCGCCGACCAGCTGGGCGATCCGGGGAGCGGTCAGCGCCTCGGGGCCGGCGGCCTCGAACGTGCCGCCGTCCAGCCCGTCCTCGGTCAGCAGCACCGCCGCGGCCTCGGCGACGTCCCGCAGGTCGACGAGCGACTGCGCCGTCCGCAGGCCCCAGGGGCTCCGCAGCACCCCGCCGTCCCGCACCGCCGCGAGCTGGCCGTCGAGGTTGTCGGCGTAGGCGCACGGCTGCAGCACCCGCCAGGACCGCAGGCCGCTGGCGTCCAGCGCCTCCTCAGCGCGGTCCTTGGCCGCGTGGTGCGGCATGACCCGCAGCTGGGGGCGCAGCACCGAGTGGTAGACCAACCGCGGGAGCCCGGCCCGGCGGGCCTGGGCGAACAGCGCCGGTGCGCCGTCGGCCTCGTCGGGGTCGAAGTTCGGCCAGATCAGGTACAGCGCCTCGGCCCCCGCGAGGACGCCCGACCAGGTCATCGGCCGGCCCAGCTCGGCGACGACGACGTCCGCGCCGAGCGCGGTGAGCTCCGGTCGCGGACCGCGCCGGCCGACCACCGCGCGCACCGACCGGCCACGGGCGCGCAGCGCCCGCACCACCGCCGTCCCGGTGGACCCGCCCGCCGCGGTCACCACGATCACAGCCATCACCTTAGGGCTGAGGTACATCCGGCGGCCGCTACCGTGCCGGGATGGGCGAGATGAAGGACCGGATGCTGGCCGGCCAGGAGTACAAGGCCAACGACCCCGACCTGCGCGCCGACGGCCGCCGGGCGGCCGAGCTGACCGCCCGGTACAACGCCGAGCCGGAGCACGACCGCCGCAGGGAGCTGCTCACCGAGCTGTTCGGCTCGGTCGGGGTCAACACCACGATCCGCCCCGAGCTGCGCTGCGACTACGGCTACAACGTCACAGTCGGCGCCAACGTCTTCGTCAACTGGGGCGCGGTCTTCCTCGACGTCGGCCGGATCACCGTGGGGGACTTCGTGCAGATCGGCCCGAACTGCCAGTTCCTCACCGCCACCCACCCGCTGGACGTCGGCCGCCGCCGCGAGGGCTGGGAGGGCTCGGCGCCGATCACCCTCGCCGACGACGTCTGGCTGGGCGGCGGCGTGATCGTGCTGCCCGGCGTGACGATCGGCGCGGGCACCGTCGTGGGGGCCGGCGCGGTCGTGACCAAGGACCTGCCCGCCGGCGTCCTCGCCGTCGGCAACCCGGCCCGGGTGGTCCGGCAGCTCGGCTGAGCCCGGCTCAGCGGAGCGCGGTGACCAGCCGGACGGTCAACCCCGCGGGCCCGCGGACGAGGTCGACGTGGTCGCACAGCTTGCGGGCGAGCCAGAGGCCCATGCCGCCGCGGGAGAGGTCGTCCCCGTGGGCCGGCTGGTACCCGGCCGTGGCGTCGCGGTAGCTCGTGCCCGCATCGGTGATCGTGCAGACCAGCCGGTCCGGGACGGCCCACAGCCGGGCGGACACCGGCGGGGAGCCGTGCCGGAACGCGTTCGCCGCGATCTCGCTGACCGCCAGGTGGAAGTCCTCCTCGGTGTCCCGGTCCCCCGCCCGGCCGCGGAGGGCGGCACGGAGCTGGTGCCGCAGCTGCGGCAGGGACGGCGCGGCGTCGACCGCGAGCACCGGCGCGGTCCGCTGGACGGGCTCCTCGGGGACGTCCAGCCCGTCGAGGTACGCGCGGGGGTCCCGGTACCGGGGGTTGACCTGGCGGCCGTGCCGCCCGGTGCGCAGGTGCGGATGGGTCGCGGCCGCGGCGGCCAGCGCCGCCTCCGGCGCCGTCCGGCGGTCGTACAGGCAGAGGATGGAGACCGCCTGCCCCCCGTAGGCCAGGTTGGTGATCGCCTCGCAGCGGCGGCGCTCGTCCCAGGCACGGCCTCCTGGGGCGGTGACCAGGCTCAGCAGCCGGTAGCGGCGCGGCGCGCACTCGGTGGCGACCGTGCGGATCGACCCGATGAGGTCCGGTTCCCGCCGCCACACCGCCCGTTCCGCGGCGGTGAAGGTGACCTCGGGCAGCGTGGGCGCGAGCTCGTCGACCAGCCAGCCGGGGAGCGAGGCGCGCATCAGGTCACCGCCGGCCCGGCCCTCGCCGAGGAAGGCCGCGGCGGCGCTGCGCAGCTCCTCGTCCGAGTCGACGACGAGGAGCTCGTGCTCGGGGACCCCGGTGGGGACGACCGGGCTGGCGGTCACTGGCAGCACTCCTCTCCCGGGACACGGGGACCTCGACGACCCGTCGCATTCTCGATCACCGGCCCCGTGCGGACCGCAACCGACCCCCGCAGCGGCCGGGCACCGGGTCCGGACGCGCTGTCGGCCTGCGCGTTTGCCTCGAGGTTCACGCTACGTGAAGACCCGCGTCGGCGTGTCGCCGTGCCCGGCGCAGCGCCGCCGGCCGGCCAGGCCGTCCAGGGCGGCCCGGTCCAGGCCGGTCGCCGACTCGACCTCGGCGACGTCGAGGGCGCCGCAGTCCAGCCCGCGCAGCACCACGGTGGCCAGCGCCCGCGCGGTGGCCGGTTCGTCGAGCACGCCCCCCTCGACCCGGCTCACGTACGCGGTCAGCCGGGCGGCCGCGGCCGGCAGCGCGGACCGGAAGAAGGCGTAGGTGGCCACGTACCGGGTGACCAGCTGGGCGGGATGCAGGTCCCAGCCCTGGTAGAAGCCCCGCTCGAGGGCCCGGCGGACCAGACCGGCGTGCACCCGCCAGGCGGCGTGCACCGCCGCCGTCGACCCCACCGGGAGCACGTTGGTCGACCCGTCGACGGCGCGCGCGCCCGTTCCGGCGACGGCCACCTGCATGGCCTGCTTCGCGGCGTCGGCCGCGGGGTGGTCGGAGGCCTGGTGGGCCGCGGCGATGCCCAGCGAGGCGCTGTAGTCGTAGGTGCCGTAGTGCAGGCCGGTGACCCGGCCCTGCCCGGCGTGCAGCATCCGGGCCAGCGTCGCCGTCCCGTCCGCGCCCAGCACCGCCTGCGGCGTCTCCACCTGCAGCTCCAGGTCCAGCGCGAGCCCGCTGGTCCGCTGCAGCGCGTCGAGGACCGGCAGGAACGCGGTGACCTGCTCGACGGCGGTGACCTTGGGCAGGGTGACGACGGCCCGCTCCCGGCCGGCCGCGGCCAGCCCGGTCAGGAACAGGTCCAGGCTGCGGACGCCGCGCCGACGGGTGGGCTCCTCCAGGGACTTGGCCCGGATCCCCAGGAACGGCGACAGCGTCGCCTCGGCGGCCAGGACGGCGGCGGCGGCCCGGACGTCGTCGTCCTCGGCCTCCGGGGGTCCCCGGTAGCCGTCCTCGGCGTCGACCCGCAGGTCCTCGACGGGCTCGGCGGCCAGCTTGCGGCGCACCCGGGGCAGCACCTCGGCGACCAGGCCGGGGTCCAGGTCGAGGTCGGGCAGGCCGTGCTCGTCGAGCGCGGCGAGCGCGGTCGCACCCCAGGCGGACACCAGCCCGGGGACGACGGCGTCGGCCGGGACGTAGCAGGTGTGCACCGGCTGCCGGGCCGGGGACTCGCCCGGGTAGGCGGCCAGCCGGGCGGCGTCCACGGGCGCCAGCTGCTGGTCGAGTGCGGCGAGGACGTGCTCGGGGATCACCGTGCCTCCGTTGTCTCCTGACCGGGGTCGCGAGCTGGCATCCTCTCCCACGTGGCCGAGCCCGCCGTCCCCGCTGCCCTCACGCGCTTCAACTCCGAACCGGTCGAGCAGGTCGAGGACGTGCTGCAGGCGATCAACGCCGCGCCACGGTTCGCGACCGAGGTGGCGGTCGGCCGGCCGTACCCGGACGTCGACACCCTGGTGCGGCGGGTGGAGCAGGTCAGCCGAGGGCTGCCGTGGGAGGAGGTCGCGATCGCGCTGACCGCCCACCCACGGATCGGTGACCGGGTCACCGGATCCAGCCCCGAGGCCCGGTCGTCGCGGCGGGAGCAGAACGGGATGACCGCCGCCGACGTCGAGCTGAAGGCCGCCGTGCTGGCCGGCAACCGGGCGTACGAGCAGCGCTTCCACCACGTGTTCCTGATCCGCGCCGCGGGCCGGTCGGCGGAGGAGATGCTGGCCGAGCTGCACCGCCGGCTGGACAACGACGTGGAGGTCGAGCGGGCCGAGGTGACACAGCAGCTGGCCGAGATCACCGCGCTGCGGGTGCGCCGGCTGATGGAGAACGGGGCGCCATGAGCGTGTCGACGCACGTGCTGGACGCCGTCCTCGGCCGCCCCGCTGCGGGGATCACGGTCCAGCTCCTGGACGCCGACGGCGTGGTCGCCAGCGGCACGACCGACGCCGACGGGCGGTGCCGGCTGACCGAGGACGCGACCGCCGCCGGCCCGCACCGGCTCGTGTTCGCCACCGGCGCGTGGTCGGAGGCGCAGGGCCGGGAGACGTTCTGGCCGGAGGTGGTGCTGACCTTCGCCGTCCGGGAGCCCACCGAGCACCACCACGTGCCCCTGCTGCTCTCCCCGTTCAGCTACTCGACCTACCGCGGGAGCTAGCGGGGTCAGCTCGGTTCCACGGGAAACCTCGCAGCAACGTCGAGCGGAGAGAGTGCGCGCATGGCGATCGTCCTCGGGCCCAACCAGTACGGGAAGGCGGAGGTCCGCGTCGTCGCGGTCGACCGCTCGACCCCCCGCCACTCGTTGGTCGACCTCAACGTCAGCTCCGCCCTGCGCGGTGACTTCGCGGCCGCGCACACCGCCGGCGACAACGGGCACGTGCTGACCACCGACGCGCAGAAGAACACCGTCTTCGCCTTCGCCCGCGACGGCATCGGCTCACCGGAGGAGTTCGGCCTGCGGTTGGCCCGGCACCTCGCCGGCTCCTACGAGTGGGTCAGCGGCGCGCGGGTGGCGATCGAGTCCTACGGCTGGGACCGGATCGCCGTCGGCGGTGTGCCGCACGACCACGCCTTCCGGCGGGCCGGCGGGGAGGTGCGGACGGCGGTGGTGACGGTCGACGGCGGGGACGTGCACGTCCTGGCCGGGCTGACCGACCTCGTCGTCCTCAAGACGACCGGGTCGGAGTTCTGGGGCTTCCCGCGCGACCGGTACACGACGCTCCCGGAGACGACCGACCGGATCCTGGCCACCGCCGTGACCGCCCGCTGGCGGTACACCGGCACCGACCTGGACTGGAACGCCACCCACGACGCCGTCCGGACGACGCTGCTGGAGACCTTCGCCGGCACCCACTCCCTCGCCCTGCAGCAGACGCTGTACGCGATGGGGGAGGCGGTGCTCGAGCAGCACGGCGACGTCGCCGAGGTCCGGTTCTCGATGCCGAACAAGCACCACTTCCTGCAGGACCTGTCCGCCTTCGGGCTGGACAACGTCCTCGACGGGCCGGGCGCGGTGGTCTACCACGCCGACGACCGGCCGTACGGGCTGATCGAGGGGGCGGTCCTGCGGGACGACGTCCCGGCCGCCCCCGCCGCCTGGCTGGGCACGCCCGGGTTCTGCTGACCGGTGGCGGGGTAGAGGGCGATCGGCTGAGCCCGGCCGCACCCCGACCCCCGGAGAGACCGTGGAGCTGGCCGACACCCCGACGCCCGAGCTGCAGACCATGACGCTGGGCGAGTACGACCTCGTCGAGTTCGCTCTGGTGGCGGCCGGGTTCGCCCTGCTGGCCTACACCCTCTACACCTGGACCAGCCGCGAGGAGCTGGGGGCCCGCTACCGCCCCTCTGCCTACGCCGGGCTGTGCATCGGGGCGGTGGCCACGCTGTCCTACGCCGTCCTGTTCGTCCGTTGGGGCAGCGGCTTCGACCTGGCCGGCGACGTCTACGTGCCCAACGAGGAGGCACGGCTGTCGTTGTCGCCGCGCTACATCGACTGGTCGGTCACCGTGCCGCTGCTGACCGTCGAGCTGCTCGCGGTGTGCTCGATCGCCGGGGCGCGGGCCCGGGCGCTGCGGGCCAGCACGATGACCGCGGCCTTCCTGATGATCCTCACCGGGTACCTCGGCTCCCAGGTGCTGGACTCCGGCCGCAGCACCACGGCACTGGTCACCTGGGGGCTGATCAGCACGGTCTTCTTCGCCTACCTGTACCTCGCGCTGGTGAGGGCGGTCCAGGAGTCGTTGCCGACCATGGGCGCGGAGGCCGCGGTCAGCCTGCGCAACGCCGCCATCGTGCTGCTGGCCACCTTCGGCGTGTACCCGCTGGTCTACGCCGTACCGGTGTTCGCCGACGTGACCTCGACCTGGCTGACGACCATGCAGCTGGCCTACTCGGCGGCCGACGTGCTGGCCAAGGTCGGCTTCGGGGTGCTGGTGCACAAGGTCGCGAAGCTGCGCACCGCCGAGGACGTCATGGCGGGCCGCGAGACCCATCCGGAGCCGGTCTGGGTGAGCGACGTGCACAAGAGCGACGCCGTGCTGCCGGCCGTCGCGCCGGCTGCGACGATCCACCGGTGAGCGCAGCTGCCGAGGCCGACCGCGAGACCCTGAGCTACTCCGACTTCGGGCGGGCTGCCCGGGAACTCGCGCAGCAGGTCGCCGACAGCGGCTTCGAGCCCGACATCATCCTGTCCATCGCCCGCGGCGGGCTGTTCCTCGGCGGGGCGCTGGGCTACGCGCTGGACGTGAAGAACCTCTTCGTGATGAACGTCGAGTTCTACACCGGCATCGACGAGCGGCTGGAGCTGCCGGTGGTCCTGCCGCCGACCCTCGACGTCGTCGACCTGCGCGGCACCACGGTGCTCATCGCCGACGACGTCGCCGACACCGGCAGGACCCTCGAGCTGGTCAAGGACTTCTGCGCCGGTCACGTCACCGAGGTGCGCACCGCCGTCGTCTACGAGAAGCCGCGCTCGCTGGTGCGCTGCGACTACACGTGGAAGAGGACCGACGCGTGGATCGACTTCCCGTGGTCCACCCTGCCGCCGGTGACGAAGGACCCTGCTGCCCCCCACCACCCGCAGGCTCGCGGCGGGTCCCTGCAGCAGGGCCTGAGCGGCTCAGGTCACTAGGCGGTAGACCCGGAAGAAGCCGGCGTCGATGGGGAGGACCTCCACGTCGCTGAAGCCGGCCTCACGTGCGTACCGGCGCAACAGGGCCGGGCGCATCACCGTGCCGGTGGCCGCGGACGGGTCATGGGACCGACCGTCGGGCAGGCAGCAGAGCAGGCTGTAGCCGTACATCAGCCGCTCGACCTCATCGCCGGGTGCGGTGAACTCCTCGGCCACCGCCTCGTCGACCACCAGCACCGTCCCGCCGGGGCGGACCAGCCGGCGCATCGCGGACAGCACCCCGACCGGGTCGGGCAGGTCGTGCACGCACTCGATCGCAGTGACCAGGTCGTAGGCGGCCGAGGCCTCCAGCTCCCGGATGTCCTCGGTGCTGAACGTGACCCGCTCGGCGACGCCCGCCTCGACCGCGTGCCGGCGGCCGCGCTGCACCGAGGGCTCGTCGACGTCGAAGCCGTCCACCTGGGCGGCGGGCCACCGGCGGGCCATGGCGATGCTGGACCAGCCGTAGCCGCACCCGACGTCGGCCACCCGGCCGGAGGTCCGGAGGACGTCGTCCACACCCGGGACGGCGGGGAGCACCTCCTCGACCAGCGCGCCGGTCAGGAAGGGCCGGTTCGCCGCGGCCTGAGCGTCCCGGACCTCGTCGCCCAGGTCCGCCCAGGACAGCGTGCGCATCCCCCGGTACACCTGGGCAAGGTGCGGAACGTGCCGGACGAAGGCGACCGTGGCGTCGGCCAGCGGCATCAGGTACAGCGGGTCCAACTCGTCGACGAGCACGGCGCGGTGCTCGTCGGGCAGGGAGAACCGCCGGTCGTCGGGCGGCGCGCTCGGATCCTCGACCGCCAGGTAGCCGGCGACCGCCTGTTGCTCGAGCCACTCCCGGGCGTAGCGCGCGTCGGTGCCGGTGCGGTCGGCCAGCTCCGCCGCGGTGAGCGGGGAGCAGTCCGCGAGGCAGCGGTACCAGCCGAGCCGGTGCCCCAGGGCAACCGCGGCGATCTCCGCGCTGCCCAGCAGCGCGGCGAGCATCCGGTCGGCCAGGGGAGGGAGCGGAGGCGCTGACGTCGTCGTCATGCCCGACGAGTGTGTCCCTCCTCCGCCCGACGGGAAAGGCCCCGTCCAGGTCCTGCCCCGAGCCTGCGGGGAGTGGGCGGGGCGAGGTCCTCCGTCAGGGTGTCAGCAGCGGAACCGGCCGACGGCGGTGCTGAGCTCGGCGGCGAGCCGGGCCGTCTCGTCGATGGCCAGCTGGGCGTCGGCCATCGCCCGGGTGGTGGAGCTGGTGGCCTCGGCCACCGCCCCGGCGCTGCCGGCGATCTGCCTGACCCCGGAGGCGGCCTCGGAGACGCTGCGGCTCATCTCGGCGGCCGTCGCCGTCTGCTCCTCCACGGCGGCGGCGATGGTCCCCTGGGCGTCGTTGATCCGGGCGATGACCGCGGCGATCTCGCCGATGGCCGCGACCGCACCGCGGGTGTCGGCCTGGATGCCCTCCACCCGGGCGGTGATGTCCTGGGTCGCCTTCGCGGTCTCCTGCGCCAGCTCCTTGACCTCGTTGGCGACCACGGCGAAGCCCTTGCCGGCCTCGCCGGCGCGGGCGGCCTCGATCGTGGCGTTGAGAGCCAGCAGGTTGGTCTGCTCGGCGATCGAGGTGATCACCCCGACCACGGTGGCGATCTCCGTCGAGGACTCACCCAGCTTGCCCACGGTCGCGGTGGCCGACTCGGCCGCTCCGACGGCCTGACCGGCGATCCGGGCGACGTCGGCCGCGTTCTGGGCGATCTCCCGGATCGAGCTGCCCATCTGGTCGGTGCCGGCCGCCACCGTCTGCACGTTCCCCGACACCTGCTCGGCGGTGGCGGCGACCCGGCCGGTCTGCGTCGCCGACTCCCCCGCCAGCCGGGTCATGTCCTCCGCGGTCGCCGAGAGCTCCTCGGTCGCCGAGGCGAGGGTGGTGGAGCTGTCCCCGATCGTGGTGAGCAGCCCGCGCATCGTCCCCATCGAGGCCTCCAGCGCGGTGGCGATGGCCCCGACCTCATCGGTGCTGGTGATGCCGGTGCTGCCGCGCAGGTCGCCGGTGGCCAGGCCGGCGACGACAGCGCGCACCCGCCGCAGCGGGCGCACCACCGACCGGGTCACCACCCAGCCGAGCACGCTGAGCACCAGGACGGCGCCGATGCCGACGGTGATCGCGGAGGCGATCGCCGACTCGCGCTGTTGCCGGCTCTCCGTGGCCGCCGCTGCGGCCTGGGCGCCGACGGCGTCGCTCACCGCCGGGAGCGCCCGCTCGAGTTCCTCGAAGGCGCGGCGGAACTGCGGGTAGGCGGCGACCGCGGTGACCCGGTCGGTGCCCGCGAGGGTGACGACCTGCCGTCCGGAGGTCAGGTAGGCGTCGACCTCCTCGGCCACCGAGTCGACGGCCGCGGCGACGTCCCGACCCAGGCCACCCTCCCGGACGGCGGCCAGCGAGGACTGCAGCGTCGCGGCGTGGTCCTGCAGGTCGCTGACCGCGGAGGCGTACTGGCTGCCGCCGCCGTCGAGCAACGCCTGCAGCACGTCACCCCGGACGGCGTCGTGCATCATGTCCGCCTCGAGCGCCGAGCCGGTCGCCGTGGTGGTCAGCAGCAGTTCGTCGGTGCGCTCGCCGGTGTCCTGCAGGGCGGTGACGGCGATGACACCGAAGACCCCGAGCGCGAGGGACCCGGCCCCCACCAGGGCGGACAGCTTGACGCCGAGCGGGCGGTCGGTCCACCAGGACATGGGGTCTCCTCGGGCAGCGACGTGAGTGGGGTGGCACCGTCGATGCCGGGAGGTTCGACCGCCCGTCGACGTCCTCAAGCCGTCCTGCGGAGTTCCGGCGGACCTTCTCGTTCCGGTGGTCGTCGGGGGTTCAGGACCGGGTGCTGGCCGTGACCGTGAACGTGGGGTCGCGGGTGACCTGGCGGGTGGGGCCGACGATGCGGCGCAGCGCGTTCCGGTGCGGCAGGTGGCTGTTGTAGACGCACCACAGCTCGCCACCGGGTCGGAGCACCCGGGCCGCTCCCGCGAACAGCCGGTGGGCGAGGGTCTCGGAGACCGCGACGCCGGCGTGGAACGGCGGGTTGCAGACCACCAGGTCGACGCTGCCCTCCTCGAGGCTGCCGGCGGCGTCGTCCCGGACGACCCGCACCCGGTCGGCCAGCCCGTTGGCGGCGACCGTCGCCGCCGCCGAGGCCACCGCGGCCGCCGACTGGTCCACGCCGACGACCGACAGCCCGGGCCGGGCCGCGGCCAGCGCGACCGCCAGGACCCCGGTACCGCAGCCGAGGTCGACCGCCGTCGCGGCGTCGGGGACGGCGCCGGGGAGCGCACCCAGCAGCGCCCGGGTGCCACGGTCGACCTTGACCCCGGCGAACGCCGCACCGTGCGAACAGACGGTGAGGCCGAGGTCGGCGTGCTCCCGGCAGACCGGGAAGGAGCTCTGCACCGGGCGGGGGCCGCGGGCGACGAGCACCCGGGACTTCTGCCGGGCCAGGGTGGCGTGCACGTCGGTGAAGCCCTCGGCCAGCACGTCGTTCATGCCGAGCGTCATGTGCTTGACCCGGCCGCCCACGTACAGCGTCACCTCGGGGTCCGCGCCGGTGGCCACCACCTGGACCAGCTCCCGCAGCGCGTCCAGGCTCTTGGGGGCCTTCGCCAGCACCACCCGGGCGCCGCGCAGCAGGTCGGCGTCCAGTTCCGGCACCGAGCGGTACGCCCCGGTGAGCCCGGTCCGCTCGGCGTTGGCCGCCAGCGCCAGCTCACCGACCAGCAGGTCCTGGTGCACCCGGACGTCGGTGGCGCCGTGCAGCGCGACGGCGCCGAGGGTGAGCGCGCCGTGGCCGTCGTCGAGCACGACCACGGCGCCGGGGTGCGCGGCGAGGTCGGTCGCGGCCTCGTCCAGGAGCAGCCGGTCGGTGGCGTCGACCGCGACCAGGTCGGGGGCGTCGACGTCGGGCTCACGACGCAGTTGGGCGAACAGTTCGGCTGCGTCCACGGGTCCACCTTCCCCCAGCCGCCGGGGCGGCCAACCTCCAGGGGCCCCCGCCCCTTCTCGACACCCCAGGAGCAGCCGGCGCCGAAGACGGCGGTCTGCCTGCCGTCGGGGGACGCCGGCTGGGTCGTGGCCCCGGGAGAAGATCATGTCCGGGAGCAGGTCCGCGCTGCAGCAACGGTCGCCGTCCGCCATTGTGGCCACTTCGGCGGATGAGGAACGGGAGCACATGAGCACAGAGCAGCTGTCGGGTCGGGTGGCCCTGGTGACCGGAGCCGCGAGCGGGCTGGGCCGCGCGGTCGCCGCCGCGCTGGCCGAGGCCGGCGCCACCGTGGTGCTGGGCGACATCGACACCGCCGGGGCGGAGAAGACCCGGGCCGAGATCGGCGACGCTGCCGAGGTGGTCCCGCTCGACGTCACCGACGACGACGCGCGCCGCCGGGTGGTCACCGACCTGTTCGCCCGGCACGGCGACGCCTTCGACCTGCTGGTCAACGTCGCGGGCATCGACCGGCCGGGCTACATCACCGACATCGACCTCGCCGACTACCGGATGGTGCACGCGGTCAACTGCGAGGGGCCGGTGTTCCTGACCAGCGAGTTCCTCAAGGTGGTGCAGCACCGGCCGGCGGGCACCGTCGCCGACGTCGTGCACGTGACCTCGCTGTCCGCGGTGACCTCCGGAGCCGGGGCGATCGCCTACAACAGCTCCAAGGCCGCGTTCCGCAGCGCCACCCGGTGCATCCAGCGGGAGCTCCGGGAGAAGGCGACCGTGGACGCCGACGGTGCGGAGACCCCGTTCCCGGCCCGGGTGCACAGCATCGTGCCGGCCGCGATGGACACCCCGATGATGGAGCGCTGGGGGATCCCGGCACACCGGATGATGCCGCCGGCCGACGTCGCCCGGATGGTGCTGACGATGGTCACGATGCCGGACACCAGCTTCGTGCCCGAGGTGTTCGTGGTCCCGCGCAACGAGCCGGACTTCCCGCGGTGAGCATCGCGACCCGCGAGTGGCAGCTGGTCCGCCGTCCGCACGGCGAGCCGGTGGACGACGACTTCGCCCTGGTGACCCTCGAGCGCCCGGACCCCCAGCCCGGCGAGGTCGTCGTCCGGACGATCGCGATGTCGGTCGACCCGTACATGCGGGGGCGGATGAGCGCGGTCAAGTCCTACGCCGCGAGCTGGGAGCTCGGCGAGACGATGCAGGGCGGAGCGATCGGGCAGGTCGTCTCGTCGCGGTCGGACGACGTGCCCGAGGGCGCGCTCGTGCTGCACGGTGCAGGCTGGCGGGACGTCGCCGTGCTGCCGGCCGCCCACGTGTCGGTGGTCCAGCCGCTGCCCGGCCTGCCGCTGTCGCTGTACCTCGGCGTGCTCGGCATGCCCGGGCTCACCGCGTGGGCGGGGCTGTTCCGGCTGGCGTCCTTCCAGTCCGGCGACACGGTGTTCGTGTCGGGGGCGGCCGGCGCGGTGGGCAGCCTGGTCGGCCAGTTCGCCCGGCTGCGCGGGGCCTCACGGGTCGTCGGCAGCGCCGGGACGCCGGAGAAGGTCGCCTGGCTGCGGTCCATCGGCTTCGACGCGGCCTTCGACTACCACGACGGCCCGGTCGCCGAACTGCTCGCCGGTGTCGCCCCGGACGGGATCGACGTGTTCTTCGACAACGTCGGCGGTGAGCACCTGGAGGCGGCGATCACCGCGTTCCGGACGTTCGGGCGGGCCGCGCTGTGCGGGTCGATCTCGAACTACAACGCGGTCAGCGCGCCGCCGGGACCACGGAACCTGGGCCTCGTCGTGGGCAAGCAGCTGTCGCTGCGCGGGTTCATCGTGAGCTCGCACTCCGACCTGCGCCCGGAGTTCGTCCCGGCCGTGTCGGGCTGGCTGCGCGAGGGGTCGCTGGTGGTGCGGGAGACCGTCGTCGAGGGGCTGGACTCCGCGGTGGACGCCTTCCGGGCGCTGCTGAGCGGGGGCAACACCGGGAAGATGGTCGTCCGCCTCGCACCCGACCCGAGCTGATCGGGGGCCTGCGGACGCGGTCCGGTTGACCGGTCGACGATCCGGGCAGAGTCCTGATCATGTGGCTCTTCCTCACCCGCCGGTTCCGCATGTGGGTCCTGCTCACCGTCCTCGCCCCGCTGGCCACCGGCCTGCTCCGCCGCCTCGGGCTGGCCCTGCAGAAGCGCAACGGCCCGACCGCCGTGAGCAACGGCCTGCTCAGGGCCGGCGACGTCGGCGACCGGGCACGCGTCAAGCTGGGAGGCAAGCCCCGCCGCGGTCGCTGACGCGCCGGTCGGGGCTCCGTCGCGGCCGCCGCACGACCGCATCCGCCGACACCGAAGGACACCGTGGACGCCCAGCCACCGTTCCCCACACCCGACGCCGACCGCCCCGACCCGCTCGTCCCGGTCCTCGAGCAACGCGCTGCGCAGGGCGAGACCCGGGGCCTCGCGCTGTTCTGCCACGGCGGCACCGTCGCCAGCGTCGAGCCGCCCCGGGAGCGCGCCCTCTCGCTGGTCCGGATACGCGCGATCGACCAGTTCGTGCACGCCTCCGCGGCGCACCGGGGGATCGGCACGGCCCTGGTCCGCTACCGCGTCGCCGGCTGGAACGGGGAGGCCGCCGACGCCTTCCAGGACGTTCGCTGGGCGGTCGAACGGCTCCGCGAGCAGCACGGCACCGACGTCCCGATCGTGCTGGTCGGGCACTCCATGGGCGGTCGGGCCGCCCTCCGCGCCGGCGGCGAGCCGTCGGTCACCGCCGTCTGCGCGCTGGCCCCGTGGACGCCACCGGGCGAGCCGGTGATGCAGCTGCGCGGCCAGACCGTGGCCATCCTGCACGGCCGCGGCGACCGCTGGGTCCCCGCCCGGCTCTCCTTCGACCACGCCGTCCGCGCCCGACGGGCCGGCGCGCGGGTCGCCCGCTTCACCATCGCCGGCGGGCACTCGATGATCCGACGCGCCGCCCGCTGGCACACCTTCGCCCGTGACGTCGTCCTCGCCGGCACCGGGCTCGAACCGATGCGGGCCGACATCGCCGAGGCCCTGCAGCAGCCCAGCCCCGAAGGGCTGGCCGTCCCGCTGTAGCCCGCCCGGGCTGACGCTCCGTGATCCCGCTGGGGAGCAGGTCCACCTGATCGGGCGACCTGTTCCGGGCTGCCGGATCGGGCAGCAGCCTGTTCACTGGTCGTGAGAGTCCGATCACATGGAGTGGGGAGGTGGCATGACCGAGGACGCGCCCGCTGTCCGTCCGCGACGCCGCCACCGCCGCTCCGCCGGCCGGGCACTGGTGCTCGCCGGCGTCGGCACCGGCCTGTGGCTGCTCGGCTCGGCCGCCTCGACCGCCTCTGCGGAGGTCGCTCCTGCGCCCGGCCCGGTGGTCTCACTCGCCTCCGACCTGCTCGCGCCGGTCGGCGGGGTGGTCGCACCGGTGACGCAGCAGGTGGCGGTCCCGGTGGTCAGCCCCGTCGTGACGCCGGTCGTCACCGACGTCATGGCGCCGACGGTGCAGCAGGTCGTCGTCCCGGTCGTGGACCAGGTCGTCGTGCCCGTCGTGGACCAGGTCGTCGTGCCCGTCGTCGACCAGGTCGTGGTCCCGGTGGTGGACGACGTCGTCGTCCCGGTCGTCGTCCCGGTCGTCGACCAGGTCGTCGCACCGGTCGTCGGCGGCGTGGTCGAGCCGGTCGTCGAGGACGTCGTCGAGGACGTCGTCGAGGACGTGGTCGAGGACGTCGTCGCCCCGGCCGTGTCCCAGGTGACCGAGCCGACCGGCGATGGTGCCCCGGTGCCCGCCACGGCGGGAGCTCCCGCCGACGTCGCGCCGCCCGTTGCGACGCCCTCGGAGACCGTCGCCGACACGGTCGACGGCTCGGCGCCGTCCCCGGCGAAGGCCCTGTCGGTTGCTCCGGCGTCCACGGACGAGGTCCTCGCCGCTTCGGACGTGCCGGCGACGCCGGGACGGTCCGCGCCCGCTGCGCCGACGGGCCTGCCCGCCACGTCCGCGCCCGCGTCGTCCGCAGGGTCCGGTTCCTCCTCCGGTGACCAGACGCCGGTCGACCTCTCCTCTTCTCCGCGGACGGTGCTCGGTGCCGCCCTCGCTGCGGCGCCCGGGACCGGGTCCCGACCGGCCCGTCCCGCCTCCTTCGAGCCCTCCTTCTCGCCCGACTGAGTCCGCCGCCGTCAGCCCTGCGCTGACCGTGCGGCACCACCCGGCCCGCCCTCGGACGGGACCGGTCCCCCTCAGTCCGGCACCACCCTCGAGAAGGACACCTCTCATGAACGTGTGGATGAAGCGCGCCCTGCAGACGGGCCTGTTCACCGGCAGCCTGCTGGCGCTCGGCACCGGCATCGCCTCGGCCGACGGCGGCGTGGCCGACGTGACCGTCCCGGTCACCGTCACCGACAACGCCCTGGCCGTCCTCGGAACGGCCGGCAGCACCCCGGCAGAGATCGACCTGCCCGCCCTCGACGGCACCCTCGCCGCCGACCTCGGGGCGGTCAGCCTGACCGTGCCCATCACGATCAGCGGGAACGCGGCGGACGTCGCGGGGATCGACGTCGTGCAGCCGGACGCCGAGCCCTCTGCCGCGCCGACGGCGAGCTCGTCGGCGGGCTCGCTCGTGGGCGTCGACGTGCCGGTGACGGTCACCGGCAACGCGGTCGCCGTCCTCGGGGAGGCAACCGCGAACAGCCCGACCGCCCCGCCGGCGACGGGCACCGGAGGCGGCGGCTCCCTCGCAGACGTCGACGTGCCGGTGACCGCGTGCGGCACCGGCCTCGCCGTCCTCGGCGACGCCACCGGCAGCTGCACTGCGCCCGCCACCACCCCGGCCACCAGCGGGGACACCAGCGGGGCGCCGGCCATCGACGTCGACATCCCGGTCACCGCGTGCGGCACCGGCCTCGCCGTCCTCGGCGACGCCACCGGCGACTGCACTGCGCCCGCCACCACCCCGGCCACCAGCGGGGACACCAGCGGGGCGCCGGCCATCGACGTCGACATCCCGGTCACCGCGTGCGGCACCGGCCTCGCCGTCCTCGGCGACGCCACCGGCGAC
>NZ_SJEX01000139.1 GCF_005930495.1 Modestobacter excelsi | reverse complement strand
CACCCGCCCCCGCCGGCGCCGTCCGCGGGCGCGGACGCCGCAGCGCCCGCCGTCCGGTCGGGACGACGGGCGCTGCGGAGCGGGGTCAGCCGGCGGGCTCGACCCGGGTGACGCTGAGCTGGGCGTCGCTCGCGGAGACGTCACCGGGCCAGTCGACGAGGACCTGGTCGCCGTCCCGGATCTCGCCCGCCAGCAGCGCCCGGGCGAGCTGGTCGCCGATCGCGGACTGCACCAGCCGGCGCAGCGGGCGGGCGCCGTACACCGGGTCGAAGCCGTTGAGCGCCAGCCAGTCCCGCGCCGCGTCGGTGACCGTCAGGGTCAGCCGGCGGGCGGCCAGCCGCCGGGCGAGCACCCCGACCTGGATGTCGACGATCCCGGCGAGCTCGTCGGAGCCCAGCGCCCGGAACGTGACCACGTCGTCGAGCCGGTTGAGGAACTCCGGCTTGAAGTGCGCCCGCACGATGTCCTGCACCGCGCGGCTCTTCTGCTCCTCGGCGACCGACTGGTCGGCGATGACCTGGGACCCGAGGTTGGAGGTGAGCACCAGGATCACGTTGCGGAAGTCGACGGTGCGGCCCTGGCCGTCGGTCAGCCGGCCGTCGTCGAGCACCTGCAGCAGCACGTCGAAGACGTCGGGGTGGGCCTTCTCCACCTCGTCGAACAGCACGACGGTGTACGGACGACGGCGCACCGCCTCGGTGAGCTGGCCGCCGGCCTCGTGACCGACGTACCCGGGCGGGGCACCGACCAGCCGGGCCACCGAGTGCTTCTCGGAGTACTCGCTCATGTCGATGCGGACCATCGCCCGCTCGTCGTCGAAGAGGAACTCGGCCAGCGCCTTGGCCAGCTCGGTCTTGCCGACACCGGTGGGACCGAGGAACAGGAACGAGCCGGTGGGCCGGTCGGGGTCGGAGACCCCGGAGCGGGCGCGGCGGACGGCGTCGGACACCGCGCGCACCGCGTCGGGCTGGCCGACGACCCGCTTGCCGAGCTCGTCCTCCATCCTCAGCAGCTTCTGCGTCTCGCCCTCGAGCAGCCGGCCGGCCGGGATGCCGGTCCAGGCCTGCACGACCTCGGCGATGTCGTCCGGGCCGACCTCCTCCTTGAGCATCGACTCGCGGCCGGCCGCCGAGGCCTCGGCCGCGGCGAGGTCACGCTCGAGCTGGGGGAGCCTGCCGTACCGCAGCTCGGCGACGTGGGCGAGGTCGCCGTCGCGCTCGGCCCGTTCGGCCTCCAGGCGGAGCCGCTCGAGCTCCTCCTTGACCTGCTGGATGCGACCGATCGCGCCCTTGTCCTGCTGCCAGCGGGCGGTCAGCTCGTCGAGCTCCTCCCGCCGGTCGGCGAGGTCGGTGCGCAGCGCGGCCAGCCGGGCCGCGGTCGCCTCGTCGTCCTCCTTGGCCAGCGCCATCTCCTCGATCTCGAGGCGGCGGACGACCCGCTCCACCTCGTCGACCTCGACCGGGCGGCTGTCGATCTCCATCCGCAGCCGGCTGGCGGCCTCGTCGACGAGGTCGATGGCCTTGTCGGGGAGGAAGCGCGCGGTGACGTAGCGGTCGGACAGCGTGGCCGCGGCGACGATCGCGGCGTCGGTGATCCGGACGCCGTGGTGCACCTCGTAGCGCTCCTTGAGCCCGCGCAGGATGCCGATCGTGTCCTCGACCGTGGGCTCGCCGACGAAGACCTGCTGGAAGCGGCGCTCCAGGGCGGCGTCCTTCTCGATGTGCTCGCGGAACTCGTCGAGGGTGGTCGCCCCGACCATCCGCAGCTCACCACGGGCGAGCATCGGCTTAATCATGTTGCCGGCGTCCATCGCGGAGTCGCCGCTGGCCCCGGCGCCGACGATGGTGTGCAGCTCGTCGATGAAGGTGACGACCTGGCCCTCGGCCTCGGTGATCTCCTGCAGCACGGCCTTGAGCCGCTCCTCGAACTCCCCGCGGTACTTCGCACCGGCCACCATCGAGGCGAGGTCGAGCGCCATGAGGCGCTTGCCCTTCAGGCTCTCCGGGACGTCGCCGGCCACGATCCGCTGGGCCAGGCCCTCGACGATCGCGGTCTTGCCGACGCCGGGCTCACCGATGAGCACCGGGTTGTTCTTGGTGCGCCGGGACAGCACCTGCACCACCCGGCGGATCTCCGCGTCGCGCCCGATCACCGGGTCCATCCGGCCCTCGCGGGCCCGGGCGGTGAGGTCGACGGCGTACTTCTCCAGCGCCTGGAAGGTGCTCTCCGGGTCCGGGCTGGTGACCTTGCGGTTGCCCCGGACGGTGCGGAACGCGGCGAGCAGCGCGTCCCGCGTCGCGCCGGCGCTGGTGAGCACGGCGCCGGCCTCGCCGGCCGTGGTGGCCAGCCCGACGAGCAGGTGCTCGGTCGAGACGTACTCGTCGCCGAGTGCGCTGGCCTGCTCGCCGGCCGCGTTGATCGCCATGAGCAGCTCGCGGGACGGCGACGGGGCAGCGACGGTGGAGCCGCTGACGCTCGGCATCCGGCGGAGCGCGGCGTCGGCCTTGGCCCGGACGTCGGCGGGGTCGGCGCCGGTCGCCTGCAGCAGCGGGCCGGCGATGCCGTCGGCCTGCTCGAGCAGCGCGACCAGCAGGTGCAGTGGCTCGAGGGCGGCCTGGCCGCGGTCCACCGCCAGCCGCTGGGCGGCGGCGATGGCCTCCTGCGAACGGGTGGTGAGCTTGCTCTGCGCCATGGTCGGTGCGGGTGTCCTCTCCGGGTCGTACAGGGACTGTCGATTGGTCCAACGAAGCCGGAGTTGAGTCTGTTCCACTCAACCTGGGTCGTCCAGTGCGACGCCACGGGTTGTGATCTGCGCACCACTGGGTGAGGCGGGACCCCTGGAGACCGATCGCGTCCTACTCTGTGGACATGACGGACACACCGTCGCCGAGCGTGGCACTCGACGACCAGCTCTGCTTCGCCCTGTACGCGGCGTCCCGCGCCGTCACCGCCCGGTACCGGCCCCTGCTGGACGAGCTGGGCGTGACCTATCCCCAGTACCTCGTGCTCATGCTGCTGTGGGAAGAGGACGGCCAGACCGTCGGCCAGCTCGGCTCCCGGCTCGCCCTGGACTCCGGCACCCTCTCCCCGCTGCTCAAGCGGCTGACCGCCGCCGGCCTCGTCACCCGCCACCGTCGGGCCGACGACGAGCGCTCCGTCTCGGTCCGCCTCACCGATGCCGGCCGCGCCCTGCAGGGCCCGGCGTGCGCCATCTCCGGGCACATGATCGACGCCCTGGCGCTGACGACGGACGAGTTCGCGGAGCTCAAGGGCCAGCTGCGGACCATCACCGACCGGGTCTCCGACACCCGCCAGGCCGCCAAGGCCTGACGAAGGACCCCGCCCCCGTCGCCAGCTCGGGGCGAGCCTCTGGACGCGGCCGAATGGCGGGAACATCGGCCACCGGGAACGGTTGTGCCCCACAGGTCGGGTGACCGACCGCGCTGCACCAGCGGCGCGGGTCATCCGCCGAGGAGGAGGTCCGATGCCCACCCGCACCGCGCGCACCGCTTGGAACGGCTCCCTGCAGGAGGGTTCCGGCCAGGTGGAGCTGTCCAGCTCCAAGGTCGGCACCTACGACGTCAGCTTCCCGAAGCGCGCTGCCGACGACGCCGGCGGCACCACCAGCCCCGAGGAGCTCATCGCCGCGGCGCACTCCGCCTGCTTCGCGATGCAGCTCTCGGCGATCGTTGGCGAGGCCGGCGGCACCGTCGAGAGCCTCGAGGTCTCCGCGGACGTCTCGCTCGGCCCGGACAAGGACAACGGCGGCTTCAGGCTGACCGGCATCGCGCTCACCGTCCGCGGCGAGGTCGACGGCCTCGACGCCGACGGCTTCGCCAAGGCCGCCCAGGACGCCAAGGTCGGCTGCCCGGTGAGCAAGGCCCTCACCGGCGTCGACATCACCCTGGACGCTGCGCTCGCCTGAGCGACAGATGACGAAGACCCGCCTCCCCGTCGGGGAGGCGGGTCTTCGTCGTCCTGCTACCGGTGCGAGGCGCTCCGGACGACGGTGCGCGTGCCGCCGGCCAGCTCGTCGTCCACCGCGGCGGTGCTGTCGCCGTCCCCGGTCTCGGACTGGAGCCGCTGGTCACCGGACTCGGTGCGCAGCGCCACCTCGCGGATCAGCACGATCGCCAGGATGGTGATGATCGACAGCAGCGCCGAGATGAGGAAGATCCGCCCGGTCGCATCGCCGTAGGACACCTGGATCAGTGCGCGCACCGGCGCCGGTGCGTCGTTCAGCGTGGCCAGGCCGACGTCCCCGGAGCCCGCAGCCTGAGCCGCCCCCGGGATGTCGGCGAGACCGGACTGGATCAGCGTGCCCACCCGGCTGGAGAGCACCGCGCCGAGCACCGAGACGCCGATCGTGCCGCCCAGGCTGCGGAAGAACGCCACCGCGGAGCTGGCCGCGCCCAGGTCGCTGGCGGCCACCGTGTTCTGCACGGCGAGCACCAGGTTCTGCATGGTCATGCCGATGCCGATGCCGAGCACGGCCAGGAAGACGCCGAGCAGCACCATGTTGGTGGCGTGGTCGATGGTCGACAGCAGGCCGAAGCCGATGGCGACCAGCACCGAGCCCGCGACCAGGAACTTCTTCCACTTGCCGGTCCGGGTGATCAGGATGCCGGAGATCGTCGAGGAGACGAGCAGGCCACCGACCATCGGGATGGTGAGCAGCCCGGCGGCGGTCGGCGAGTACCCGCGGGAGATCTGCAGGTACTGGCCGAGGAAGACGGTCGACCCGAACATCGCGACACCGATGGCGACGCTGGCCACGATCGCCAGGGTCGTCGTCCGGTCGCGGAACAGCCGCAGCGGGACGATCGGCTCGGGAGCGCGGAGCTCGGTGACGATGAACGCGGCGATCGCCAGGACGCCGCCACCGACGAACAGCCCGGTCTCGACCGAGGCCCAGGCGAAGCTGTCACCGGCCAGGGTGACCCAGATCAGCAGCAGCGAGACCCCGGCGGTCAGGAACGCCGCACCGAGGTAGTCGATCGTCACCTTCCGCTTGGTCACCGGCAGGTGCAGGGTCCGCTGCAGCAGCACCAGCGCGGCCAGCGCGAACGGGACGCCGACGTAGAAGCACCAGCGCCAGCCGAGCCAGCTGGTGTCGACGAGCAGACCACCGATCAGCGGGCCGCCGACGGTCGCCACTGCCATCGTGCCGCCGAGGAAGCCGGAGTACCGGCCGCGCTCGCGGGGGCTGATCATCGCCGCCATCGCGATCTGCACCAGCGCCTGCAGGCCACCCAGGCCCAGGCCCTGCAGCACCCGCCACCCGATCAGGGTCGGCACGGACTGGGAGAGCCCGGCCAGCATGGAGCCGGCGATGAAGATGACGATGGCGATCTGGATCAGCAGCTTCTTGCTGAACAGGTCGGCGAGCTTGCCCCAGATCGGCGTGGAGGCCGTCGAGGCGAGCAGGGTCGCGGTGACGACCCAGGTGTACTGGCTCTGCGTGCCGCGCAGGTCCGTGATGATCGTCGGCAGCGCGTTCGAGACGACGGTCGAGGACAGGAACGCGACGAACATCGCGAGCAACATGCCGGACAGGGCGCTGAGGATCTGCCGGTGGGTCATCCGGCCCTGCTGCTCGGCCGGGGCGACGGCCGGATCGGCCGCAGGTCCGGCGACTGCCCGGCTGGGGGCGGGGGTGCTCATGTGCGGGGTCTCCAGG
>NZ_SJEX01000138.1 GCF_005930495.1 Modestobacter excelsi | reverse complement strand
CGCCCCGACGAGCTGCTCCGCGATGCCGATGCCGCGATGTACGCGGCGAAGGCCAAGGGGCGCAACCAGCACCTGGTCTTCACCCCCGACCTGCGCGCGACGCGGGAGGACCGGTGGCAGATCGCCAGCCGGTTGCGCCACGCGGCCGAACTGGACCAGCTGGTGGTGCACTGGCAACCGGTGGTGCACCTGGCCACCGGGGACGTCCGCGGGTGCGAGGCGTTGCTGCGGTGGCTGCACCCGCAGCGGGGGCTGGTCGGGCCGGAGGAGTTCATCCCGATCGCCGAGGAGGACGGGCTGATCGTGCCGGTCACCCGGTGGCTGCTGGAGACCACGCTGAGCCAGGCCGCGGCCTGGGCCGAGGCGGGTCTCGACCTGGTCATCGCGGTCAACATCAGCGCGGTGCACCTGTCGACCGGCACGCTGGTGGACGACGTCCTCGGGACGGTCGCCCGCACCGGCGTCCCACCCCGGCGGCTGGTGCTGGAGCTGACCGAGACCGCGCTCGCCCGCGACTCCGACCGCGCCGCGGAGCAGTTCGCGGCGCTCCGCTCGCAGGGCGTGCGGCTGGCGATCGACGACTTCGGCAGCGGGTACAGCTCGCTGTCCGCGGTGGCCTCGCTGCCGGCCGACGTGCTGAAGGTCGACCGCACCCTGGTGGCCGGGCCGCTGCCCGCGCGCTCGGCCGCGCCGGACGCGGTGCTCGCCGCGGTCACCGCGCTCGGGACCGCCCTGGACATGCGGGTCCTGGCGGAGGGCATCGAGACTCCGGAGCAGCTGGCGCGGGTGCGCGCCGTGGGCTGCGAGTACGGGCAGGGGCACCACCTCTCCCCGCCGCTGCCGGCCGACCGCTTCGCCGCCCTGCTCGCCGAGGGCCGGCGGCAGACCGGTCACCAGCGGCTCCCCCGCGCTGACGAAGGACCCCTGGACGCAGCGGAGCCCCCACCCAGTACGGGCGGGGGCTCTGCTGCGACTGAGCGAGACTCACGCGGCGCGGAGCACGGCCTCGATCTCGAGCTCGACGGAGATCTTGTCGCCGACGACGACGCCGCCGCCGTCCATCGGCATGTCGATGTCCACGCCGAACTCCTTGCGGGAGATCTCGGTCTTGCCGGAGAAGCCGGCGCGCGTGCCGCCGTAGGCGTCCGGACCGAAGCCGTTGAGCTCCAGGGTCAGGGTGACCGGCTTGGTGATGCCCTTGATCGTCAGGTCGCCCTCGACGACCCAGTCCTCGCCGTGCGCGCGCACGGCGGTCGAGCGGAATTCCATGACGGTGTGGTTGCCCACGTCGAAGAAGTCAGCGGACTTGATGTGCGCGTCCCGCTGCTCCTGCCGGGTGTCGATCGAGTCCATGTCGACGGTGGCGTGCACGGTGGACAGCGCCGGGTCGGTGGCGGTGACGATCTCGCCGGAGAACTCGCGGAAGTAGCCGCGGACCTTGCTGACCATCATGTGGCGGACCGAGAAACCGACGGTCGAGTGGGAGGCGTCGATGTCCCACGTGCCGACGACGTAGCCGGGGATCTGGGTGGTGCTGGTCATGGTGACCCTCCATCTGGTTGAGCGTTTGACTGCTTCGCTGGGTCGTAGCGTAGTTGAAGGCTTGAGTATTCCGCTAGTACCCTGGCGGACATGAGCAGTGACGCGTGTCCCGGACCCCTGGGTGGCGCTGCCCCGCGGTCGTCGTCGGGAGCGCACGGGACGACGACCCGGTGGCTGGACGCCGACGAGCAGCGCGCCTGGCGGGCCGCCATGTACAGCTGGATGCTGCTGGAGGACCGGCTGGACCGCGAGCTGACCCGGGAGACCGGCATCTCGCACGCCTACTACGAGATCCTGGTCCAGCTGTCGGAGACCGAGGGCCGGTCGCTGCGGATGAGCGAGCTGGCCGACCGGTGCCTGTCCTCCCGCAGCCGGCTCTCCCACGCGGTGTCCCGGCTGGAGGAGCGCGGCTGGGTGCGTCGGCAGGTCTGCGCCGAGGACGGCCGCGGACAGCTCGCCGTCCTCACCGACGCGGGCTTCGCCGCGCTGGAGGCCGCCGCGCCGGTCCACGTCGAGAGCGTGCGCACGCACCTGTTCGACCAGCTGAGCCCGGCGCAGGTCGCCGCGCTGCGCGACATCGGCGAGACCCTGCTGCACCACCTCACCGACCCCGGCTGACCCTCCGCGCGCCCCGGCGCGGAGGGCCGGTGCCGGTCAGGCAGCGACGTCCGCGTCCTCGCCCAGGAACAGGTCGCGGGTGAGCACCCCGGTGTCCGGGTTGTCGGTGAACAGCCCGTCGACGCCGGCCTCCCAGAACCGCAGCTGCTCGGTGATCGCGTCGCCGTAGTCGGCCGGGTCGTCCCCCTTCTGCAGCGCCGGCGGCAGGAAGGTGTTCTCGTTGCGGAACGTGTAGGGGTGCACCAGCAGCCCGACCGCGTGGGCGTCCGCGACGAAGGACGTCGGCTGCCCCAGCGTCCCGTCGGGGGCGATGGGGATCACCTGCGTCTTGTCCGGGCCGACGCCGTCGGCGTAGCCGGCCACCCAGGCCAGCCCGGCTGCGGTGGACAGGTCGGCGTAGGTGCGCGGGTCGCCGGCGGCGACCAGGTCGGCCGGCGCGCCGGTGGCGCTGAGCAGCTGGACCAGCGGCAGCTGCACCCCGGCGGCGTCCAGCACCCGCAGGTTCGTCGTCTCGAACGACTGCAGGAAGACCGGGTCACCGCGGTGGGTCAGCCCCGCCTCGCCCAGGTCGGTCAGCAGCGGCCCCTCGAGCGGCAGGCCCACCGAGGCGAAGTAGGTGGGGTGCTTGGTCTCGATGTAGGCCCCGACCTCGCGGCCGAGCTCGTCGCTGAGCTGCGCCCGCAGCTCCAGGTACTCGTCCACGGTGGGGATCTGGAAGAGCCCGTCGTAGAGGGTGTTCTCCTGCCGCACCTCGGGCAGCCGCTCGACGGCGCGCAGCGTCTCCAGCTCCGCCAGCGTGAAGTCCTCGGTGAACCAGCCGGTCAGCTCGACGCCGTCCACGGTCTTGGTCGTGCGCCGGTCGGCGAACTCCGGGTGGTCGGCGACGTCGGTCGTCCCGGAGATCTCGTTCTCGTGCCGGCACACCAGCTCGCCGTCGGCGGTGCTCACCACGTCGCACTCGATGTAGTCCGCCCCCATCCGCGCGGCGAGCGCGTAGGAGGCCAGGGTGTGCTCGGGCCGGTAGCCGGAGGCCCCCCGGTGGCCGATCACCAGCAGCCGGTCCTCGTCCTGCCCGGAGGACGCGGCGGCGGTCGCGGCCAGCGACCCCGGCACGAGCAACGACAGCAGCAGGACGAGGACGGTGGCGGCCGCGCGCGGCCGGAGGACGGTGTGCACGGTTCCCCCACGGGCCCGGACGACGACCCTCGCCGTCGGCCCGAGCCGATCTCAACCCCCCGAGGGGCCTCCGACGACGGCCGGCGGCCGAACACCTCGTGGCCGACCACCCGTCCTCGCGGGTCGGTGACCCAGCGCAGTCGGCTGAGCAACAGCTGGGTGTCGGCTGTGGGCGCTCAGCGCACGTCGTCCGGCCTGCCCGGCCAGCGCGGGACGCCGGGGACCTCGGTCACCGGCGCCCGGAACCGCGGAGGTCGCTTCTCCAGGAACGACCGGACCCCCTCGGCGGCGTCCTCCCCTGCGCCCAGGGCGGCCAGCACGGCGGACTCGGCGCGGTGCGCGTCCCACGGCGACGCGGCGCCGAGCATCGACCACATCAGCTGCCGGGCGGCGGCGACGGCCGGCCCGGAGGTGTGGTCGGCGATCTCCCGCGCCAGCGCGTAGGCACTCGGCAGCAGCTCGTCGTCCGGTACCACGCGGGACACCAGCCGCCCGCAGAGCGCCTCCGCCGCGTCGAAGACCCGCCCGGTGGCGACCCACTCCATCGCCTGGCTGACCCCCACCACCCGCGGCAGGAACCAGCTCGACGCCGCCTCCTGGACGATCCCGCGCCGGGTGAACACGAACCCGAAGCGGGCCGACTCCGCGGCGATCCGGATGTCCATCGGCAGCGTGAGGGTCGCGCCGATGCCCACCGCCGGGCCGTTCACCGCGGCGATCACCGGCTTGCGCAGCGCGGCGAAGGGCAGCGAGGCGACGCCGCCCCAGTCCCGCGGCACCCCGCCGATCGTCTCGGCCGGCACCGGCCGGCCCGGCCGGTCCGGGTCGAAGGTCGACCCGCCGGCCAGGTCCGCCCCGGCGCAGAACGCCCGGCCGGCGCCGGTCACCACCAGCACGCGGACGGCGTCGTCGGCGTCCACCACTCCGCAGACCTCGCCGAGCTCCCCGGCCATCTCCGCGGTGAAGGCGTTGAGCCGGTCGGGTCGGTCCAGGGTCAGCGTGGCGATCCCGTCGGCGACCTCGTAGCGGACCTGGGTCCAGCTCACCGGCTCAGCGCCCCGGCGAGCACGAGCCCCGCCACGGTGTCGAGGTGCCCGGCCTCGTCGCCGAGCAGGAACCGGTCGACCTTCGCCCGCCGCCAGTACAGGTGCGCGTCGTGCTCCCAGGTGAAGCCGATCCCGCCGTGCACCTGGATGCAGGTCTCGGCTGCCCGCTCCAGCGTCTCGGCGGCGAACGCCTTCGCCGACGCGGCGGCCAGCGGAAGCTCGTCGGGTGCAGAATCGGCGGCCCACGCCGCCCACCAGACCAGCGAGCGCAGCTGCTCGACCCCGACCCAGGCGTCGACCAGGGCGTGCTTGACCGCCTGGTAGGAGCCGATCTGCCGGCCGAACGCCGTGCGGACCTTCGCGTACTCCACGCCCAGCTGCACCGCCCGACCGGCTGCGCCGAGGTCCTCGGCGGCGAGGACGACCAGGGCGACGTCCCGCGCCCGGGCCCAGAGCGCCTGAGCGCCGTCGGCCAGCACCCTGCGCGAGGTGAGCCGGACCGAGGCCAGCCCGCGGGTGGCGTCCATCGGCGTGCCGGCGGTGACCTCGCCGGACCCGAGCACCAGCGCACCGTCCTCCAGGGCCAGGAAGGTGTCGACCGCGGCAGCGTCGATCGAGGGTGCCGCCCCGTCGAGCACCGCGAAGCCGGTGGAGCCGTCCGCCAGCGCCGCGAGCAGGTCCGGGTGGTCGGCGAGCAGCACGGCGGCGCGGGCGGCGGTCACCAGCGACGGCCCGGCGAGCACCGCGCCGGCCTGCTCGGCGACCACCGCGAGGTCGAGCACGCTGCTCCCCGCACCGCCGGCGGACTCGGGCACGGTGATGCCCAGGAAGCCGATGCCGGTCAGCGCCTTGCGGCCCGGGGCCACCGGTCCGCCGTCCAGCGCCCGCCGGGCGTCGGCCGCCGACGCGGAGCCGGTGAAGAAGTCCCGGGCGCCGGCGGTGGCGGCGCGCTGGTCGTCGTCCAGCTCGAAGTTCACCTGCGGCCTCCGTTGAACGGCGCGGTCTTGTCCTCGCGGGGCTCCGGCGGGAGCCCGAGCACCCGCTCGCCGATGATGTTGCGCAGCACCTCGTTGGTGCCGCCGGCGATGGCGATGCCGGGCAGCCACGCCTGGTTGCGCTGCCAGCGGCCGTCGTCACCGTCGGGTCCGCGGCTGTAGACGGCGTCGTCGCCGAGCAGCCGCACCCCGGCGTCGGCGACGAGCTTGGCGGCCGCGGTGCCGGCCAGCTTGCCGGCGCTGGCCTCCGGGCCGGGCAGGCCGCCCTTGCTGATCGCGGTGTAGCGCCGGTAGCCGGTGTACCGGTTGGCCAGCGCGGCGACCGCGGCCCGACCGAGCGCCTGCCGGGCCAGCACCTGCCGCTCGGCGCTCAGCTGCGGCACCCGTTCAGCGGCCAGCGCGGCGAGGGACTCGATCGACAGCCCCAGGTCGTTGCCGCCGCCGCCGACGGCGACCCGCTCGTTGAGCAGCGTGGTCAGCGCCACCCGCC
>NZ_SJEX01000137.1 GCF_005930495.1 Modestobacter excelsi | reverse complement strand
CCCCCGCCGCCACCCCCCGCGCTGCCGACGCCCAGCACCGGGACGAGCTCCTGCGGGAGCGCCCGGGCGTCCGACGGCGGGCCGGACAAGAGCGCCGGCATCGACCTGCCCGTGGTGGTGCTGACCGCGAGCGACAGCGACGAGCTCGGCGGTTCCCTGCGGCTGGACACCGGCCGCACCCTCTCCGTCGTCGGCGGTGCCGAGGACCCGGCGGTCGCGCCGGACTGACGAGGTCCCCGGGTCCGGTGCGTCCTGCGCCGCCCGGTCGAGATGCGTCGTCCCCGAGAACACCGTGTCCCGCCGCAGCTGCTGCGTGGGCCGGGCAGCGCCTGACCGCGCCTGCCTGCCCGAGTCCCAGCGGCTCGGCTCGCTCCGCACCCTCCCTCTCGTCTCCTCCACTCCCACAGCTCCAGCGCGACCGGCGACCTGCCCGGTCGGCGCTCCGAGCGAAGGAAGGCCAGCCATGTCCCGGTCCCCAGTCGATCTGACCAACGCCGAAGCAGTCCGGTACGCCGACGTGCCGAGCACCGTGGACGACCCGTTGTCCACCGTCCCGCCGACCGATCGGTCGGTGTCGCCGCCGGCGACCGGTACGACGGTGACCCTCGAGCAGGACCGCACCCGCCGGCAGCCGCGGGTGAGCGTGATCATCCCGACCTACAACGAGGCCAGGAACCTGCCCCACGTCTTCGCCCGGCTGCCGCTGGACGTGCACGAGGTGATCGTCGTGGACGGCCGGAGCGTCGACGACACCGTCGAGGTCGCCCGCTCGCTGCGCGACGACGTCCAGGTCGTGCTGCAGAACCGGATGGGCAAGGGCAACGCGATGGCCTGCGGCTTCGCCGCCGCCACCGGTGACGTGGTCGTCATGCTGGACGCCGACGGGTCCGCCGACCCCGGGGAGATCACCCGGTTCGTCGACGCGCTCGTCGCCGGCGCTGACTTCGCCAAGGGGACCCGGTTCGCCGAGGGCGGTGGGTCCGGCGACATCACCCCGCTCCGGCGGTGGGGCAACCGCTGGCTGAACCGGCTGGCCAACGCGCTGTTCGGGACCAGGTACACCGACCTCTGCTACGGCTACAACGCCTTCTGGCGGGACTGCCTCGACCACCTCGCGCTCGACCCCCGGCTCGAGGTCGGCGGGGGGAAGCAGTGGGGCGACGGCTTCGAGATCGAGACGATCATCAACACCCGGATGGCGCTGGCCGGGGCCCGGATCACCGAGGTGCCCAGCTTCGAGCACCCGCGGATCCACGGCACCAGCAACCTGAACACCTGGCGGGACGGTGCGCGGGTGCTGCGCGCGCTGCTCATCGAGCGGGCGGACCGGGAGCGGCTGGTCCCTCGGGCCGTGCTCGGCCGGCGACCGGTGGCGCCCGGCGCGGTTGCCGCGGCCCAGGGGCGGGGGAGCCGGGATGGCCGGCGTCGCACGGCCTGAGGTGCCGCGGGCCGCCGGCTCGCGGTCGTCGCCGCGCCGCCACCGGACCGTCACGTGCGGCCGTTACGCTCCCCGCACCTCGGGACGCCACCAGGACGGGAGCCCTCCATGGACGCCGCGGCGGACACCCTGCAGAAGGCCCTGCAGGTCAACCTCGACCCCCGCTGGTACGGGACCATCGCGGAGATCGGGGCCGGGCAGGAGGTCGCCCGGTGGTTCTTCCGGGCGGGTGGTGCGGCCGGCACGGTCGCCAAGTCGATGTCCGCCTACGACATGGCGGTCAGCGACGCGGTGTACGGCAAGTCCGACCGCTACGTCTCCAAGGGCCGGCTGCAGGCGATGCTCGACCACGAGTTCGAGCTGAACCTCGACCGGCTCAGCGAGGCGCGCGGGGACGAGACGGCGTTCTTCGCCTTCGCCGACACCGTGGTGGCCCGCAGCTACCGGGGCGGGAACGAGTGCCACGGCTGGATGGGCGTGAAGTTCCAGTCCCACCCGGGCGACGAGGCCAGCCAGGTGATCGTGCACGTCCGGATGCTCGACGACGAGGCCGCGCTCCAGCAGGAGGCGCTGGGCGTGGTGGGGGTCAACCTGCTGCACGCCGCGTTCTTCCAGCACCACGAGCCGGAGCAGCTGGTGGAGAGCCTGCTCGACCGGCTCACCACCGGGCGCATCGAGATCGACATGATCGAGCTGCAGGGCATCGAGTTCCGCGCGGTGGACAACCGGCTGATCGCGCTGAAGCTGGTCCAGCTCGGGCTCAGCGGCGCCGCCATGTTCGGTCCCGACCGGCAGGTGCTGCAGCCCAGCGAGGTGCTGCGGAAACGGGCGATCCTGGTCGAGCGCGGCAGCTTCCGGCCGCCCACCGTGGTCAACATCGACATGCTCGAGGCCGCGGAGGAGAAGTTCGCCCAGGACCCGGCGGTGGCCGGGCGGGACGTCCTGGTGCTGACCGAGCTGACCATGGCCAACCTGCGCGCCGGCGGCGACGCCGTCGACCGCCGGGACTTCCTCGCCCGCGCGGACCTGCTGGCCGCCTGCGGGATGACCGTGCTGATCTCGGACTTCGCCGCCTACCACCGGCTGGCCGCCTACCTGAGCTGGCGCACCGACGGCCACATCGGCATGGTCATGGGCGTCCCGAGCTTGATCGACCTGTTCGACGAACCTGCGTACTCAGCGCTGCCCGGCGGCATCCTGGAGGGGTTCGGCCGGCTGCTGAAGAACGACCTGCGACTGTTCGTCTACCCGATGCTCCGGGACGGCGAGGTGGTCACCGTCGACAGCGTCCGGGTCGCCGAGGAGCTGCAGCCGCTCTACGACTACCTGGCCCGGCGTGGCAGCTTCGTGGCGCTGGACAACTACAAGCCGGAGTACCTGCCGATCCTCAGCCGGGACGTGCTCAAGCGGATCCCCACAGACGACGAGTCCTGGGAGGCCATGGTCCCGCCGGCGGTGAGCGGTCTGATCCGCAAGCGCGGCTTCTTCGGGTTCCAGCGCGACCGCTGACCCGGCGGGTCAGCCGCCGGCGAGGAGCCGGACGGCGGCCTCGTTGAACGCGGGGATGTGTCGGGGTCGCGGCTGGTGACCAGGTTCCCGTCGACGCAGGCCTCCTGGTCGACCACCGTGGCACCGCCGCGGCGCAGGTCGCCCCGGATGCTGGGGCAGGAGGTCAGCGTGCGGCCGGACAGCGTGCCCGCCCCCAGCAGGGTCCACGGGGCGTGGCAGATCGCGGCGGCCGGCTTGCCGGCGTCCATGAACGCCTTGACGAAGGCCAGCGCGTCGTCGTCCTGACGCAGGGTGTCGCCTGGACCGCGGGAGGGCATCGCCGTCTCAGGCGCCCAGCCACTCCCGGACGGCGGCCCGCAGGAAGCTGAAGTCGTCGGCGTTGGCGTCGAGGCGCGGTGCGCCGGCCCGGTGCCCCCAGATGCTGGGGATCGGCCGCAGTTCGGCGTCGGCCAGGTGCGGGAGCTCCGCGGCGTTGTCCGCGACCCGGAAGTACAGGTCGGTCTCCCCGGGCAGCAGCAGCACCCGGGCCCGGATGCGCTGCAGCGCCCGGGTCAGGTCGCCGTCGTGCTCGCCCGCGCTGATGTCGGCGTGCACCCAGGTCTGCGCCTGGGCGTACAGGTCGGCTGCTCGGAGGGTGAAGCCGGGCTCCCAGTCGCGGGCCAGGTAGGTGTCCAGGTCCGGCGCTCCGAGCACCGTCCGGTAGAGCCCGGCCCGGTAGAAGTCCTGGCTGAGCCCCCAACCGGCGTAGACGTGCGCGAACGCGCGCAACGCGGCGGTCGGCTCGGCGGAGAACCGGCCACCGCCCTCGTGCTCGGGAGCGGCCTCCAGGATCCGCAGCAGACCGGAGAGGAAGACCTTGTTGTGGTCGGCGGTCCGCGCGCTCCCGCAGACGACGATCGCCCGCTGCACCTGGTCGGGGTAGAGCGCCGCCCAGTGGTAGGCCTGGATGCCGCCCATCGAGAAGCCGTAGACCGCGGCCACGGTCGTCGCGCCGAAGTGCTCGGTGACCAGCCGGTGCTGGGCCCGCACGTTGTCCGCGGCGGTGACCACCGCGGGGTAGTCCGGCTGCCCCGACGCGCTGCTGGACCGGCCGTTGGAGAACATGTCCGGGACGACGACGAACCACCGGCCGGGGTCCAGCACGCCGTCGGGGCCGATCAGCCAGGCCAGGTCGTCGGCGGTCGCGCCGTAGCTGCACGGGTAGACGACGAGGTTGTCCCGGGCCTCGTTGAGGCTGCCGTGCGTCTGCCAGGAGAGCCGGGCGTCGGCGATCGTGCCTCCGCGCTCCACCGCCAGATCACCCAGCTCGAACGTCCCGCGGTCCACCGGCCAGCTCATGGGCGCGACGCTAGGCGTCCCGGCCGTCGCGGGCCCGTCCGACCTCCGCTGCCCACGCCGAGTGCTCGGCCTCGGCCCAGCGCCGCGGCACCGTGCCGGTGCGCAGGCTGCGCAGCGCGACCGGGTCGCGCAGCGCGAAGGAAAGGTGTCCGAGCACCAGCAGACCGACGGCGAGGGCCGCCCAGTCGTGCACCAGCGTCGCGCCGGTGCGCCAGCCCAGCGGGGCCAGGTCGGTGGCGAGCATGACGACGCCGGTCATCAGCAGGACGCCGATCGCCCCGGCGCTCAGCGACCCGTTGAGCTTCTGCCCGGCGTTGTACTTCCCGACCGGGATCTGCCCATCCCGCCGGCTGCGCGAGCGGAGCCACCGCCAGTCCGCGGGGCTGAACCGGTCGAGCCGGCGCAGCTCCGCCCGGTAGCCGGCCGAGGCCAGACCGAGGACCAGTGGCACCGGGAGCGCGAACCCGCACCAGACGTGCACCAGTTCGACCACCCGGCGGTGCCCGATCAGGACCTGCAGCGAGCTGTTGTAGAGCACCGCCGCGGTGAGGAGGCAGATCAGCATCAGCACGCCGACGAGCCCGTGCACCCACCGCGCCGGCCGGCCGAAACGCTGCAGTTCGGGCTCGGTCGGTGCGTCAGCCGGTCGGGTCATCGTCGCGCCCGTTGGAGGAGCCGACCCAGCCGTCGACCGCATACCCGCGCTCCTCCCAGTAGCCCGGGACCACCTCGTCGGTGAGCTCGATGCCGGACAGCCACTTGAGGCTCTTGTAGCCGTACATCGGCGCCACGTAGAGCCGCACCGGGCCACCGTGGTCGTGGGTCACCGGGGCGTCCAGCATCCTCAGCGCGACCAGGACGTCGGGACGGCGGGCCTGCGCGAGGGTGAGGCTCTCGGTGTACGCGCCGTCGAAGGACGTCAGCCGCACCGCCGTCGCCGCCGGGGCCGGGGCGGCCAGGTCCAGCAGGTGCCCGAGCTGCACCCCGGCCCACGGCACGTCCGGCACCCGCCAGCCGGTCACGCACTGGAAGTCGCGGGCCAGCTCGGTCTGCGGCATCGCCCGCAGGTCGGCCAGGGTGTGCCGGCCCGGCTGCCCGACCAGGCCGGACACCGCGAGCCGGTAGTCCCCGGCGTCCTGCTCGTCGACCCCGCCGGTCACCGAGTAGTAGCGGAAGGTGTTGCCGAGGGGGAGCAGGCCGACCAGGCCGGTGGGGTCGCGGGTCTCGATGGGCGCCAGGGCCGTGCCCAGCGCGTCCTGCAGCCGCGCGCCGCCCACGATGCCGAGCGCCCCCAGCCCCAGCAGGCCGAGCACCACCCGCCGGCCGACCGGAGCGCCGGCCCCGTCGACGTCGGGCTGCTCGGTGGCCATGCCGCCACGGTAGGCCGCTGTCCCGCGGCGGGCAGGTGTGGAGGACGCGCGGCATCCCATGGCGCACGACCGGGAGCCGGGCCTACGGTCGGCCGGGTCCGCGGTGCGAGGCGAGCAGTCGGCGTCCCCCCCCGTCGTCCACCAGCGTCGTGGCCACGGGGAGCGCCGGTGCCCGAGTGTGCAGTGCAGAGCGCAGTGCGGGCGTGAGCGCGGGCCGGGGGTGTCGCCGCCGACGCGGACTGGTCGTCGGCCTGACGGCGGGTCCGGTCGCCGCCCTGCTCGCGCTGCTGCCGACCGCGCCTGCCGGTCCGGCCACGGCCCGGGCCGCGGCGTCGACCGTGCAGGACCCGCTGGTCGCCGTGGCCTGGCCGGAGGTGCCGGCCCAGCCCCGGACCTGGC
>NZ_SJEX01000136.1 GCF_005930495.1 Modestobacter excelsi | reverse complement strand
CTTCGCCCTGATCGCGCGCATGACGTGCGCGGCGATGCTGTTTTTTTTTTTTTAGATGTGTATAAGAGGCAGGAACAGGAGCACGCGATGACGCGCTCACGCAAGCAGAACGGCAACGGCAAGGGCACGGTGGTCTTCGTCGGCGCCGGTCCCGGCGACCCGGAGCTCCTCACCGTCCGAGCCGGAGCCGCGATCGCCGGCGCCGACACCGTGCTGGCCGACCCGGACGTCTCCGCCGCCGTCCTCGAGGCGGTGCGCACGGCGCACCCGGACCTCGAGCTGACCACGGTCAGCGGTGAGCCCGCCGAGGTCGCCAAGGGCGCCGTCGCCCTCGCCAAGAACGGCAGCGTCGTGGTCCGGCTGGTCGCCGGTGACCCCTTCACCAGCGACGCCGTGGTCAAGGAGGCGCTGGCGGTCACCCGCACCAGCGTCGCCTTCGACGTCGTCCCCGGTGTCGCCGTCGGCACCGCGGTGCCCGCGTACGCCGGTGTGCCGCTGGGCGCGAGCTCCGTGCAGGCCGACCTGCGCGCGGTCGACGCCGCCGCCGACCTGGCCGCGCTGGCCGCCGCAGCCACCGGCACCGGCAGCCCGCTGGTGCTGCAGGCCACCGCCGAGCAGCTGCCCACGACCGCCGCCGCGCTGGTCGACGGCGGCCTGTCGGGCAGCACCCCGGTCGTCGTCACCACCGAGGGCACCGGCACCGCCCAGAAGAGCGTGGCCAGCAAGCTCGCCGCGGTCGCCGAGAAGTCCGCAGGGCTGGACACCCTCACCGGGCCGGTCGTCGTCACCGTCGGCGCGGCCGTCGACAAGCGCGCCAAGCTGTCCTGGTGGGAGAGCCGCCCGCTGTTCGGCTGGCGGGTCCTGGTGCCCCGCACCAAGGAGCAGGCCGGCGACATGAGCGACCGGCTGCGCGCCTACGGCGCCGTCCCGGTGGAGGTGCCGACCATCGCCGTCGAGCCGCCGCGGAGCCCGGCCCAGATGGACCGCGCGGTCAAGGGCCTGGTCACCGGCCGCTACGGCTGGATCGTGTTCACCTCCACCAACGCGGTCCGCGCGGTCCGGGAGAAGTTCACCGAGCTCGGCCTGGACGCGCGCGCGTTCGCCGGCGTCAAGGTCGCCTGCGTCGGGCAGCAGACCGCCGACGCGGTGCGCGAGTTCGGCATCGTGCCCGAGCTCGTGCCCAGCGGTGACCAGTCCAGCGAGGGCCTGCTCGCCGACTTCCCGCCCTACGACGACGTCTTCGACCCGATCGACCGGGTGCTGCTGCCCCGCGCCGACATCGCGACCGAGACCCTCGCCGCCGGCCTCAAGGAGCGCGGCTGGGAGATCGACGACGTGACCGCCTACCGCACCGTGCGCGCCGCGCCGCCGGCCGCCGCGGTCCGCGAGGCGATCAAGGGCGGTGGCTTCGACGCCGTCTGCTTCACCTCGTCCTCGACCGTGCGCAACCTCGTGGGCATCGCCGGCAAGCCGCACGCCCGCACCGTCGTCTCGGTGATCGGTCCGGCCACCGCGGCCAGCGCCACCGAGTTCGGCCTGCGGGTCGACGTCCAGCCCGAGGTCGCCGCCGTCGGCCCGCTCGTCGACGCGCTGGCGGAGTTCGCCCAGGCCCGCCGGGCCGAGGCGGAGGGGCAGAAGTGACCAGCGGGTTCGCGCGGGGCCGCCGGCTCCGCTCGACCCCGGCCATGCGGCGCTGGACGGCGCAGACCCGGCTCGCCCCGGCCGACTTCGTGCTGCCCGTCTTCGTCAAGGAGGGGCTGACCGACCCGCAGCCGATCAGCTCGATGCCCGGCGTCGTCCAGCACTCGCTGGACTCGCTGCGCAAGGCCGCCCACGAGGCGGCCGAGGCCGGCATCAGCGGGCTGATGCTCTTCGGCATCCCGGCGGAGAAGGACGCGGTCGGCTCGCAGGCCGACGCCACCGACGGGATCGTCAACGTCGCCCTCCAGCAGCTGCGGGGCGACCTCGGCGACGAGCTGGTGCTGATGGCCGACCTGTGCCTGTGCGAGTACACCGACCACGGGCACTGCGGGATCGTCACCCCCGCAGGTGTCGTGGACAACGACCCGACGCTGGACCGCTACGCCGCGGTCGCCATCGCGCAGGCCCGGGCCGGCGCCCACGTCATCGCCCCCAGCGGGATGATGGACGGTCAGGTCGCGGCCATCCGGGCGGGCCTGGACAGCGCGGCGTTCACCGAGACGCCGGTCCTGGCCTACGCCGCCAAGTACGCCTCCGGTTTCTACGGCCCGTTCCGGGAGGCCGCCGAGGGGGCGCCGCAGTTCGGCGACCGGTCGACGTACCAGATGGACCCGCCCAACGCCGACGAGGCGCTGCGCGAGGTGGCGCAGGACCTCGCCGAGGGCGCGGACGCCGTCATGGTCAAGCCCGCGCTGCCCTACCTGGACATCGTCAGCCGGGTGGCCGACGCCGTCGACGTCCCGGTCAGCGCTTACCAGGTCAGCGGTGAGTACGCGATGGTCGAGGCGGCCGCCGCGCAGGGCTGGATCGACCGGCGGCGGGCCGTCCTGGAGACCCTCACCGCCATCCGCCGGGCCGGCGCCGGCTCGGTGCTGACCTACTGGGCGGTCGAGGCCGCCCGCTGGCTGCGGTGACCGTGCACCCCGCCCGACCGGGGCACACAGACGGGCCTGGGAGAGTGGGATCGTGAGCGAGCCGTACCCGTACGAGGCGCCCGTGTCGGCGCAGTTGTTCGACCGGGCGGGGCGGGTGACGCCGGGCGGGGTCAACTCCCCCGTGCGCGCCTTCCGCGCCGTCGGAGGCACCCCGCGCTTCATGGCGTCCGGGTCGGGTGCCTGGCTGACCGACGTCGACGGCCGCCGCTACGTCGACCTCGTCGCCTCCTGGGGGCCGATGATCCTGGGCCACGCGCACCCCGAGGTGGTCGACGCCGTCACCGCCGCCGCCCGCCGCGGCTCCAGCTTCGGCACCCCGACCTCCGGGGAGGTCGACCTGGCCGAGGAGATCGCCGGCCGGGTGGCCCCGGTCGAGCGGGTCCGGCTGGTCAACTCCGGCACCGAGGCGGTGCTCTCCGCCATCCGGCTCGCCCGCGGGTACACCGGCCGGCCGCTGGTGGTGAAGTTCGCCGGCTGCTACCACGGGCACGTCGACGCGCTGCTGGCGTCGGCCGGGTCCGGCGTCGCGACCCTCGGCCTGCCGGACACCCCGGGCGTCACCACCGGCGCGGCGGCCGACACGATCGTCGTCCCCTACAACGACGTCGCCGCGGTCGAGCAGGTGTTCGCCGAGCGCGGTGACCAGATCGCCTGCCTGATCACCGAGGCGTCGCCGGGCAACATGGGCGTCGTCCCCCCGCTGGACGGCTTCAACGGCCACCTGCGCCGGATCACCGCGGCGCACGGCGCGCTGCTGGTCGTCGACGAGGTGATGACCGGCTTCCGGGTCTCCCGGTCCGGTTGGTACGGGCTCGACCCCGTCGACGCCGACCTGTTCACCTTCGGCAAGGTGATGGGCGGCGGCATGCCGGCGGCGGCGTTCGGCGGCCGGGCCGACGTCATGGACCAGCTGGCGCCCTCCGGCCCGGTGTACCAGGCCGGCACGCTGGCCGGGAACCCGGTCGCCGTCGCCGCCGGGCTCACCACGCTGCGGCTGTGCACCGACGAGGTCTACGCCCGCTGCGACGAGGTCGCGGTCACCCTGCGCGGGGCGGCCAGTGCGGCGCTGTTCGGGGCCGGCGTCCCGCACCGGGTGCAGCAGGCCGGCTCGATGTTCTCCGTCTTCTTCGTGCCCGACGAGCGCCAGGTGCGCGACTTCGACGACGCCCGCACCCAGGACGTGGCCGCGCACACCGCCTTCTTCCACGCGATGCTCGCCCGGGGGGTCTACCTGCCGCCGTCGGCGTTCGAGGCATGGTTCGTCAGCGCCGCGCTGGACGACGGCGCCGTCGACCACGTGCTCGCCGCGCTGCCGGCCGCCGCCGAGGCCGCCGCGGCCGCGCTCGGTGGACGCGCGCCGTCGCCGCAGTCCTACGACGCCCAGGAGCTGCAGCCGTGACGCTGACGACCGTCCACCTGATGCGGCACGGCGAGGTGTTCAACCCCGCCGGCGTCCTCTACGGGCGGCTGCCCGGGTTCCGGCTGTCCGACGCCGGTGAGGGCATGGCCCGCACCGCCGCGGCCTGGTTCGCCGAGCGCGACGTCACGTACCTGGTGGCCAGCCCGCTGGAGCGGGCCCAGCAGACGGCCCGTCCGATCGCCGAGGCCCTCGGCCTGGAGATCGCCACCGACGAGCGGCTGATCGAGGCCGGCAACGACTTCGAGGGCAAGACCTTCGGCGTCGGCGACGGGTCGATGAAGCACCCGGAGAACTGGTGGCGGCTGCGGAACCCGTGGAAGCCGTCCTGGGGCGAGCCCTACCGTGAGATCGCGGCCCGGATGCTCGGCGCGGTCGCCACCGCCCGGGACGCCGCCCGTGGGCACGAGGCCGTCTGCGTCAGCCACCAGCTGCCCATCTGGACGGTGCGGCTGCACCTGGAGGGGCGCAGCTACCTGCACGACCCGCGCAAGCGCGAGTGCGGGCTGGCCAGCGTCACCTCGCTGGTCTACGACGACGACCGGCTGCTGCGGCTGGAGTACGCCGAGCCGGCCGGTGCCACCGACCCGGATGCGGTGCCCGGTGCGTAGGAGCCTGGTCCTCCTGCTCGCCGCGGTGGCGCTGAGCGGCTGCACCAGCGGCGAGGGCACTGCGGTCGACGTGAACAACGGCGGGGAGTTCCGCTTCGTCGCCGGCACGACGGCCGGCGAGGTGATCCCGGTGGCCGAGCGCGCCAGCGCGCCCGAGTTCACCGGCACGCTGCTGGGCGGCGCCGAGTTCTCCTCGACCGACCTGGCCGGGGACGTCGCGGTGCTCAACTTCTGGGGTTCCTGGTGCGCGCCGTGCCGGGTGGAGACCCCGGAGTTCCAGGAGGTCTACACCGAGGTCGCCGACTCCGGCGTGCAGTTCCTCGGGCTCAACGTCAAGGACCAGGAGCAGTTCGCCCAGGCGTTCGTCGACAGCAAGGGGATCACCTTCCCGTCGCTGTTCGACCCCAAGGGCGAGGTCGCCCTGGCGTTCCGGGACTACCCGGCCAGCGCCATCCCGTCCACCATCGTGCTGGACCGGGAGAGCCGGGTGGCCGCGGTGTACACCGGTGAGGTGCGGCAGGACGACCTGCGCACGGTGCTGGCCGAGCTGACCGGGGAGGCGTGAGCATGGCGGAGGGAGTGACCGACCTCGTCACCGACGGGCCCCTGCTGGTCGCCGCCGCCGTCGCCGCGCTGGCCGGCCTGATCAGCTTCGCCTCGCCCTGCGTGCTCCCGCTCGTCCCCGGCTACCTCTCCTACGTCACCGGGCTGGTCGGCACCGGCGTCCGCGGGACGTCCCCGGCGCCGGCCGGCGCGGGCCAGGTCGCCACAGCGGTGCGCACCGACGAGCGCCCCAGCCGCGGCCGGATGGTCGCCGGTGCGCTGCTGTTCGTGCTCGGGTTCACGCTGGTCTTCGTCACCATCAGCACCGCCGTGGGCGGGCTGGGCCGGCTGCTGCTGCAGCACAACGACGCCATCACCCGGGTGCTGGGCGTGGTCACCATCGTCGTCGGGCTGGGCTTCCTGGGCCGGCTGCCGCTGCTGCAGCGCACCGCCCGGCTCAGCGCGCGCCCCGCGGTCGGCCTGGCCGGCGCCCCGCTGCTCGGCATCGTCTTCGGGCTGGGCTGGACCCCGTGCCTGGGCCCGACGCTGTCGGCGGTCAACTCGCTGGCGTTCACCGAGGCCAACCCCAGCCGGGGCGCGTTCCTCGGCGTGGCCTACTGCCTCGGCCTCGGCGTCCCGTTCGTGCTGGTCGCGCTGGGCGCCCGCTGGGCGGTGGGGGCGACGTCCTTCCTGCGCACCCACGCGCGCACCGTCACCCGGGTCGGCGGCGTCGTCCTGATCGGGGTGGGGCTGATGCTGGTGACCGGCGCCTGGACCGAGCTGATGCAGTGGCTGCGGGGCTGGCTGGCCGCGACCGGCCTGGGCGAAGGAGCACCGCTGTGACCACCACCGCCCCTCCGCGCCCGGCGGAGGCC
>NZ_SJEX01000135.1 GCF_005930495.1 Modestobacter excelsi | reverse complement strand
GGCATGGGGGCTCCTCTTGCGGGCTGCGGACAGCTCCGGGATGCGGTCAGCTGGCGCCCGGGGACGCGCGGTCACCGCGGCGAGGGGGCCGACCTAGGAGAGGCCCTCGCCGCGGCTGATAAGCAGGAGGCTGCCGCGCACAGGGCAACGGTAGCAGCGCGCCAGTCGACATCGCAGCCGCAGGCGCAGTCCGGTGCGTGCACCCGGTCCGGGTTGCTCGCGCTGGGACATGTCCGCGAGCCGACGGACGCGGCGGAGCATGCCGGGGAGCGTCGGGTCGGCCACCGTCTTAGCGTCTCGGCCCGCCGAGGGCCGTGGTGCGCCGCGCGGCGAGCGGTGGACCAGCAGGTGCCCTGGGGACGGTGGCGCGCTGACCGGACCGGGTGGCGGGGTCAGAACTCCTTGGCGCGGCGCAGGCGCAGCGGGCGGCCGTCGGGGTCGTTGACCAGCCGGTAGACGGGCGTGGCCCACAGCCGGGCCAGCCGGGACAGCTTCTCGGGCCGGTGAGGCCGCAGCTGGCCGGCGGGGCGCGGGCCAGCGCGGCCGCCGTCGTGCCACTCCTCGAGGGCGGTGGCCGACCGCTCCAGGGCGGCCACGAACTCCTCGGGGTCCAGCAGGTCCCCGTCCGCACCGCCGTCCACGGCGCGGCCGAGGTGCTCGCGGGCCAGTCTCAGGCGCAGGTCGCGGGCGAGGACCCGTGCGCCGAACCCCGTCCCCGCCGGGTCGCGTGGTTCCCGCTCGTCAGGGGTGGTGTCCAGCACGCCGCTGGACAGCTCGCTGTCGTGGGTCCAGGACCGACGGTTGAAGTTGTCGCTGCCGACGCTGACCCAGACGTCGTCGACGACGCACACCTTCGCGTGCACGTAGACCGGCGTCCCCTCGACGTTCTCCAGGTCGAAGACGTGCACCCGGTCCGGTCCGGCCGCCCGGCAGGTCTCGAGCGCCTCGTGCCGGCCCACGTGCTGCGGTCGCTCGGCGAGCGCGCCGTCCTGGTCGGGCACCCGGGGCACCACGACGACCAGGTGCAGCCGGGGGTTCGCGCGCAACGCCTCGGCGAACAGCTGCGCGACCTCGGTCGACCACAGGTACTGGTCCTCCAGGTAGACCAACCGGCGGGCCCGGGTGATCGCCTTGGTGTAGCCACGGGCCACCGACCGCTCGCCGTGCGGGGCGAAGGGGTACGCCGGCTTGATCGCCGGATAGGTGCGCAGCGTCTGCACGAGGTGGGGCCCGCACTCCGGCGGAGGCGGCGGCTGCTCGGGCAGCGGGACGGCGTTCATCCGCGAGCTGGACAGCTTGTCGTGCACCCAGGCCAGCGGGTGGTCGGTGTCCGGGCCGTGGGGGTCCTCCCAGCGCTGGCGGAAGACCGTGTCCAGCACGCCGACGACCGGGCCGCGCAGCTGCAACTGCACGTCGTGCCAGGGAGGGCGCGGTCCGTAGGCCGCGGCCATCGACTGCGGTTGCGGGTCGCCGAGGTGCTCGGAGGTGTCGCGGCGGGCGTGGCACAGGTCGATCCCGCCGGCGAACGCCACGTCGCGGTCGGGATCGTCGGGATGTCGCAGTACGACGATCTTCTGGTGGTGGCTGCCCAGCCGGCGCACCCGCTGGTCCAGCACCACGACCCCGCCGCCGTCCTCCACCGCCTCGTCGAGGGCGGCGTTCTCCTCCTTGGAGAAGCTCAGGCCGTCCCAGTGCGACCGCCACACCAGCCCGAACACGCACACCCCGCGGCGGGCCGCCGCGCCGAACAGCTCGCCGATCGTGGGGCCGTCCTCGCGCATCCGCTCGTCGGGGTCTCCCCGCCAGTCGGTGAACATCAGGTGGTCGCCGGCGCCCATCTGCTCCACCGCGCTGACCAGCCGGTCGAAGTAGGTGGCGCCGTCGACGAGCGCCTCGACGTGGTTGCCCGACGTCCAGGCGGGCAGGCCGGCCGCCGGGTTCCCGCGCTCGTCGGCGGTGAGCAGCCAGTGCTCGGCGTCGTCCATCTGTTGATCACATCCCCCGACGAACCAGCCCCGCAACCCCCGGCTGCGTGGCACCGTCGGTAGCCTGGACCCGTGGCCCTGGTGGTGCAGAAGTACGGCGGCTCCTCCGTCGCGAACGCCGAGCGCGTCAAGCGCGTGGCCGAGCGCATCGTCGAGGCGAAGAAGAACGGCGACGACGTGGTCGTCGTCGTCTCCGCGATGGGCGACACGACCGACGAGCTGCTGGACCAGGCGAGTCAGATCACCGCCGACCCGCCCGGGCGCGAGCTGGACATGCTGCTCACCGCCGGCGAGCGGATCTCCATGGCGCTGCTGGCGATCGCGATCTCCACGCACGGCTACGAGGCGCGGTCGTTCACCGGGTCGCAGGCCGGGGTCATCACGACCTCCAGCCACGGCAAGGCGCGGATCATCGACGTCACGCCCGGCCGGCTGCGCGACGCGCTGGACGAGGGGTCGATCGTCATCGTCGCCGGGTTCCAGGGCGTCAGCCAGGACACCAAGGACGTGACGACGCTGGGCCGCGGCGGCTCGGACACCACCGCCGTCGCCGTCGCCGCCGCGCTGCACGCCGACGTCTGCGAGATCTACACCGACGTGGACGGCGTCTTCACCGCCGACCCGCGGATCGTCCCCAACGCCAAGCGGCTCGAGACCATCACCTACGAGGAGATGCTCGAGCTCGCCGCCTCGGGGGCGAAGGTGCTGATGCTCCGCTGCGTCGAGTACGCCCGCCGCTACGGCATCCCGGTGCACGTCCGCAGCTCCTACTCACAGCTCCCCGGCACGATCGTGACCGGCTCGATGGAGGACCTCACGGTGGAACAGGCCATCATCACCGGCGTCGCGCACGACCGCAGCGAGGGCAAGATCACCGTCTACGGCGTCCCGGACCGGCCCGGCGAGGCCGCGCAGATCTTCCGCGTCCTGGCCGACGCCGAGATCAACATCGACATGATCGTGCAGAACGTGTCGGCCGAGGGCAGCAAGCTCGCCGACATCTCCTTCACCCTGCCGGTCAGCGACGGGCCCACCGCCCTGGCGGCGCTGGAGGCCGTCAAGCACACCGTCGGCTACACCGACCTGCGCTTCGACCAGCACATCGGCAAGGTCTCGCTGGTCGGCGCCGGGATGCGCTCGCACCCCGGGGTGTCGGCGAAGTTCTTCGGCGCGCTGGCCGACGCCGGGGTCAACCTGGAGCTCATCAGCACCTCGGAGATCCGCATCTCCGTGACGTGCCGGGACACCGACGTGGACGTCGCCGTCCGCGCGGTGCACGACGCCTTCGACCTGGGCTCCGAGGTCGAGGCCGTGGTCTACGGAGGAACCGGACGATGAGCCGCCCGCTGCACCTGGGGATCGTCGGCGCGACCGGTCAGGTCGGTGTCGCGATGCGCTCGATCCTGGCGGAGCGGGACTTCCCGCTGGCCTCGATCCGGTTCTTCGCCTCCGCCCGGTCGGCAGGCAGCACGCTGCCCTGGGGGGACGGCGAGGTGGTCGTCGAGGACGCCGCCACCGCCGACCCGACCGGACTGGACGTCGCGCTGTTCTCCGCCGGCGCGACGACCTCGCGGGCACAGGCGCCGCGGTTCGCCGCGGCCGGTGTGACGGTGATCGACAACAGTTCTGCGTTCCGCCGGGACCCGGCGATCCCGCTCGTGTGCAGCGAGGTCAACCCCGGCGACATCGCGCTGGCCGCAGAGGGCCGGATCATCGCCAACCCGAACTGCACGACGATGGCCGCGATGCCGGTGCTCAAGCCGCTGCACGACGAGGCGGGGCTGGTCCGGATCGTGGCCAGCACCTACCAGGCGGTCTCCGGCTCCGGAGTCGCCGGCGTCCGCGAGCTGCACGGGCAGGCGCTCGCCGTCGTCGAGAAGGCCGACGAGCTGGCCTACGACGGATCCGCCGTGGAGTTCCCGGCGCCGGCCGTCTACGTCGCGCCGATCGCCTTCAACGTCCTGCCGATGGCCGGTTCGGTCGTCGACGACGGGTCCTTCGAGACCGACGAGGAGCAGAAGCTCCGCAACGAGAGCCGCAAGATCCTCGGCATCCCCGACCTGCGGGTCTCCGGCACCTGCGTCCGCGTCCCGGTGTTCACCGGCCACTCGCTGTCGCTGAACGTCGAGTTCGCCGAGCCGCTGACGGTGGCCCGCGCCCGCGAGCTGCTCGGCTCGGCGCCGGGCGTGCAGCTCGTCGACGTCCCGACCCCGCTGCAGGCGGCCGGCGAGGACCCCTCCTACGTCGGCCGCATCCGGCAGGACGGCGACCGCGGTCTCGCGCTGTTCGTCTCCAACGACAACCTGCGCAAGGGCGCCGCGCTCAACACCGTCCAGATCGCCGAGCTGATCGCCGCCCAGCGCTGAGGCCCCGGGGCCGTCAGGGCTTCACGTGGCGGAGCGCGAAGGAGAGGGCGACCTCGACCTGGCGGATGGTCTCCTCGATGACCAGCGAGCCGTGGCCGGCGTCGAAGCGGTAGACCTCGTGCGGCTTGCCCCGCTCGTCCAGCGCGGTCAGGTAGTTGTCGATCTGCCGGATCGGGCAGCGCGGGTCGTTGGCGCCGGCGACGACGAGCACCGGGGCCGCCACCGCGTCGACGTAGGTCAGCGGCGAGGAGCGCACGTAGACGTCGTGCACCTCCTCCGGTGAGCCGCCGAACAGCGCCCGGTCGTAGGCCCGCAGGCCCTCCATCTCGTCCTCGTACGCGGCGATGTAGTCCGCCACCGGCACCTCGGCGATCCCGGCCGCCCAGCGCCCGGGCTGGGTGCCGAGGCCGAGCAGCGTGAGGAAGCCGCCCCACGAGCCGCCGGACAGGATCGCCCGGTCCGGGTCGACGACGCCCTCGGCGACCAGCGCGTCGTGGACCGCGGCGACGTCCTCGAGCTCGGTGAGCCCCGGGCGGCCGGTGAGCGCGTCCCGCCACTCGCTGCCGTAGCCGGTGGAGCCGCGGTAGTTGACGTGCACGACCGCGTAGCCGGCGTCGACGTAGGCCGCCCGCCGGGCCCGGTAGGAGTCGTCGTCCTGCGCCTCCGGCCCGCCGTGCACCAGGAACGCCGTCGCGTGCGGCCCGTCACCGGCCGGGCGGACCAGCAGGGCGTGCACGTCCCCACCCGGGCCGGGGACCCAGCGGTCCTCCACTGGGTAGGCCGCGGGCGGCTCCTCGCCCGGCGCGGCCAGCACCACGGGCCCGTCGGCCCGGCGGATCACCGGCGGGGTCGCTGCGTTCGACCAGGCCAGCTCCACGGTGCCGTCGGGGCGGGCGGTCGCGCCGCGGACGACGCCGCGCGGGGTGTCCAGCTGGGTCAGCGTCCCGGTGGTCAGGTCGTAGCGGTACAGCTCGCTGCGGGCGGCGTGGTCGTGGCCGACCAGCAGCGCGGAGCCGTCGGGGTACCAGCCGGCGCTCACGTCGCCGGGCAGGTCCAGCACCAGCTCGGACTCGGTGCCGGCGGCGACGTCCCAGATGAGCAGCTCCTCGCGGCCGCGGCGCTCGTGGCCGACCAGCAGCCGCTGGTCCCCGGCGACGGGGGAGAAGTCGAACGCGTGCAGCCCGCGGCCCTCGCCGTCCCACGTGTCCGCGACGAGGCCGAGGTCGTCGGTGCGCAGCACCCGGAGCGCGGGGTAGCGCGGGTCGCCGTGCTCGGAGTGCGAGTACACGAGCAGCGCGTCGTCCCGGGAGAGCGCGTCGACCGAGGCGGGCTCGGCGTGGGTGTAGAACACCGACGGCGGGCTCCCGGCCCGGGAGATCCACAGCTCGCTGCCGTCGTCGGTGGACCGGCCGGCCAGCACGACCCGGTGACCGATCTCCAGCCCGGCGGGGTAGGCCGGCCCGACCTCCGGCAGTGCGACGGTGTCCGGACCGCCGGCGAACGGCTGGGTCATCCAGATCCCGAACTCGTCGCCGTCGGTGTCGGCGAACCACCAGATCGTCTCGCCGTCGGGGCTCAGCGTGGCGGCCAGCGTGCCGTTGGGCCGGTCGGTGACCTGCCGGTGGGTGTCGGTGTCCCGGTCCCAGGCGTACTGCTCGACCACGCCGCTGACGTCGGAGGAGTAGAGGCTGCGCTGCGGCGCGTCCTCCGCCCAGCCCGGCAGGCTGACCCGCGGTGCCCGGAAGCGGGCCTGCCAGCGGGCAGTGACATCCGGGGGGAGGGCGGGCGCGGAG
>NZ_SJEX01000134.1 GCF_005930495.1 Modestobacter excelsi | reverse complement strand
CGACCTGCCCCGCGCCCCCCGCGACCACGCCGGCACCGCCCTCGCGGCCGGCACCGGCGTCCTGCTCGGCTCGCTCGCCCTGGACCCGGTGTTCGCCGCGCGGAACTGGGTCCCGCCGGTGGTGCTGGCGGTCGCAGCGGTCGCCCTCGGCGGCATCGCGCTGCGTGCCGGCTTCGGCCGGCTGCTGGACCAGCAGGGCCCGGGCTCGGGCCTGCTCGGCACGCTCGGGCGCGTCGCCGTCCCGCTGGGCCAGCTGCTGCTGGTGCTGGTCGTCCTCGGCCGGGTCTTCGCCCCCGACCACCTGCTGCTGGGGCTGCTGCCGACCCCGAGCAGCATCGCCGACCTGGCCGGGGTGCTCGCCGACGGCGTGGACGAGATCGCCGAGCAGGCGACCCCGGCGCTGCCGCTCGACGGCCTGGTCGCGCTGACCACGCTGTTCGTCGCGCTGGTGGCGCTGGCCGCCGACCTGCTGGCGGTCCCCGCGCGGCAACCGGCCCTGGGCGGCCTGGGTCTGCTCGTCCTCTACTGCGTCCCGGTCAGCACGGTGACCGGCAGCGTCGCCTTCCTCTCCTTCGCCGGCCCGGCCTGCGGGTTCGCCCTGCTGCTGTGGGCCGACCAGCGCGGCCGGCTGGTGGACAGCGCACGCGGCGGCAGCGGCTCCCCGCTGGGCACCGCGACCCTGCCCGCACTGCGCGCCGGGGTGATCGCCCTGGTGGCCGGCGTGGTGCTGCCGGTGTTCGTCCCCACCCTCGCGGAGGGCTCGCTGGCCAGCGGGTTCGGCGGGGCCGGCACCGGCAACGGGCTCGGCTCCTCGCTGGACCCGGTCGCCGAGATGGCGGGCCAGCTCAACCGGCCCGAGCCGATGGACCTGCTGCGGGTGAACGCCACCGTCGAGGACCTGGGCTACCTGCGAGCGGTCGCCCTGGACGAGTACGGCGACAACGGCTGGCACATGTCCAACCTGGACGGCGAGGAGTCGATCGCCGACGACCCGACGCTCGCCCCGCTCCCCCGGGACGAGGCCAGCCGGGAGGTGCGGGCCCGGGTCACCGTCCTCGGCCACGACGACCAGTTCCTGCCGGTGGCCTACGCCCCGCAGCAGGTCGAGGTGGCCGGTGACGACGACGCGTCCTGGCGGTTCGACCAGGCGGGGTCGACGATCTACGGCCGCGACGTCACCACCGGTGGTGCGACGTACGACTTCTCCGCGGAGCAGCCCGAGCCGACGGTGGAGGACCTGGAGGCCGCGCCCGAGCTGGCCGCCGACGACCCCGTGCTCCGGTACGTCGAGCTGCCGGCGATCGCCACCAGCGTCACCGACCTCGCCGCCAACCTCACCGCGGACGCCGGCACGCCCTACGACCGGGTGCGCGCCGTGCTGTCGCACTTCACCGACCCGGCCAACCGGTTCGTCTACAGCCTGTCCACCTCGCCGGGCACCACCGGCGACGACCTCGCCGACTTCCTGCGCCTCAAGCGCGGCTACTGCGAGCAGTACGCCGGGGCGATGGCCGTGCTGGTGCGGGCCGTCGGCGTCCCGGCCCGGGTCGTGCTCGGCTACACCCCCGGGCAGGTGCAGTCCGACGGCAGCCGGCTGGTGACCACGGACGACGCGCACGCCTGGGTGGAGGCGTGGTTCGCCGGGCTGGGCTGGATCCCCTTCGACCCCACCCCGATCGCCGCCGACCGGGCGGTGGCGCTGCCGTGGGCGCCGCGGACGGTGATCCCCGCCGACACCACCGCCGAGCCGACCGCCCCGAACGCCGACGTGCCGGTGCCCGCCGGCCCCACCGCCACCATCGACCGGGACGACCAGTACGTGCCCGTCGACGTCGAGGCGCTGCAGGACCGCCGCTCGCCGGCGCCCTGGTTCGCCGGGGGCGGCGGGGCCCTGGTCCTGCCCGGGCTGCTCGCCACACCGAGCGTCCTGCGGCGCCGCGTCCGGCGCCGGCGGCTGGCCGACGGGAGCCCCGGCGCGCTGTGGGAGGAGCTGCTGGCCACCACGGCCGACCTCGGCGTCGACGTGCCGGTCACCGGCACCACGCGCCAGGTCGCCCGCGACCTGGCCGAGTGGCTGTCCGGCACCGAGCCGGCGGCGGTCCCGGCGGTGCGGGCCCTCGCCCTGGCCCAGGAGCGGGCGGTCTACGGGCCGCCGACGAGCGCCGGGCCGGACGCCGGGTCGGCGGCGGCGCTGCGCACCGTCCGGCGGGCGCTGCTGCGGCGGGCCTCCCGGGGCCAGCGGCTGCGGGCGGCTGTGTGGCCGGCCTCGACGCTGGCCGACGTGACCGGCTGGCTGTCGGCCCACACCCCCCGGCGGCTCCGCGCCGCCTGAAGAAGTCGAAGGACCACCCTTCCCCCCACCCCTCGCAGGCTCGGCGCGGGCCCCTGAAGGGTGGCCGCTCCAGTACGTCACCACGTCACAGACGACAGCAGCCGCCGTCCCGGGGGACGGCGGCTGCGGGTGGGTGTGCGGGCTACTGGTCGTAGCGGCGGCGGAAGCGCTCCTCGAGCCGGTTCTTCAACGGCTGGCGGCGGGCCTTGGGACCCTTGCCCTGCGCGGGGCCGGGGCGGCCGGCCGGACCGGGAGCCGCACCGGGCTGGACGGCGCCGGTCGCGTTCTTGTAGTTGAGGATGCCCAGGACGGCGCCGGCGAACATGACCAGGAACCCCAGCACGCCCAGCGGCCAGAACTCCAGCGCCCCGACGACCAGGACGACCAGGCCCACCAGGACCAGGCCGATGCCGATCTGGAGCTTGCGTCGGGCCTTCTGACGGCGATCGCCGGTGCGTACCGTCGAAGCGAACTTCGGGTCGTCGTCGACGAGGGCACGCTCGATCTGCTCCAGCAGACGCTGCTCGTGCTCGGAGAGCGGCACGTCGACCTCCAGGTGCGCAGTGCAACAAGCCACCGGCGGCAGTCCGCCCGCGGTGTCACCGAGGATACGAGCCGATTGCGGGCGGCGAAAGGCGAGTCGTCGCCGACACACCTGTCCGGGCTGTCGTCCGCCCCACAGCGGTGCCCGCCGGGGTCGTGCGGCGGCTCAGCGACCCGTCCCCGGCGGGGGACGACGGCGGCTCGGACCCGCCCCGGGCACGTGCGTCCGGGTGATCAGCGTGGCCGGCCGGACCGCGCCGGCGCCGAACCGGCGGGCCGCCCGGTCCGCGGCCAGTTCGGCGTCGCGCCGGCCGTGCTCCCGCGCCCCCAGCTCGAGCTGCCGGGCGGTCGCGTCGGCCTCCACCAGCCCCTCGGCCCGGACGCCGACCAGCCGGATCCGCGCCCGGTCCAGACCCAGGGCGTCGAACAGCGCCCGGGCGGTGTCGTAGAGCTCCTGCCCGACGTCGGTGGGGACCTCGAGGGTGCGCGAGCGGGTGATCGTGGTGAAGTCGGCGAAGCGCACCTTGATGCTGACCGTGCGGGTGAGGTGGCCGGTCGAGCGCAGCCGCCCCGCCGTCCGCTCGGCCAGGTGCAGCAGCTCCCGGTGGATGACCGCCGGGTCGTCGACGTCGGTGCCGAAGGTCTCCTCCGCCCCGGTCGAGCGGTCGGGTTCGTCGGGCACCACCCGGCGCGGGTCGCGCCCCCACGCCAGCTCGTGCAGGTGCGCGCCGGCGGCCTGCCCGACGGCGCGCTGCAGGGTCCGCGCCGGGACGTGCGCCAGGTCGCCCACGGTGCGCAGCCCCAGCCGCAGCAGCACCTCCTCGGTCTTGGCCCCGACACCCCACAGGGCACCGACCGGCAGGGGGTGCAGGAAGTCCATGACCTCGGCCGGCCGGACGACCAGCAGCCCGTCGGGCTTGGACCGGGTGGAGGCCAGCTTGGCGACGAACTTGGTGCCGGCCACCCCCACCGAGCAGGTGATGCCCTGCTCGTCGAAGACCCGGCCGCGGATGTACTCGCCGATCGCGACCGGGTCGCCCAGCCGCCGTCCCGCGCCGGAGACGTCGAGGAACGCCTCGTCCAGGCTGAGCGGCTCGACCAGCGGGGTGATCGACCGGAACAGCGCCATGACCGAGCGCGACACCTCGGCGTAGAGGGCCATGTCACCCGGGAGCACGGTGGCCGTCGGGCACAGCCGCAGGGCCCGGGAGGTCGGCATGGCGCTGTGCACCCCGTACCGGCGGGCCTCGTAGGTGGCCGAGGTGACGACCCCGCGGTTGCCCGCCCCGCCGACGATCACCGGGGTGCCGGCCAGCTCGGGGTGCCGGCGGACCTCCACGCTGGCGAAGAAGGCGTCCATGTCGACGTGCAGCACGGTGCAACCGGTAGCGCGGTCGGACACCTGACACCCCCACTGCTTGTGTCGAACACGTGTTCGAGAGGCTAGCCGATCATGCGACCGCCCTCCACGCCGGCAGGCGCGCCGGACCTGACCCGGGTCGGGTCGTGACCGCGCGGTGTGCCGGGCCGCACGGTCCGCACCGGCCGACCCGTCGAGCCCCGGGTGGGGCACAACCGAGTGGGGCACCCACAGCAGGTGTGCGGCGACGATCGTCGCGGTAGAACTGCCCCAGGTGGTCTCCGTCCGGCGGCCACGACGACGACCATCGGAGGAGCCATGGCGCTCGACGACGACGACATGACCAGCACGGAGGGCCCGGCCGACGGCGGTGCCGAGGGCACCCCGGGTCACCACGACGGCGGCGCGGACGGCGGTGCCGATGGCGGTGCCGATGGCGGTGCCGATGGCGGTGCCGATGGCGGTGCCGATGGCGGTGCCGATGGCGGTGCCGATGGCGGTGCCGATGGCGGTGCCGATGGCGGTGCCGATGGCGGTGCCGATGGCGGCGCGGACGGCGGCGCGGACAGCGGGGCCGAGGGCCCGGCCGACTCGGGCGCGGCCGACGGCGGCGCAGCCGGTGTGCACGACGGCGGCGCGGACGGCTCGGCCTGAGCGTGCCTGACCCGGAACGGCAGGACCGGGCGTCGTCCTCCACCCCGGAGGGCGGCGCCCGCCCCGCGTTGCGTCGCTGCACCCGCGTCGACCCCGAGGTCTTCGCAGCGGAGCACTGGGCCCGCCGCCCGCTGCTCTCCACCGCCGAGCAGCTCGGCGGCACCTTCACCGACCTGCTGACCCTCGACGCGGTCGACGAGCTGCTGAGCACCCGCGGGCTGCGCACACCGTTCCTGCGGATCGCCAAGGACGGCGCCGTCGTCGACACGAAGCGGTTCACCAGCCCCCAGGGGGCGGGCGCCGAGGTCGCCGACCAGGTCTCGTCGGACTCGGTGCTGCGGCTCTTCGCCGAGGGCAGCACCGTGGTGCTGCAGGGGCTGCACCGGCTGTGGCCGCCGCTGATCGAGTTCGCCGGCCAGCTCGCCGCCGACCTCGGGCACCCCACCCAGGTCAACGCCTACGTCACGCCGCCGTCCTCGCGCGGGTTCTCCCCGCACTACGACGTGCACGACGTCTTCGTGCTGCAGGTGGCCGGGGAGAAGCACTGGACGATCCACGAGCCGGTGCTCGCCGACCCGCTGCGCACCCACCCGTGGTCCGACCGGGCGGCGGAGGTGGCCGCCGCCGCCGAGCGCCCGCCGGTGATCGACACCGTGCTGCGCCCCGGCGACGCCCTCTACCTGCCGCGCGGCTACATCCACTCCGCGGTCGCGCTCGGCGAGATCAGCGCCCACCTCACCATCGGGGTCCACTCGGTGACCCGGTGGGGTGCGGTCGAGTCCGCGCTGGACCTGGTCCGCACGCTGGCCGCCGACGACCCCGCGCTGCGCGGCTCGCTGCCGCTCGGGGTGGACCTCGCCGACCCCGGGGCCACGAGCGAGGACGTCGCCGCGGTGCTCGCCGGTCTGCACCGCTGGCTGGACCGGGTCGACCCGGCCGCCGTCGCCGACTCGCTGCGGGCCCGGACCTGGTCGCAGGTGCGCCCGGCCCCGGTGTCACCGCTGGCCCAGTCCAGCGCCCTCACCGCCCTGGACGCCGACACGGTGCTGCAGCTGCGCCCCCTGCTGCGGGCGCAGCTGCGGGAGCCGGTCGGGGACCGGGTGGCCCTGGTCGCCGGCCGCCGCACGCACGACCTCCCGGCCGGCACGCACCCGGCCCTGGCCGTCCTCCTCGCTGCCGGCGAGCTGAAGGTCGGGGACCTGCCCGGACTCGACGCCGCCGACCAGCTCACCCTGGCCCGCCGGTTGGTCACCGAGTCGATCGCGATCGTCCCCGACGCCCGCCCGGGCGGCGCCGTGCACGATGGAGACCGTGGCGGCCATCCCGGACGGTGAGCCGGCCGACCGGACCGGCTCGACCGGACCCGAGTCCTGCCGCGACCCGCACGCCCCCGCCCCCCGCT
>NZ_SJEX01000133.1 GCF_005930495.1 Modestobacter excelsi | reverse complement strand
GCGCCACCGCGGGCGCCCCGCCGGCCACCCCGCTCGCTGAAGGACCGAGACCCCCCGCATGCAGACCGCCGAGATCCGCCGCCGCTTCCTCGAGCACTTCGAGAAGCGTGGACACACCGTGGTGCCCAGCGCCTCGCTGGTGTCGCCCGACCCCTCGCTGCTGTTCACCGTCGCCGGCATGGTGCCGTTCATCCCGTACCTGACCGGCCGGGAGCCCGCGCCGTACCCGCGGGCCACCAGCGTGCAGAAGTGCGTGCGCACCCTCGACATCGAGGAGGTGGGCAAGACCACCCGGCACGGCACGTTCTTCCAGATGAACGGCAACTTCTCCTTCGGCGACTACTTCAAGGCCGAGGCGATCGGCTTCGCCTGGGAGCTGGTCACCGGCCGCGTCGAGGACGGCGGCCTGGGTCTGGACCCCGAGCGGATCTGGCCGACGGTCTACCTGGACGACGACGAGGCGTTCGATGCGTGGCGGGCCCACGTCCCGGCCGAGCGGATCCAGCGCCGCGGCAAGGACGACAACTACTGGTCGACCGGCGCCGCCGGGCCGGCGGGCCCCTGTTCGGAGATCCACTACGACCGCGGGCCGGAGTACGGCCCCGGCGGGGGGCCGGAGGCCGATCCGACCGGCGACCGGTACCTGGAGATCTGGAACCTGGTCTTCATGCAGTACGAGCGCGGCCCGGGGGAGGGCAAGGAGTTCCCGATCCTGGGCGAGCTGCCGAAGAAGAACATCGACACCGGCATGGGCCTGGAGCGGGTGGCCTTCCTGCTGCAGGGCGTCGACAACATGTACGAGATCGACGAGGTCGCCCCGGTGCTGCGCCGGGCGGCCGAGCTGAGCGGCGTCACGTACGGCGCCGACCACGACGCCGACGTCCGGCTGCGGGTGGTGGCCGACCACGTGCGCAGCGGGCTGATGCTCATCGCAGACGGGGTCACCCCCGGCAACGAGGGCCGTGGCTACATCCTGCGCCGGCTGCTGCGCCGCGCGGTCCGGTCGATGAAGCTGCTCGGCGTCGACGCGGCGACCCTTCCCGAGCTGCTGCCGGTCTCCCGCGACGCGATGAGCGCCAGCTACCCCGAGGTGGCGTCGGACTTCGCCCGGATCTCCGGCATCGCCTACGCCGAGGAGGAGGCGTTCCGCCGCACCCTCGTCGCCGGGACGGCGCTGTTCGACACCGCGGTGAGCCAGGCCCGGGCCGCAGGCACCCCGGCGCTGTCGGGCACCCAGGCGTTCAGCCTGCACGACACCTACGGCTTCCCGATCGACGTCACCCTCGAGATGGCCGCCGAGCAGGGCGTCACCGTGGACGAGGAGGGTTTCCGGGCCCTGATGAAGGAGCAGCGCGAACGCGCCCGCGCCGACGCCCGGGCCAAGCGCACCGGGTCGGTCGACGTGCTGGCCTACCGCCGGCTCCTGGCGGAGTTCGGGCCCACCGACTGGCGTGCCTACGACACACTGCACACCGACTCGCGGGTGCTCGGCGTCGTCGACGAGGGCGACGACGCCACCTCCGACGACGGTGACCCGGTCGTCGGACCCGGCTCGGTCACCCGCGTGGTGCTGGACCGGACGCCGTTCTACGCCGAGTCCGGCGGGCAGGTCGCCGACGCCGGCGAGCTGACCTGGGACGGCGGCCGGGCCGAGGTCCTCGACGTCCAGCGTCCGGTCAAGGGCCTGGTCGCCCACCAGGTGCGGGTGCTCGAGGGCGAGCTGCGCGCCGGCACCGAGCTGACCGCGCAGGTCGACCGCGAGTGGCGGCTGTCGGCCTGCCAGGCGCACTCGGGCACGCACGTGCTGCACGCGGCGCTGCGCCAGGTGCTCGGCCCGCAGGCGCTGCAGTCGGGCTCCTACAACCGGCCCGGCTACCTCCGCCTGGACTTCGCCTGGCAGGGCGCGCTGTCGGCGCAGCAGCGCATCGACGTCGAGGACGTCGCCAACGCCGCCGTCCGCGCCGACCACGGTGTCCGGGCGCTGTACATGACGCTGCCCGAGGCCCGCGACTTCGGCGCGATCGCGCTGTTCGGCGAGACCTACGGCGAGCAGGTCCGGGTCGTCGAGATCGGCGGCGAGTGGTCCCGGGAGCTGTGCGGTGGCACCCACGTGCGGGGCAGCGCGCAGATCGGCACCCTGGCGCTGACCGGCGAGAGCTCGGTGGGGTCGGGCTCGCGCCGGGTCGAGGCGTCGGTCGGGCTGGAGGGCTTCCGGTACCTGGCCCGGGAGCGCGACCTGGTCCGCCAGCTCGCCGACCTGCTGAAGACCCCGCAGGACGGCATCGTCGACCGGGTGAACGGCATGCTCGACCGGCTCCGGGACGCCGACCGCGAGCTGGCCGCGCTGCGCGGGCAGCAGACGCTGGCCGCCGCCGGTGACCTGGCCGCCTCCGCCACGGACCTGGGGGGCGTCGCCGTGGTCACCGGGGCGCCGGCCGGCCTGTCCGGCGGTGACCTGCGCGGCCTGGCGCTGGACGTGCGCGGGCGGCTGGGGAACAAGCCCGCCGCGGTGGTCCTGGCGTCGGCGGCCGACGGCAAGGTGTCGCTCATCGCCACCGTCAACCCCGCGGCGCAGCAGCGCGGGCTGTCGGCCAACGACCTGCTCAAGGCCGCGGCCGGACCGGTCGGTGGGCGCGGGGGCGGCAAGCCCGACGTCGCCCAGGGGGGCGGGACCGACCCGGCGGGCATCCCGGCGGCCCTGGCGGCCGTCGAACAGACGATCGGAGCGGCCACTTCGTGAGGTACGCGCCCGACGGTCCGGACGGGGACCCGGCGGTGGAGCCGGTCCCGCAGCTGCTGCGGCCACCCGTGCCACCACGTCCGGTGCCGTGGGACGCCACCTCTGAGGAGGGAGCGCCCGCCGGGCGGCACGCCACCGAGCGGGTGCCGTTCCCGCTGCCTCCGCTGGACCGGCAGGACGCACCGGCGCAGGACCCCGAGACCGGGCAGCTCGACCTCGGCGGCTACCCGCCGCGGGTGCCCGGCGCCGGCCGCCCCCGTCCCGTCCGGGACGAGCCCGCCCCCGACGGCGGTGGCCGGCATGGCCGCTGACGACGACGGGCCGGTCCGGGCGCCGGGGAGGAGACTGGGCGTCGACGTGGGCACCGTGCGCGTCGGAGTGGCCCTCTCGGACGCGACCGGCACCCTCGCCAGCCCGCTGGAGACCCTCCGGCGAGCCAAGGACCAGAGCGACCTGGACCATCTCGCTGGGCTGGTTGTGACACACGAGGTGGTCGAGGTGGTTGTGGGTCTGCCGAAGCACCTGTCCGGAGCGTCGGGCGCCTCGGCACAAGATGCCCGTGCCTACGCTGCATCCCTGGCCAGTCGCATCGGGGGCGTCCCGGTGCACCTCGTCGACGAAAGGCTCTCCACCGTGACCGCTGCGAGTCATCTGCGCGCCGGAGGCATCTCCGCACGCCGGCAGCGCCCGGTGATCGACCAGGCGGCCGCCGTGGTCATCCTGCAGAGCCATCTCGACGGGCGACCTCGCACTGGCCCCGAGACCAGGGGGCGCCACTCGTGACGGACCCGACCCAGCCGCGTCCGCGCGGCCGCCACTCCCAGCCCGAGGGCGGCTCCGGCCGTCCTGCGTCGGAGCTCCTCGCCTCCTGGACGAGCGCCGGCGCGAGCACGCTGCAGCTGGCCGACGACGACACGATGCGTCCCCGCCGCGGACGTCGCTCCGCCCCGGACACCGACGCCACCGGCGTCCAGGTGCTCCCGCCCCGCGGCCCCGTCGACATCGCCGACGTCGAGATCACCGGGCTTGCCGCCGGGGGCATCGCCGACGTCGGCCTGGCCGCCGCCGGCCTGGACCTCAGCGCCTTCGGCATCGACCCCACCGACGGCCCGCGCCGCGCGGCCGGGGCCTCCGGGCCCAAGTCGTGGTCCTGGGACGACATGACCGCCGCGAGTGCCGCCGCCGAGACGGCGCCGCGCACCACGGAGATGCTGGCCGTCGCGCCGGCCGTGCCGAAGGCCGCCACCGACCAGCGACCCGGCCGCTCCCCGGTCGGCGACCGCCGGTCGGCCCCCGCGCCGCGCGCCGCCGTCGAGCCGACGACAGCCGACCGGGTCGCCGCGGACCGGTTCGCCGACGCCGAGACCGACCCCGGCTGGCTCTCGGCGAACAGCCGACCGGTGCCCGACGCCCCCCAGCCGGCCGGTCGCGGCTCGCTGGCCTCGCTCGTCACCGACGAGGCCCGCACCGCAGCGCCTGCCGACGAGCCCGCGACGGAGATGCACGCCACCGACTGGGACGACGACACGGGCACGTGGCTCGCGCCGACCTCGCGGCACCGGGGCACGGAGCCCGACGACGGTGACGACGCCGGGCTGCACCCCGACGAGCACCCGTACGAGCTGGCCGGGCCGGCCACCGTCTTCGACGAGACCGGTGGCCTGGAGGTCGTCACCGACGACGACGTCCACGACCCCCTCGACGACCACGACCACGACGACGACGCCGACCTCGACGACCACCTGCTGGGCGGTGGTGGCGGGCGCCGTGGGGGCCGCGGCGGCGGTGGCTCCGACCGGCCGCGCAAGCGCCGGCGGCCGATCACCATCGTGCTGTCGCTGATCGTCCTGGCCGCGCTGGTCGTCGGGATCGGGATCGGCGGCAAGCTGCTCTGGACCACGATCAACCCGGTCGCCGAGGACTACTCCGGCACCGGCACCGGCACCGTCGACGTCCGCGTGAACGACGGTGACTCGCTGCGCGCCATCGCCGGCACCCTGGTGAGCGCCGGCGTCATTGCCTCCACCGGCCCCTTCGAGGACGCCGCGGACGCCAACCCGGCGGCCACCGGCATCCAGCCCGGCGTCTACACGCTGCACTCCCGGATGTCGGGCAAGGCAGCGCTGGACCTGCTGCTCGACCCGGCCTCCCGGCAGGTCACCCGGGTGACGCTGCCCGAGGGCCTCACCGTGGTCCAGGTGCTGCAGAAGGTCTCCGACTCCACCGGCATCCCGCTGACCGACCTGCAGGCCGCGGCCGCCGACCCGGCGGCGCTCGGGCTGCCGGCCTACGCCAACGGGCTGCTCGAGGGCTTCCTGTTCCCGGCCACCTACGACATCGAGCCGGGGGACACCGCGGTCGGGATCCTGTCCGACATGGTGGCCGGTACGGTGGCGGTGCTCGACGAGCTGCAGGTCCCCGAGGACCAGCGGCTCGGCCTGGTGACCGAGGCCAGCATCGTGCAGGCGGAGGCGGGCAGCACCGAGGACATGGGCAAGGTCGCCCGGGTGCTGGACAACCGGCTGGCCGACGGCATGCCGCTGCAGCTGGACACCACGGTGAACTACGCCAACGGCAAGGGTGGCATCACCACCACGAGCGAGGACCGGCAGAACTCCTCGCCGTACAACACCTACGTGCACCCCGGCCTGCCGCCGGGTGCCATCAGCAACCCCGGGGAGGAGGCGCTGCGCGCGGTGCTCGACCCGACCCCGGGCGACTGGCGCTTCTTCGTCGTGGTGGACCCGGACACCGGGGAGACCCGGTTCGCGGTCACCGCCGAGGAGCACCAGCAGAACGTGCTGCTGTTCCAGCAGTGGCTGCAGGACAACCCGGGGAATTGAGCCACCGACAGGCCGACGGGCCGGTCCTGAGGGCAGCTGTCCTCGGCCGGCCCGTCGGCCACTCGCTGTCCCCGCTGCTGCACCGGGCGGCGTACGCGGCCCTGGGGCTGACCGACTGGACCTACGACGCGCTGGACGTCGGGCCTGCGGACCTGCCCGTGCTGCTGGCCGGACTCGGCCCGGAGTGGCGCGGCTTCTCCGTGACGATGCCGTGCAAGCAGGCGGCGGTCGCGGTCGCTGACGAGGTCGACGCCCTCCCTCGCCTGCTGGCGGCGGCGAACACCCTGGTGCGCACCGAGGGCGGGGGCTGGCGGGCGGAGAACACCGACGTCCTCGGGGTCGGTACCGCGCTGCAGGGCGGCGGGGTGGAGCAGGTGGAGCACGCGGCCGTCCTCGGCGCGGGCGGGACGGCGGCGGCTGCCGCCGTCGCACTGGCCTCGCTGGGCGCTCGCCAGGTCGACGTCGTCGTCCGCGAGCCGGCCCGCGCCGCCGACCTGCTGCGGGTGCTGGATGCGCTGGGCCTGACCGCGGAGGTGCAGCGGCTGGACGCCACCACCTCGGTCGCCGCCCCGGTGGTGGTGAGCACGGTGCCCGCCGACGGGCAGTCCGCCGTCGCCGACCTCGTCTGGCGGCCCCGCCAGACGGTGCTCGACGTGCTGTACGCCGGCTGGCCGACCCCGTTGGCGCAGAGCGTCGACCTGGCTGGCGGCCATGCCATCAGCGGCATCGAGGTGCTGTTCTGGCAGGCGACCGCCCAGGTGGAGCTGATGACCGGGCACCCGGCGCCGATCGCGGCGATGCGCGCCGCGCTGGGGGCCTGACCGGCCGGTGCCCAGCGCGCTGACGCTCGCCGGCGCGGTCGTGGGCCTGCTGCTCGGCCCGTGGCTGGCCGTCACCACCACGCGGCTCGCCGAGCGCGACGACGCGGCCCGCCCGACGCCGGCCCGGGTCGCCGTGACCTCGCTGCTGGCGGCGGTCGTCGTCGCCGCTGGGCCGGCGCTGGCCGGCGCCCGCCCGGCTGCGGTCGCCCTGGCCTGGTTCGGCGCGGCGGCCCTCGTGCTCGGCGACGTCGACCTGCGCCGGCACCGGTTGCCCGACCGGGTCACCTGGCCGGCGTCCATCGGCTGCGGGGTCGCGCTGTTCGCCGACGCCGTGGTCACCGGTGAGCCGGGCGCCGTGCTGCGCGCCGGGGCGGCCGCCGTCATCGCCGCCGGTGCGGGGGTCGCGGTGCGGGTGGTGTCCCCGGCGGCCCTGGGCCGCGGGGACGTGAAGCTGCTCGGGCTGCTCGGGATGGTCCTGGGC
>NZ_SJEX01000132.1 GCF_005930495.1 Modestobacter excelsi | reverse complement strand
GCGGGGCAGGGAGCGGGTCGTGGCCCGAGCTCGTCGGTGCCCGCGGTCGACGGGCCGCCGGGGCAGCCCAGCGCCCGTCCGAGGTCGTCGCCGCGCACCGCGACCCGGACCGCCAGGTCGCGGGAGGCGGAGAGGGCCGCCTCGGACCCGGTCGGGACGGCCCGGGACAGCCGGTCGATGCCGGCCTGCTGCTCGTCGGCCCAGCCGGTGAGCACCGCGAGGGCGTCGGTGTCGGAGTGCGCGAGTGCCGCGGCGGTGAGCGCCGCGGTGCCCGCCGTGGTCTGCGCGTCCATCGTCTGCAGGGTGTCCACGACGAGGTGGACGTCCGGGCCGGCGGCCAGCACCCCGCCGCCGCGGGGAGCGGCCCCGACGGCGGGCGCCGCGTCCGGCTGCACCCCGACGAGCCGGCCGAGCTCGTCGAGCCGGGTGGTCGCGAAGCCGAGCAGGGTCAGTCCCCGGTCGTCGCCGGCCAGCGCGAGCCGGGTCTGCTCCCCGCCTCGCTTCAGGTCGTACAGCAGGTCTCCCGGCCGGGCGCCCTGGGCGAGGGCGAGCAGCCCGCCGAGCGCGGCGAGGGTCAGCGCCGCCCCGGTCATCCCCGCCGTCACCCGCGCCCGCCAGCGGGCTGCCGGCCCGCCCGCGGGGCCGGCGAGCAGCCGGCGCAGCGCCCCGCTCCGCACCGGAGGACGACGGGTGGCGCGCGCCGCCGCGGGACTCCGGACGGCGGCCATCGCGACCAGCCGGGCCCGGGTGGCCGCGCGGAAGTCCTCGTCCGGCGTCACGGCGAGCTCGGCCGACAGTGCCTGCAGCCGCCCGACCAGCGCCTCCTCCGAGCGGACGGGGTCGACGCGAGGGCGGGGATCCCCCGTCGCACCGTTGCCTTGCCCTGTCACCGTGTCCCCCCGCGTCCCCGTCGCGCGGGGTGCCGCCGGACCGGGCACCCCTGACCGCTCAACGACCCGGCCGCACCGGCCGTTACGGGGTGCCGGCCGGTGATCGCTGCGGAGGTCCCCCCACCGGTTCCCGCAGCCCCTCGGGCAACAGGGTGGCCAGCCGGCGCACCGCCCGGTGCTGGAGCGCCTTCACGGCGCCGTCCTTCTTGCCCATCGCGGCCGCCGTCTCGGCCACCGACAGGCCCTGCACGAAACGCAGCAGCAGGCACTCGCGCTGCTCGTCGGACAGCTGCGCGACCCCGGCCATCAGCTCGGCGTCGGCCAGCCGCTGCAGCACCGTCTCCTCCGGGCCGGCGGTGGCCCGGTCGGCGTCCCGCATGTCGGCGGTCGGCACCTCCAGCCGGTGGCGGCTGCTCTTCACGTGGTCCAGCACGATGTTCCGGGCGATGGTGACCAGCCAGGCGCCCACGTCGCGGCCTTGGAAGGTGAGCGAGTCGATCCGGCGCAGCGCGCGGACGAACGTCTCGCTGGTGAAGTCCTCGGCCGTCGCCCGGTTCCCGACCTTGTGGAACAGGTAGCGGAAGACGACGTCGACGTAGCGGTCGTAGAGCTCCCCGAAGCCCTCGGCGTCCCCGGCCTGGGCCCGGCGGACGAGCTCCCAGACGGCGCGCTGGTCCTCGGGCGGCGCGAGGACGGCGGCCGCGTCGGGCAGCGCGGGTGCCGGGGTGGGCCGGGCGCGGGTCATGCCGGTCCCGGACCTCCTCACGCCCCACCTGACGGGAACCCGGGCCCTCGTCCGGTCCGAGCACGCGCGGCAACGCTGCGGCCCGCGCCCCATGGTGACAACATCGTGGCGCTGCGTCCACGCGACCCCGCCGCTGGCCGGTCGCCCCGATCCCGCGGAGGTCCGTCGTGCCGGTCGACGAGGTGCCGGCTGCCGACGTGGCCGCGGCGCGGCCCGGTGAGGTCCGGTCCTTCTCCGCGCTGGTCCGCCGGGCGGCCGCCGCTGCCGGGAGCGCACCGGCACTGGTCGCCGGCGACGTCCGGCTGAGCTGGGCGGAGCTCGACGCCCGGGTCGACCGGGCCGCGGCCGGGTACCTCGACCGGGAGCTCCACCCCGGCGACCGGGTCGCGGTCCAGCTCCGCAACGGCGTCGACTGGGTGGTCGCGGTGATGGGCGCGCTGCGGGCGGGTCTGGTGGTGGTGCCGGTCAACACGGCCTTCACCGACCCGGAGACCGAGCACCTGCTCGGCGACTCCGGGGCCCGGCTGCTGGTCGTGGACACCGCGCGGCAGGAGCTCGCCGGGGTCCCGGTCAGCGTCGGCCCGCCGGCCTCGGACGCCCCGGCCCCCGCCGACCCCGAGGACCCGGCCGCGCTGGCGCTGCTGGCGTACACCAGCGGCACCACCGGGCGCCCCCGCGGCGCGATGCTCACCCACGCCGCGCTGCTGGCCAACCAGCAGCAGCTGCTGGGGCTGGACCCGGCGCCGGTGCGCACCGGCGACCGGGTGCTGCTGGTGCTCCCGCTCTTCCACGTCTACGCCTTCAACGCCGGCTGGGGCCTGGTCGCCGAGACCGCCGCCTGCGCCGTGCTGGTCGAGGAGTTCGACCCGGTGGGCACGCTCCGGCTGATGGCCGACGAGGAGGTCACCGCCGTCCTCGGGGCGCCGCCGATGTACGCCGCCTGGCTGGCCGCGGCCGATGCGGCCGGCAGCGACGCCGTCCTGCGCCGCGGCTTCGCCGCGGTGCGGACCGCCAGCTGCGGCGCCGCGCCCATGCCCGGCGCGCTGTTCGAGGCGATGCGCGCCCGGGCCGCGGTCACCGTCTGGGAGGGCTACGGCCTCACCGAGGCCGGGCCGGTGCTCACCAGCACGCTGGCCACCGGCCGGGCGAAACCCGAGTGCATCGGCGGCCCGCTGCCCGGGGTCCAGCTCGCCCTGCGCGACACCGCCGGCGGCCCGACCGCCGGCCCGGACCCGGGCAGCCACGTCCGGGACGACGTCTTCGGTGACCCCTTCGCCGACGAGGACGGTGCCGAGGACGCCGGGGAGATCTGCGCCCGCGGCCCGAACCTGTTCAGCGGGTTCTGGCCCGACGGCGCCGACGGGCCGGACGCCGACGGCTGGCTGGCCACCGGCGACATCGCCTACCGCGATGCCGACGGCGACCTGCGGCTGGTCGACCGGCGCCGCGACCTGGTCCTGGTCAGCGGCTTCAACGTCTACCCCGGCGAGGTGGAGCGCGTGCTGGACGGGCACCCGGACGTGGCCGAGAGCGCGGTCATCGGCGTGCCCGACCCGCGCACCGGGGAGGCCGTGCACGCCGTCGTCGTCCGCACCCCGGACGGCGCGGTCACCGAGCAGCAGCTGCGCGAGCACGCGGCCCGCTCGCTGGCCCGGTTCAAGGTGCCGGTGGGCGTGCACTTCGTCGCCGAGCTGCCGCACTCGCTGGCCGGCAAGGTCAGCCGGGCGCGGTTGCGGGAGCTGGGCCTGGAGCGGGCTGCGGCAGCCGCCGCAGCCGCCGCGGCAGCGGAGGACACCGGTGCCTGAGCGGGTCCAGCTGCTCACCCGCGAGGGCTGCCACCTCTGCGTGGTCGCCGCGGAGACGCTGACCAGGATCGCCGGCGAGGAGGCCGGCCTGCCCGTCGAGCTGGTCGACGTCGACGCCGACCCGGAGCTGCGGGCCGAGTACGGCGACCTGGTGCCGGTGGTGCTGCTCGACGGCCGGGAGCACAGCGTCTTCACCGTCGACGTCGTCCGGCTGCGCCGGGACCTGGGCCTCGGCTGACCCGCGGGCGCCCCGGACCGGTGGCCCGGGGCGTGGTCCTGGACACAGCGGGGCCCCGCGACCTGCACGGACGCTTCCCGCGACTTTGTTCAGGCGTTCACAAGCGGTTACCGTGGCAGACGTCGGACGCCCTCGCGCCCGCACGTCGAGTGTCTCAGTCCGAAGTCCCCCGATCGTCCCCGGGTCCCAGCCGGTCGCGATCGGATGTTGTGGAGTCTGCCGTGTCGGAGTCGCGGCCCCGGATCGTCCCGGAGGCCACCGTCGCTCGTCTGGCCGTGTACCTGCGGGTGCTGGCCGGTCTCGCCGACGGCGGCCGCAGCTCCGTCTCCTCCGGTGAGCTGGCGTCCGCCGCCGGGGTGAACCCGGCCGGGCTGCGCAAGGACCTCTCCTACCTGGGCCCGTGCGGCGTCCGCGGCGTGGGTTACTCCGTGGCCGGTCTGCGGGAGCGGCTCACCGAGGTCCTCGGCGGGGAGCGGTCGCGTCCGTGCGTGCTGGTCGGCATCGGACGGCTCGGCTCCGCGCTGGCCGACTACGCCGGGTTCGCCAGCCGGGGCTTCGAGTTCGTCGGGCTCCTCGACAGCGACCCGCGCACGGTGGGCACCGAGGTCGGGGGGCTCCCGGTCCACCCGGCCGAGGAGCTCGAGGCCGTCGTCGCCCGCACCGGGGCGACCATCGGCGTCATCACGACACCGGCCGAGGTGGCGCAGACGGTCTGCGACCGGCTCGTCGCGGCCGGGGTCAGGAGCATCTTGAACTTCGCGCCGGTGGCCTTGACCGTCCCTGCAGGCGTCGACGTCCGGAAGGTCGACCTGTCGGTGGAGCTGCAGGTGCTGGCCTTCCTCGACCAGCAGCGCGACGGCTCCGCGCCGGTGGTCGCCGCCCTGCGCGCCGACGCCCGGGAGCCGGTCCGATGAGCCTCCTCGCCGTCGGCATCAGCCACCAGACCGCGCCGGTCGCCCTGCTCGAGCAGGTGGCCATGAGCGGTCACGACACCGTCAAGACGCTGCACGAGCTGGTCGGCGCCGAGCACGTCACCGAGGCGCTGGTCCTGGCCACCTGCAACCGGATCGAGGTCTTCGCCGAGGTCGACCGCTTCCACGGCGGGATCACCGACGTCAGCCACGTCCTCGCCCGGCACGCCGGCGCGACGGTGGAGGAGCTCTCCCCGTACGTGACCGTGCACTACGAGGACCAGGCGATCGCGCACCTGTGCACCGTCGCCGCCGGCCTGGACTCCATGGTCGTCGGTGAGACCCAGGTCCTCGGCCAGCTCCGGGCGGCCTACGCGCTGGCCCAGGAGGAGGGCACGATCGGGCGCGAGCTGCACCCGATCGCCCAGCGCGCGCTGCGCGTGGGCAAGCGGGTGCACGCCGAGACCGGCATCGACAAGGCCGGTGCCTCGCTGGTCTCCGTCGCCCTCGACCGGGTGACCGACACCCTCGGCGAGCTGGCCGGCCGGCCGGTGCTGGTGGTCGGCGCGGGCTCGATGGGCGCTCTGGCGGCCACGACGCTGGCCCGCCGCGGCGCCGCGGTCACCGTCAGCAGCCGCACGCCGGCCAGCGCGGCACGGCTCGCGGAGTCCGTCGGCGGGCGCCAGGCGGACCTCGAGCGACTGGCCGAGGAGCTCACCGCCGCCGACGTGCTGGTCACCTGCACCGGCGCGACCGGCACGGTCATCGGCACCGACGTGGTCTCCACCGCGCTCGCCGGCCGCGGCGGGCGCCCGCTGGTGATCGTCGACCTGGCGCTGCCCCGCGACGTCGACACCGCCGTCGCCGGGCTGCCCGGCGTGCACGTGGTCGACCTGGCGATGCTGCAGGGCGAGCGGGCCGCGCACCCCGGCCGGCCGGTGGCCGGCTCGGTCGCCGCCGACGACATCGCCGCCGCGCACGCCCTGGTCGAGCTGGAGACCTCCCTGCTGCGCGCCGAGCGGCAGGCCGCTGCGGTGGCGCCGACCGTCTCCGCGCTGCGCAGCCAGGCCGCCGAGGTGGTCGACGCGGAGCTGCTGCGGCTGTCCACCCGGCTGCCCGACCTGGACGCCAAGGCCCGCAGCGAGATCGCCCGCACCGTCCGCCGGGTCGTGGACAAGCTGCTGCACGAGCCGACCGTGCGGGTCAAGGAGCTGGCCAGCGCCCCGAACGGCACCGACTACGCCGACGCGCTGCGCGCGCTCTTCGGCCTCGGCCTCGACGGTGACACCAGCCTGTCCCGCGCGGTGTCGGTCGACCCGCAGCTGCCGGCCGGCACCACGCTGGCCGCCCTCGACGTCCTCTCGGTCGAGGGGGCCCCGGAGTGACCGGCGTGCAGACCACCACCCTCCGGCTCGGCACCCGGGCCAGCCAGCTCGCGCTGACCCAGTCCCAGCTGGTCGCCGACGCGCTGAGCAGCTCCAGCGGCATGCCGGTGGAGCTGGTGCACGTGAGCACCTACGGCGACCGGTCGACCGAGGCGATCGCCCAGCTCGGCGGCACCGGCGTCTTCGTCAGCGCCCTGCGCGACGCGCTGCACGCCGGCACCGTCGACCTGGCCGTGCACAGCTTCAAGGACCTGCCGACCGCGCCCACCCCGGGGCTCACCGTGGCCGCCGTACCGGCCCGCGAGGACCCGCGCGACGTGCTCGTCGCCCGCGACGGGCTGACCCTCGGTGAGCTGCCCCCGGGTGCCCGGATCGGCACCGGGGCGCCGCGACGGATGGCCCAGCTGCGCGCGCTCGGGCTCGGCCTGGAGGTCGTGCCGATCCGCGGCAACGTCGACACCCGGATGGGCAAGGTCGCCTCCGGCGAGCTGGACGCCGTCGTCCTGGCCCGCGCCGGGCTGGCCCGGATCGGCCGGCTGTCGGCGGTCACCGAGACGCTGGACCCGATCCAGGTCCTGCCTGCGCCGGCGCAGGGGGCGCTGGCCGTGGAGTGCCGCAGCGACGACACCCGCGTCCGGGAGCTGCTCGCCGCGCTCGACGACCCCGCGGCGCGGGCCTGCGTGGCCGCCGAGCGCGCCGTGCTCGCCGCGCTCGAGGCCGGCTGCAGCGCGCCCGTCGCCGCCCACGCCGAGCTCACCGAGGCCGAGGACGGCTCCGCCGAGCTCTGGCTGCGCGCCTCGGTCACCGCGATCGACGGCAGCGACTCCGTCCGCGACTCGATCTCCGGACCGGCTCCCGAGGCCGAGTCCCTCGGCCGACAGCTCGCCGCCGAGCTGCTCGACCGGGACGCCGCCGCGCTGATGGCCGTCAGCCGGTGACCGCACACCCCGGGCAGCAGCGC
>NZ_SJEX01000131.1 GCF_005930495.1 Modestobacter excelsi | reverse complement strand
GCCCCCAGGGCCACCTACATCGTCACCGTCGCACCCGGGACCGCCCCGGCGGCCGTTGCCGCTCGCGCCGCTCACGGCCTCGGCGGCCGGGTCGAGCACGTCTACTCCGCGGTGCTCAACGGCTTCGCCCTGAGCCTGCCCGCGGCCGCCGCCGACCGGCTGGCCAACGTCCCCGGCGTCGTCGCCGTTGAGCAGGACCAGAAGATGCAGGCAACCCAGACCCAGACGGGGGCGACCTGGGGCCTGGACCGCATCGACCAGGTGTCCGGGCCGCTGAGCGGGACCTACACGTCGACATCCACCGGTCGGGGCGTCACCGCGTACGTCATCGACACCGGCATCCGCCTCACGCACAGCGAGGTCGTCGGCCGGGCTGTGTCCGGTGAGGACGAGGTGGACGGCGGAAGCGCCGAGGACTGCAACGGCCACGGCACGCACGTAGCCGGCACCATCGGCGGTACGACGTACGGCGTCGCCAAGGACGTCACTCTCGTGGCCGTCCGAGTGCTGGACTGTCAGGGCAGCGGCTCGAACTCGGGCGTCATCGCCGGGATTGAGTGGGTGACCACCCACCACCAGCCCGGCGCTCCCGCAGTGGCGAACATGAGCCTGGGGGGTGGCGCCAGCGCAGCGCTCGACCAGGCCGTGCAGGGGTCCATCGCCGACGGTGTCACGTACGCGGTGGCCGCGGGTAACGGCAATCAGGCCGGGATTGCGCAGGACGCCTGCAAGTCGTCCCCGGCCCGGGTCACTGCAGCGCTGACCGTCGGCGCGACCACCGACACCGACATGCCGGCGTCGTTCAGCAACTACGGGAAGTGCGTCGACCTCTTCGCGCCGGGCGTGAGCATCACCAGCGCCTGGTCCACCGGCGACAACGCCACCAACAAGATCAGCGGGACGTCGATGGCCACCCCGCACGTCACCGGTGTGGCGGCGCTCTACCTGCAGGACAACACGACCGCCCTACCCGCCGCAGTCAGCGCAGCGGTCCTGAACTCGACGACCAAGGACACGGTGCCGACCAGCAAGACCGCGAACAACGACCTGCTGTTCACCGCCTACTGACCCGTGCCGCACCGGCAGAGCCGGGTCGTCCGCAACGCGGGCGGCCCGGCTCTCGCCGTCACGAGCCCTACAGGTCGTTGACCACCGCGGCGACGACCTTGGCGGCATGCTCGATGCCGGCGCGGTCGACGTCGAGGTGGGTGACCAGCCGGATCCGGTCGGCGCTCACCTGACCGACCAGCACGCCCTGGGCCTTGGCCGCCTCGGCGACCGCCGGGGCCGGCACGCCCTGGACGACGACCATGTTGGTCTCCACGGTGGCCGGGTCCACGCCGAGCCGCTCGGCCAGCAGCCGGGCGTGCTCGTGGTCCTCGGCCAGCCGCTCGACGTGGTGGTCCAGCGCGTGCAGCCCGGCGGCGGCCAGGACGCCGACCTGGCGCATCCCCCCGCCGAGGCGCTTGCGCCACAGCCGGCCGGCGGCGATCCGCTCGGCACTGGCCACCAGGACCGAGCCGATCGGGGCACCCAGCCCCTTGGACAGGCACACCGACGCGGTGTCGGCCAGCTGCCCGTACGTCGACAGCGGGACGCCGGAGGCGACGTGCGCGTTGAACACCCGCGCGCCGTCCAGGTGCACGTTCACCCCCGCCCCGCGGGACCAGTCGAACAGCCGCTGCAGCTCGGCGAGGGGCTGCACCAGCCCACCGCCGCGGTTGTGCGAGTTCTCCACGGCGACCGCCGCCGTCGCGGTCAGGTGCCAGTCGCCGTGCGGACGCACCTGGGCGATGAGCTGGTCGGATGACAGCCGCCCGCCCTCGGACACCACGGTGCGGGAGGAGAGCCCGAACAGCGCGGCCGCGGCACCCATCTCGTAGGTGAGGATGTGCGCGTCGGCGTCCCCGAGCACCTCCTGGCCAGGCTCGCAGACCAGCCGCAGGCCGATCTGGTTGCCCATGGTCCCGGACGGGACGAACAGCGCGGCCTCGTGACCGAACAGCTCGGCGACCCGCTCCTCGAGCGCGTTGACCGTGGGGTCCTCGCGGTAGACGTCGTCACCGACCTCGGCCTCGGCCATGGCCCGGCGCATCGCGGGGGTCGGCCGGGTGAGGGTGTCCGAGCGGAGGTCGACGGCGCCGCTGCTCGCAGCAGGGCCGTCCGTGTTGATCCCGTACATCAGGTCGCTTTCAGTATGGCGAAGCCGTTCCGGTACCCCAGCGGGGCTGGGTACCTCAGCCGCGCAGCATCTCCGTGACGAGGAAGGCCAGTTCGAGGGACTGACCGGTGTTCAGGCGGGGGTCGCAGGCGGTCTCGTAGCGGCTGTTGAGGTCGGCGTCGCTGATCTCCATCGCGCCGCCCAGGCACTCGGTGACGTCCTCGCCGGTGAGCTCCACGTGGATGCCGCCGGGCCAGGTGCCCAGACCGCGGTGGACGTCGAAGAAGCCGAGCACCTCGTCGACCACCCGGTCGAAGTGCCGGGTCTTGTAGCCGGTCGGTGACTCGTGCGTGTTGCCGTGCATCGGGTCGCACTGCCACACGACCTGGTGGCCGCTGGCGGTGACCTTCTCCACGATGCCGGGCAGGACGTCGCGGATCTTCCCGTTGCCCATCCGGCTGATCAGCGTGAGCCGGCCGGGGACGCCGTCGGGGTCGAGCCGTTCGACCAGCTCGGTGGCCTGCTCCGGCGTCGTCGTCGGGCCGATCTTGACGCCGATCGGGTTGGCCAGCTTGGAGGCGAACTCGATGTGCGCGCCGTCCATCTGCCGGGTGCGCTCGCCGACCCAGACGAAGTGGGCGCTCAGCGCGTAGGCGCGGCCCTCGTGCACCCGCAGCAGCGCCCGCTCGTAGTCCAGGATCAGCGCCTCGTGGCTGCTGTAGAGCTCCACGCCCCGCAGCGCCGAGTCGTCGACGCCGCACGCCTTCATGAAGGCCAGCGCCCGGTCGATCTCGCGGGCGATCACGTCGTAGCGCACGCCGGCCGGCGAGGTGGAGACGAAGTCCTTGTTCCAGTCGTGCACCGCGTGCAGGTCGGCCAGCCCGCCGCGGGCGTAGGCCCGGATCATGTTCATCGCGGCCGCGGAGTTCGCGTAGGCCCGCACCAGCCGGTTCGGGTCGGGGATGCGGTCGGCCAGCACCGGGTCCAGCGAGTTGACCATGTCGCCGCGGTAGGAGGGCAGGCCCAGCGCGTCGGTGTTCGAGCTGCGCGGCTTGGCGTACTGCCCGGCCACCCGGCCGACCTTCACCACCGGCACGCTGGCCCCGTAGGTCAGCACCACGGCCATCTGCAGCAGCGTGCGGGTGGTCGCCTGCAGGTGCGGCTCGGTGTTGAGGTCGAAGGTCTCCGCGCAGTCACCGCCCTGCAGCAGGAACGCCTTGCCCTGCGCCACGTCGGCCAGCTGGCGGCGCAGCGTGTCGACCTCGGCCGGCGCGACGATCGGCGGCACGGTCTGCAGGGTGGACAGCACGGCGTCCAGGGCGGGCCGGTCGGGCCACTCCGGCTGCTGGGCGGCGTGCAGCTCCCGCCACCGGTCCAGGCCCGGGACCAGATCGGCAGGTTCGGTGATGCTCACGACCACGAGGGTACGGCGCGGGCACCGCTCACCCGAAGAAGACCTCCGCCTCCGCGTAGCGCTCCAGCGGCACCAGCTTGAGCTGGGCGATGGCCTCGGCGAGCGGCACCCGGACGATGTCGGTGCCGCGCAGCGCCACCATCACCCCCGACGCGCCCTCGTGCACGGCGCGGACCGCGGCCAGCCCGAACCGGGTGGCCAGCACCCGGTCGAACGGCGTCGGCGTCCCGCCGCGCTGCACGTGCCCGAGCACCACCGCCCGCGACTCCCGGCCGGTGCGCTCCTCGATCAGCCGGGCCAGCGCCTCCCCGATGCCGCCCAGCCGCTCGTGGCCGAAGGCGTCCTTCTGCCCGCTCGCCGTCGTCAGGTGCCCGTCGGCGGGGACGGCACCCTCGGAGACGACGACGATCGGGCTGAAGCCGGAGTCGAACCGGTGCTGGCAGTGCTTGACCACCGCGTCGACGTCGAAGGGCCGCTCGGGGACCAGCACGACCGTCGCCCCGCCGGACATGCCGGCGTGCAGGGCGATCCACCCCGCGTGCCGGCCCATCACCTCCACGACCAGCGCCCGGTGGTGGCTGTCCCCGGTGGTGTGCAGCCGGTCGATCGCCTCCGACGCCACGCCGACCGCGGTGTCGAAGCCGAACGTGTAGTCGGTGGCGTCCAGGTCGTTGTCGATGGTCTTGGGGACGCCGACGCAGCGCAGGCCGACGTCGGCGAGCTTCTTCGCGACCCCGAGGGTGTCCTCCCCGCCGACCGGGATGAGCGCGTCGATGCCGAGCCGGTCCAGGGTGGCCAGCACCCGCTCCGGGCCGCCGTCGACGGCGTAGGGATTGGTCCGTGACGTGCCCAGCACCGTCCCACCGCGCGGAAGCAGCCCCCGGGTCGCGGCGACGTCGATGGTCATCGTGTCGCCGTCCATCACCCCGCGCCAGCCGTCCTTGAACCCGACGACCTCGTCGCCGTGCTCAGTGGTGCCGGCCCGGACGACGGCCCGGATCACCGCGTTGAGGCCGGGGCAGTCGCCGCCGCCGGTCAGGATGCCGATGCGCACGTGCGCCTCCGAGGCCCGTGGTGCGGGATGAGGAGGCACATGCTGCCGCACCGGCGGCCCGCGCGGCAGTGGGAGGACCCCGCTGCCCCCCACCACTCACGAGCTCGCGGCGGGCCCTGCAGCGGGGCCGTCAGCCGCGGGCGGCCTCCATGAGCTTCCAGCGGGCCAGGTTGTAGCGGGCGTCGACCAGGGCGTCGTGCGTGCCGGGGGGCTTGGGCGGGAAGTCGGGCTTGCCGACGTCCTCCCACCGCTGCCGCAGCTCCCGGGTGAACCGCGGGATCGACCGCGGCAGGGTCGGCATCGGGCCCCACAGCTGGGCCAGCGCGACGTGGTCGTAGGCGGCGAACCAGGCCCACAGCTCGACCTCCTCCCCCGGCGCGGTGAGGAAGGAGAGCAGGTCCTCACGGATCCGCTGCCGGCTGCGCCACGCCTTGTCCGCCGGCGGGGGCAGCTGGTCCAGGACGTTGCGGCGCACCCACGGGATGGCCCGGTCGGGGTCGAACTCGGTGCTGACGGCGTAGAACTCCCGACCGGTCTCGTCGACGACGCCGATCGAGACCAGGTCGATCGTGGTGCCGTCCTCGATGAACTCGGTGTCGTAGAAGTAGCGCCGCACACTCACCGGGACACCGTAGGCAGGTGCGGCGAGCCGGCGGCAGCCCGGTCCAGGTGGGCGAGCAGCAGCCACGCCCGGCCGGTGCCGGAGAACACCAGCGCTACGCTGAGCCCGGCGACGACGTAGGCCGACCAGTCCGCCGGGTTGCAGCTGAACACGACGAGCGACAGGCAGAGCGCCGCCGAGAGCGGCAGGCCCCACTGCACCTGCCGGTCGTCGAACGTGTCCGCCGTGTCGTCGTGCCGCAGGTAGGTGGCCACGTGCGCGACCAGCCCGCACACGGCCAGCCCGCCGGCCACCAGGTAGCCGATCCGCCAGGACGCGCCAGGCATGAGCGCGACCAGGCCGGCCAGCAGCGGGACCAGCAGCTCGCCGAGGGCGACGGCGACCGCGGCCTCCTTCAGCCGCGCCCCCCGCCACCGGCGGGAGGAGAGCTGGAGGACCGCCAGCAGCACGGCGGAGGCGACGACCGCCACCACGGTCAGCGCCTGGAGGAACGCCTGCCACTCAGCACCCACGGAGGCTCCCCGGCGTCAGCTGGACACCAGCGAGGATGCCGGGGCGCCGGGGATCTGGCGAGACCGTCCGGCGCTGGGGAGCACCGGGATCGCGCCGGTGGTCAGCCGGCCAGGGAGTCCGGCAGCCGGTCAGCGGCCTCGTGCGAGGGCGGCTGGAGCCGGCTGACCGCCTCCGTGGCGCTCACCCCGGCGGTGTCCATGGACTTCTTCACCTTGGCGCCGTAGACGTCGACGTACTCCTGGCCGGAGAGCTCCATGATCTCGTACATCACCTCGTCGGTGATCGAGCGCTCCACGAACCGGTCACCGGACAGCCCGGCGTACCGGGAGAAGTCCAGCGGCTCGCCGAAGCGCACCACCACCCGGACCATGTTCTTGCCCAGCGCCCGGCCGAGCTTCCCCGGCAGCGGGACCCGGCGGGGCTCGTAGAGCATCGCCACCGGGATGACCGGCGCGCCGGTCTCCAGCGTCATCCGGGCGATCCCGGTCTTGCCGCGGAACAACCGGCCGTCCGGCGAGCGGGTGCCCTCGGGGTAGATGCCCAGCAGCTTGCCCTGCTCGAGGATGCGGATGCCGGTGCGGATGGCGTCCTCGGCGGCCGAGGCGTTGGTGCGGTCGATCGGCACCTGGCCGCTGCCCCCGAAGAACACCCGCTGCGCGACCCCCTTGGGCCCGGTGCCGGTGAAGTACTCCGCCTTGGCCAGGAACGTGACCCGGCGCCGCAGCGACAGCGGCATGAAGACCCAGTCGGCCGCGGACAGGTGGTTGCTGGCGATGATCGCCGCACCCTTCGCCGGCACGTGGCCAATCCCCTCCACGCGGGGCCGGAACACGAGCTTGGCCAACGGACCGACGGCCACGAACTTGAGGAACCAGTAGAACAACGCGCCTCCCTCAGGGACTGTCAGACTAGAGAGGCGCACGACACCTCGACAATCGCAGCCGTCCTCGCACCTCCCACTCCCCCGATGACGCCCCGGAGGGCCCGTCATGACGCAGGCCACGCCGATGACGGCCCCGGCCGTCCGGTCGGCCCCGTGGCCCCGGGCGACGGCGCTCCCCGAGGTGCCCGCGTGACGCTCCCCCGTCGGGGTCGGGGTCGCCGGGACAACGGGCTGGACGCCGCGCTCTGGTCGCCGGTCCGCGACGTCGACCCCCGGGTCGGGGAGCACCTGCTCGACGTCCTGCTCGACGCGGGGATCGCCGCCTACCTGGAGCCGGCCACCGACGTCGAGCCGTACACGCGGACGGTGTCGCTGCCCAGCCCGCCCTCGGACCGGCTGTTCGTCGACCGCGCCCGCCGGGTGGAGGCCCGCACGCTGGTCGACCGGTACGCCGAGCCGCGGCCCGCCGCCCCGCCCG
>NZ_SJEX01000130.1 GCF_005930495.1 Modestobacter excelsi | reverse complement strand
GAGCGTGCGGTGGGGGTCATCGGGGTCCCTGCGCCATCGGGGTCTGGACGTCGTCGGGGTCGGGACGTCGTCGGGGTCGGGGCGTCGTCGGTGGGTCCCTGCCGACGGTAGCCACCGGACCCGCGCGCCGGTCAGCTCCGGCCGGCGGTGTCCTCCACCACCGTCCCGGCGGCGAGCAGGCCCTCGACGTCCTCGATGCCCCAGTCGCCGAGGGCCCCGCGGGTGTGCTCACCGGCCCGGCTGGGCGGCCGGTCCAGCGTGGCCGGCGTCCGGGAGAACCGCGGGGCCGGTGCCGGCTGGACGACGCCGTGGTGCTCGACGTAGGTCTGCCGGGCGGCCAGGTGCGGGTGCTCACGGGCCTCGGCGAAGGAGAGCACCGGGGCGACGCAGGCGTCGCTGCCCGCGAACACCTCGACCCACTCGTCCCGCGTGCGCCGGCGGACCGCGTCGCCGATCAGCCGGCGCAGCACCTCGGGGTCCGCACCGTTCCGGTCCGGGGCGACGTCGGTGAGCCCGAGCCGGTCGACCAGCTCGGCGTAGAACTGCGGCTCGAGGGCGCCCACCGCGAGGTACCGGCCGTCGGCGGTCTCGTGGACGTCGTACCAGGGGGTCCCGGAGTCGAGCAGGTTGACGCCCCGGTCGTCCCGCCACAGCCCGCTGCCGAGCATGCCGACCACCATCGTGGCCAGGTGGGCGGTGCCGTCGACGATGGCCGCGTCGACCACCTGGCCCCGGCCGCTGAGCCGGGCCTCGAGCAGCGCGGCGAGGACGCCCACCACCAGGTACATCCCGCCGCCGCCGAAGTCGCCGACCAGGTTGAGCGGGATCTGCGGCGGACCACCGGCCCGCCCGATGGCGTGCAGCACGCCGGTGACGGCGATGTACCCGACGTCGTGCCCGGCCGTCGGCGACAGCGGGCCCTCCTGCCCCCAGCCGGTCATCCGGCCGTAGACCAGCCGCGGGTTGCGTGCCAGGCAGTCCTCGGGCCCGATGCCCAGCCGCTCGGTCACCCCCGGGCGGAAGCCCTCGAGCAGCACGTCCGCCCGTTCGGCGAGCCGGCGGACCAGCTCGGGGCCGTCCGGGTGCTTGAGGTCGACCGCCACCGACCGGCGGCCGCGGGAGAGCAGGTCGTGCTCGGACGAGCCGGTGAACGGGCGGGCGCCCGGGCGGTCGATGCGCAGCACGTCGGCGCCGAGGTCGGCCAGCAGCATCGCGGCGAACGGGGCGGGCCCCAGGCCGGTCAGTTCGACGACGCGCAGCCCGGCGAGAGGTCCGGTGGTCATGTCAGGGACCCGACCGCACCAGTCGGGCGGTCGTCAAGCGCGGCGCCCCCTGATCGTCGGGGGCGAGGTCACCACTCGCCGGTGCGGGCCAGCTTCTCCGCCACCTCGGGCACGGGGACCTCGCGCAACCGGGAGACCGCCTCCAGCCACCGGTGGGCCTCCTCGGCGGTCATCAGGTGACGCTCCATGAGGATCCCGGTCGCCTGACCCACGACCTCCCGGGCGGCGGCCGCGCGGCGCAGCCGGCGGTCCCAGGAGGCGGCGACCTGCGCCGGACCGGGCACGCCGGCGAGCAGCCCCCCCAGCCGCCGCGGCGCGGCGGCGACCGGGTGCGCGCGGGACGGCGCTGGGAGGCCACCCGCGGGCACCCGCGGTCGCGCCACGACCTCGGGCAGCGGTGGGACGCCGGGGTCGGGCCCGGGGTCCGGGACGGCGTGCAGCCCGGCCGGGCCGCGCCCGGTGGGGGTGACGACGGCGCGTGCGGCCGTCGAGTGCGGCAGCTGCACCCAGTCCAGCAACCGGGAGACCAGCCCGGGCGCTGCGTGCAGCTCCAGCGGCACCCGGTAGGCGGCGGACTGGGCTGCCGCGCGCTGCAGCGTGCGCAACCCGGAGGCGTTGAGGAAGGTCACGGCGGAGAGGTCGACCAGCAGGCGGTGCGGGTGGCCCGCCCAGGCGGTGTCCAGCGCACGGCGGAAGACCGGGGTGCTCAGCGTGTCGACCTCGCCGGCGACGGAGAGGACGACCGAGCCGTCCCCCCGGTCGGCGATCCGCACGTCCAGGACCAGCTGGTCGGGCACCGGTGTCCCCGGGCTCGGTTGTTCGCTCATGGCGGCACCCCAGGCTGAGTCGCCGGGTCCGGGGCGAGGGGGAGCGCGGTGCTGCTGACCGCACGGCCAACGCTAGGAGGCCGACGGCCGGTGCGCAATGCCGGGAGCCCCGGCCGGTCGGCCCGGGACCGGGAACGTCCCGTCGAGCACCGCGTCGACGACGCTGCCCAGCTGCCTGCCGGTCCGGCGGGCGGAGGACCGCATCAGCTCGCGCGGGGTGACGACCCGCTGCTGCAGGAGCCCCGTTCCGACCCTCATGGCACCTCCCGCGTCCCGGCTGCGCCGTGGACCGGCGGGACGGGACGTGTCTCCCGCCGTGCCAGGCACGCTGGTCCTCCCCGGGCCGGGCGCATGGACGGACGGCGCGCGGGTATGGCCGCGCTGCGTCACCCAGGACCCGGTGACACCGCACCGATCCCGGGTCGGGTGACCGCTGTGCTCCTCGATGGACCCCCCGTGCGGGGAGGACCGGCTCCCGTCCTCCCCGACGACCGCGTCCGCGCCCTGGAGGCCCTGCCTCCCCAGTTGCGCGCGTGGGCCCGCTCCTCGCTGGGCGGGCTCTGCCCGGCGGAGCCCGGCGACGTCCCGGCGGGCCCGGGTCAGGCGGCGGCGAACAGGACCCGGTAGGCGGTCAGCGACGGCAGCGCGCAGGCGCCCAGCGTGATCGTCGACGCGGCCAGGACGGTGCCGCCGATGGCGCTGGCCGGCGAGCTGCCGACGCTGCGGGCCAGCGCGTACAGGCCGTTGGCCGCGGCGAGCCCCGAGGCCGGCGCAGCCGCAGGACCAGGCTCGGCATCGCGGCGTAGGCGATCCCGGCGCCGGCGATCGTCGTCCCGAGGACGACGGCGCGACGGCCGCGCCGATCGCCAGGGTGACCTTCGGGCCGAAGCGCCGGGACAGCGTCGCCGACACCGGCGACAGCATCAGCATCGCGACGCCGCTGGGCAGCATCGCCGGCCCGCTGGCCAGCACCGAGGAGCCGAAGCCGTAGCCGGAGGCCGCGGCGCCTGCAGGTAGGACGCCGTCCCGATCAAGCTGGCGGAGAGGGCGAAGCCCACGCAGACCGAGGCGGCGTTGGTCAGCAGCAGCGCCGGGCGGGCGTTGGTGACCGTGTCGACCAGCGGCGAGGCGACCCGGCGCTCGACCGGCAGGAACACGACGAGCAGGAGGACGGCGGCGGTCAGCAGCCCGATCGTCCTCCCGTCCTCCGCGACCAGCGCGGCGAGCGGCAGGCAGCATCAACCGCTCGCGACCGCGGCGACCTGCCGCGGCTCCCAGCCGGGGGCGACGTCGGCCCGGTGGCGGAGGTCGCCGTGGGATGGGTGGTCGGGGAGATGGGGACTCCCGTGGAGACTCGGGGCTGACCCGGACGGGGCACGGGTCGGAGGACCGAAGTGGCACGAACTGCCACGAGTCGTACGGTCGCACACCCCGTGCCGGGGAGGCGACCACGCGCAGGGCTCCCGCGCTGTGCCGATGCTCACGCCAACCAGATGAGGAGGTCGTCCGTGACCGAGCGGGCAGAGGCCGGCACCGAGGGACTCCGCGAGCGGAAGCGGGCGCACAGCCGCGCCACCACGGTCGACGTGGCGATGCAGCTGTTCGCCGAGCGCGGGTACGACACGGTGACCGTCGCCGACATCTGCGCCGCGGCCGAGATCGCGCCCCGCACCTTCTTCCGGTACTTCCCGACGAAGGAGGACGTGCTGGCCGAGCCGGCCCGGCAGATGGCCGCCCGGCTGACGGCGGCGCTGGCGGCGGCGCCCGACGCGATCGACGACGCCGGGGCGCTGCGCGGGGCGCTGCGGGAGCTGGGGGAGTACGTCGTCGCCGACCGGACCCGGATGGCGGTGTTCTTCCGGGTGGCCGCGGCCGCCTCGGCCGTGCGGGCCAACCCCTTCCTGCACCTGTCCGGCCGCGAGCGCCAGCTCACCGAGGAGCTGCTCCGTCGCCGGCCCGGGTCGGGCGCTGCCGACTGGCGGACCCGGTTGATGGTCGCCCGGGCGCTGGCGGCGTTCCGCGTCTGGCTGGACGACCTGGTCGCCGGGGGGGAGCCCGACCCGCTGGGCCACCTCGACGAGGTCCTCGCCGCGCCCTGACCGGTCAGCCGATCGCCTCCAGCGCCGGCTCGCCGGCGGGGGGCACCGCCGACCGGCGCAGCCGCAGCCAGGTGGGGGGCAGCCGGAGTGCTTCCCCCGGGGAACAGGCAGCGTGCTCGTCGGCCGTTCCCCGGCGGAGTGCCGCGCGGACTCCCTGTCACCGTCCCGCGTGCCACCATGGCCCCGTGGTCCACCCTTCCGCCTCGGCCAGCGCGCTGCTGCACCACGTGCGCACCGGCCGGGCGCGCAGCCGGGCGGAGCTCGTCGCGCTCACCGGTGCCTCGCGGAACACGGTCAGCGCACGGGTCGACCAGCTGATCGCTGCCAACCTGCTGGAGGAGGGCGGGCGGGGCTGGAGCACCGGCGGGCGGCCGCCCACGCTGCTGCGGTTCAACAGCCGGGCCGGGTGCGTGCTCGCCGTCGACCTCGGGGTCACCAGCGTCGACGTCGCGGTCACCGACCTGTCCGCGGAGGTGCTCGCCACCGTGGGCCACCCGATCGACATCGCCGAGGGCCCCGGGCCGGTGCTCGCCGAGGTCGACCGGCTGGCTCAGCTGGTGCTGGCCGAGGCCGGGCTGACCCCCGCCGACGTGTGCGCCATCGGCGTGGGCGTGCCGGGGCCGGTCGAGGTCTCCACCGGCCGGCCGGTCCATCCGCCGATCATGCCCGGCTGGCACGACCACCCGATCCCCAGCGCGTTCGCCCGGTACGGGTGCCCGGTGTTCGCCGACAACGACGTCAACGTCATGGCGCGAGGGGAGATGGGCGTCGCCGGGTCGGTCGAGGACGTGCTGGTGGTCAAGGTCGGCACCGGCATCGGCTGCGGCATCGTCGTCGACGGCCAGGTGTACCGCGGCGCGCAGGGCAGTGCCGGGGACATCGGGCACATCTCCGTCCCACTGCCGCCGGGGCGGTCGGTGGTCTGCCGGTGCGGCAACGAGAACTGCCTGGAGGCGATCGCCGGCGGCGGCGCCCTGCTGCGCGACGCGCGCGCGGCGGGGCTGCCGGTCACGTCGACGCGGGAGCTCGTCGAGCTCGCCGCCCGCGGCGACGGGTCCACGCTGGAGCTGGTGCGCAACGCCGGCCGCACGATCGGCACCGTGCTGGCCAGCCTGGTCAACTTCTTCAACCCGCACCGGATCGTGATGACCGGCGGCGTCGCCCAGGCCGGCGCCCCGCTGCTGGCCGGGATCCGGGAGGCGGTCTACGGCCGCTCCCTCCCGCTGGCCGCCCGGAAGCTGGAGATCACGGTTAGCGAGGCGCCGGACATGTCTGGTCGGCTCGGTGCCGCGCTGATGGCGATCGAGGGGCACCTCGACGAGGACTCGGTCAGCTCGGCCGCGCGACTGCTGGTGCCGGCGGCCGCAGGTCCCCACCCCGCTCGCTGACCGCATCCCTCCCCGGCTCCTGCCGCTGGACGGCCGATCGGTGGCCCGTGCGGCCCGCTGCCCGCCTGGTTGCGGTTCGGTAACGCAGGCGTCGTTGCTTGACCCGCCTGTGACCGCGGCCATAGTGTCCCGCCTCAACGCACTTGTGTTCAGTGTTGAGCAAAAGTCTGGAGCTGGTGGCATGACGCTCGGCACCCCCGACGGGGCGCACCCCGCGACGGCGCCGTCCGCGCCCCTGCTGGAGATGCACGGCATCGTCAAGCAGTTCCCGGGAGTCCGGGCGCTGGACGGCGTCGACCTCGAGGTGCGCGCCGGTGAGGTGCACTGCCTGCTGGGGCAGAACGGCGCGGGCAAGTCCACCCTGATCAAGGTGCTGGCCGGAGCCCACCAGCCGGACGAGGGCCAGATCCTGTGGGACGGCGCCCCGGTCACCCTGGGCGACCCGCAGGCCGCGATGAGCCGCGGCATCGCCACCATCTACCAGGAGCTGGACCTGGTCTCCGGGCTCACCGTAGCCGACAACGTCTTCCTCGGGCGGGAGCGCTCCCGGCTGGGCATCACCCGGCCGGCGCAGGCGAACCGGGCCGCCGCCGAGCTGCTCACCCGGCTCGGCCACCCCGAGATCCGGCCCACGGCCGAGGTCGGCTCGCTGTCCGCGGCGTCGCAGCAGATGGTCAGCATGGCCCGCGCGCTGTCCCAGGACGCCCGGCTGATCGTCATGGACGAGCCGTCCGCCGTCCTGGACAGCGAGGAGGTCGACCACCTCTTCCAGGTCATCCGCGACCTCACCACCGGCGGCGTCGCGGTGGTCTACATCTCCCACCGGCTGGAGGAGATCCGCCAGGTCGGCGACCGGATCACCGTGCTCAAGGACGGCCGGACGGTGGCCACCGGCCTGCCCGTGCGCGACACCCCGACCCGGGAGGTCATCACGCTGATGACCGGCCGGACCATCGAGTACGTCTTCCCGCCCCGCGGGGCGGCGGTCGACCCCCAGGCCGAGCCGCTGCTGGAGGTCGCCGACCTGGCGCTGGCCGGTGAGTTCAGCGGGGTGTCGTTCACCGTCCGGCCCGGGGAGGTCCTCGGCCTGGCCGGGCTCGTCGGTTCCGGGCGGTCGGAGATCCTGGAGACCGTCTACGGCGCCCGGAAGGCCACCGGCGGCACCGTCCAGGTGGCCGGCCGGCGGCTGCGGGCCGGCGACGTGGCCGCCGCGGTGTCCGCCGGCGTCGGGCTGGCGCCCGAGGAGCGCAAGAGCCAGGGGCTGCTGCTCGGCGAGCCGATCTACCGCAACATCACCTTGTCGACCCTGACCCGGTTCGCCCGCGGTGGCTTCCTGTCCGGGGGTGCGGAGAAGCAGGCCGCGCGGGACCAGGCCGAGTCGCTGGACCTCCGTCCGGTCGACGTCGAACGCGAGGTCCGGACGCTGTCCGGCGGCAACCAGCAGAAGGTCGTGCTGGCGCGGTGGCTGCTGCGCGACTGCAAGGTGCTGCTGCTGGACGAACCGACCCGCGGTGTGGACGTGGGCGCCCGGTCGGAGATCTACGCGCTCGTCCGTGCGCTGGCCGACCGCGGCGTGGCCGTGGTCGTCGTCTCCAGTGAGATCCCCGAGGTCCTGGGGCTGGCCGACCGGGTGCTGGTGGTGGCCGACGGCGCCGTCGTGGCCGCCGCCGGGGCCGACGAGCTCGACGAGCACCGGGTGCTCGACCTCGTGATGCAGGGAGCGGCGCACGGCGCCGCCGGAGAAGGGGATGCAGCGTGAGCGACACCACCACGACGACGCCGGCCGGCGCGACCACCGGCGCCTCCGCGCCCCGGGCGGGCGGGGGTG
>NZ_SJEX01000013.1 GCF_005930495.1 Modestobacter excelsi | reverse complement strand
GGGTGTCATCTTCACAGTGTTACGGCGGTCATGGCGAAAGGGAAACGCCCGGTCTCATTCCGAACCCGGAAGCTAAGCCTTTCAGCGCCGATGGTACTGCCCGGGGGACCGGGTGGGAGAGTAGGACGCCGCCGGACATAACTCAACGAAACGGGGGTCGGAGCTTGCGCTCCGGCCCCCGTTTTGTGCGTTGGTCCCACTTTCGTCGACCGACCAGTGCCGTTCCGGGGTGAGGGCACCAGGTAGATGCGATGCCGTAGAGGTGCCCCCATCGGGCGTGCGCCGTTCACCAGTGAGGTACGTACAGCATCATGACTTCTCCGCGACGTGGGCCGGCCGGCTCAGACCGAGGTCGGGGCACCGGCGGCTCACGAGGCAGCAGTGGGGGGCCGCGGCAGGGCAGCGCCGGGGGTCGCCCGCAGCGCCCCGCGGGGCACCGTGGCTCGCGTCCTGCCGACGGCAGCCGTGGCACTGCCCCGCGCGAGGGTTCGTCACGTGACGACCGCTACCGCGCTCAGGGAGGTGCCTCCGGCGGCGAGTGGGGTCGGGGATCGGCCGGCGACCGTCCGCAGCGGGACTCCCGTCCCTCCGGTGACCGTTCCCAGGGCGGTGGCCGTCCGCAGAGCAGTGACCGTCCGCAGAGCAGTGACCGTCCGCAGGGCGGGGGCCGGCCGTCGGGTGACCGGCCGAGCTGGCAGGACCGCCGCCCGTCCGGTGACCGTCCGCAGTCCTCGGGTGGACCGCGCCGTGAGTGGCAGGACCGCAGCCCCGGTGCCGGCCGCCCCCAGGGCGGCGGTCGCACGTCCGGCGACCGTCCCAGCTCTCAGGACCGCCGCCCTCCCGGCGACCGGCCGCAGGGCGGAGGCCGTCCGCAGGGTGCGGCTCGTCCGCAGGGCGGGGGCCGCCCGTCGGGTGACCGGCCGAGCTGGCAGGACCGCCGCCCGTCCGGTGACCGGCCGCAGTCCTCGGGTGGACCGCGCCGTGAGTGGCAGGACCGCAGCCCTAGTGCCGGCCGCCCCCAGGGCGCGGGCCGCCCGTCCGGTGACCGTCCCAACTGGCAGGACCGCCGCCCGTCCGGTGACCGGCCGCAGGGCGGGGGCCGGCCGTCGGGTGACCGGCCGAGCTGGCAGGACCGTCGTCCTCCCGGCGACCGTCCGCAGTCCTCGGGTGGACCGCGCCGTGAGTGGCAGGACCGCAGCCCGGGAGCCGGCCGCCCGCAGGCCGACCGTGCTCGGCAGGACCGCCCGACAGGTGACCGCGACCCGGCGCCGGAGCGCCGACCCCGCACCGAGCGGACCGCGAACCCCGAGGTGGCCCAGCGCGCCTGGCAGGACCGTCATGGCGGTGGGGACCGCCCGTACCGCGACCGCTCCGCCGGCGGTCGCCCGGCGGGTCAGGACCGGCGTCCTGCCGGGGACCGCCCCACCTCCGACCGCCCTGCCTGGCAGGACCGTCGACCGCAGCGCGCCGGTGGCCCCACCGGAGACGCCGGTGGTGGCAGTGACTGGCGGGAGCGCCGGCCGGAACGAGGCGGGTCCGCCGCCGGACGCCCGTCCTCACCCGACCGTGGTGCACCTGGTCGCGACGATGCGGCTCCCCGCCGGGCACCCGGTCCCCTGCTGCCCGACTGGGCGGACGCCCGGGAGCTGGACCCGTCGGTGCGGACCGCGCTCCGGGGTCTGGACACCCGCAACGCCGACACCGTCGGCCGGCACCTGGTGGCCGCCGGCGGCCTGCTGGAGGAGGACCCGGAGCTCGCGCTCGAGCACGCCCGCGCCGCCCGGGACCGCGCGTCGCGGCTGGCACCCGTGCGGGAGGCGGTCGGTGTCGCGGCCTACCACGCCGGCGACTTCGCGGAGGCCGCCCGCGAACTACGGGCCTACGCCCGGATGAGCGGGGACCAGAGCTACCGCGCCGTCCTGGCCGACTGCGAGCGGGCGCTGGGTCGTCCGGAGAACGCCCTGCGGCTGGTGCAGGAGGCCCTGGAGGCGCAGCCCGATGCCGAGGAGCTCGTCGAGCTCCGGCTGGTGGAGGCGGGCGCGCGGCAGGACCTGGGCGAGCTGCCTGCGGCGGCGCTGGTCCTCGAGGCGGCCCTCGGCGGCCGGCCCACCCCGGCCGGCCTCGGCCACCCCGACCTGGGGCAGCTCCGGCTCGCCACCGCCTACGGGGACCTGCTCGACGCCCGCGGCGAGTCCGAGCTGGCCCGGGACTGGTACGCGGCCATCGCCGCTGCCGACCCGGACGACCTGACGGGCGTGTCCGAGTACTTCTCCGAGGACGACGACGACCTCGAGCAGGACCTCGGGGGAGCGGACGACGAGGACACCGACGACCTCACCGAGCGGACCGTCGACGACGAGGCCGACGTCGACACGGCGGCCGGCGGTTCCGGCGACGCGACGGCCGAGTCCGCCGAGGACGACGAGGACGACGAGGACGACGAGGACGACGAGGACGACGAGGACGACGAGGACGACGACCTCGGTCGGGCGCTGGCGGAGGAGGTCGGCGGCGACGTGACCGACGACGACATCGAGGCCGAGGTCGCCGAGCTGCTCGGGGAGGTCCCGCCCCCGGTCGAGCGCGACCACACCCGGCTGTTCCAGGAGGCCGCCACCGACGAGGAGCAGCGGCCCCCGACGGACTGACCTCCGCCGTCCACACCCGCCGGGGCCGTCCACAGATCCGTGGCGGCCCTGGCCGGGCGGTGCGGCGGCCGCGACGCTGGCTGCATGAGCCTCGCCGTCATCGACCGGAACGACGTCGTCCTGCGCGGACGGCTGTCGACACCTCCCGAGCTCCGTCCGCTGCCCAGCGGCGACACGCTGCTCGTCTTCAAGCTCGTCGTGCGCCGGGAGAAGCCGCGCCCGGGCGGTCCGAAGTCCGACGTCTTCACCTGCGTCAGCCTGCTGCGCGCGCTGCACCGCCACGCGGCCGCCTGGGCGCCCGATGACGTGGTGGAGGTCGAGGGCTCGCTGCAGCGCCGTTTCTGGCGCACCCCGACCGGCACCGCCGTCGCCTACGAGGTCAGCTGTCGTCGAGGTCGCCGGATCGCCAAGAGCGGTCAGCGCGCGGCCCCGCGGTCGGCGTGAGCCGTGGGTCGGGGGCTCAGTCGCCGTGCGGCCGCAGCACCAGCCCGGTCCTCGGCTTGGGCACGAACAGCGTCGACTTCCGCGGCATCCGGGCCCCGGCCCGGGCGACCGCCGCCACGTCCGCCGGCGAGGGTGACCGCAGCAGCACGGCCACCCCGGCCCGCTCGTCGGCCAGCTGCAACGCCTCGTCGACGTCGTGGGCGACCAGCACCGACGACGGGTCGTCCGACCGGCCCCACAGGCCGGTGAGCAGGGCCGTGTGGGCCAGCACCACGTCCAGCCCCCGCCAGGCGGCCGGCGCCTCCGCGGGCACGGTGGCGGTCATCTCCGCCGTGGGTCCGGCCAGCTCGGCCATCCGCGCACCGTCGGAGACCAGGAACGCCGGCCCGCCCGCCTGGCCGGCCCAGTCCTGCGCGGTGCCCCGGAGGTCCCCGTCCACCGGCGCGACGTCGCGGACCTGGAAGCCGTGCCCCGCGGCGGCCAGGGCGTCGCTCAGCGAGAGGTCCGGGACGACGCGGTGGATGGCGCGCAGCTGCAGGCCGCCCGGGCCCATCGGGGTGAGGAGGGCGAGCACCCGGCCGTGACCGCTGTCCTCGTCGCCGACGTGCCGGGCGGTGGCGACGTGCTCGCGGGCGGCCGCGAACCGGTGGTGGCCGTCGGCGATCACCGACCGGGTGCCGGCGAACGCCCGGGTCAACCGGTCCACCGCCGTCGGGTCGGCGACCCGCCACAGCCGGTGCACCACCCCGTCGGGGTCGGCCACCTCGAGGGAGGGCGTCCCGGTCCCGGTCAGCCGGGTCAGCTCGGCGACCTCCGGGTCGGGGTCGTGCGCGAGCACGATCGGCTCCAGGTCGGTGTGGGTGGCCGCCAGCAGGGCGGTGCGGCCGGCCACGGCGGGGGCGAAGGTGTCCTCGTGCGGGAGCACGGCCGCCGACCCGGGCGGGGGCAGCGTGACCGCACCCAGCCACCCGGTGGTCACCGTTCCGTCGGTCCCGGCCATCTCGTAGCGCCACAGCGCCGGGGTGTCGTCCTGCCGCAGCACGCCGTCGGCCAGCCAGCGGTGCAGCGTCCGCGCCGCGGCGTCGGCCGAGCGGCGGTCGCGCGCCGGCCGGCTGGTGTCCTGTCCCGGCACCGGGTCGACGTGCGGCAGGATGAGGCGGACGATGTTGTGCGGATCAGCCGCGGCCAGACGGTCGCGGCCTGCTGCGGTCACGAGGTCGTAGGCCGGCGAACTCACCCGGGCCAGGTGCTCCGGGTCGTGCTCCCGGTAGGTCAGAGCACGAAACGGTCGGACGTCGAGGCCCGTTGCGTCAGGGGGCGGGGCGTCCGCCGACGTCGAGGGCACGGATCGATCGTAGGAGCGCGCCGGCGGAGAGCTGGGGGCGGCGTCTGCCAGCGCAGCCCGTCTCGCACCCCCGGTCGGCTGGGGCGCGCCAGGAGGGGAGCGGCGGTGACCGGGCCAGGACAGCCGGACGGCGGGGTCTACGAGTGGTACCAGCGCGGACTCCAGCTGCTGGGCGAGGGCCACCCCGACGCCGCAGCGACCCTGCTGGAGCGGGCCCTCGTCGCGGAACCCGGGTCGCGCAGCGTGCTCGAGGCCCTGGCGCGCGCCCAGTACGGTGCCCACCGGTACCGGGCCGCGATGGACAGCTTCACCCAACTGATCAGCGTCAACCCCACCGACGACTACGCCCAGTTCGGGCTCGGTCTCGCCGCCAGCCGGGCCGGCGACCTAGAGACCGCCGCCGAGCACCTCGCACTGGCGGTCGCCATGCGCCCTGACCTGGGTCACTACGCACGAGCGCTGCGCGGCGTCCGAGCCCGCCGCGGCCTCGCAGAGGAGCTGCCATGAACGCCGTCCCACGACCTCCGGACCGCCCCAGCCGACCGTCCGGTGGTGCCGCATGACCCCGGCACCGCTGCCGCTGTCCGCCGGCGCGGACAGCCCTCCGGCGGGCACCTACGACGTCGCCCTCCTCGACCTCGACGGCGTGGTCTACGTCGGCCCGGACGCCGTGCCCGGCGTGCCCGAGGCGCTGGCCCGGGCGGTGGCCGCCGGCATGCGGCTGGGCTACGTCACCAACAACGCCGCGCGCACACCCGAGCAGGTGGCCGAGCACCTGACCGCGCTGGGTGTCCCGGCCGGCCCTGCCGACGTCATCACGAGCTCCCAGGCAGCGTCCTCGGTGGTGGCCGAGCGCTTCGGGGCCGGCGCCGCGGTGCTGCCCGTCGGCGGGCCCGGCGTCGCGGCGGCGCTGACCGCAGCCGGGCTCACCGTCGTCGAGCGCGCCGAGGACTCCCCGGTCGCGGTCGTCCAGGGCTACGGCGCCGGGGTGGGCTGGGCGCAGCTGGCCGAGGCGGTCGTCGCGGTCCGCAACGGGGCCCGGCACGTGGCCACCAACACCGACGCCACCATCCCCTCACCGCGCGGGGTGCTCCCCGGCAACGGCGCCCTGGTCGGCGTGGTCAGCGGCGTCACCGGTCAGCAGCCCCTGGTCACCGGCAAGCCCGACCCGGCGATGCACGCCGAGTGCGTCCGCCGGACCGGGGCCCGCCGCCCGTTGGTCGTGGGTGACCGGCTCGACACCGACATCGAGGGGGCCCGTCGCGCCGGGGCGGCCAGCCTCCTCGTGCTGACCGGGGTGGCCGGGCCGGCCGACCTGCTGGCTGCCGTCCCGGAGCACCGGCCCGACCTGCTGGCGCCCGACGTCGCCGGGGTGCTCACCGCGCACCCCCGTGTCACGGCGGTCGAAGGCGCCTGGCGGTGCGGCGGCTGGCAGGCCGAGGCGACGGGGGAGGCCCTGGTGCTCCGCTCGACCGGCGCGGAGCGGGAACCCGGTGACGGGCTCGACGGTCTGCGTGCGCTGGCGGTGGCGCAGTGGGCGCGGCACCCCGACGAGGGCAGCGCGCCGGTCGTCCGCGCCGGGGACGACGAGGCCGCGGCGGTGCTGGCCGGATGGGGACTGCCCGCCGGCTGAGCCGCCGGTGGGCGACGTCGGAGGACGGGGTCAGAGCAGCGAGCGGAGCCGCAGCATGTCGCGCAGACCGGCCTCCAGCTTGACCCGGCCGCTGGCCCAGGCGGGCGTGAAGGCCAGCTGCCCCGAGGTCAGCGCCAGCAGGTCGTCGCTGGTCATGGTCAGCCGGATGTCGGCCTTGGGCACCGCCGTGCCGTCGGGCTGGGCGGTCATGTCGTGCACCGCGCCGCGGGCCAGCCGGCCGGCCACCACCTGGCCCAGGTCGGTCAGCCGGCACGAGACGCTGCGGTCCAGGTCGCGGGCCCCGTCGGAGGAGGCCAGCGCGCTGACGAAACCGTCCAGGGCGGTCATGCACTGCTCGAGCGTCGCCACGGGCGGGTCGCCTCCATCAGCCAGGGGGCCGGGCTCGTCCCGGCCGTGCGGTCCGGAGCGGGACGCTACCGCCGCCCCCGGACACCCTGCAGTGCCGGACCGGCAGCACCGGTCGCTGCGTCCACCGCCTCCTGCAGCGCGCCGTCGTCCGTCGGCACCGGCCGGTAACCTCCGAGAGGGACGTGGGACGAGCCCGCGACCCCGACGACGTGGAGGAGGAGACCGTGACCGCACCCGACCATCCGCGCCCGGTCCCCGGCCCGCCGCGTCCGGCCGCGGGCCCGGCAGCACCGGCACCGGCGGAGTCCGCCGGGCCGGTCCCGCAGCCCACGGGGGAGCGCTTCGCCGGGCTCGCCGAGCGGCCGGTGGCCGACCACGTCGCGGTCTTCGAGGCCGAGCACGACCGGCTGCAGCGCGAACTGTCCACCATCGACCAGCTCTGATGGCCCGTCGCAGCCGACTCGACGCCGAGCTCGTCCGCCGCGGGCTGGCCCGCTCGCGCGAGCACGCGGTCAGCCTGATCGCCGAGGGCCGGGTCACCATCAGCGGCCAGGCGGCCAGCAAGCCGGCCACCGGGGTCGAGGCCGGCACCCCGGTCGTCGTCCGCACCGATCCGGACGAGCCCAGCTGGGTCTCCCGCGGCGCGCACAAGCTGCTCGGCGCGCTGACCGCCTTCCCGGTCGCCGTGCAGGGCCGCCGGGCGCTCGACGCGGGCGCCTCCACCGGCGGGTTCACCGAGGTCCTGCTCAGCCGGGGGGCGCGCCAGGTCGTCGCCGTCGACGTTGGGTACGGCGAGCTCGCCTGGTCGCTGCGCACCGACGAGCGGGTCGTGGTCCACGAGCGGACGAACGTGCGCGAGCTGACCCCCGGGGCCATCGACGGCCAGGTCGAGCTGGTCGTCGCCGACCTGTCCTTCATCTCCCTGCGCCTGGTGCTGCCGGCGCTCACCGCCTGCGCCGGGCCCGGCGCCGACCTGCTGCCGATGGTGAAGCCGCAGTTCGAGGTCGGCCGGGACCGGCTGGGCGCAGGCGGCGTGGTCCGGGACCGCACCCACCGGGCCGACGCCGTGGCCACCGTCGCCCGGGCCGCCGGCGACCTCGGCTGGGGCACCGCCGGGGTGGTGGCCAGCCCGTTGCCCGGCCCCGCCGGCAACGTCGAGTTCTTCCTCTGGTTGCGCCGGGACGCGCCGCCGGTGGACCGCACCGCCATCGACCGAGCAGTTCAGGAAGGACCCACGTGAGCGAGCCCGCGAGCGCACCCGGGAGCACCGCACCCGGGTGCACCGGTTCGACGAGCGTCAGCGAGGAGGAGCAGTGACCGACGGCACCACCGCCTGCGGGTCCGACCAGACCACCCGGCGTGTCCTGCTGGCCGTGCACACCGGCCGGTCCGACATCGTCCAGCTCGCCCGGTCGGCGGCCGCGCGGCTGGTCGAGGCCGGGATCGTCGTCCGGCTGCTGGACGACGAGGCCGAGGCGATGGCCGTGCCCGGCGCCGAGGTCTGCGCCTTCGGGCCGGAGGCGTCCGACGGGGTGGAGATCGTCCTGGTCTTCGGCGGAGACGGCACCTTCCTGCGGGCCGCCGAGCTCGCCCGCAACACCGACGCGGCGATCACCGGCGTGAACCTCGGCCGGGTCGGCTTCCTCGCCGAGACCGAGCCCGAGGCCGTCGAGGAGATGCTGACCGCCGTCGAGAACTGCGAGTACGAGGTGGAGGAGCGGCTGACCCTGGACGCCGTGGTGCTCGACGCCGACGGGGTGCCGACCGGTGCGGAGACCTGGGCGCTCAACGAGGTGTCGGTGGAGAAGGTCGAGCGCAGCCGGGTGCTCGACGTCGTGCTCGAGGTCGACGGCCACCCGCTGACCTCCTTCGGCTGCGACGGCATCCTGTGCGCCACCCCGACCGGCTCGACCGCCTACGCGTTCTCCGCCGGCGGCCCGGTGGTCTGGCCCGACGTGGAGGCGCTGCTGCTGGTCCCCACCAACGCGCACGCGCTGTTCGCCCGGCCGCTGGTCACCTCGCCCACCTCGGTGCTCACCGTCGCCGTGCCGCCGGACGGCACCCGTGCCCGGGTCTCCGCCGACGGCCGCCGGATCGTCGAGGTCCCGGACGGCGGCCGGGTCGAGGTGCGCCGCTCCGACCGCCCGGTGCGGATCGCCCGGGTGAACCCCACGTCCTTCGGTGACCGGCTGGTCGCCAAGTTCGGGCTGCCGGTGCGCGGTTTCCGGGACGCCCGGTCGCACGGTCCCGGGCACGAGGCGCCGACCACGCGGGTCAACGTGCTCACCGGCGACGTGAACACCAGCGACGGGGTGCTCCGGACCCCGGAGGAGGTGAGACGTGGCCACCAGGACGGCGCGGCCTGAGCCCCGGTCCCGGTCGCGCGCACCGTCCCGGCCCCGGGAGGCCGGGACGGCGGTCAACGGCGCACTGACCGAACTGCGCATCCGCGGGCTCGGCGCGATCGACGACGTCACCCTCGACCTGGGCCCGGGCCTCACGGTCGTCACGGGGGAGACCGGCGCGGGCAAGACCATGGTCGTCACCGGCCTGACGTTGCTCTTCGGCGGCCGCGCCGACCCCGGGCGGGTGCGGGCCGGTGGACGGGCCGGCGTCGAGGGCCGGCTGGCGCTGCCCCCGGAGTCCCCGGTCTGGGCGCGGGCCGCCGACGCCGGTGCCGAGCCCGACGACGACGGCAGCCTCATCCTGGCCCGCACGGTCAGCGCCGAGGGCCGGTCGCGGGCCCACCTCGGTGGCCGCAGCGTGCCGGTCGGCATCGTCGCCGAGCTGGCGGAGGACCTGCTCGCGGTGCACGGCCAGACCGACCAGCTGCGGCTCACCCGCCCCGCGGAGCAGCGCCGCGCCCTGGACCGCTACGCCGGAGCCGAGCACCTGGCGCTCGTGGAGGAGCACCGGGCCGCGCACGCCACCTGGCGGCGGCTGGCCGACGACCTGGACCGGCGCCGCAGCCAGGTCCGCGAGCTGACCCAGGCCGCCGACGTCCTGCGGCACGGCCTCGAGGAGATCGCGGCGCTCTCACCCGAGCCCGGGGAGGACGACGAGCTGGACACCCAGGCGCGGCGGCTGGGGGACGCCGACGCGCTGCGGACGGTCGCCGACACCGCCCGGCTCGCCCTGGTCGGGGACGTCACCGGCGACCTCGCCGGCGGGGAGCTCCCGCAGGACGCCACCACCGCCCTGGCCACCGCCGAGCGCGCGCTGGCCGGCTCCGACGACCCGACGCTGGTGCTGCTCGCCCAGGACCTGGCCGACGCGGTCGCCGTGGTCTCCGACGTCGCCGTTCAGCTGGCCGGCTACGTCGCCGACCTCGACGCCGACCCGGCCCGGCTGGCCGAGGTGCTCGACCGCAGGGCGGCGATCACCGCGCTGGTCCGCAAGTACGCCGAACCGGGGGAGGGTCTGGCCGGGGTGCTGGGCTGGGCAGCCGACGCCCAGGCCCGGCTGTCCCAGCTGGACGTCTCCGACGAGGCGCTCGAGGCGCTGCAGGCGCAACGCGACGCCGCGCGGGAGCAGCTCGCCTCGCTGTCCACCCGGGTCACCGAGGGGCGCCGGGCCGCGGCCGACGGGTTCGCCGCCGAGGTCGGCGCGGAGCTGGCCGGGCTGGCGATGAAGAACGCCCAGGTGTCCTTCCGCATCGACAGCGACCCCGACCAGCCCGGACCCGAGGGCGCCGACGAGGTGGCGCTGCTGCTCTCCCCGCACCCCGGCGCCCCGGCGCGGCCGGTGCACAAGGGCGCCTCGGGCGGGGAGCTCTCCCGGGTCATGCTGGCCATCGAGGTCGTCTTCGCCGGCGCCGACCCGGTGCCGGTGATGGTCTTCGACGAGGTCGACGCCGGCGTCGGCGGTCAGGCGGCCGGGGAGATCGGCCGGCGGCTGGCCCGGCTGGCGCGGGAGCACCAGGTCGTCGTGGTCACCCACCTCGCCCAGGTCGCCGCGTTCGCCGACACCCACCTCGTCGTCGACAAGTCCCCGGACAGCGCCCAGGGGGTCACGGCCACCGACATCCGCGCCGTCCGCGACGAGGACCGGGTGCGGGAGCTGGCCCGGATGCTCTCCGGGCTGGCCGACAGCGACACCGGCCAGGCGCACGCCCGCGAGCTGATGGCGGTCGCCGCCGAGGGCCGCGGCTGATGACGGACCCCGTCTCAGGCCCGCTCCCGGGTCCCGCTGCGAGCCTGCGAGGAGCGGGGAGGAGCGGGTTCTTTCGCTCGCACGCTCGGGTGAGCCTCGGGACGGGGCCTCACACCGGAGTTGCGCCGAGGGCGAGGGTCAGCTCCAGCACCCGCTGGGGGTCGTCGAGCCGGTTGCCGAACAGCTGGCGCAGCTGCCCCATCCGGTAGCGCACGGTCTGCGGGTGCACGAACAGCTCCGCGGCCACCTGCTCACGCCGGCCGTGGTGCAGCAGCCAGGAGCGCAGCGTCGCGACCAGCTTCTCCCGGGCTGCGCCGTTGAGCCCGTCCAGCGGCGCCAGCGCGGCCGCGCGCAGGTCGGCCAGCGCCTCGTCGTCGGCCCGCAGCACCAGGTCGGGCAGCCGCTGCTCGGTGTCCAGCGCAGCGGGCGCCTCGGCGGCGAGCCCGAGCCGCAGCGCCCGCACCGCCCGACCGTAGGAGGTCACCACCGACGCCCACGGCCGGGCGGGGCCGACCACCGCCGACCGGCCCTCCAGGGCACGGAGCAGCCCGGGCCGGGCGCCCTCGCCGGCGTCGGGCACCAGCAGCACGGTCAGCTCGGTCGAGGGGTCCAGCCCCGGCGGGTCGTCGCTGACCTGCAGGGTGCGGCCGTCCAGCAACCCCAGGGCGCCGCGCGCCCGCTCCTCGGGCAGCAGCACGGCGGTGAGCGTGCGCGGGGCCGGCCAGTCCGCCCGCTCGGCCGCGGCGGTCAGCTCGTGCAGCGGCCGCCCGGCCAGCAGCACCGCACCGAGCCGTTCCAGGTGGTGCCGGCGCACCCGCCCGGTCGTCTCCAGCTCGTCCGTGTGGCCGGCGACGCTGGAGGCGGACAGCTGGTCGATGTAGGCGAACACCAGCTCGGCGAAGCGGGCCAGCGACCCGCTGGTCAGCCCGGCGGCGACGGCGGTGTCGCTCATGTGCCGCCAGGACACCCGGGCGCCCACCCGGTACGCGGCCAGCAGCGAGTCCATCGACCGGCCGCTGCGGGCCTCGCCCCGACCGAGCTTGTACGCACCCTCCAGCGCGGGCCCGATCGGCCGGCTCGGGTCGACGCCGCCGGTTGCCGTCGCCAGGTCGAGGAAGCCGCCGAGGGCGAGCTCCACGGCGCTGGTGATGGCCCGGCCCATCTCACCGGCGAAGGCGTCGGCGTAGCTGGGGACCTCCACCACGATGGTCGCGACGGTCTGCTCGGCCACCGCGGGCAGCTCGGCCTGCATCGCCGCCACCACGGCAGGGGGGAACGTGATCAACTCGCTCACCGACGCCTCCTTTGTTCGTGGAGAACAGAACCTACCGGCCGATTCACGTCCAGGGAGCAGGTGATTGGTCGGGGAACCGGGAAAGGTCTAGGTATGACCGCAACCGTTCCGCGCCCCTCCTCGGCCTGGCCGGTGCTGGGGAAGCTCCGTGACCGGGTGGTCAAGGTCGCCGAGCTGGTCACCACGCCGTTGCTGCCCGCCGACTACCTCGACCTCGTCGACCCGCTCCGCTCCGGCGCCGCGCTGCGGGGCCGGATCGAGGAGGTCCGTCCGGAGACCCGGGACGCCGCGACGGTCGTCATCCGCCCGGGCCGGGACTGGCTCCCGCACACGCCCGGCCAGTACGTCCGGATCGGCATCGATGTCGACGGCGTCCGGCAGTGGCGGGCCTACTCGATCACCTCGGTGCTCGGCCGGGCCGACGGGTGCTTCACCATCACCGTCAAGGCGATCCCGGGCGGCAAGGTGAGCAACCACCTGGTGCGCCGGGCGCGCCCGGGCACCATCGTGCAGCTCGACCAGGCCACGGGTGACTTCGTGCTGCCGGCCCAGCGGCCGGAGAAGTGCCTGTTCGTCACCGCCGGGTCCGGCGTGACCCCGGTGATGGGCATCCTGCGCAACCACGTGGCCGACCACGACGACGTGGTGGTCGTGCACTCCGCACCCACGGCCGACGACGTCATCTTCGGTGCCGAGCTGCGGGAGCTGGCCCGCACCGGTCAGATCCGGCTGGTCGAGCGGCACACCCAGACCGCCGGCCTGCTCGACGCCGCCGCGCTCGCCGAGCTCGTGCCCGACCTCACGGAGCGCTCCACCTGGGCCTGCGGTCCGGTCGGGCTGCTGGAGGCCCTCGAGGAGCACTGGGCAGCCGCGGGCATCCCCGACCAGCTCTACACCGAGCGGTTCCGCCCGCGGGTGCTGGTCACCGGGGAGGGCGGCACCGTCAACTTCGCGCGGTCCTCGCGCTCGCTCGAGGCGGACGGCGCCACGCCGATCCTCGACGCCGCCGAGGAGGCCGGGGTGCTCATGCCCAGCGGCTGCCGGATGGGCATCTGCTACGGCTGCGTGCTCCCGCTCCGCGAGGGCGCCGTCCGCGACCTGCGCACCGGCGAGGTCACCACGGCCGCCCCCGGTGACGGCGTCCTGATCCAGACCTGCATCAGCGCCGCGGCCGGCGCCTGCGACATCGATCACTGACCCCCCGACCTGAGGAGCTGCACATGACCGTCCTGCAGAAGAAGTCCGACAACCCGATCGCGCACCTGAGCGAGGCGGACATCGAGTCGATCGGCTTGGAGCTCGACGCCCTCCGGCAGGGCGTCATGGACAGCCGCGGGGACGCCGACGCGGCCTACATCCGCCGGGTGATCGACGTCCAGCGCAAGCTCGAGCTCGGCAGCCGCGCCGTCCTGCTGTTCTCCAAGTTCCCGCCGGCCTGGGTGCTGGGCACCGTGGGGCTCTCGGTCGCGAAGATCCTGGAGAACATGGAGATCGGGCACAACATCCTGCACGGCCAGTGGGACTGGATGCGTGACCCGAAGATCCACTCCACGACCTGGGAGTGGGACATGGCCAGCCCGTCGGAGCAGTGGAAGCACTCGCACAACATCCTCCACCACACGTACACCAACGTGATCGGCAAGGACAACGACCTCGGCTACGGCATCATGCGCGTCGACGAGGACCAGAAGTGGGTGCCGCTGTACCTGCTGCAGCCGGTGTGGAACTTCGTCAACGCCTGCTTCTTCGAGTACGGCATCGCCGCCTACGACCTGGAGCTGGGCAAGAACCTGGCGACCAAGGAGCGGCGCGCCGACCCCTCCTTCCGGGCCGCCGGCAAGGCCGTGCTCAAGAAGATCCGCAAGCAGATGACGAAGGACTACGTCGTCCACCCGCTGCTGTCGGGCCCGTCGTTCCTGCCGACCCTGGCGGCCAACTTCACCGCCAACGTCGTCCGCAACCTGTGGTCGCACTCGGTGATCATGTGCGGGCACTTCCCCGAGGGCGTGGAGACCTTCGAGAAGAAGTCGATCGACGGCGAGACCCGCGGTGAGTGGTACCTGCGCCAGATGCTCGGCTCGGCCAACATCTCCGGCAGCAAGGCCATGCACATCATGACCGGCAACCTGTCGCACCAGGTGGAGCACCACCTGTTCCCCGACCTGCCGAGCAACCGGTACTCAGAGATCGCGCCGAAGGTGCAGGACCTGTTCGACCGGTACGGGCTGCGCTACCACTCGGCGTCGCTGCCCCGCCAGGTCGGCTCGGCCTGGCACAAGGTGCTGCGGCTGTCGCTGCCCAACGGCTGGCTGGCCCAGACCACCCCGGCGAACGTGCCGGCGCAGGTGGCCAAGCTCTACAAGATGACGACCGGCGGCCCGAAGGTCCGCCGCCAGCTGCAGCAGCAGGCCGCCGCGTAGTCGAAGGACCCCCTTGCCCCCACCGCTCGCAAGCTCGCGGCGGGCCCCTGCAAGGGGGCCATGAGGCGGGGGGTCCTTCCTCAGCGGCGCTTGGCGTAGCCGGCGAGGCCGAACTGGAGCAGGGCCAGCCCGCGCTGCCCGCGGGTCCGCAGCATGGCCACCAGCTCCGGGCCGGAGGCCCCGGCGAGGACCCGGTCACGGGCGAGCTCCAGCAGCGACGAGTACAGCCCCATGACCGCGTTGGCCGCCAGCCACGGCTCCAGCTCGCCGGCCGCCGCCCGGGTCTCCAGGGTGATCTGCTCGGCCAGGGTGTCGGTCAGCGTGCCGAGGATCTCCCGCTCGCGGGCCTGCAGGGTGCGGCTGCCGCGGATCACCCGGGCCATCTCGGTCATGCCCTCCGCGGCGGCGGGGGAGCCCAGCTGGCTGACCGCGGCCACCACGAACCCGCCCGCCGCGGCGGCGACCGACTCGCCGGCCGGGCGCCGGCGCACGGCGTCCAGCAGCGCGGCCCGAATCGGCGGGTCGGCCTCGAAGACCAGCCCCTCCTTGACCGGGAAGTGGTTGAACACCGTCTTCTCGACCACGCCGGCGCGCTGCGCGATCTCCATGACGCTCACGTGGTCGAAGCCGCGCTCGACGAACAGCGCGGCGGCCGCGTCGACGATCGCCTCCCGGGTCCGCAGCCGCCGCTGCTCGCGCAGGCTCGGACCGCGCCGCTCGCGACGGCGGGGGCGTCGGCCCGGGCCGGGGGCGTCCGCCGGCTGGGCCGCGGGAGCCGGCGCGTCCGGGACGGCGGCGGGGTCGACGAGCTCCGGGTCCAGCGGGTCGGCCTCCTCCGCCGGGGAGCGCGCCGCCAGCGGGACGACCTGCGCCTCGGCCTGCGCGCCGGACGGCGTGGCGTCAGCCACTGCAGCGGCCGCAGCCGCCTCGGGATCGCGGCGACCGGCGAGGGACTCCACCAGGTCGTCGGCGAGAACTGTCGCTGTACTCCGGCTCGCGGAGTTCCCTGCAGTCACACCAGTCACGCTAGTGACGGGACGGTCCGGTCCCCGGACAGCGACACCCGGTGCGACACGTCTCAATTCGGGCCGGATGTGGTGTCGTTCACCGAGTGTGATCGGTCCGTCGCTGTCGCGCGTCGGGTCCGCCGGCCCTGGAGCCCGTGGGAGCATCGCGACCATGCGCATCGGCACCCTGCGGCGCGGACGAGCGACCGAGACGGCCCCCGGCGTCGCCGGCACCGCGCGTCTCGACCGGCGGACGAAGAACCTGACCAAACGGCTCCGGCCGGGCGACATCGCGGTCATCGACCACGTCGACGTCGACCGGGTGAGCGCCGACTCGCTGGTGGCCTGCAAGGTCGCCGCGGTGGTCAACGCCGCGCCGAGCACCTCCGGCCGCTACCCCAACCTCGGCCCCGGGATCCTCGTCGACGCCGGCATCCCACTCGTCGACGGCGTCGGCAAGGAGGTCTTCACCCGGGTCAAGGAGGGGGTGGAGCTCCGCATCGAGGGCAACCAGGTGTTCGCCGGGGACACGGTCGTCGCCGAGGGGGTCCAGCAGACGCCGGAGACCGTCGCGGAGGCGATGGCCGAGGCGCGGGCCGGGCTGTCGGTGCAGCTGGAGGCCTTCGCGGCCAACACCATGGAGTACATGAAGCGCGAGCGCGCGCTGCTGCTCGACGGGGTGGGCGTGCCCGACGTGGCGACCCAGATCGAGGGCCGGCACGTGCTGGTCGTGGTCCGGGGCTACGACTACAAGGAGGACCTGCAGGCGCTGCGGCCCTACATCCGCGACTACCGGCCGGTGCTCGTCGGCGTCGACGGCGGCGCCGACGCGCTGATCGAGGCCGGCTACCAGCCGGACATGATCATCGGCGACATGGACTCGGTGAGCGACTCGGTGCTGCGCTGCGGGGCCGAGGTCGTCGTGCACGCCTACGCCGACGGCCGCGCCCCCGGCCTGCAGCGGGTGCTCGACCTCGGGGTCGAGGCGATCACCTTCCCGGCGTCGGCCACCAGCGAGGACATCGCGATGCTGCTCGCCGACGAGAAGGGCGCCTCGCTGATCGTCGCCGTCGGCACCCACGCCACCCTGATCGAGTTCCTGGACAAGGGCCGGGGCGGCATGGCCTCGACCTTCCTCACCCGGCTCCGGCTCGGCGGCAAGCTGGTCGACGCCAAGGGCGTCAGCCGGCTCTACCGCAGCCGCATCTCGACCCTCGCGCTGGTCCTGCTGGTGCTCGCCGCGCTGGCCTCGATCGTCGCCGCGCTGGCGGTGTCCACGGCCAGCCACATCTACTTCGACCTGCTCGTCGACCAATGGGACAGCTTCGTGTTCTGGCTGGAGAACCTCTTCACGTGATCGACTTCCGCTACCACCTCGTCTCGCTGATCGCGGTGTTCCTCGCGGTGGCGCTGGGGATCGTCATCGGCACCACCCAGCTCAACGGCCCGCTGACGGACAACCTGCAGGGCCAGGTCACCGCGCTCCAGGACGACAAGCGGTCGCTGGAGGACCAGACGCAGACGCTGCAGACCCAGCTGGACGACGTGGGCAGCTTCGACGAGGCCGTGGGCCCCACCCTGGTGGGGAACACCCTCGTCGGTCAGCGGGTGGTGCTCGTCGTGGCCAGCCCGGACCTGGACGCCGAGGTGGTCGAGGGCGTGACCGCGTTGCTGGGCAGTGCGGGGGCCACGGTCACCGGGACCATCCGGCTCACCGACACCTACGCGGACCCCTCCGCCGACGGGACGGTCGAGAGCTACCTGGCGGGCCCGGGTGTGCCCGCCACGGTGACCCGGCCGGCGACCGACGACGTCGGTGAGCTGGTCGCCTCGGTGCTCGCCCAGGTGCTGATGGTCCCCGGCGAGGGCAGCCCCGACGTCGGCATCCCGCCGAGCACCACGGACACCTCCACCGTGCTCGCCGGGCTGGCCGAGCTGGACGTGCTCAGCCAGGACACCTCCTCGGTGAGCCCGGCCGACCTGGCCGTCGTGCTCACCTCCGGCACGGTCGCCGGCGGCGAGGCCGCCGAGGCCCGGACGACGGCGCTGGGGCAGCTGGCCACCGCGCTGGACACCGAGGGCTCGGGCGTCGTCGTCGCCGGCGACCTCGCCTCCGCCGGGGACGGCGGCCTGGTCGAGGCGGTGCGCAGCGCCCGGACGGCCTCGGCCGCCGTGTCGACGGTGGACAACGTGGACACCCCGGCCGGCCGGATCAGCACCGTGCTGGCGCTGGCGGCCGAGCGGCGCGGCACGTCGGGCGAGTACGGCGTGGGCGAGGACACCCAGCCGGTCCCGCCGCCGGCCTCGTGAGCCGGGCCGTGCCGCGGCCCGCCGCGGCCGGACGGCGCACGGCGCTCGCCGCCGCCGGTGCGCTCCTCGCGCGGGCCGGGCTGGCCGGCGCCGCACGCCTGGCCCCGCTGGCGGCCGGCGCGCCCTGGCAGCGCACCAACTACGCCCGGCGCCCGGTCAGCCTGCTCGGCGGGCCGGTGCTGGCCACCGCGGCCACCGCCACTGCGGTGGCCGGTGCACCGACCGGTCACCGGGCCGCCGCGGCCGTCGTCGGCTCGGTGGCCGGGGTGGTCGGCGGGTACGACGACCTGGCCGGCGCCCGGCCCGAGCAGGCGGGGGACAAGGGGCTGGCCGGTCACCTGGCGGCCCTCCGCCAGGGCCGGGTCTCCGCCGGTGCGGTCAAGGTGGCCGGCATCGGCGCCGCCGGTGTCGTCGCCGCGGTGCTCACCCGCCGGGGCGGCGGGCTGCCGGCGGTCGTCGACGGCGTCCTCACCACCGGTCTGGTCGCCGGCACCGCGAACCTGCTCAACCTGCTGGACCTGCGCCCCGGCCGGGCCGGCAAGGCCGCCGTCCTGCTGGCCGCGACGACGGTCGGCGGGCCCGCCGGCGGCCTGGCCGCCGGCCCGCTGGGGGCGGCCCTCGGCGTGCTCCCCGACGACCTGGGGGAGCGGGTGATGCTCGGCGACTGCGGCGCGAACGCCGTCGGTGCGCTCCTCGGGCTCCGGCTGGCCGCCCTGCCCGGCCGGGGCAGCCGGGCCGGCCTGCTCGGCGTGGTCACCGCGCTCACCCTGGCCAGCGAGAAGGTCAGCTTCACCCGGGTCATCGAGTCGACCGCCGGGCTGAGGGAGCTCGACCGGCTCGGCCGCCGCCCGGCGTGACCCGCCATCCCCGCGGCGGACGGCGGTGACCGCCCGGCGCGTCGCGGCCGGTGCCGCCGGTGCGGCGCTGCTGATCTCGGTGCTCACGCTGCTGTCCCGGGTCGCCGGGTTCGGCCGCACCGTGGTGTTCACCAACGCCGTCGGCGCGGACAGCACCGGCGACACGTACCAGGCCGCGAACAACGTGCCCAACATCGTCTTCGAGGTGGTCGCCGGCGGCGCGCTGGCGAGCCTGGTGGTGCCGATGCTCGCCGTCGGCATCGCGGCCGGGGACCGGGAGCAGGTCCGGCGCACCGCGAACGCGCTGCTCGGCTGGACGCTGCTGGTGCTGGTGCCGCTCGCCGCGCTGCTCGCGGTGCTCGCCCGGCCGATCGCCGCCGCGCTGCTCGGCGGCGACCCCGCCGACCCCGCCGACGCCGCGAAGGTCGACCTGGCCGCCCGCTTCCTGCTCGTGTTCGCGCCGCAGGTGGTGCTGTACGGCCTCGCGGTCGTGCTCACCGGCGTCCTGCAGGCGCACCGCCGCTTCGCCGGACCGGCGCTGGCGCCGCTGCTGTCCACCCTGGTCGTCGCCGCGTCCTACCTGGTGTTCGCCGGCACCGGCGGGGCCCGGGACGTCGCGGACCTGTCCACACCCGCCGAGCTGGTGCTCGGGATCGGGACGACGCTGGGCGTGGTCGCGCTCGCCGGCTCGCTGCTGGCGCCCCTGCGCGGCCTGCGGCTGGGCCTGCGCCCGGCGCTCCGCTTCCCGGTCGGCGCCGCCCCGCGGGTGCGCCGGCTGGCGCTGGCCGGGGTGCTCACCCTGGCCGGACAGCAGCTGGTCGCCGTGGTGGCGATCCGGCTGGCCAACGCCGGCGCGCCGGACGGCACCCAGGTCGTCTACTTCGCCGGGATGACGGTGTTCCTGCTGCCGTGGGCGGCGCTGGCCGTGCCGTTGGCCACCTCGGTCTACCCAGGGCTCAGCGAGCGGTCCGGGCTCGGCGACGAGGTGGGGTACGCGCGGACACTGGCCCCGGCCGCCGTGCTCACGCTGGTGGGCAGCGCGGTCGCCGCGGCCGGCCTGGTGGCCGTCTCAGGGCCGCTGGCCCGGGTCTTCCTGGCCTCCGCCGAGGACGCCGACCGGGCGGCCGCGCTGGCGCCGACCATCGCCGCGTTCGCCCCCGGCCTGCTGGGCTACGGTCTGGTGGCGCTGCTGTCCCGGGCGCTCTACGCCCGCGGGCTGTGGCGGTCGCCCACCGCCTGCGTCGCCGGGGGCTGGCTGGCCGCCGTCGTCGCCGACCTGGTGCTCGCCGACGCGCTGCCGGCGGCGGACCGGGCTCTGGCGCTGGCCGCCGGCCACAGCATCGGCGTCACCGTCGCCGGGCTCGCCCTGCTGGTCGTCGTCGCCCGCGAGGCCGGCGCCGACGCGCTCGCCGGTGCCGCGCGCACCGGGCTGCCGGCGCTGCTCGCCGCGGTGCTGGCCGGTGCGGCCGGGCTGCTGACCGCCCGGGCGCTGGGCGCGGACCCGGTGCCCCAGGGTGGGGTGCTCACCGCGATCGGCACCGGCGCGCTGGCCGGCGGAGTGGTGCTGGTGGTCGCGGCGGCGGTCATGATGGGGACCTCCCGGCGGCCGCTGCTCGCGGCCGTGACCGGGCTGCGGCACGCGGGGAGGACGGAGGTGGCGGGTGTCTGAGCCGGACCGGCGTCTGCTCGCCGACCGCCGGGTCGCCGAGGTGCTGGCCACCAGCACCGGCGGGGTCGGCACCCACCTGCGCTCGCTGCTGGCCCCGCTGGGCCGCGCCGGCGCCTCGGTGCGGGTGTGCGGACCGCGGGCCACCGAGGAGCTGTTCGCCTTCACCGCCACCGGTGCGGACTTCCGGCCGGTCGGCATCTCCGCCGGCCTCGCGCCGGCGGCCGACGTGCGCGCGGTGGCCGCGCTGCGCCGGGCCACCGCAGGCGCGGACCTCGTCCACGCGCACGGGCTGCGCGCCGGCCTGGTCGCCGCGGCCGCACGGCGACTGGCGGGGGAGCGCGACCGGCCGCTGGTGCTCACGCTGCACAACGCCCTCCCCTCGGGCGGCGGGGCGGAGCGCCGGCTGCTGCGGGTCGCCGAGGCGGCCACCATCCGCGGCGCCGACGTCGTCCTGGCCGCCTCGGCCGACCTGGCCGAGAACGCCCGCCGGCTCGGCGCCCGCGACGTGCGGGTCGCGCCGGTGGCCGCCCCGCCGCTGCCGCCGGCCCAGCGCTCCCGGCCGGACGTGCGCCGCGCGCTCGGGCTGGACGACGACCGCCGGGCGCTGGTCGTCGCGGTCGGCCGGCTGCACCCGCAGAAGGGCTACGACGTGCTGCTCGACGCGGTCGCCGCCTGGACGGCCGACGGGCGGCTGCGGCCGGCACCGCTGGTCGTCATCGCCGGGGACGGGCCGCTGCACGACGAGCTGGCCGCCCGGATCGGCGCCGATCAGCTGCCGGTGACCCTGCTCGGCCGGCGCAGCGACGTCGCCGACCTGCTCGGCGCGGCCGACGTCTGCGTGCTGCCCTCGGTGTGGGAGGCCCGCTCGCTCACCGCCCAGGAGGCGCTGCGCGCCGGGACGCCGCTGGTCGCCACCGCCGTCGGGGGCATCCCGGAACTCGTCGGGGACGCCGCGTCACTGGTCCCGGCCGGCGACGCCGCGGCCCTGGCCACGGCGGTGACCGCCGTGCTCAGCGACCCAGAGCTCACCGGGCGGCTGTGCGCCGCCGGCCCGCGGCAGGCGGCCACCTGGCCGGACGAGGCGGCCACCGCCCAGCAGCTGGTCGAGCTGTACTCCGAGCTGCTCGGGCCGGCCGGGCGCTCCCGATGAGCCGGGTGCACCGGCGCCCGCTGGTCGGGGTGCTGCTCGCCGTGCTGCTGGCGCTGCTCGCCGGGTCGACCGGGCCGGCCGCCGCGGCGGCTCCCGACCCCTGGCACGCCGACCGGGTGCTGACCATCGGCGTCCCCGGGCTGGTGTGGGCCGACCTGGACCCCGACCGCACCCCGGAGCTGTGGTCGCTGGCCGAGGACTCCGCCATCGGCGCGCTCTCGGTGCGCGCCGGCCGCTCCACCACCTGCCTGCTCGACGGCTGGGCCAGCCTGGGCGCGGGCAACCGTGCCCGCTACCCCGGCCCGGTCGAGGCGGTCCCCGCGGTCCCCGCGCCGGACGCGCCGACGACCGACGGCGACACGACGCCCGCCCCGGCGGCGGACCAGCCGGCGGCGGTGGACACCCGGCTGTCCTACTGCGGCCTCGAGGAGCAGGTCGCCGCGGTCGGGCTCACCGAGCCGGGACGGACCGTGGCCCGGGTCGCCGCCGACGAGGCGACCACCCGCTTCGGTGCCGAGCCCGGGCTGCTCGGGCAGGCCGTCCCCTGCAGCACCGTGGTCGGCCGGGCGGCGGCCCTGGCCGTGGCGAGGGAGGACGCCCGGTTCACCGTGCGGGACGCGCTGCCCGCCGACGACGCCGAGCTGGGCGGGCTGCTGGCCGACTGCCCGCTGACGCTGGTCTCGCTCGGCCAGCTCAGCGACGCCGCCGCGCCGGGCGCCGACGCCAGCGACGACGGCACGCTGCCTCCCGCCCGCCAGGCCGCGGTGGAGGCCGTCGACGCCCAGGTCGGCCGGCTGCGGGCCGCGGCCGCCGGGCTCCCGGGCGAGACGCTGCTCCTGCTGCAGGGGATCTCGGAGGTCAACGGCGGCCGGCCGCAGCTGCACGTTGTGATGGCCGAGGGGCCGGGCACGCGCCCGGGCTGGCTCACCTCGGCGAGCACCGGCCGCGCGCCGTTCGTCCAGCTGATCGACGTCGCGCCCACCGTGCTGCGCGCGCTCGGTCTCGCCGCCCCCGACTCGGTGAACGGCCAGCCGTTCACCGTGACCGGGAGCCGGCCACCGCTGGCCGACGCGCTGACCGAGCTGGACCGGGCGAACACCCGGGCGGTGGTGCACTACCGCAGCACCGGCCTGACCTTCTGGCTGCTGGTCGTGGTCAACGGCGCCGTGGTGCTGCTCGGCGCGCTGCTGCTCGGAGGCTGGGACCGCGGCTGGCTGCCCGGCCGGGCCGGGCACCGCAGCCGGGTGCGGGACTGGCTGCGCCGCCGCACCCCGGGACGCCTCGGGCCCCCGCTGCTGCGGCTGCTGGCGCTCGCCGCCGCCGCACTGCCGGTGTCGACCTACCTGGCCAACCTCGTGCCGTGGGAGCGGAGCGGCTCCCCGCGCTGGGCGCTGGCCGGGTCGGTGCTGCTCGCCGCCCTCGCCGTCACCGCGGTGGCCGCGCTCGGGCCCTGGCGCCACCGGCGGCTGGGCCCGCCGGTCGTCGTCCTCGCCGTCACGCTGGCCACCCTGGCCGGTGACGTGCTCACCGGCTCGCACCTGGAGCTCGACGGCCTGCTCGGCTACGACGCGATCGTGGCCGGCCGGTTCACCGGCTACGGCAACCTCACCTTCGGCCTGCTGTCGGTCAGCGCCCTGCTGCTCACCGCCGCCGGTGCCGCCGCGCTGGTGCGCCGCTCGGCGGTGCCGTCCCGCCGGACGTGGCTGCTGCCGGTGCTGGTCGCCGGGGTGGTCTGCACCGGGCTGATCGGCGCCCCGTCGCTGGGCCGGGACTTCGGGGGCGTGCTGGCCGCCGTCCCCGGCTTCGCCGTGCTCGGCATGCTGCTGGCCCGGATCCGGGTCACCGTCGCGCGGCTCGTCGCCGTGCTGGCCACCGCCGTCCTCGTCGTCGGCGTCGTCGCGGTGCTCGACTGGCTCCGCCCGGCCGACCAGCGCAGCCACCTGGGCCGGTTCGTCGCGCAGGTGCTCGACGGCCAGGCGTGGACGGTGGTCAGCCGCAAGGCCGCGGCCAACCTGGCGATCCTGCTCGGCAGCCCGCTGGCGTGGATGCTGCTGGTCGCGCTGCTGGCCGCCGGCTGGCTGCTGCGACCGGGCGGCCTGCTCCGCAGCCGGGCCGGCCGGGCAGCCGCCGGTCTGCCGGCCGAGGACGTGCGGGTGCTGCGCGCCGGGCTGACCGCCATCGCGCTCAGCCTCACTGTCGGCGCGCTGGTCAACGACAGCGGCGTGGCGCTGCCGGCCACCGCCGCCACCCTGCTGGTGCCGCTGCTGGTGCAGCTGGTCGCCGGCGCCGCGGTCCGGCCTACGTCCCCGGGCGCCCCCGGTCCGGCGGTCGAGCCGGCGGACCCCCGTGTTAACGTGGGCGTCCGTGGGTCGACTGGCAGAACCTCGTGACCGCGGACCTCTTCTCCCCAACTCCCAGCCGACGAAGTTCGTCTTCGTCACCGGCGGCGTCGTGTCGTCCCTGGGCAAGGGCCTGACCGCAAGTTCCCTGGGGGCCCTGCTGTCCAGCAGGGGCCTCCGGGTCACCATGCAGAAGCTGGACCCCTACCTCAACGTGGACCCGGGGACGATGAACCCCTTCCAGCACGGCGAGGTGTTCGTCACCGAGGACGGCGCCGAGACCGACCTGGACATCGGGCACTACGAGCGATTCCTGGACACCGACCTGACCGGCCGGGCCAACGTGACCACCGGCCAGGTGTACTCCGACGTGATCGCCAAGGAGCGGCGCGGGGAGTACCTCGGGGACACCGTGCAGGTCATCCCGCACATCACCAACGAGATCAAGGCGCGGATCCTGGCCGGGGCCGAGACCGCCGAGCGCGTCGACGTCGTGATCACCGAGATCGGCGGCACCGTCGGCGACATCGAGTCGCTGCCCTTCCTCGAGGCGGCCCGCCAGGTGCGGCACGAGATCGGCCGGGACAACTGCTTCTTCCTGCACATCTCGCTGATCCCCTACATCGCCCCCTCCGGTGAGCTGAAGACCAAGCCCACCCAGCACTCGGTCGCCGCGCTGCGCAGCATCGGCATCCAGCCCGACGCGCTGGTCTGCCGGTCGGACCGGCCGATCAACGAGGGCCTCAAGCGCAAGATCAGCCTGATGTGCGACACCGAGGCCGAGGGCGTCATCTCCTGCCCCGACGCCCCGTCGATCTACGACATCCCGAAGGTGCTGCACCGCGAGGGCCTGGACGCCTTCGTCGTCCGCCGGCTCGGGCTGCCCTTCCGGGACGTCGACTGGACGGTCTGGGGCGACCTGCTGGACCGGGTGCACTCGCCGAAGCAGACCGTCACCGTCGCGCTCGTCGGCAAGTACATCGACCTGCCCGACGCCTACCTGTCGGTCACCGAGGCGCTCCGCGCCGGTGGCTTCGCGCACCGCTCGCGGGTGGAGATCCGCTGGGTCCCCTCCGACGAGTGCCAGACCCCGGAGGGCGCCGCGGCCGCGTTGGCCGGCGTCGACGGGGTCTGCATCCCCGGCGGCTTCGGGGTGCGCGGCATCGAGGGCAAGCTCGGCGCGATCAAGCACGCCCGGGTCAACGGCATCCCGACGCTGGGGCTGTGCCTGGGCCTGCAGTGCATGGTCATCGAGGCCGCCCGTGACCTGGCCGGCATCGAGGACGCCAACTCCACCGAGTTCGACCCGGACACCGCCCACCCGGTCATCGCCACCATGGCCACCCAGCTCGACGTGGTCGCCGGCACCCGGGACATGGGCGGCACGATGCGGCTGGGCAGCTACCCGGCGCACCTGCAGAAGGGGTCGGTGGCCGCGGCCGCCTACGGGGAGACCGAGATCACCGAGCGGCACCGGCACCGCTACGAGGTCGCGAACGCCTACCGCGCCAAGCTCGAGCAGGCCGGCATGGTCTTCTCCGGCACCTCGCCGGACGGGATGCTGGTCGAGTTCGCCGAGCTGCCGGCCGACGTCCACCCGTTCTTCGTCGGCACCCAGGCGCACCCGGAGCTGAAGAGCCGGCCGACCCGGCCGCACCCGCTGTTCGCCGCCTTCGTGCAGGCCGCCGTCGGCTACCAGGACGCCGCCCGGCTGCCGGTTCCCGCGTCCGAGCCGATCGGCATCTGACAGATGACCGAGACCGTGGACGGCCCGCACGAGTACGAGGTCGTGGCGTCGGAGGAGGTCTACACCGGCCGGATCATCTCGCTGCGCAAGGACACCGTAGCGATGCCCGGCGGCGGGACCAGCGTCCGGGAGGTCGTGCACCACCCGGGTGCGGTCGGCATCGTCGCCCTCGACGACGAGGACCGGGTCGTGATGGTGCGCCAGTACCGGCACGCCATCGGCGAGCACCTGTGGGAGCTGCCCGCCGGGCTCCGGGACGTCGACGACGAGCCGCCGGTCGACAGCGCCCGCCGCGAGCTGGCCGAGGAGACCCAGCTGGCCGCGGAGAAGTGGTCGCTGCTGGTGACCCAGCACCCCTCGCCCGGCTTCTGCGACGAGCTGGTGCTGCTCTACCTCGCCGAGGGGCTGTCGGACGTCACCCGACCCGACGGGTTCGTGGTGGAGCACGAGGAGCTGGACATGACCGTCGAGCGGGTGCCGCTGGCCGAGGCGGTGCAGTGGGTCTTCGACGGCAAGGTCCGCAACGCCCTGGCCGTCATCGGCCTGCTCGCGGCCGCTCAGGTCCGGGCGACCTCGCCGAGGCTGCGTCCGCTCGACGCCACCTGAGCCGGGACGGCTCCGGCACGGCGCTCGGGTGCCGGCCGGAACCGTTCCGTGCGCGCCGGGAGGTGTAGCGAGGGGGCCCAGTGGGGACCCAGGGAGACGGCGGACGCAGTCGGCGGGGTCCCGGACCCGGTCGGCGGCAGCCGACCGGAGGGGACGGGGGAACCGACCGCGTGGACGAGCCGGGCAGGCGGGTGCTCAACGACCGCTACGAGCTGGACTCGCTGATCGCCTCGGGCGGGATGGGCGAGGTCTGGCGCGGCCGGGACGTCCTGCTCGGCCGGCCGGTCGCGGTCAAGCTGCTGCACAGCGAGTACAGCGGCGACCCGACCTTCCTCGCCCGGTTCCGGGCCGAGGCCACGCACGCCGCAGCGCTGAGCCACCCCAACATCGCCGCCGTCTACGACTACGGCGAGGTGACGTCCGAGCGGGACGGCGAGCACCTGGCCTACCTGGTGATGGAGCTCGTGCAGGGCGCGCCGCTGTCCACGCTGCTGCGCGAGGAGGGGCCGCTCAGCCCCGAGGCGACGCTGTCGGTGCTGCGGCAGACCGCCGTCGCCCTCGCCGAGGCCCACCACGTCGGTCTGGTCCACCGCGACGTCAAGCCGGGCAACATCCTCGTCGGCCCGGACGAGCAGGTGAAGATCACCGACTTCGGCATCGCCTGGTCGGCGGGGAGCGTCCCGCTCACCGAGGCCGGGCAGGTGCTGGGCACGCCGCAGTACCTGTCCCCGGAGATCGCGGTGGGCGAGCAACCCACCCCGGCCAGCGACGTGTACTCCCTCGGTCTGGTCGGCTACGAGTGCTTGACCGGCGAGCCGGCCTTCGACGGGGACAACCCCGTGACGGTCGCGCTCAAGCAGGTCAACGAGGAGCCCGAACCGCTGCCCGACGACCTGCCGGCCGGGCTCCGCGAGCTCGTCGACGAGGCCGTGGCCAAGGACCCCGGCTCGCGCATCCCGGACGGCGACGCGTTCGTGGCCGCGATCGACCGGGTCCGGGCCGGGCGCCCGCTCGACGACCCGGCACGCACCCGGGCGGTCCCGCTGGTCGCGCGACCGGCGGTCGCGCGGCACCGGCCGCCGGCGGGCTCACGGCGGCGGCTGCGGACGGTGCTGCCGGTCGTCTGCGCGCTGCTCGCCGGGATCGCCGGCGTCCTCGGGCTGGGGCTGCTCGGCGACGACGACCCGCCTCGGTCCGGCACCGCGGCGCAGCAGCAGCAGCAGCAGACGATCGAGCTCGACGGTCAGGACTACGTGGGGCGGCCGGTCGACGACGTCGCCCTCCAGCTGACCGGGTTGGGGCTGACCGTGGACCGGCAGGCGCAGGACGCGCCCGACGTCGCCCCCGGGCACGTCACCCAGCTGGACCCGATCGGCCGTGCGCTGCACGCGGGGGACGCCGTGACGGTCTTCTTCGCCGACGGCTCGTCCGCTCCCGTCGTGGACGTCCCGGCGACCGGGGTCACCGGGGTCGCCGCGCCGCCGACGCAGGCGCCGGACACCCGGCCCGCCGCCGGCAGCGACGCCGGCAGCGACGCCGGCAGCGACGCCGGCAGCGACGCCGGCAGCGACGCCGGCAGCGACGCCGGCACCGTCCCGGACACCGTCACCGTGCCCGCCCCGGCGACGGACAGCGCCCCCGGGACGGCGGCCCCGGCGGCTCCGACGGAGAGCAGCCCGGTCCAGGGCAGCCCGACCGAGGCCGGGTCGACGGGCACCGGTCCCGCGGACGGCACGCCCACCGACAGCAGCCCCACCGACGGCACCCCCACCGACGGCACCCCCACCGGCAGCACGCCCACGGCCGCCCCGTCGGAGAGCGCCGGCGACAGCGCGGCCCCCACCTCCGCGTCGGACGCCGGCTCGAGCGCGCCGACGTCCTCGCCCGCGCCGACCTCGTCCGAGGCTGCGCCGTCGTCCTCGGCAGCCGGGTCGGCGTCCGCCGGGAGCTCCTCGGTGGTCCCGCCGGAGGACGGCGGCAGCTCCGCGCCGGCCGGCGACTGGTCCGGCCAGGGTGGCCGGGGCGACCGGGGCGGCGGCTGACCCCGGGTTGCCGCGGACGTCGGGACCGGTGGAGGGTTGCCGGGTGCTCACACATGACCAGGCCCTGTCCCTGCTGCAGGTCGCCCGCGAGGAGTCCACGAAGCTCGGCGTCCCGATGTCCTTCGCCGTCATGGACTCCGCCGGCCACCTCCTGGCGCTGATCCGGATGGACGGGGCCCCGTGGATCTCCACCGACGTGGCCCAGGGCAAGGCGTGGACGGCGGCCGCGTACGGCGCACCCAGCGCCGCGCAGAAGGCGAAGATGGAGCCGATGCCGAACTTCGCCACGGCGGTGACGGCGATGACCCACGGCCGGTTCACCCCGCAGACCGGCGCGGTGCCGGTGTACTCCGACGGGGAGCTGGTCGGGGCCCTGGGCGGCAGCGGCGGCACCGGTCAGCAGGACGAGGACGTCTGCGCCGCCGCGGTGGAGGCCAGCGGGTACTCCGTCAGCTGACGCCGGGAGCATCGCAGGGAGCGCCAGCGCAGGTGGTCCTCAGCTGACCTCGGCGGGACTCACCTCCGGTGTCCGCAGGCCGATCCTGCGGAGCTCCAGCCCGGCCAGCGCGCGCAGCGCCGCCGGGTCGCCCGCCCGCCAGCCGGCCCCGGTGCCGGCCGGCAGGCGGGCCAGCTGCGGGAGCGGGGCGGTGGCCATCGCCCGGGCCGCCAGCAGCTCGAGGTCCGGGAGGCCGTCCGCACCGGAGGTCAGCAACCGGTCCGCGGCGGTGGCCTCCCGCAGCCAGCCCGTACGCCAGCGCAGCCAGCGCACCAGGAGCCAGCCGACCGGCAGCACCACCAGCACGACGGCCAGCACCGCTGCCAGGGTGTGCACGGCCTCCGAGGCGTCCGTGCCCGCGCCGGTGACCGAGCCGCCCGCGTCGCTCAGCGCACCGAAGGGCTGGGCCAGCTCGTCACCGACCACCGGGACGCCGTCGGCCGCGCCGGCCGCCGAGTCCATCGAGTCCGAGATGGACCGGCCCAGGTCGGCGACGGCCCGGCCCGGTTCGGCCAGCACCAGCACCGCCCCGTGCACCACCCGGGCGACCAGCACCCACAGCACCGCCCAGGCCAGCAGCCCGGCGTCGGCGGCCAGCTGACGGGTGCGGTGGTCGGGTCGGTCGGCGTACAGGCGCATCGGTGCGGCTCCCTCGGCGGGGTCGGACGGGTCTCGGGCGGGTTCTGAGGATCGTCCGGCACCGCGGCGTCCGGGGCGATCCGGACCGAGCAAGAACGGTCGGGCGCGGAGCGGGCCCGACCCACGAGACTCGCCCCATGACCGAGGACGTGCCCACCGGCCGCGACCGGCTGCGCGAGCTGCTCGACGCGGTGCTGGACGAGGACAACCGGACGCTCACCGAGATGGCCGGGGACGCCTTCTCCTCGCCCTGGCACTTCAGCCGGCAGGTGGCCCGGGGTGCCGGGGAGTCGCCGGTGGCGCTGCGCCGGCGGGTGGAGCTGGAGCGCGCGGCGTGGCAGCTGCAGGGCGGACGCAGCGTGACCGAGGTGGCGTTCGCCGCCGGGTACGAGTCGGTGGAGGGCTTCAGCCGGGCGTTCTCCCGGGCCTACGGCCGCTCGCCCGGGCACCGGCCGGCCGATCCGGGACCCACCACCCGGGACGGGCACTGGCTGCCGGCGCCCAACGGCGTCCACTTCCACCCGCCCACCTCGCTGTGGGTGACCGGCGAGCAGGGCGCCCGCGGTGGCGACGAGGTCACCGCGCTGCTGGTGCACCACGCGCTGGAGGACACCCGCGCGCTGCTGGACCTGGCCAAGGGGCTGCCCGCCGACGAGTACCGGCGGTCCCGCGCGCCGGGCTGGCAGGTGCTGAGCTGGGACGGCCCCGAGGAGTCGCTCGCCGCGGTGCTGGAGCACCTGGTGCGGACGACGGAGGTCTGGCTGGCCTCGGTCGAGGGAGCCGACCACCCGGCGCGCGGCGCGGACGACCCGGCCGCCCTGCTCGCCCGGCACGACGAGGCCGCGCCCCGCTGGCTGGCGTTCGTCCGGGACGTGTCCCGGCGCGCCGCCTGGGGCGACCGGCTGGTCGACGCGCTGTGCGACCCGCCGGAGACCTTCGTGCTGGGCAGCGTGATCGCCCACGTGCTCACCTTCGGCGCGCACCGCCGGCAGCTGGCCCGGGCCTGGTTCCGGGAGGCCGGGATGCCGGTGGACGCCGGTGACCCGATCGACTGGTTGAGGAGGAGGACCTCGTGACCCGGACCGTCTACTACACCGCCACGTCGCTGGACGGCTTCATCGCCACCGTCGACCACTCGCTGGACTGGCTGCTCAGCCGGCAGACCGACGCCGACGGGCCGATGGGCTACGACGGCTTCATCGCCGGGGTGGGTGCCGTGGCGATGGGCGCGACGACCTACCTGTGGGTCCGCGAGCACGAGCCGGACTGGACGCCGGAGCGGCCCACCTGGGTCTTCAGCCACCGGGACCTGCCGCTGCTGCCGGGCGTGGACCTGCGCCTCACCGCCGAGGACCCGGCGCGGGTGCACGCCGACATGGTCGCCGCCGCGGCCGGGCGGGACGTCTGGATCGTCGGCGGCGGGGACCTCGCCGGCCAGTTCGCCGACCGCGGGCTGCTGGACGAGCTGGTGGTCGCCATCGCCCCGGTGACCCTCGGCGGCGGGGCGCCGCTGCTGCCGCGCCGGGTCGAGCTGGCGGTGCAGGAGGTCGCCCGCAACGGCGAGCTGGTCGGCGTGCGGTACACGGTCGAGCGACCCCCGCCCCCCGCCTGACCCCCGACCGGGGGACGGCGACGGGCCGACGTCCCGGCGGGACACCGACGTGACCTCGATCATGCCTACACTCCGGCCGAGGCCGGCCCCGACCGGGCCGCCCGTCACTGGAGCGCCGCCGGCAACCCCGGGGACGCCCGCCGAACCGGGAGCTGGGATCTGAGGATGAAGGTCGGAGTCGCTCGAGAGGTCAAGAACCGCGAGTACCGGGTCGCGCTCACCCCCTCCGGGGTGACCGAGCTGGTGGCGGCCGGGCACGACGTGCTGGTCGAGCACGACGCCGGGGCCGGGTCGTCCATCCCGGACCGGGACTTCACCGCGGCAGGGGCGAAGATCCTCAGCACCGCCGACGACGTGTGGGGGGAGGCGGACCTGCTGCTGAAGGTCAAGGAGCCCGTGGCCGAGGAGTACGGCCGGCTGCGCGCCGACCAGACGCTGTTCACCTACCTGCACCTGGCCGCCTCCCGCGAGTGCACCGACGCGCTGCTCGCCTCGGGCACCACCGCGATCGCCTACGAGACGGTGCAGACCGACGGCGGCGCGCTGCCGCTGCTCGCCCCGATGTCGGAGGTCGCCGGCCGGATGGCCCCGCAGGTCGGTGCGCACACGCTCGAGCGGGCCTCCGGCGGCCGGGGTGTGCTGCTGGGCGGGGTGTCCGGCGTGCACGCGGCCAAGGTCGTCGTCATCGGCGCCGGGGTCTCCGGGATGAACGCGGCCACGATCGCCCTGGGCATGCAGGCGCAGGTCACCGTGCTCGACCGCGATCTGGAGAAGCTGCGGGCCGCCGACCAGCTCTACCGCGGCCACCTGCAGACCGTCTCCTCCAACGCCCTGGAGGTCGAGCGGGCGGTGCTCGAGGCCGACCTGGTGATCGGCGCCGTCCTGGTGCCCGGCGCGAAGGCGCCCACGGTGGTGAGCACCGAGCTGGTGTCCCGGATGAAGCCCGGCTCGGTGCTCGTCGACATCGCCGTCGACCAGGGCGGCTGCTTCGAGGACAGCCGGCCGACCACCCACGACGACCCGACGTTCACCGTCCACGAGTCGGTCTTCTACTGCGTCGCAAACATGCCCGGCGCGGTGCCGCACACCTCGACCTACGCGCTGACCAACGTGACGCTGCCCTACGTGCTGGCCCTGGCCGGCTCCGGCACCGCGACGGCGCTGGCTGCCGACCCGGCGCTGGCCCGCGGCGCCAACGTGGCCGGCGGGCAGCTGGTGCACGCCGGCGTCGCCGAGGCACACGGGCTGCCATCGGTCCGGTGGCAGGAGGTGCTGTCCTGACGGCCGTCACGAGTGCCGGCCCGGCCGTCGAACGGGTCGTCACCGGCTACCTCGACCACCTGACCGTGGAGCGCGGCCTCGCCGGCAACACGATCGCCTCCTACCGCCGGGACCTGCGCCGGTACGCGGAGTTCCTGTCCGCCGGTGGCGTCGAGGGGCTCGGCGAGGTGGGGGAGTCCGACGTCGCCGCGTTCCTGGTCGCGTTGCGGCAGGGCGACGACGTGCACCCGCCGCTGTCGGCGACGTCGGCGGCCCGGGCGGTGGTCGCCGTCCGCGGCCTGCACCGGTTCGCGCTGCTCGACGGGCTGGTGGTCGACGACGTCGCCGCCCAGGTGAAGCCCCCGGCACCGGCGCGGCGGCTGCCCAAGGCGATCCCGGTCGAGCAGGTCGAGGCGCTGCTGACCGCGGCCGCGGCGGTCGAGGGCCCGCGCGGGCTGCGGGACCGGGCGCTGCTGGAGCTGCTGTACGGCACCGGCGCGCGGATCTCCGAGGCGGTCGGGCTCGCCGTCGACGACCTGGACCTCGCCTCGGCGGCGGTGCGGCTGGCCGGCAAGGGCGGCAAGGAGCGGGTCGTGCCGGTCGGCAGCTACGCCGTCCGCGCCGTCGAGGACTACCTGGTGCGGGCCCGGCCGGCGCTGGCCACGAAGGCCCGGGCCGGGGTGCGCGGGGGAGCGCTGTTCCTCAACGCCCGCGGTGGGCCGCTGTCCCGGCAGAGCGCCTGGTCGATCCTCCGCGAGGCCGCCGAGCGGGCGGGGATCTCCGCGGAGCTGTCACCGCACACGCTGCGGCACTCCTTCGCCACCCACCTGCTCGACGGCGGCGCCGACGTCCGCGTGGTGCAGGAGCTGCTCGGCCACGCCTCGGTGACCACCACCCAGGTCTACACGCTGGTCACCGTCGAGCGGCTGCGCGAGGTCTACGCGACCAGCCACCCCCGCGCGCTGCGCTGAGCTCAGGGCGCGGCGGCCAGCAGCCCGCGGACCAGGGCCGCGTGCTCGGGACGGGCCGGACCCGTGTGGTGCCACGTCGCGGCCAGGCCGAGCGCGACGACCCGGCCGGTGCCGACCAGCGCCCGGACCGCGATCAGCAGCTCGTCGACCCGCACCCCGCCGGCCGCCGGGTACAGCAGGTCCGGGACCTCGGCCGGCGTGCACACGTCGACGTCCACGTGCACGTACAGGTCGCCGTCCGGGACGACGCCGCCCAGGTCGGCGACCGGGGTGCGGGTGACGGCGGAGCCGGCCAGCAGCCGGTGCTCGCCGGGGTCGGTGTCCCGGGCGTCGACCAGCACCACGCGCTCCTCCGCGACCGGTCGCAGCCCCAGCGCCGCCGGGAGGGCCAGGTCGCCCCTGCCGACGGCCAGCGACAGCGGCATCCCGCCGAGGTAGCCCGACGTCGTGGTGTCCACGGTGTGGAAGTCGGCGTGCGCGTCGAACCAGACGACGGCCGGGTCCCGCCCGGCCCGCTGCAGCCCGGCCAGCACCCCGAGGCTCGTGGTGCAGTCCCCGGAGGCGACGACCGCACCTCCCTCGCCGACGGCGTCCGCGACCTGCTCGTACAGCGCCGCCATCCGGGTCCACGGGTCGCCGGCCGGGAGGTCGGCGGTCACCTCCCGGTCGGCAGGAACGCCCAGGTCGAAGGGGTCGAGGCGCTCGTCGAGGTGGTAGGGGACGGCCAGCAGCAACATGTCGACAAGTTTCCTCGGCGTTCCAGTCACGGGAGCCGTGCACCCTGCCGAGAAGAGGAGTGGGAGAACGGGTCGGCGGCTTCCCCGCTGGTCGTGCGGGCTCCTGCCGTGGCCGCACCCGGCCCACGGTCCGCTCAGCACTCAGGGAAGAGGCACAGACGATGTCGACACGAGCCGAGGCGGCGGCTTCCGCCGTCGCGCTCCCGCGCGGAGGGGCCATGGCGGGCGACGCCGAGATGGGCATCCCGACGAGCCGCGTCGACCCCGCCAAGGCGCGGCAGCGGAAGCTGCCCGACCCGAAGCCGATCAGCTCGCACGGCCCGGCCCGGATCATCGCCATGTGCAACCAGAAGGGCGGCGTCGGCAAGACGACGTCGACCATCAACCTGGGCGCCGCGCTGGTCGAGCAGGGCCGCCGCGTGCTGCTGGTCGACCTGGACCCGCAGGGCGCGCTGTCGGTCGGCCTCGGCATCCCTGCCCAGCACCTGGACCGGACCGTGTACAACGCGCTGATGGAGCCGCGGACGACGCTGGCCGACGTGCGGGTGGCCACCGAGATCGCCGGACTGGACCTGGTGCCCAGCAACATCGACCTGTCCGCTGCCGAGGTGCAGCTGGTCAGCGAGGTCGCCCGCGAGCAGACCCTGATGCGGGTGCTCGCCTCGGTCCGCGACGAGTACGACTACGTGCTCATCGACTGCCAGCCCTCGCTCGGGCTGCTGACGGTCAACGCGCTCACCGCCGCGCAGGGCGTGATCATCCCGCTGGAGTGCGAGTTCTTCTCGCTGCGCGGGGTCGCGCTGCTGGTGGACACGATCGACAAGGTCAAGGAGCGGCTCAACCCGTCGCTGGAGATCGACGGGATCCTGGCCACCATGTACGACACGCGGACCGTGCACTGCCGCGAGGTGTTCAGCCGGGTCGTCGAGGCCTTCGGCGACACCGTGTTCCAGACCGTCATCAGCCGCACGGTGCGGTTCCCCGAGACCACGGTGGCCGGGCAGCCGATCACCCAGTGGGCCCCCACGTCGTCGGGCGCCGCGGCGTACCGGGATCTCGCCAAGGAGGTCATCGCACTGTGACTCGCCGCCCCGTGCTGCCGGGTGCCGCCGAGCTGTTCCGCCGGACCGACGTCCCGGCGCCCTCGCCCGCGCCGGTCACCGAGCTGTCGACCCTCGCGGCCGCCCAGTCCTCACCCGCGCTGCGCAGCAGCGCCGCGTCCCGGGGGGCGGACGAGGACGAGCTGCCGGCCTCCCCGCCGCTGACCCTGGTGCCGGACGTCGCCGGCGGTGCGCCGCGGATCGTCGTCGACGAGCTGGCCGCGCACCGGTCGACCCTGCCGGCGGCACCGCCGAAGCAGGTGACCCGGGCGAGCAGCTCGAAGGGGCGCGCCCGGCACGAGGAGAAGATCACCGTCTACTGCTCGGCCGACGAGCTGCTGGCCCTGGAGACCGCGCGGCTGGCGCTGCGCGGTCAGCACGGGGTGGCCGCCGACCGTGGCCGGATCGTCCGCGAGGCGATCGCCGTGGTGCTGGCCGACCTCGAGGTGCACGGCGAGGACTCGGTCCTGGTCCGCCGGCTGCGCAAGTAGGCCGTCGACCGACCGAGGTCCCCGGGCGTCTCTAGGCTGTGACGGTGACGGCGGCGGGGTCCGAGGGGGTCGGCCACGGGCGGTTCACCGTCCGGCTGGCCAACTTCGAGGGCCCGTTCGACCTGCTGCTGCAGCTGATCGGCCGGCACAAGCTGGACGTCACCGAGATCGCGCTGTCGACGGTCACCGACGAGTTCATCGCGCACCTGCGCGCGCTCGGTGACCAGCTGGACCTGGACCAGGCCAGCGAGTTCCTCGTCGTCGGCTCGACGCTGCTGGACCTCAAGGCCGCCCGGCTGCTGCCTGTGGCCGACGTCGAGGACGAGGACGACCTCGCCGTCCTCGAGGCGCGGGACCTGCTCTTCGCCCGGCTGCTGCAGTACCGCGCGTACAAGCGGGCCGCGGAGTTCCTGCGCCGGCGGGAGGCGGAGGCCGCGCGCCGGTTCCCGCGGGACGTGGCGCTGGAGCCGCGCTTCGCCCAGCTGCTGCCCGAGGTGCTGCTCGGGGTGACCCCGGAGCAGTTCGCGGCGCTGGCGCACGAGGCGCTGACCCCCAGACCACCGCCGACGGTGAGCGTCGCGCACCTGCACGCGCCGGCGGTGAGCGTCACCGAGCAGCTCGTGCTCGTCCGCAGCCGGATCGCCGCGGCGGGCACGGCGACCTTCCGCTCGCTGAGCAGCGACTGCGCGCACACGCTGGAGGTGGTCGCCCGGTTCCTCGCGCTGCTGGAGCTGTACCGGCAGCAGCTGGTGACCTTCGACCAGGTGGCGCCGCTGGGCGAGCTGCACGTGCGGTGGACCGGGCCGCAGCTGGTCGGCGGCCGGCTGCCGGAGGAGATCGAGGCCGCGATCGCGGACGACCTGGAGGAGTACGAGTGAGCGACGAGCCGGAGCAGCCGCGTCCGTTCTCCTGGGACGCGATCGCCGCCGAGGTGGCCGCCGGGCTGGAGGACGACGACGCGCTGCCTGCGGAGGGCTGGGACGTCGTCGCCCGGCAGCTGGCCGCGGGACTGGGCGCCCCGGCGGACCTCCCGTTGGCTGTCGACCCGTTGGTCGACCCGGCGGCCGCAGAGGAGGCGGCGACGGTGGAGGAGGCGCCGGCGCTGTCCTTCGGACGGGCGCCCGCGGCACCGCCAGTGGAGCTGGAGGTGGTGCCCGAGCCGGAGGCCGCGGTGGAGGAGGCTGCACCGGACGTCGCGCCGATGCAGCAGGAGCTGGACCTCGACCTGGACTTGGACCCGGTGGTGCTGCGGGGCGGCCTGGAGGCGCTGCTGTTCGTCGTGGACGCGCCGGTCGACGAGGTGACCCTCGCCGACGCGCTGCGGTGCCCGGTACCCCGGGTGCGCCGGGAGCTTGCCGCGCTGGCCGCCGACTACGACGAGCGGCGGGCCGGGATCGTGCTCCGCCGGGTGGGGGAGGGGTGGCGGCTGTACACGCGGGAGGCGCACGCGCCGGTCGTCGAGCGGCACCTGCTGGGGGGCCAGCGCAACCGGCTGACCCAGGCGGCGCTGGAGACCCTGGCCGTCATCGCCTACCGGCAGCCGGTGACCCGGGCGCGGGTGTCGGCGATCCGCGGGGTGGGGGTGGACGCCGTGGTGCGCACGCTCACCTCGCGCGGGCTGATCCGGGAGGCGGGCTCGGACCCGGACACCGGCGGTGGGCTGTACGTGACGACGCCGCTGTTCCTGGAGCGGCTGGGGCTGACCGGCCTGGACGAGCTGCCCGAGCTCGCGCCGCTGCTGCCGGACGCCGGTTCCCTCCTCGACGAGCACCCGGACGCCTGAGCGGGAGGCTCGGGCGTCCGGGGTGCAGCGCTCAGTTCGACCCGGTCTTCTCCTTCTCGTACCGCTCGGTCATGGTGGCCACCGCCTGCATCTGCGCGGCCGCGTAGTCCTCGCGCTTGCCGGTGGCGTGGGCCTTGGCGTCGAGCGTCTGCTGCGCGTGCGAGACCGCCCCGCCCTGGAAGTGCGGCATCACGTGCTGGGCGATGAGCTCCCACGAGCGCTTCGTCGCCTCGGGGTTCGCCCACTCGTGGCCGAGCAGCAGCAGGCAGCCGAAGCCGCCGGACTGGTCCCAGAGCCGCTGGACCTGCGCGCGGGCGTCCTCTACGGTCCCGATCGCGCCGACGCCGGCCTCGTTGATGAAGTCGATCATCTCCTTGGCGTCGCCGCCCTCGACCGCCATCTGCGGGAACGCGGCGGTCTTCTGGAAGTAGCGGAACCAGGTCTCGATGCCGAACTGGACGTCGCGGTAGGCCTGCTCACGGGTCTCGGCCACGTGCATGAGCCCCACCAGCCGCCAGTCGTTGCGGGACACCGTCTGCCCGAAGTGGGCGGCCCGCTCCTCGACCACGTTCCAGTGGTGGGCGAGCGCGTCGAAGCCGTCCTTGGTGAGCGTGGCGCCGATCGAGAGCAGGCCGATGCCGTGGCGGCCGGCCATCCGCGGTCCGGTGGGGGAGGCGACCGCAGCGACGGAGATGTCGAAGCACGGCTGGGTGTAGGGCCGTAGGTGCAGGCGGGCGTTGACCAGTTCGTGGGTCCGGGTCTTCTCGGTGACCGTCTCACCGCGGAGCAACCGCATGATGATGTCGAGGTCGACCTCCATCAGCTCGCGGGTGTCGGTCGGGTTGAGCCCCAGCATCATCGAGTCGGTGGGCAGCGACCCCGGTCCGCAGCCGAGCATGGACCGGCCCCGGGTGAGGTGGTCCAGCAGCACCATGCGCTCGGCCACCCAGAGCGGGTTGTGGTAGGCGATGGACGTGACGCCCGTGCCGAGCTTGATGCGGCGGGTCCGTTCGGCGGCCGCGGCGATGAAGATCTCCGGGGAGGCGATGATCTCGGTGCCGGCCGAGTGGTGCTCGCCGATCCACGCCTCGTCGTAGCCGCACCGGTCCAGGTGCTCGATGAGCTCGAGGTCCCGCTGGAGCGCCAGGGTCGGGTTCTCCCCGGCCGGGTGGAACGGGGCCAGGAACGTGCCGAAGCGCAGTCGGTCCATGGAGTCCTCCTCGACGATGGGTGACCTGTCTCACACCGCGGCCAGTCTCGGGGTGGGGGAGGTCCGTGTCGAGAGGCGAGCAGATGTCCGGGCGGACCGGCGACGTCTGTGGTCAGACCCGGAGGAGTGGTCCGATGAGGATCTCGGTGCCGTCGGGGCGGTAGGTGTGCCATCGGCCGCCGGGATCTCGTTCGATCCGGAACCCGTGATGCACCTTGGTGTGGTGGCGTTCGCAGAGCAGCCCGGAGTTCTCCAGGCTGGTCTCCCCGCCGAACAGCCAGTGGATGAGGTGGTGCACCTCGCACCAGTGGGTCGGGGCGTCGCAGCCGGTGAACACGCAGTGCCCGTCCCGCTGCTCGACGGCCTTGCGCAGGCCGGGGGTGACCACCCGGTGGTCCCGGCCCAGGTCCAGCGGCACCCCGTCGGGGCCCATCACGATGCGGGAGATGGCACCGTCGCAGGCCAGCCAGCGGGCGCGGGCGGCGGAGATCTGCGCGCCGAAGCCGGTGCGGGCCGCACCCGGGCCGGTGGCGGGGTCGACCACGTCCTCCAGCCCGACTTCGAGGACCACCTGGGGCTTGACGGTGCGCAGCAGCGGCAGGTTCCCCGACGCCAGGGCGTTGTCGCAGAGCTGGACGAGGGCGTCGGCCTGCTGCTGGGCGCGGGTCCGGGTGTCGCCCTGGGGGCGGGCGGCTTGCACGATGGCCTCGATCGCGGCCCGCACCTTCTCGAACCCCACCGCGTCCAGGTCGAAGCGGCCGGTGCCGCTGCCCTCGGCGTGCCGGGTGAACGACAACCGGCGCCCCTCGGTGGGGTCGGGTTCGGTGCCATCAGGGTCCAGGGCCTGCCGGTAGTGGTGCACCACCTGCGGCAGCCGGTCATGGGCCTCACCCTCGGCGACGGCGACCAGCGCCCGGTCCACCGCCCCGAGGTCGACGTCCTGCTCGTCGGCGGCGGCCCGCTCCGCCTCCCCGGCGATGGGGGCGATGGTCGCGACCTGGGCGGCGGTGAGGCTGCCGGCGGCGAACGCCGCCGCGGTGGCCGGCAGGTGCTCCAACGCCCGGCCCGACCGCACCAGCCGCCCGGCCTCACCGGCGGTCAGGTGGCCGTGCCCGCGCAGCCAGGAGGCCACCGTCTTCTTGCCGTCGTGCTCAGCGGCGCCCGTGGAGTCGGCGTGCCGGACGGTGCGGGTCAACTCCGCGTTGGCCCGGTTGACCACGGTCACCAGCAGGGTGGCCCGGTCCAGCACCGCACCCGGGGGAAGGGCGAAGAGGTCCTCAGCGGCCAGGGCGTCCAGCGCGGACTGCAACTCCCCCACCGGACACCTCCTCCACCGCTTCGAACACGTGTACGGAGTCTAGCGCTGCGAGAGAGGCGCAACAAGACGAATTCGCAGGTCAAAGGCCTGTCCACAGATCGGGAGAGGCCCTTGACAGGGCGCCCGAGGCACAGAGTGACGCCAAAGGCGTGCTTCAGGCGACGAGAGGGGAACGATCGCGGAGGGAGTGCGCGGTGGGGAGGCGCTACCCGCCGGGAGGCTGCGTGCAGCGCGGTGATCGTCGCAGCGGGGAGGTGGGAGAATGGCGGGGATGAACACCTTCCCTGACGACGAGTCCACCACCGAGGGCGGCGAGGGTTGGTCCGAGGACATGGAGCTCGCGCCGTCGCACCCCCGCGACGCCGAGGCCACCAAGCCCGACGACGACCGCCCGGGGGAGCGGCTGCAGAAGGTGTTGGCCCGGGCCGGCGTCGGCTCCCGCCGCGTGTGCGAGGACATGATCGACGAGGGTCGGATCAGCGTGAACGGCAAGGTCGTCACCGTCCAGGGCATGCGCGTCGACCCGGACACCGCCGTCATCGCGATCGACGGCCGTCGCATCGACATCAGGAACGACAAGATCACCTATGCGATGAACAAGCCGTTCGGCGTCATCACCGCGATGAGCGACGACCGCAACCGGCCCACCGTCGGCGACATGATGGGCGACCTCGCCGCCGGCCTGGTGCACGTCGGCCGGCTGGACCAGGACACCGAGGGCCTGCTGCTGCTCACCACCGACGGCGAGCTCGCCCACCGGCTGGCGCACCCCTCCTACGAGGTCAAGAAGACCTACCTCGCGCAGGTCAGCGGCTCGGTGCCGCGGGACCTCGGGCGCCGGCTCCGCAACGGCGTCGAGCTCGAGGACGGCCCGGTCGCCGTCGACTCGTTCGACCTGGTGGACACCCACGCCGGGCAGTCGGTCGTGGAGATCGTCCTGCACGAGGGGCGCAAGCACATCGTCCGGCGACTGCTCGCCGAGGTCGGGCTGCCGGTCACCCGGCTCACCCGCACCGCCGTCGGCCCGATCGAGCTGGCCCGGATGCGCACCGGGACGATCCGGAAGCTGACCCGCTCGGAGGTCGGCGCCCTGCACGAGCTCGTAGGGCTGTGAAGACTCGTAGGGCTGTGAAGAAGGGCCCTCCTGCCCCCACCGCTCGCAAGCTCGCGGCGGGCCCCTGCAGGAGGGCCTGAGCTGGCTCGACTTCTACCGGGCCACTCTGATCGGCAAGTTCGACGGGCTCACCGACACAGCCGGACCGCCACCGCGACGCGCGGCCTGGACGAGACCAGCCCGTTCATGGGCGGGCAGGTCACGCTGCGCTGGGTCTCCAGCCACATGATCGCCGAGTAAGCCCGGCACGCCGGGCACGCCGGCCTGCTGCGCGAGCGCCTCGACGGCGCGACCGGCGCCTGACGAAGCCGTCGCTGTGCCCGCGTTCCCGGGTCAGCCGAGCCACCGCACCGGGTCGGCGAGGACGTCGCCGAGCGCCTGCAGGGCCGCGCCGCTGGCCCCGGCCGCCGGAGGGCCCGGGACGCTGGCCACCCGCGGCCGGCGCCACCGGGCGGAGAGCACGCGGCGGGCGAGGTGCTCCTCCAGCGCGGGGCCGAGCAGGTCGGCCAGCTCGGCCAGGTGCCCGCCGAGCACGACGGTCGGGATGCCCACCACGTTCACCACCCCGGCGAGTGCCACGCCGAGGGCCCACGCGCCGGTGTCCAGCGCTGCGACCGCCGCCGGGTCGCCGGCGGCGGCCAGCCGGACGAGGTCGCCGGGCGGGGCGTCCAGCGGCAGCCCGGCGGCGCGGAGCAGCGCGTGCCGGCCGGCGTAGAGCTCCAGGCACCCGGTGGAGCCGCAGCTGCAGGCCGGGCCGTCGGGGTCGACGCACACGTGGCCCACCTCGCCGGCCCAGCCGGAGCTGCCGGTGACCCGGCCGCCGAGGACGACGGCGCCACCGATGCCGATCTGGCCGGACAGGTACACGAAGTCGCGGTACGGCCCGGCCCGGCCCGGCGCCTCCTCGGCGACGGTGCGGGCGGCGAGGTCGGCCTCGTTGCCGGGGACGACGTCCTGGCCGGCCGGGAGGAACGGCGCGAGCAGGCCCGCCGGGGAGAGGTCGGACCAGCCGAGGTTGGGCGCGCGCAGCAGCACGCCGGCATCGGCGTCCACCACCCCGGGCAGGGCCAGGCCGGCCCCGACCAGGCAGGAGTCGGCCGGCAGGCCGGCGAGGACGTCCGCGGCCAGTGCGCCGAGGGCGGCCATCGTCGCCGCCGGGTCGGTGCCCCGGAAGTCGCCGGGCTCGACCCGCTCGGCGACCACCCGGCCGCGGAGGTCGACGACCCGGGCGGCGAGCAGCCCGGCGTCGGCCTGCAGCCCCAGCGCGGCGAAGCGGGCCCCGGGGACCAGCGGGGTGGCCGGGCGGCCGCGGCGGGGGAGCACCTCGCGCTCCACCTCGTCGAGCAGGCCACCGGCCACCAGCTCGTCGACCAGCCGGGCCGCCGTCGCCCGGGTCACCCCGGTGACGGCGGCGACGTCGGCGCGGGACAGCGGCCCGGCGGCAGCGCACACCGTGCGGAGCACCAGGGCCAGGTTCGCCGTCCGGACGGTGGACTGCCGGGCACTGCTCGGCGCCCCGGCCAGTCGCTGCGTCACGGGTTGAGGTTAGCCGCTCCCTGCATTATGTTTCGAGACAGAACAAAAGATCGCCCGGGTGGGCGACGCACTCCTGCTCCCCGCCCGCACCCCCAGCACCCCGCGAGAGGAACTCACTGATGAGCACCCTGCAGCCGACCCCCGAGGACAAGTTCAGCTTCGGCCTGTGGACGGTCGGCTGGACCGCCCGCGACCCGTTCGGTGACGCCACCCGTCCCGAGGTCGACGTGGTCGAGTCCGTGCACAAGCTCGCGGAGATGGGCGCCTACGGCGTCACCTTCCACGACGACGACGTGATCCCCTTCGGCAGCGACACCACCGCCCGCGACGAGCGCATCAAGCGCTTCCGCACCGCGCTGGACGAGACCGGCCTGGTCGTCCCGATGGTGACGACGAACCTGTTCACCCACCCGGTGTTCAAGGAGGGCGGCCTGACCGCCAACGACCGCGACGTGCGCCGCTTCGCGATGCGCAAGGTCATGCGGAACATGGACCTGGCCGCCGAGCTGGGGGCCAAGACCTACGTGCTGTGGGGCGGCCGCGAGGGCACCGAGGTCGACACCGCCAAGGACCTCATCGCCTCCCTGGACCGCTACGCCGAGGCGATCGACACCCTGGCCGCCTACTCCGAGGACCGCGGCTACGGCCTGCGCTTCGCCTTGGAGCCCAAGCCCAACGAGCCCCGCGGCGACATCTTCCTGCCCACCATCGGGCACGCGATCGCCTTCATCTCCAAGCTGCAGCACAAGGACCTCGTGGGGATCAACCCCGAGACCGGGCACGAGCAGATGTCGAACCTGAACTACACCCACGGCATCGCCGAGGCGATCTGGCTGGGCAAGCTGTTCCACATCGACCTCAACGGCCAGCACGGCCCGAAGTTCGACCAGGACCTGGTGTTCGGCCACGGCGACCTGCTGCAGGCCTTCTCCACCGTCGACCTGCTGGAGAACGGCGGCCCGGACGGTGGCCCCAGCTATGACGGCCCCCGGCACTTCGACTACAAGCCGATGCGCACCGAGGACATGGACGGCGTCTGGCGCTCGGCCGCGGCGAACATGCACACCTACCTGCTGCTCAAGGAGCGCGCCGCGGCGTTCCGCGCCGACCCGGAGGTGCAGGAGGCGCTGGCCGCGGCCCGGGTGCCCGAGCTGCGTCAGCCCACCCTGGGCGAGGGTGAGACTTTCGAGGACCTGCTGGCCGACCGCTCGGCCCTCGAGGACTTCGACGCCGAGACCGTCGCCAAGCGCGGTGCCGGTGTCGTGCGGGTCGACCAGCTGATGGTCGAGCACCTGCTCGGCGCGCGCTGACATGACGCTGGTGGCCGGGGTCGACTCGTCGACCCAGTCGTGCAAGGTCGTCGTCCGGGACGCCGAGACCGGCGCCCTGGTCCGGGAGGGGCGCGCGCCGCACCCGGACGGCACGGAGGTCGACCCGGCCGCCTGGGCGTCGGCACTGGAGACGGCGATCGGCGAGGCCGGGGGCCTCGCCGACGTCGCCGCCGTCGCCGTCGGCGGACAGCAGCACGGGATGGTCTGCCTGGACGACGACGGCGCGGTCGTGCGGCCGGCGCTGCTGTGGAACGACACCCGCTCCGCGCAAGCCGCGACCGACCTGACCGCAGAGTTGGGCGGCGGGCAGGCCTGGGCCGACGCCGTCGGCCTGGTGCCGGTCGCCTCGTTCACCGTGACCAAGCTGCGCTGGCTGGCCGAGCACGAGCCGGCCAACGCGGCCCGGACGGCGGCGGTCTGCCTGCCGCACGACTGGCTGACCTGGCAGCTGGCCGGGCATCGCGGGGGTGGAGGGGCGGGTGGCCGGGAGAGCCTAGACGCACTGGTCACCGACCGCGGCGACGCCAGCGGCACCGGCTACTGGTCGCCGATCACCGGGGAGTACCGGCCCGACCTGCTGGAGCGCGCCTTCGGCAGCACGCCGGTGCTGCCCCGGGTGCTCGGCCCGGCCGAGCAGGCCGGGATGGTGGCCGGTGGGGGTGCGGTGCTGGGCCCGGGCACCGGGGACAACGCCGCCGCCGCGCTCGGCATCAACGCCGAACCCGGTGACGTCGTCGTCTCGATCGGCACCTCCGGGGTCGTCTCGACGGTCTCCACCACGCCGAGCGCCGACCCGTCCGGCACGGTCGCCGGGTTCGCCGACGCCACCGGCAACTTCCTGCCGCTGGCCGTCACGCTCAACGCCGCCCGCGTGCTGGACGCGACCGCCCGGCTGCTGGGCGTGGACCACGACGAGCTGTCCCGGCTGGCGCTGTCCGCGCCGGCCGGGTCGGGCGGCCTGGTCCTGGTGCCCTACCTCGAGGGCGAGCGGACCCCGGACCGCCCGCACTCCACCGGTGCGGTGCACGGGCTGACACTGACCACCGCCGAGCCCGCGTACCTGGCGCGCGCGGCGGTCGAGGGGCTGCTCTGCGGGCTGGCCGACGGGCTCAAGGCGATCGCCGCGCTGGGCAACCCGGTCCGCCGGGTGTTCCTGGTCGGCGGCGGCGCCCGGTCCGAGGCGGTCCGGAGGCTGGCGCCCGCCGTCCTCGGCGTGCCGGTGCTGGTGCCGCCGCCGGGGGAGTACGTCGCCGACGGCGCCGCCCGGCAGGCCGCCTGGGTGCTGGCCGGCGGGGACACGCCGCCGGTCTGGCCGGCGACCAGCACCGAGACCTACGAGGCGGACCCGGTGCCGCACGTCCGCGCGCGCTACGCCGAGGTCCGCGACCTCACGGCGCCGCAGGCGGGATGAGTCCCCGTCCCTGTCGCTGACGCAGAACTGTCGTCCCGGCGGGTTAGCGTCCGCGGCGTGCACAGGGGAGTCGTCGCCTCGCTGTGCCTGGTGCAGTTCGTCGACGTGCTGGTCGTCACCAGCGCGACGACCGCCATCCCGGCGGTCCTCGCCGACCTCGACGCCCCCGCCTCCGCCGCCGGGCCGATCGCCATCGCCTACCCGACGGCCTTCGGCGGCCTGCTGGTGCTCGGCGGGCGGCTCGGCGACCGGTACGGCCCGCGCCGGGTGCTGCTCGCCGGGCTGGTCGCCTTCACCGTGGCCGGGCTCGCCGGGGGCCTGGCCGCCGACGTCGTCCAGGTCGTCGGGGTGCGGGCGGTGCAGGGGGCCGCGGCCGCCGTCTCGGTGCCCTCGGCGCTGGCGCTGCTCCTGCACGTCAGCGCCGAGGGGCCGGAACGGACCACCGCGCTGGCCTGGTGGAGCGCGGCGGGTGCCGCGGCGGGGTCGACCGGTTTCCTGGTCGGTGGCGCGCTCACGGACGCCCTGGGCTGGCGTTCGGTCTTCTGGGGGACCGTGCCGGTCGGCGTCCTGCTGCTCGCCGTCGCCGTCCGGGCGCTGCCCGCGCCGCCGCCCCGGGACGCCGGCCGATCGCTGGACGGCGCCGGTGCGGTGCTGCTGGTGGCCGCGGCCACCGGCGTGGTGGCCGGTGCCTCGCTGCTGGAGCGCCCCGCGAGCCGGGCCGCCGGGGCGGCGCTGGTGCTGGCCGGACTGGGCGTCGGTGCGCTGTTCGCGGCGCAGCAGCGCCGGGCCGCAGCCCCGCTCGTCCCGGCACCGGCGGCCCGGTCGGCGGGCCTGCGCACCGGGACGGCGGTGTCGTTCGTGAACACCGCCACCACCACGTCGGCGGCGGTGCTGGCCACCCTGGTGCTGCAGGACGAGCTCGGCGCGAGCCCGCTGCAGGCCGGGCTGGTGCTGATGTCGATCAGTGCCGCGGTCGTCCCGGGCTCCGCGCTGGCCCGCCCGCTGGCGGCCCGCACCTCGCTGCGCCGGGTCGCCGCCATCGGCCTGGTGCTCATCGCAGTCGGGGACCTGCTGCTGGCCGCGAGCGCGGGGAGCAGGGCGGGGATCGTGGCCGGGGGCGTGGTGCTGGGGGTCGGCCTCGGCATCGCCTCGGTGGCGGCCAACCAGATCGGCACCTCGGTGCCGCCGGGGATCCAGGGCAGCGCCTCGGGCATCGTGAACACCGGGGCCCAGCTGGGCACGGCGATCGGGGTCGCCGTCCTGGTGCTGGTCGCCTCGGCCGGCTCGTACGGGCCGTTCTCCGGGACGGCGGTGGGCTGGACGGTCGCCGCGGCGGCGGCCGGCCTCACCGCGGTGCCGCTGGCCCTCCGGCGCTCGGCGGGGCAGGTGGCGGGGCCTCCGTAGACTCGGCCGAGGTGCACGGCGACCCGCGCACCGCGTCGATCGAGGAGAGTGCTGTGGCCGTCCGAGCCATCCGGGGAGCGACACAGGTGGCCGCCGACGACCGCGACGAGGTGCTGGACGCCACGCGCGAGCTCGTCAGCACCGTCCTGGAGCGCAACGAGCTCGACCCGGCGGACCTGATCAGCATCCTGTTCACCGCCACCCCCGACCTGGTGTCGGAGTTCCCGGCGCTCGCCGCGCGGGAGCTGGGGCTGGGCGACGTCCCGCTGATGTGCGCCACCGAGATCGCGGTGCCGCACGCGTTGCCGCGGGTGCTGCGGCTGATGGCGCACGTCGACACCCCCCGGGCCCGCGCCGACGTGCAGCACGTGTACCTGCGCGGCGCGGTGGCCCTGCGCCGCGACATCGCCCAGTGAGCGCCTTCGTGGGGCAGGTGACCCTCGACGGCCCGTCGGGTACGGGCAAGTCCAGCGTGGCGCGGGCGGTCGCGACCCGGCTGGGTGCGGCCTACCTGGACACCGGCGCGATGTACCGCGCCGCCACCGTCGCCGTCCTGGACGCCGGGGTCGATCTCGATGACCCGGAGGGCATCGCCCGCGCCGTCTCCGCCGCCGACATCCGGGTCGGGACGGCGGCCGACGCAGAGACGGTGACCGTGGACGGGGTGGACGTGGCCGAGCGGATCCGCGGGACCGAGGTGACCCGCGCGGTCTCGCCGGTGAGCGCCGTCCCGGCCGTGCGCCGGCTGCTGGTGGACCGGCAGCGCGCCCTGGTCGCCGCCGCGGACGCCGTCGTGGTGGAGGGCCGGGACATCGGCACCGTCGTGCTGCCCGACGCCACCCTCAAGGTCTACCTGACCGCCGCTCCCGAGGCGCGCGCCGACCGCCGCGCCGGGCAGCTCGGGGTCACCGACCCCGCCCGGATCGCGCAGATCGCCGCCGACCTGCGCCGCCGGGACGAGTACGACAGCAGCCGGGCCGACAGCCCGCTGCGCCCTGCTGCCGACGCCGTGGTCGTCGACAGCACCGGGCTGGACCGTGAGGCCGTCGTCGAGCGCGTGCTCGACCTGGCCCGCACAGCAGTAGGAGAGCCCGCATGACCGACAACGACTTCCCCGACCTCGACGAGCCCACCGGTCCGTTGCCGGTGGTGGCCGTCGTCGGCCGGCCGAACGTCGGCAAGTCGACCCTGGTCAACCGCTTCATCGGCCGCCGCGCCGCCGTCGTGCAGGACGTCCCCGGGGTCACCCGGGACCGCATCCCGTACCAGGCGCTGTGGAACGGCAAGAACTTCACCGTCGTCGACACCGGTGGCTGGGAGCCCAAGGCGACCGGCATGGCCGCCTCGATCGCCCGGCAGGCCGAGTACGCGATGAAGACCGCGGACGTGATCGTGCTGGTCGTGGATGCCTCCGTGGGGGCGACCGAGACCGACCTGGCCGCCGCGCGGGTGCTCCGGCGCAGCGACCGCCCGGTGATCCTGGTGGCCAACAAGGTCGACGACGAGCGCAGCGAGGCCGGCGCCGCCGAGCTCTGGTCGCTGGGGCTGGGGGAGCCCTACCCGGTCAGCGCGCTGCACGGCCGGGGGAGCGGTGACCTGCTGGACCTGGTGCTCGACGCGATGCCGGAGGCGCCGCGGGAGACCCAGGAGGTCGGCGGCCCGCGCCGGGTCGCGCTGGTCGGGCGGCCCAACGTGGGCAAGTCCAGCCTGATCAACCGGCTGAGCAAGGAGGAGCGCTCGGTCGTCGACTCCGTCGCCGGCACCACCGTGGACCCGGTCGACTCGATCGTGACGATCGGCGGGGAGGAGTGGCGGTTCGTCGACACCGCCGGCCTGCGCCGCCGGGTGAACACCGCCAGCGGCACCGAGTACTACGCGAGCCTGCGGACCGAGGCCGCGATCGAGGCCGCCGAGGTCGCGGTCGTGCTGCTCGCCGCCGACGAGGTGATCAGCGAGCAGGACCAGCGGGTGATCACCCAGGTGATCGAGGCCGGCCGCGCGCTGGTCGTCGCCTTCAACAAGTGGGACACCCTCGACGAGGACCGGCACGCCCAGCTGGAGAAGGAGATCGACCGCGACCTGGCCCGGGTGAAGTGGGCCAGCCGGGTCAACATCTCGGCGCTGACCGGCCGCGGGGTGAACAAGCTGGCCGACCACCTGAAGACGGCGCTGGCCGGCTGGGAGACCCGGGTGCCGACGGCCGAGCTGAACACGTTCATCCGGGCGCTGGTGCAGGAGACGCCGCCGCCGGCCCGCGGTGGGCGCGCCCCGAAGATCAAGTACGTGACCCAGGCGGACATCCGGCCGCCGCGGTTCGTGGTCTTCTCCACCGGCTTCCTGGAGGCCGGGTACCGACGGTTCCTGGAGCGCAAGCTGCGCGAGCAGTTCGGCTTCCACGGCACCCCGATCGACGTGTCGGTCAAGGTGCGGGAGTCCAAGGCCCGCGACCTGAAGAAGTAGGCCCCGCCGGGTCGCCGACAGCCGTGCGGTAATCTTCCCGGGCAGCGTTCGAGTGCCGCGAGGCGCTCGGAGCTCGGGCTGTAGCGCAGCTTGGTAGCGCACTTGACTGGGGGTCAAGGGGTCGCAGGTTCAAATCCTGTCAGCCCGACAGTGAGAAAATGCAGGTCAGGGGCCGTCTTCGGGGAAATCCGGGACGGCCCCGACTGTTATTTCAGGGACTTTGACCACCTTTTTGACCACCATTAAGCCACCCATAGTTACGCGCCCTCAGGCTCGACTGACGCTCGGCGGCGCGGTCGCCTTCACGACGACCGCGCCGCCTGGCCGGCAGGTCCAGGACGGGCGACTGCGCCAGGCGTCTCGAGCGTGGGCGGCGATGGCTGGAGCGGGCGCGATCACCGGTTCGCCCTCCGCGAGTGATTGCGCCCGGGCCTGCGAGGGAGGACGTTCAGCTCGGTGAGGCCGAGCCGGCGTACCGGTGCGACGCCAGCTCGGCCGACCGGGAAGCGTCAGGGCTTGTTGGTGTTGCCGGCGTCGACCGGCAGGGTCACTCCGGTGATGTAGCGCGACTCGTCGGAGGCCAGGAACAGCACGGCTTGGGAGATCTCCCGCTCGGCCAGGGCCGGGATGGGGCTGAACGGCGTCCCGGGAGGGGCGTCGAAGTCGGGCAGGACGTTCAAGCCGGCGAGCGGGAAGAAGCGGCTGGCGTTGTAGATCTCTGAGGTGTCGGAGCTCGAACCCATGCCAGGGCTGGCCACCCCGGTGGGGTGGACGGTGTTCACCCGGATGCCGAACTCGCCGAGCTCGTTGGCGAAGGAGCGCATCAGCCCGACCACGCCGTGCTTGGCGGCCGCATAGTGCGCGTAATGCGTCTGACCACGCAGCCCGGCTGCCGAGCTGGTCAGGATGATCGACCCACCGTGCCCCTGCAACTTGAGCACCGGCGCGGTCACCTGGATCGTGTTCCATACACCCCGCAGGTTGGTGTCCACGATGAGGTCGTAGACGTCGTCGGCGATCTCTAAGGAGTCGGGGTGGAAGGTGATCACCCCCGCATTGCCGATGACGATGTCCAGTCGGCCGAGCTCTCGGATGCCGGCGTCGACAGCGGCCTGGAGGCTCGCCCGGTCGCGGACGTCGGCCACCGCGGTGACGCACCGCCGGTCCAGCGCCTCGACCAGTCGCTGGGTCTCCGCGAGGTCGTCCTGAGTCGCCGCGTTGTACCGCACTCGCTCCGGGTAAGGAGCGCAGATGTCGGTCGCGATGATGTCGGCACCCTCTTCCGCCAGGCGGACGGCGTGCGCACGCCCCTGGCCTTGCCCTGCGCCGGTGATGAAGGCGACCTTCCCGCTGACCCTGTCCATCTCTGTGACCTCCCACGGGAACACGAAGCGGCCGGGCGTCTCGGCAGCCCGGGCAAACCGTCGTGATGGCCGTCACCCGAACGTATCAGGGTGGTGTCAGTTTCTGCCGTAATGACAGAAACAGACACGTCGAGTAGGCGAGGTGGGCGTCTCTGCTGCATCGAGTCAAGGAGTCGGCAGCACCGGCAGAGTGAGCAGCTGCAGGCACCGCTCCAGGTGTGGCCGCCGAGAGCCTGCTCTTGATGCCATCCAGCTCTCCATGCCCAGTCTGCAGGCGGTCACAACGCTGAAACTGACATACCGCGCGACCACGGGGTCGTGCTGGAGGCCGATCCGTTGCGCCAGCAGCGGCTGGAGGTCGCCTGCGCACTCCTCATGGACACGAAGCCACGCGGGACGGAGTGCAGGGAGGGAGACGGCCAGTTCGCGAAGCTGGTCGTCCCAGGCCGTCCTAGGCTCTTCGACCATCGCGTCGAGGGCGTCGACGAGGCCCTCGACCAGGGGGGTCTCCGGGGCGATCGCCTCGACCCGCCGCAGGAAGATGCGCATGCCCTCGTACAGACCGGGGTGGACCACGTCCGCCTTCGACGGGAAGTAGCGGTGGAACGTCCGGGGAGATACGCCGGTGGCCGCGGCGATGTCCTGCACCGTGACCGCTGCGAAGCCCCTTTCGACGAACAGCCGTGCAGCCACGTCGGAGAGCTCCAGCTGGGTCGCCTGGCGTCGACGTGCCGTCAGTGGCTCTCCGCGACGTTGATCGTCCACCGGCTCAGCGTAGGGACGGGTCCGCTGCCTCCCCTCGGTATGGGCCGCTCCACTTCGAGGAAGGAGGACGTCAGTCGTTACGGGCGAAGTGCTGGAGCGCTTGTTCCCGCCCCGATGATGGTCGACCGGCGGCGGCCCCTCGGTCGCCGGGCGGTACAGATCGGCGAGCAGAGGCCAGTCGTCGACCTCCGCGTAGGGCAGGACGGCCGATCGAATTAAGGACCACGGGGCTACGACGTGCCGACGCCCCTTCAACCACTCGCCGGGCGAAGGTCACCACAGTCGCTGTCGGCTAGCTGTACTGACCAGGACCGTTGTTGACGTAGGAGCGACCTCCGGGTCGGGTGGAGCTGTCTGACGGCATCCATCCCGACCGCGGAGGTCGCTCGTGTCCCACGCTAATGCCCGCCTGACTCCCGCCGGACGGTTGATCATGGTCCGGCGGATCGCTACCGGTCGCCCGCCGGCGCACGTGGCCGCGGAGATGGGCGTCTCCCGGGCGTGCGCCTACACGTGGTGGGGCAGGTGGCAGGCCGAAGGCAAGGCCGGCCTGCTCGACCGGCCCAGCCACGCCCGCAGCCACCCCCGTCGCACCCCGGCCTGCACCGAGACCCGCATCAGGATCTCCCGGCACTTGTCCCGCCGTGGGCCGGTCGCGATCGCAGCGCACCTGCACGTGCCGGCCTCCACGGTCGGACGCGTCCTGGCCCGCCACCAGACACCGCCACTGGCCGCCTGCGATCCGGTGACCGGGCAGGTCATCCGCGCCAGCCGGCGCAGGGCCAACCGCTACGAACACGACCGGCCCGGCTCACTGGTCCACGTCGATGTGAAGAAGCTCGGCCGCATTCCTGACGGCGGCGGCTGGCGCGCTCGTGGGCGGGCGGCCACCGCCGACCACCGGCACAAGAAGGCGCCGATCGGCTATGACTTCGTCCACGCCGCCGTCGATGACCACTCCCGGCTGGCCTACGCCGAGATCCTGGGCGATGAGAAGGGCGCCACCTGCGCCGGCTTCCTCACCCGCGCCGCCGCCTTCTACGCCAGCCACGGCATCACCATCGAGCGGGTCATCACCGACAACGCCATGAACTACCGCAGGTCCCGCGACTTCACCGCCGCAACTGCAGCGATTGGAGCCCGCCAGAAGTTCATCCGCCCCCATTCCCCCTGGACCAACGGCAAAGTCGAACGCTTCAACCGCACCCTCGGCGCCGAGTGGGCCTACTCCCGGCCCTTCGCCAGCAACGACGACCGCGCAGCCCTCTTGCCGACCTGGCTGGACCACTACAACCTGAACCGACCCCACCTCGGCATCGGCGGACGCTCACCCATCAACCGCGTCAACAACGCTGCGGGTCAGTACAGCTAGCCGTGCCCGGAGGAGAGCATCCGAGTCGCAGGGCAGACTGTTCCCCGACGTTCCCCGACTGCGGAACACCTGAGCTACGTCCGAGAGTTCGAGGGGATCACGCGGTGATCGACGGAGTGCCTCCCGTGCACCTGGTGGCCCTGGGCAGCTCGTACGCGGCCGGCCCGGGGTTGCTTCCGGTGGTCGAGAAGGCGGCCATGCGTTCGGGGGCCAATTACGCGCATCAGCTCGCCGACCGCCTCGGTGGGCGGCTGACGGACCTGACCGTGTCCGGGGCAACGACAGCGACGATCGCGTCGCAGGCTCAGCGCACCCTGCGGGGCAAGACGTTCCCGCCGCAGGTGAACGGTGTCCCGGCCGATGCCGACCTGGTCACCGTCACGGCCGGCGGCAACGACATGAACTACATCGGGACCTTGCTGCGGCTGGCTATAGCCGGACGGCTGCACGGGCGTCTGCGGGCGTGGCCAGTGGGCGCGGTGCTCGCCGGCCCGAGCGTGCCGGTCGTTGCACCCGCCGCCGTGGACGCTCCCGTGACAGGTCTGGTGCGGGTGGTGCAGGACGTTCGCGCTCGAGCGCCGCGGGCCCGGATCCTCCTGGTCGACTACCTGGCCGTCATCGGCCCGGACACCGCACCCGGGCGCTCGGTTCCTCTGACGACCGAGCAGCTGGCTGCCCTGCGGGGCATCAAGGCACAGCTGGACGCAGCCTTCGAAACCGCCGCCGAGCAGAGCGGCGCCGAACTGGTCCGTGTCTCGGCGCTCAGCGTCGACCACGCGCTCGGCGCACCGGACCCCTGGGTGTTCGGCCTGGAGCCGCTCCACCGCCTTCCGGCGTCGTTCCACCCCAACGCCGCCGGCATGCAGGCCGTGGCCGCCGAGATCCACCGTCACCTCGCCCTCGACTGACTCTGCGCGCCGTGCTCGCGTGGCCGTGGACCCGCCAGCCGCTTCCGTAGGTAGAGCGGTCGAGCTTCTCCACGTCCGTGCTGCGGGCTGTCGGGTGTTCGTGTTCGTATCGGCGGTCGCGATCACGGCGCCGATGGTGCACGCCCCCACACCTAGGATCGCGGCCAGCCGCCCGGTCGAGCACGAGGTCTTGCGGCGGGCGTTCACCGCGCTCGAGGACCTGACCGGCGAGAGCTCGCCGTCGCGTGGAGGCGAACGCCGGAGTGCCGGCCGAGTTCCCCGCTGGTGGCCGACCCCGCGACTGGCTCGGTGTGTGGCCTGCGCCCGCCCTGGCGGGACGTCGGACTCAGTCCGACGGACGGCGTACGTGCAGCAGCCGTCGACCGCAATCGAGGAGATGAGCCCGCAGCACCTCGTCGCCCAGGCCGGTGCAGATCGGGTCGGCTGCCGCACCTTGCAACCCCGCCAGGAACATCACCGCAGCGGTGCGGGAGCCGGAGTCGCCGGGCCCGCTGCTCATCAGGTCAATCACCCGGTCGACGGAGCTGGTCAGCGGTGGGTGCTCGGCCAGCAACTGTCGCACGGTCGCGTCCGCCAGGACCATGGTGAGCCGGCGGCGGTTGCTGATGAACAGGTCGACGATGCCGGTGAGGATGGTCTCCACTCGCGCGCGACGACCGCGCGGGGACGCGGCATCGGCCGCGATGACGTCGAGCGCTTCGAGGACGGGTCGCAGCACGCCCAGCACGAGCTCGTCCTTCGACCGGTAGTGCCAGTACACCGCCGCCTTGGTGACACCCATCGCGTCGGCGATCATCTGCAGGGACGTGCCGCTCACGCCGTCCTGCGCGAAGAGCTGCAGCGCCGCTTCCTCGACTCGTGCCCTGCTGGCGCTCGGCGGTCGCCGATCGGTCCCCGTCGTGGTCACTCGGCTCCCCTCTCGACGCCCCGGCAGCTCGTGCGGGTCGGGCGGTCGCGATCTCCGTCACGTTGCGAGAAATCGACCGAAGTTCCTAGCCGATCGGCTAGCGATGTCCTAATCTACCACTGAGTACGCAACTAGCCGATCGGCTAGGTTCCCGCCTCGCTCCGGCGCGGTCACAGCACCACTGTGCTGAGACCGACGACCGCAGCTCCACGGAGGAGATCGCACTAGTGGCAATACAGCTGTACAAGCTCGGGAGGTTCGCCTTCCGGCGCCGCCGGCTCGTGGCGGGCATCTGGCTCGCCCTGCTCGTGCTCTTCGGCGTCGGCGCAGCGACGCTGTCCGGGCCTACGTCCAACGCCTTCACCATCCCCGGCGTCGAGTCGATCAAGGCGCTGGACGTGGTCTCGGACAAGCTCGGCATCGCAGCCGACAACGCCAGCGCGCGGGTCGTCTTCACCGTCGACGGTGACGAGACCCTCACCGATGGCGCCAACCGGCAGGCGATCGAGAGCGCCGTCGCCCAGCTCTCGCAGCTCGACCACGTGACCGCGGTGACCGATCCGTACCAGGCGCAGGGGGTCTCCCAGGACGGGCAGACCGCCTACGCCTCGGTGAGCTACGACGTCGAGGCGATCGACGTCACCGACGCCGACCGGGAGGCGCTGACCGAAGCCGGCCGCAGCGTCGAGACCGCCGGGATCCAAGCCGAGTTTGGCGGCGACGCCACCGTGGGCCTGCCCGAGCAGGGCGCCGAGGAGGTCCTCGGAGTTCTGCTGGCCGCTGTCGTCCTGGCCGTGACCTTCGGGTCGTTGGTGGCCGCCGGACTGCCGCTGCTGACGGCCGTCATCGGGGTCGGCATGGGCCTCGCGGGCATCGCCATCGCCACCGGCTTCTTCGAGCTGAGCTCCAGCACCTCGGCCCTGGCCACGATGCTGGGGCTGGCCGTCGGCATCGACTACGCGCTGTTCATCGTCTCGCGGTACCGGCACGAGCTCCTCGCCGGGCGCGAACCCGAGGAGGCGGCCGGACGTGCGACCGGCACCGCAGGATCCGCCGTGGTCTTCGCCGGGCTCACCGTGATCATCGCGCTGGTCGCGCTGGCCGTGGTCAACATCCCCTTCCTCACGGCGATGGGCCTGGCCGCGGCCGGCACCGTGGCGTTGGCGGTCGTCATCGCCTTGACCTTCCTGCCTGCTCTCCTCGGCTTCGTCGGACCCCGCATCCTGGGAAAGCGGGCCCGCGGTCGGTTGCAGCGCGAGGAAGAGCAGTCGACGCCGATGGGCGGGCGGTGGGGTCGCGGCGTCGTCCGGCACCGCCTTCTCGCCCTCTTGCTCGCCGTCGGGGCGCTGCTGGCCGTGGCCGTTCCGGCCCTCGACCTGAAGCTGGGGCTGCCCGACGACAGCACGGCCTCGCCTGACACCACTCAGCGCAAGGCCTACGACCAGTTGAGCGAGGGCTTCGGCGCCGGGTTCAACGGGCCTCTGCTCGTCGTCGTCGAGGGCAACGCCGACACCAGCACCGCTGCGGCCGCCGCCCGGCTCCAGTCCCAGATCGAGGGTCTCGACGACGTCGCAGCCGTCGCGCCGCCGACGGTCAACCAGGCCGGCGACACGGCGCTGCTCACCGTCGTGCCCGCCAGCGGGCCGGGCTCGGACGAGACCAAGGACCTGGTGTCGGCGATGCGGGACCTGGCGCCCGGACTCCGCGCGGACACCGGGGTGACGCTGGCCGTCACCGGCGTCACCGCGATCACCCTGGACGTCGCCGAGAAGCTGAACGGGGCGATGCTGCCCTACCTGCTCGTGGTCGTGGGCCTGGCGTTCGTGCTGCTGGTGCTCGTGTTCCGCAGCATCCTGGTGCCGTTGAAGGCGACCCTGGGCTTCCTGCTCAGCGTCATCGCGACCTTCGGTGCGGTGGTCGCCATCTTCCAGTGGGGCTGGCTCAACGACCTGCTGGGAGTGGAGTCGACCGGGCCCATCATCAGCATCCTGCCGATCTTCCTGATCGGCGTGCTGTTCGGCCTGGCCATGGACTACGAGGTCTTCCTGGTCACCCGGATGCGTGAGGAGTACGTGCACGGGGCCACACCGAACGACGCGATCGTCGGCGGGATGAAGCACGGGACCCGGGTGGTGACGGCGGCCGCGCTCATCATGATCAGCGTCTTCGCCGGCTTCGTCCTCTCCGATGAGCCGATCATCAAGACGATGGGCTTCGCGTTGGCGTTCGGCGTCGCGGTCGACGCCTTCCTGGTGCGGATGACGATCGTCCCTGCGGTGCTCTCGCTGCTCGGCCGCTCCGCCTGGTGGCTGCCCCGCTGGCTGGACAAGGCCCTGCCCAACGTCGACGTCGAGGGGGAGCAGCTCACCAAGCTGCTCGATCCCGACACCGACGAGGTGCGTCGGGACCCGGTCCCCGCCTGACGGCACCGCCGGCCGGCCGGCGGGGCCTCCGCCGTGCCGGCCGGCAGTCCGCCTCGTTGCCGCTCAGCAGCAAGAGTCCTCCCATGTCCGTCGTCCACGAGCCGCGGCGCCCCTCGGACAGCCACCGGCCGGTCGCCGGCCCGCGGCCGAGCGTGCAAGTCCGGCCACGGTCGGCCGGCGGGGTGGCCGAGCGCCCGTCACCCGTTCTCGAGCTTTCCTGGTCGCCGTGTTCTTCGTCGCCTACAGCCTCATCCGACTGGTGGCCGACGACGACCTCTCGGTGGCGACGCGGCACGCCTCGGGAAACCTCGGCATCGAGCTGCACCTGGGGCTGAACTGGGCGACCGTCGTCAACGTCGCGGTCGACAGCGTCCGCTGGCTCGCAGTGGCGACTTCCTACTGGTACGCCACCCTGCACTACGTGATGACGGCGATCGTCCTGGTCCTGCTCTACCGGCGCGCGCCGGCGAGCTACCAGCGGGCGCGCCGGGCACTGATGCTGGCGACGGCGCTGGCGCTGATCGATTACGTCTCGTACCCCACCGCACCACCGCGGCTGATGTCGGGGTACACCGACGCGCTGCTGGCCACCTCGGATGTCGGGTGGTGGTCCGATCACGGATCCGGGAGCGCCGGTGCTGCTGCCCTGGTCACGACCGCGCGGCCATGCCATCGATGCACGTTGGCTGGGCGTTGTGGTGCGCGCTGGTGCTGTCGGCCTGGCGCGCCGCCGCTGGCAGCGCGTGCTCGGCCTCGGTTACCCGGTGATCACCACCCTGGTCGTCGTCAGCACCGCCAACCACTGGGTCCTCGACGCCGCGGCCGGCGTCAGAGCCCCCGGGTGGCCTCGAGCACAGCTTCCTCGATCGGCGTGGAACCACCGATGACCTCGAACTGCGCGTTGGCGCCGGGACGGGTGAGGGCAGCGGTGACGACGGTGGCGAGGTCGGCGCGGGGGAGGAGCCCTTCTGGTACCAGCTCCCCGACCTGCACGTGGCCGGTGGGCTCTTCATCGGACAGCGCATCGGGACGCACGATGGTCCAGCGCAGCCGCGTCTGGCTGCGGAGGTGGGCGTCGGCGGCACGCTTGGCCCGCAGGTAGGTCATGGTCTGGTCGTCGCCGAAGTCCTCGTCCACCCGATGCGCGGAGATCATCGCGACGTGGGTGAGGCGGGCCTCGACCGCGGCGTCGATGGACGCGACGGCCGCGTCGAGGTTGATCGCGATCGACTCCTTCGCGGTGCTGTCGTAGGAGCTCCCCGCGGCGAAGACCATCGCGTCGGCTCCGTGCAGGACTCGTGTCAGCTCAGCAGGCGTGGCGCGGGTGAGGTCCATCTGCACACCGGTGGCCCCCATCGCCTGCAGGCGGGACACGTGTTCGGGGCGGCGGACGAGGCCGGTGACGTCGTGGCCGGCGCCGAGCAGCTGACGCAGGATCAGACCACCCGGCCGGCCGTGACCGCCGGCGACGACGACTCGGAGTTGGCCTGCGCGCCGTAGGCCCGGGACTCCACCGGAGGTCACACGCCGCACTAGCGGACCATGACGGTGCCGCCGTTGATGGTGATGGTCTGGCCGGTGATCCAGCCGCCGTCCTCGCCGAGCAGCCATCGGGCGCAGGCGGTGACGTCACGGGGCTGGCCGACCCGACCCAGGAGGGTCTGCGACGCCGCCCGGTCGATCATCGGGGCGCTGTCGCCGAAGCCACCGGCCTCGAAGAACCCGGTGCTGGCGACGAACCCGGGCGCGAGCGTGTTCGCGGTGATGCCCCGTCGGCCGAGTCGCACAGCGAGGTCTCTGCCGTACCCGGCCAACGCGGCCTTGGCCGTGGCGTACGGCCCGCCCTGCCCGTCCAGCCCCGCGGTGGACCCGATCAGGACGATGCGGCCGGCCCCGTCCAGCAGGAGCGGTAGCAACGCCTCGATCGGCAGCACCGCACTGAACAGGTTCTTGCGCAACGCATCGCTCCAGGCCGAGTCCACCTCGGACGGATCGGTGCCCGTGTTCTTGAAGTCGCCCTGCCCACCGGCGGCGGCGACGATCGCGCGCACCGGCCGGGCCTGCACGGCTGCGACGATGGCGGCCGCACCCTCAGGGGTCGAGGCGTCGGCGACCACCACGGACAGGCGTGCCGGATCGTTGGCCAGGGTCTTGGTCTGCTCCAGCGGATCGGGTCTGCGCCCCACGAGGAGCACGTCATGACCGAGTCCCGCCTGGTCCAGGGCGACATCACGCCCCATGCCAGTGCCGCCGCCGGTGACGATCGTCAAGGGGTTGTTGCTCATGAGTGGTCCTCTTGGTAGCGGTCTGTGGCATCAGCGCGGGCGGCGCCGCTTCCGGGCCCGCGCGGAGGACGTCTTCACGGGCCGGCTCTCGGAGGAGGCGGTCGACGAGTTCGCGGTAGCCGTCGACCGTGGAGTCGTGCGGCCACATCTGGTGGGCGGTGCGGCTGGCTACCGGGGCCAGGTCCATCTGCAGGACGGCGATCGTCGGGTCCCTTCTGGCAGAGACGGACGTCACCATCAGACCATGCAGCGGCTCTCGGTCTGAGAAGCCGACGATCAGGCACCCGAGGGGGGCCTGATCGTCGGCCCCTCCAGCTGGGCCCACGCTGAGGGAACCAGCTCGGTCAGGTGGGGCTAGTCGACCACGTCGGCGAGGCTGGCCTCTGCCTGCTGGTCCAGTCCCCAGTTCTCGGGGAAGGGGATGGAGACCCGAGCGTGCTGACCGCCGTCGGCCGTGGCGAAGGAGGTTCCCGACATGTACTGCGACTCGTCGCTGGCCAGGAAGATCACCGGCCAGGCGTTGTGCCGCAGGGACGGCGGGAACGGCAGCCGGAGCGGCATGACCGCATGCGTGGGGTCCCAGTCGCCGGCGGCCTCCTCGTAGGACTGGCCGACGACGGGCGCCTCCGGGTCGAGCCCGAAGTTCACCGACATCCCGTGGGTCGGGCAGACGGCGTTCGTCCGGATGCCGTACTTCCCCAGGTCGAAGGCGGCGGCACGCACGAGACCGTTGACCCCCGCCTTGCCCGCGGCGTAGATCCCGAATCCAGGGTAGGAGACCAGCGAGGCGGCGGAGGACGTGACGACGATGCTGCCGCCGCCGGTGGTCTTCATCGCGCGAGCGGCGTGCTTGATGGTGAGGAAGACGCCGACGAGGTTGACGCCGTTGACCTCGTTCCAGCTCTCCAGCGTGGTGTCCTCCAGTGGCACGGTGCCCTGTCCGGGAACGGTGACACCGGCGTTCGCGAACGCCACGTCGAGGCGCCCGAAGGTCGCCACGGTGTGCGCGACGCCCGCCTCGACCTGGCTCTCGTCGGTCACGTCGACGCGGAAACCGGTGGCCTGCCCACCGGCCGCGGTGATCGCGTCGACGACGGGCTGGATGCGGGCCTCGACCTTGTCGGTGACGACCACCCGTGCACCCTCGGCGGCCGCGAGGAGGGCGACTTCGCGGCCGAGGCCGGATCCTGCGCCGGTGATGAGCATGGACTTGTCCTGCAGTCTGTTCACGGTGTCCTCCTGAGGAGCGGTGATGGGGCAGTGATGAAGCGGTGGTGACGGCTCGCTGCGCTGTCAGCGGAGGCCGGCGCCCGCCAGCGGGGACTCGTCGCAGAGCTTGGCCGGGATGCTCGGCAGCCCGAGCATCGTCGGCTGGCCGCGGACCGGGCCCTTGTGCGAGTGGTCCAGGTGGCTCCTCGGGGTGGCCAGCTCCAGGTCGCGGGCGGCCAGCGCGGTCTCGCCGTAGCCCTGCACGCACTCCGGGTCCGGGCCGTCCAGCGGCAGGCCGGTGAAGAACTTGGCCGCCATGCAGCCACCGCGGCAGGCGTCGAAGTGGGCGCACTTCGTGCACGCGCCGCCGGTCTGCGGGTTGCGCAGGTCGGCGAACAGCTCGCTGTGCTGCCAGACCTGCTGGAAGCCGCCCGGGGAGCGCACGTTGCCGGCCAGGAACTGCTCGTGGATGGCGAACGGGCAGGCGTAGACGTCCCCGACCGGGTCGATCAGGCAGACCACCCGGCCGGCGCCGCACAGGTTCAGCCCGGGCAGGGCCTCGCCGAGGGCGGACAGGTGGAAGAACGAGTCGCCGGTGAGCACCTGGTCGCCGTTGGCCAGCAGCCAGGCGTACAGCTCGCGCTGCTGCGCCTGGGTGGGGTGCAGCCGGTCCCAAACGTCGGCGCCGCGGCCCGACGGGCGGAACCGGGTGATCCGCAGCTGCGCGCCGTAGCGGTCGGTGAGCGCCTTGAACTCATCGAGTTGCCCGGCGTTCTCCCGGGTGACCACGACGGAGACCTTGAAGTCCTTCATCCCGGCCTCGGCCAGGTTCTCCAGCGCCCGGGTGGCGGTGGCGAACGAGCCGGTGCCGCGGACGGCGTCGTTGACCTCGGCGGTCGCGCCGTCCAGGGAGATCTGCACGTCGACGTAGTCGGTGCGGGCCAGCTGCTGGGCCCGGGCGCGGTCCAGCTTGATGCCGTTGGTGGAGAACTTGACCCCGACGTCGTGGCCGATGGCGTAGTCCAGCAGGTGCCAGAAGTCCGGCCGCACGGTCGGCTCGCCGCCCCCGACGTTGACGTAGAAGACCTGCATCCGCTGCAGCTCGTCGATCACCGCCTCGGCCTCGGCGGTGGACAGCTCCCGCGGGTCACGCCGGCCGGAGGAGGACAGGCAGTGCACGCAGGCCAGGTTGCAGGCGTAGGTGAGCTCCCAGGTCAAGCAGATCGGTGCGTCCAGGCCGTACTCGAACTGGTCGATCAGCTTCCCGCCCGTGGGGCGCTCGGCAGGGCGGGACGGCAGGACGGCGGTCACGCGGACTCCTCGGTGCGGCGTTGGATCATCTGCGAGCGGGCGAGCGTGGCCAGCGCGGTGACGTAGGCCCGGTGCTGTGCCTCCGGCACCTCGCAGGCGGCCAGGGTGCTCGGCACGTCGGGGTGCGCCTCCAGGGCCGTCACCACCGCGACCAGCGGCTTCGACTTCAGGAACGACAGCTTCCGGTTCCCGAAGTGGTAGACGAGCGCACCGAACGGCTCCGGCCGCAGCGCCGCCGACGGCGACTTCCGCCACGGCACGGACGGGTCGAAGGGCGCGGCCGCATCGGGAGACACGGGGCCGGGCGGGACCGTCACCGCCCCCGCGACCGGCTGCCCGACCGCGGAAGCGGGGGAGCCGTCGATCAGTACACCCCGCACATGCCGTCGATCGAGACCTCCTCGACCAGGGACTCCTCGACCAGCACCTCCTCGGCGGCGGCCGGGGTCTCGGTGCGGGTCTCGTCCTGCGTCGTCTCGGGCACGTTGTCTCCTCATCCGCGGCCTGCGTCACCCGGAACAATATTGACACTGAGTGCCACAATGCAACTACCAACCATCGAGGCGCTCGCCCACCCGTACGGGACCGGCGCTGCTCGAGGCCGCGTCACCGGCGACTGCACTCGAGCGGCAGACGCGTTGCAACAAAGGAAGAAGGTCGTGACAGATGGCGAACCCGTGGTTCGAGTCGGTGGCTGAGGCGCAGCGCAGGGCCCAGAAGCGATTGCCCAAGGGGGTCTATGGCGCGCTGGTGGCTGGGTCCGAGCGGGGGCTCACCGTCGATGACAACATCGCCGCCTTCGCCGAGCTCGGCTTCGCCCCGCACACCGCCGGTCTGGCCAACGACAAGCAGATGGCGACCACCGTCATGGGGCAGGACATCTCGCTGCCGGTGCTGATCAGCCCGACCGGCGTCCAGGCTGTCAACCCCGACGGTGAGGTCGCCGTCGCCCGGGCCGCCGCGTCCCGCGGCACGGCGATCGGACTGTCGTCGATGGCGAGCAAGCCGATGGAGGAGGTCATCGCGGCCAACCCCAAGACGTTCTTCCAGCTCTACTGGGTCGGTGACCGCGACGTGATGGCCGCCAAGGTCGAGCGGGCCCGCCGGGCCGGCGCCGCGGGCCTGATCGCCACGCTGGACTGGTCGTTCTCCTACGGCCGGGACTGGGGCAGCCCGTTCATCCCCGAGCGGATCAACCTGGAGGCGGTGCGCCGCTACGCCCCGCAGGTGGCGCTCAAGCCACGCTGGCTGTGGGACTTCGCGAAGACCGGGAAGATCCCCGACCTGACAGTGCCCAACATGGTCGCGACCCCCGGCGACAAGGCCCCCACCTTCTTCGAGGCCTACGGGCAGTGGATGCAGTCACCCATGCCGACCTGGGAGGACGTCGCCTGGCTGCGCGAGCTGTGGGGGGATGACAAGCCGTTCATGCTCAAGGGCGTCATGCGGGTCGACGACGCCCGTCGCGCCGTCGACGCCGGTGTCACCGCGATCTCGGTGTCCAACCACGGTGGCAACAACCTCGACGGCACGCCGGCGGCGATTCGGGCACTCCCGGCGGTGGCCGAGGCGGTCGGCGACCAGGTCGAGGTGCTCCTGGACGGCGGGATCCGCCGTGGCGGGGACGTCGCCAAGGCCCTCGCGCTGGGTGCCAAGGCCGTCATGATCGGCCGGGCGTACCTGTGGGGTCTGGCCGCCAACGGTGAGGCAGGTGTGGGCAACGTGCTGGACCTGCTCCGTGACGGCCTGGGCTCGGCGATGATCGGCCTGGGTCACACCTCGATCGACCAGTTCACCCGCGGTGACCTGGTCGTCCCACCCGGGTTCGAGCGCCGGCTGGGCACCAACGGGCCGCAGGCCCCCGTCGAGGCCGTGCCGGTCGAGCGCAGCACCCAAACTGCCCGCCGCTGACCGGCGACGTGCACACCGAGACGAGAACAACGAGACGCTCATGGCACGACTGACAGGCAAGGTCGCCTTCATCACCGGAGCCGCCCGGGGGCAAGGGCGGGCGCATGCGGTTCGCATGGCCGCGGAGGGTGCGGACCTGATCCTGGTGGACATCTGCGACAAGCCCACCGAGACCGACTACGCGGCGGCCACCGCGGAGGAGCTCGCCGAGACGGTGCGGCAGGTCGAGGCGCTGGACCGGCGCGCCGTGTGGGCGCAGGCCGACGTCCGTGACCTGCCGGCGCTGGAGCAGCTCGTCGCCCGCGGCGTCGCCGAGCTGGGCCGGCTGGACGTTGTCGTGGCCAACGCCGGCATCGTCTCGTGGGGACGGTTCTGGGAGATGACGGCCGAGCGCTGGCGGGACATGATCGACATAAACCTCACCGGTGTCTTCAACACCCTGCGTGCGGCGGCTCCGGCGATGATCGAGGCGGGCAACGGCGGCTCGATCATCTGCACCAGCTCGGTCGCCGGCATCAAGTCACTTCCCGGGCAGTCTCACTACAGCGCCGCCAAGCACGGGGTCGTCGGGCTGGCCAACAGTGCGGCCATCGAGCTGGCTCCCTACCGGATCCGGGTCAACACCGTGCACCCGTGGGGCGTCAGCACCGCCATGGGCGAGATGGGAGCCGACGGGCAGAAGACCTTCGCGGACAATCCTTCCTACCCGGCGGCGATGGGGCAGTACCTGTTCGACCCGCCCATCTCCAGCCCGGAGGACATCGCCAACGCCGTGCTGTTCCTCGCCTCCGACGACGCGCGCACCATCACCGGCACGCAGCTGACCGTCGACCACGGCGCCACGAAGATCTGACCGGCGACGAGGCGACGGCGGGCCCCGTCGGACGAGTCCTCTCGTCTGACGGGACCGGCCGCTCCGTGTTCGGGACGGGTCTTCGGTGAACGCGAGGACCGCCGTGCGGGACGATGGGCGGGTGCGATCAGCCGATGCAGTCCGCTCGGGACGGCCCGCAGCCACGAGCGCGCACGAGCTCGCTGCGGTGGCCCAGCGGTTGTTCATCGAGGTCGGGTTCGAGCAGACGAGCATCGACGCCATCGCCACGGCGGCCGGTATCAGCCGGCGCACGTTCTTCCGCTACTTCGCGAGCAAGTCCGATGTGCTCTTCCTCGAGGCGCCGGACGAGCTGCGGCGGTTCCGCGACTCACTCGACCGCGCGCCGGCCGAGCAGCCGTGTCGTGAGGCGATGGCCGGAGCGGTGATCGAGGCGTTCCGCCGTGAGCCGGAGGACCGTGAATGGGCCCTGCAGCGGGCCCAGGTCGTCCGCTCGGTACCGGCGTTGCAGGCCCACTCGTTCGTGGTGACGCTCGCGCCGTGGCAGCGGGTCGCCACCGAGTTCGCCCTGGCGCGGCACCCGACCATGGAGCTCTTCGCCCGCGTGATCGGTCACTCGGTGCCCGCAGCCATCGTCGCTGCGCACGGCCACTGGCTCGCCCACCCGGAGACGAAGCTGCTCGCTGTCCTCGAACAGGTGTCGGATCTCATGCTGCCGCCGGAACCACGGTCGCGCTGACCGTCTCCGGCGGCAGTCCTGGTCAGTGGAGCCGGACCCACGAACCCGTACCAGGCACTGAGGTCAACGCGTGACTTGAGCCGGGACGTACCACCCTCGAGGGACCTCGCCTGTCCCGCGTCCGGTCGTCGCCCGGACGGCGTCCGGCTGCGGCACGGCCTGACCAGCAGCACGCGACCGGGTCAGCGGCGGGTCGCGACTGCAGCCCACGCAGGCGCTGTGGGGCAGCGCCGCCTCTGGCGGACGAACCGGGTCGGTCAGGGGCGGCCATGTGCGGCAGGAGGAGTCCACGCGGACCTACGTGCCCGGTCCGACGTTGCACGGGGTCGCGTTCGGGATGCTCAGGGGCATGGACGTGCGCGGTCTCGCGCGCCCCGGCGCTGGAGCAGCCGAATCGGGACTTGATGGCGATGGTGCACATCGGCCGCATCGAGGGGCCGATGTGCACGTCATCGACTCGATCGAGAGCGGTCATGCCCTCCGCGTCGCGAGCCGGCTGGGCAAGATCATGCCGGCGCACTGCACGTCCACCGGCAAGGCGCTGCTCGCCGGGCTCACGAGGGGGTGGTGGCGCTCTACCCGGAAGAGCCACTCGTGCAGCTCACCGCCCACTCGGTCGGCAGCCGCACGAACCTGCTGGCGCAATTGCGGCAGGTCCGCGAGCGCGGTTGGGCCAGCAGGTCGGGGGAGAGCGAGGAGAGCGTCAGCTCGATGGTTGTCGCTTTGCACGGCGCAAGGGCGCCTCGGCTGGCCGTGAACGCCTCGATACCCGCCACGCGGATGGGGGCCGCATCGGCATGAGGTCACCTTGGTCGGGCTGCGAGCCACCGCGGAAGCCACCGACGCGTCGTGGTGCGCCGTGGAGCGGCTGTGCACCCTTCCACCCCGCCGGTGCCCGGCTTGTCGGTGACGACGGAGTACGCCGCGCCCGGACTGCAACTTGGCGAGCCGACCGGCCGGAACGGATGTATTATGCAACCATATTGCCGGGCCGGGCGTTTTTCCTCGACGCCAACTACTGCAAGGCCCGGGTCGACCGGCGAGTGATCTCCCAGGCCGTGGTCATCGCCACCGGCGTGGCCGCCGACGGGCACCGGGAGGTCCTCGGCTTCGCCCGTCGGCGACTCCGAGGACGGCGCCTTCTGGACCGCGTTCCTGCGCTCGCTGAAGGCCCGCGGGCTCACCGGTACCCAGCTGGTCATCTCCGACGCCCACACCGGGCTCAAGGCCGCCATCGCCGCCGTCTTCCTGGGCGCGGCCTGGCAGCGCTCATCTGCCGGGTGCACTTCATGCGCAACGTGCTGGCCCGCGTCCCGAAGGGCAACGCCGAGATGGTCGCCGCCGCGATCCGGACGATCTTCGCCCAGCCCGACGCCCAACACGTGCGCTCCCAGCTCGACGTCATCGCCGGCATGCTCGGCCGCCAGTTCCCAGCCGTCGAGGCCATGCTTCGGGATGCAGCCGAGGACCTGCTGGCCTTTACCGGCTTCCCGGTCGCGCACTGGAAGAAGATCTGGTCGACCAACCCGCTGGAGCGGTTGAACAAGGAGATCAAACGCTGCACCGACGTCGTGGGTGTCTTCCCCAACCCCGCCGCCCTGCTCCGGCTGGCCGGCGCGGTGCTGGTCGAAGCGCACGACGAATGGCAGGTCTCCGACCGCCGCTACCTCTCCGAAGGCTCCATCCTGCTCCAGCGGACCGAGACCCCGACCAAGGAGGTGGCGCAGCCGGCCCTGGTCGCGTCATAGTCACCACACCGCTGACCAACACGGTGAGGACTACATCCACCACTCAGCGGGACGTCACCCTCGGGTGCCTGGCGCAGCGGGTCGACCCAGTCTGCGAAGGTCGAGGTGTAGGCGGTCGAGGCCGCCTGCTGCGTCGCTGCCCGGTCGACTTCGTCGAGCCCGGCGGCCCACCCTCAGCCCCTCCCCGCAGGTCCCGGCTCGACGTGCACGGCGGCACATTAAGGAAAGCCCGTCAGGGACACGGTCGACGACGTCCATGACCTCGGGCCGCCGAAGCGGGTGATCCGTACGGCACGCAATCGGCCGACCGTAGGACATGCGGCGCAGCCCCCTGTGGCGGGCTGGGTGGGTAGTGCCCTGCGGGTGTGATGTCGCGGCGCCCCGCGGTCGGCCGATCAGGCGGTAGAGGAGCGGTTCCCCTGAAGCCGGTTCGCGTCCTGTGACTGCTGGACCCAGGCGCGGCCGTAGTCGTTGCCGTGCGGTGTCCGGAGGACCGTGTGGATGTGGAAGGGCTTGGGGGCGCGGTAGTCGAGGAAGACGCCGCAGTGGTGGTCGAGTTCGGCGATGAGCACCGGTGATTGGAGGCGGTAGTAGAAGACGTCGCCGGGGGCGTGTCCGCCGATCCAGCTGAACGTGGTCTCGGGCAGGTGGGCCTGGATCTCCCGCAGCCGGGCGGCGCGCGGGCCGGCGGGCAGCAGCCGGACGAAGGTCTCGGCGATGGCCAGCGCCAGGTGTTGCGCCTGGGCCGGCATGGCGGTGACGGGGATGCCCTCGACCGGGATGATGCGGTTGTCCTGGAAGGCGCCGGCCAGGTGCCGCTCGTCGCCGGGGTGCACCCGGCCCGGGGGCATGGCCGGGTCGACCATCTGCTCGTAGACGGTGGCTGCTTGGCGCTGGTCGGCTGGGAGGGTGGCCATGAGGGCGAGGCCGACGTCGATGCGGTCGGTGAACGGGGCGGTGAGGCCGGCGTGTGGGCCGGTGTCGATCTCGTCGGGTTCGGCGCCGAGGAAGACCGGGGAGAGCTGCATCCGGCCTTCGACGACGAGGCAGTTGACCGCGGCGTGGTGGCCGAACAGCTGCCAGCCCCACGGCGCCCGCAGGTCGGGATCGCCGTAGAGGGCGATGTTGTAGCTGAACTCGTTGAGCACCGTCTCCAGCCCGACGGCCTCGCCGAGGAAGCCGTTGATCGCCATCATCGCGTGCGTGAGCTCGTAGCCCTCCGGCGACAACGACGCCCGGATCAGGGCCAACGCCTTCTGCTGGACAACGGCCGGCTGGAACTCCAGCCGCAGCCCGGTGTCGAACTGCATGAACTCGGGGTTGGCCCAGGTCTGCCACTCGGGGGCGTCCACGGGAAAGCTGATCCGGCCGCGGTCCTCCGGGGACAGGGCGGCGAGCAGGTCCTGCGCCGCGGTGACCATGGCGGCCACTGGTGCCTCCTCGCCGGGCTCGGCGGGGGTGAGCGGGTACAGGCCCTGGCGCAGGGTGCCGTCCTCGGTGACGCCGCGGAACGGCGCCAGGTAGAGCGGTGTCCAGCCCTCGACCAGCCCGCCGGTGAACGTGCCCGGCGTGCGGGCGTGCTCCCGGTAGGCGTAGGCGTCGAGCCCGCGGACGTCGGCCAGCCGCTGGTGGTCGTGCGGGAACAGGTACTGCCGGAACTCACCGGACACGACGGGCCCCACTGTCGACGACGGTGTTGGTCAGCACGCCCAGCTTCTCCACCTCGACCTCGACGACGTCGCCGGGCTGCATCAGCCACGGGGGTGTGCGGGCGTAGCCGACCCCGGACGGGGTGCCGGTGGCCAGCAGGTCGCCGGTGCGCAGCGTGAACGTGCGGGAGATGAGGGAGAGGGTGTCGCCGACGGTATAGACCATCTCGGAGGTGTCCCCGTCCTGCACGGTCTCGCCGTTGACCCGGGTCTGCACGCGCAGCCCGTCGCGCAGGTCGCCGACCTCGGCGGCGGGCACCAGCGGGCCGAGCGGGCCGCTCCGGTCGCCGTTCTTGCCGAGGATCCACTGCGACGTGAGCTTCTGCGCCCGCCGCGCGGTGAGGTCGTTGAAGGTGGAGTAGCCGACGACGGCGGCCAGCGCCTCGTCCGGGGTGGCGTCCACCAGCGTCGAGCCGACGTAGGCCACCACCTCGCCCTCCCAGTCCAGGCCGTCCTCATCGGCGGGCACCGGCACCTGCGCGCCGTCCACGGTCAGCGACTGTGCCCATCGGGCGAACAGCGTCGGGTAGGGCGGGACCCCGGACTCGGCGAAGGAGCCCTCCGCGACGTGCTTGAGGTAGTTCAGCCCGATGCAGACCACCCGGGCACCGGGCAGCACCGGCGGCACGAGCTCCACCGTGGCCGCGGCGAGGGTCTCCCCGGCCGGCTCGGCCGCCAGGTGCCCGGCGGCGTCGGCCCAGAAGTCCTCCAGCGAGGCCAGGACGGCGACCTGCGCGCCGTCGTCGGACAGCGCACCGACCTCGACCGCGCCGCCGTCCCGCCGGATGCCGACGACCCTCATCGGGCGACCGACCGGAATGTGCCGAGCAGGAACCCGGCAGTCAGGGCGAGGCTGGCCGACGAGTCGAAGGCCGGGTCCTCGTGCCCGGCGCCGCCGACGACCAGCAGGGAGGAGTGAGCGCCTACGCGGACGAGGGCGTCGTGCAGAGCCCGGCTCTCCGAGGGGGCCACCATCCGATCGCGGTCCCCGTGGGCGATCAGGAACGGGGGAGCTGCCTCGGACACCCAGGTCACAGGGCTCGCCTGGCGGGCGAGGTCCCGGACGTCGGGCACCTCCGCGAGGGAGACGACGCCGAGGAACCCAGCTTCCGGTCCGGGTGGCAGCAGCTGGGCCTCCAACGGACTGCGAGTCGTCGTTGCGCTGAGGTCACTGAGGCCGAACCAGGCCACGACGGCCTGCACGGCGCTCGAGTGCGCGTGCTCGTCGCCGACGGACCCTTCTAGCTCGGGCTGGCCGGCCGTGAGCCCGACCAGGGAGGCCAGGACCGCGCCGGCGGAAGCGCCCCAGATGCCCATGTGCTCGGCATCCACGTCGAGATCTCGTGCCGACGCCCGCAGCCAGCGCACGGCCGCTTTGACGTCGTGCAGTTGTGCCGGGAAGTGCGCCACGTCGACGAGGCGGTAGTCGATGGACAGCACCGCCACACCATGCGCGGCCAGCGGGGCGAGACGGGTCTCGGCGAAGTCGGACCGTGACCCGACCGCCCAGCCGCCTCCGTGGACGAACACCACGACCGGCGGCGGTTCCTGAGTCGCCGGCCGGTACAGGTCGGCGAGCAGGACCCGGCCGTCCACCTCGGCGTAGGCCAGGCCGGCCGTCACGGAGACCTGGTAGTCGTTCACTGTTCGTCCTCCCGGCGGCCGTCGGAGGGCGGGATGGGTCCGGTCACTCCTCGGTCTGCATCGTGGGGAGGAGCACCCTCGCCAACCAGCCTTGTGGGTGGAACCCCTCGACGACGGGGTGTTTGCTGGTCAGCAGCCAGCGACCGTCGTCCTCACGACGGAAGGCGTCCCGCCAGCGTCCCCAGTGGTCGGGCTGGGCCACATCGGTGTAGGCGATGAAGAAGCTGTCCGTCGTCGCCGTGGTCTCGCTGGTGAAGTCGATCTGGATTGTGGTGATGTGGTGGCGGATGAAGGTGGGCTCCTCGCCGGCGACGACCTTCTCGATCTCGGTCGCGGCCACTGGCGTGCCGTTGGGCAGGACGAACTGCCCGTCGGCGGTGAACAGGACGGCCATGCCGGCGAAGTCCGCCTGCTCCACGGCCATGTTGGCGTAGCGGTGCAGGATCGCGGTGATCTGGTCCCGGGCGACTGCGTGCGCCACCGCGTCGGTGATGGGCTCCGTCATGTGGGCTCTTCCTCTCGGTGCTGCCAGTCGGGACGACCGGCCGGCTCAGTTCAGGGTGGGGTGGTCGGACGACGCGGACGGCCGCGAGATCAGACCGCAGCCGCGGCCGGGGCCCCGGACAGCTGCTCGAAAAGCTCGTCGACCAGGGCGGCGGTTGCCTGCGGCCCGTCGGCCAGCCCGTAGATGGCGAAGTCCGGCCGGGCGAGGAAGGCGGTCACGCCGTGCTCGGCGAAGAACCGGCTGTAGGTGCCGTCCAGGTCCAGCGCCTGACCGTCGCCCTCGCCCAGGACGACGACCTTGACACTGAGCTCGGCCAGCCGCTGCCGCTGCCGCTCGGTGAGGGCGTCGTCCAGCGGCTGGCTGCTGACCAGCTGGAACCCGAAGCCCACGATGCTGTCCAGCAGGTCCTCCTGACCGCCGAGCCGGACGCGGCCCTGGGGGCTCACCGTGCCGGTTGGGACGGCGATGGAACCGTCGGGGCCGCGGTGCAGGACCCCGCTCGCCAGCGGTGGGACCACGGGGCCTGGTGCCTGGCCCGAGCGGAGGAAGGCGTCCCGTCCGGCGGCCTTCTCGGGGTCCTCCTCGACCATCAGCGACCACGCCATCAGCGACCCCTCCACGACCGCGATGGCCTGCGGGAGACGCTCGGCCTGGTAGGTGTCCAGCAGCTCGGGGCGGGCGCGGCCGCTCAGCACCAGGTCGAGCTTCCAGGCCAGGTTGACGCTGTCGCGCATCGCCATGCACGACCCCTCGCCCATGAAGGGGGTCATCGCGTGGGCGGCGTCGCCGCCGATGAAGATGCGGCCGCGTCGCCAAGACGTGGCGTATTGGGAGCGGAACCGGTAGAGCACCCGCCTGGTGATCTGCACGCGGTCCCGGGAGACGCCGATGTGCTCCTCCAGCCACTGGTAGCCGTGCTCGTGGTCCATCAGCTCGCCGGGATCGACCTCGCCCATGTGGCGCACGTCGGTCCGGCACCGGTTTTCCCCGTTGGGACCCCAGAAGTAGGGACCCTCCGGGAGCATGTACAGCGTCGTCAGCGGCGGCTCGAGATCGGGGTCGATGATGTCGAAGTCGGTCATGAACCAGACGTCGTCGTGCTTGCGGAGCACCTCGAGCTCGATGCCGAGGGCCTCTCGCACGAAGCTCGACGCGCCGTCCATGCCCACCACGTACGAGGCGACGACCTCCCGCTCCACGGGAGCTTCCCCCGCTCCCGCTGAGGTGCGAGTGGTCACGCGCACCGCGTCGCCGAGGTCCTCCAACGCGGTCACCTCGGTACCCCAGCGGACCTCGACGGACGGGGAGGTGTCGATCCGCTCCTGCATGGCGGCCTCGATGTTGGGCTGGTGCAGGCTCAGACGGGCCGGGTGGCCGCCGATGTCGAACCGCCAGTCGACGTCGAGGGCCAGGTCGCCGTCGGCGCCGTAGAAGAAGTACGCCGGCTGCGGGATGGTGCCCGCCATCGCCTTCACAGGATCGCTGGTGTGCTGGAAGACCCGGGCGATCTCCCCGTCCAACGTGCTCATCCGCGGGAGGCCGTAAGGCGCCGGGAACTTGTCGAATACGACGACGCGGTGCCCGGCCTGGCCCAGCAGCGAAGCGAGGACCTCGCCTCCGGGACCGAATCCGACGATGGCGACATCGATGTCGACAGGCATGGGGCAACTCCAAGAACTCAGTGAAGGCGGGACCGATACGAGCCCCGAGGACGCGAGCGTGACGCTAGCCACAGCCAGTCAGTGACAACAGCGATTGGTGTCAATGCTCCGCATCGATCACGTCGATCGGATCGGCGAGGAACTCGGATCCGGTCGGGCCCGTGGTCCGCAGAATGACCGCATCTGGCTGAAGGCGGGTGTAGGGCGGGCAGCGACAGGCCGATCCGCTAGTGAGGAACGGCGTCGACGTCCAGCTGCGTCGCCTGCTCGGTGATCTGCTCGCGGAGCCAGAGGTGACCCGGGTCCTCCGTCTGTCGAGCGTGCCAGAACAGCGTCTCCCGAAGGGGCCGCAGTGGGACCGGCGGTTCGACGACCTTGAGGGCGACCTGATCCGTCAGATGGAGCACCAGCCGCTCGTGCGCCAGGGCGACGAGCGGCGTGCCCACCACGAGCAGCGGCATGATCACCAGGCTCTGCGTGGTCATCTCCACCCGCCTGGCCACGTCCAGCGCCTCCAGCTGCGAGTCGGCGAAGGACGGGTGCGGGCCGGCGTCGAAGGCGATGTAGGGCAGGTCGGAGAACTGCTCGCGGGTGACCGCAGCGCCGACCGCCTTGTTGCCGGCGTCCGCCACGAGGACGTATCGATCGGTGAACAGGTGACGGTGCGGGTAGGGCAGCCGGGGGTCGGCCAGCTCCGCGGGCAGGATGAACAGGTCGGCGTCCCCATCGCGCACCTGGCCGACGTAGTCCATCTGGATCGGACGGACGTTGATGCGCTGTAGCGGCGCCTCCTGTGCGAGCCGTGCAATGAGCGGGCGCAGGAGGATCAAGGTCGCATAATCGCTGGCGAGCACCGTGAACGACCGGCGGTCAACTGAGGCGTCGAACCCGCGGGGACGGTCGAACACGGTGTGCACGGCCCGCACTGCTTCCCGGACGAGAGGCTGGAGCGCTTCGGCCATCGGTGTCGGCAGCAGGGCCTTGCCCTCGAGGACGAGCAGTCTGTCGTCGAAGTGCCTGCGGAGGCGCGCCAGCGAGGCGCTCATTGCCGACTGTCCGATCGAGAGGCGCTGAGCCGCTCGGGTCACGTTGCGCTCGTTGAGCAGGGCGTCCAGCGCGAGCAACAGATTGAGGTCGATCCCCCGCAGGTCCACGCCAGTACTCTGCCGACGCTGTATCGGCGCAGTCAATCGTCAGCCGCGACAACGATTGCTGGGGTCGCTCGTCACCATCTCTTCTTCGCCCGCGTTGGGCACCCAGCGCCCGAGGGGGGCGTCTCCTGTCACACGGCGGGCTGTGGCTGAACGGTGAAACGCCGGCCAGCGGTCCGCCGGCTCACCGCGGGCGCTGTTGCTTCGCTTGGGGCGAGGGGCGAGGGGCGAGGGG
>NZ_SJEX01000129.1 GCF_005930495.1 Modestobacter excelsi | reverse complement strand
GCGGGGTCCGCCCCGCCGGTCCGCCGGCTGCCGCGGGCAGGTCCACGCCGTTGGCCACGACGTGCACCCGCTCGCCGGGCACCCCGAGCTCGGTCACCACCTGGTCCCGCCCGTCGGCCGAGGGGCTGAGCACCAGCGCCAGCCGACCGTGGAGCGCCGCCAGTCGGGGACGCCGATCGGCGTCCCCGACGTCCCCGGCCAGGTGCAGGACGCCGGCCGTCGGGGCGACGGTCAGCGCGGCGGCGACGGCCGCGGCGTTGGACCCGGGGTCGACCAGGTTCACCACGACGACGTCCGGTCGCTGCGCCGCCACCGCCGCCGCCACCTCCGGGGCCGCCTCGCGGTGCCGGGCGAGGGGCACGACCGTCCGCCGCTGCGCCGGGAGCGCGGCCGCGAACCCCGGCGCGACCGGGTCTGCGCAGACCAGCGACGCGGTCCAGCCGCAGCCGGCGGCGCGGCGGAGCAGGTGGGTGAGGTAGACCTCGGCGCCGCCCCAGGCGTCGGAGTCGGCGACGAAGGTGACCCGGCGGCTCATCCGGCGGGCCCCGACAGCAGCTGCCGGGCGGCCGCGAGGACGTCGCCGGCGCGGACCGACGCGGCGCAGCGGAAGTCGATCGGGCAGACCAGGTGCGGGCAGGGCGCGCAGGCGACGTCGGCGACGACCGCGCGGTGCCGCGGGCCCGGGTGTGCCCAGCGGACGGGATCGCCGGGCAGGAACACGGTGACGCTGAGCGCTCCCACGGCCGCGGCCAGGTGCGCCGAACCGGTGTCGTTGCCGACGAGCAGGGCACTGTCGCGCAGCAGGGCGGCCAGCCCGCCGAGACCGGTCGCCCCGGTGAGGTCGGTGACCGGCGCGCGCATCCGGTCCCGCACCGCGGCGCTGATCGCCCGCTCGCCCTCCACCCCGGTCAGCACCACGTCCCAGCCGTCGGCGGCCAGCGCGTCGCCGACCGCGGCGTACCGCTCGGCCGGCCAGCGCCGGGTGGGCGAGGAGGCTCCGGGGTGCAGGACGACGTACCGCCCCGGTCGCAGGCCCGCCCCGGTCATCGTCCCGCTGTGCGCGGCCTCGTCCTCCGCCGTGATCGGGAAGTGCATGACCGGCGGCGGTCCGGGCGGGACCCCGAGGTGCTCGAACAGCCGCAGGTGCCGGTCGGCCTCGTGCAGCTGCACCGGGTAGCGCAGGTGCAGCTGAGCACCGGCCGGCGGCGGCTCCCACCCCGTCGGCGCGAACCCCCCGACCAGCCGCGCGCCCAGGGCACCGGTCACCGCGTTCGCCGCCGGACGGTCGCCGTACACCTGCAGGGCGAGGTCGAACCGCCGCTGCGCCGCCGCGGCGACGAACGCCGGCCAGCCGGCCGCGTCCGGGGTGCGCTCGGGGATGCCCTCCGCCCCGGGGAAGGGCAGCAGCTCGTCGACGCTGTCGGCGAAGCGCGCGACGACCGGCGCCATCTCGGGCCAGGTGACCAGCGTGACGTGCAGGTCCGGGCGGAACTCCCGCAGCCGGCGCAGCGCGGGGGCCGAGCAGAGCAGGTCGCCCAGCCCGACCCGCAGCCGGACGACCGCCACCCGGCGGACGGAGGGGTCGGCCAGCGGGGCGGTCACGACGGCCATCCTGCCGAGCTCCCCGGCAGGTCGCACCGCGTGTTGTACTGCGAGCCCGCATTCCCGGAGGTGGTCGTGGGCAGCCTGACCGACAACGACGTCGGCCTGCACGTGCTGCGGTTGTGCAGCGTCTTCGAGCCCGCTCGGACCCCGGGCGGCTCCGCCGTCGAGGGGCGCGCGGCCCGGTTCGACCCGATCGGCGGGATGCAGAACCACACCGCGGCGCTGACCCGCTGCCTGGACGCGCAGGGGCACCGGCAGACGGTGCTGACCTCCCGGCTGGCCGGCCCCCGGCGGACCGACCGCCTCGGCCGCGCCGCCGTCGTGCACCGGACCGGCGTCCGGACGACGTGGCTGCGGCAGCTGTGGGCCCTGGCCGCGCTCCCCTGTGTGCTGGCCCGCCGTCCGGCTCCCGGTGCCCCTGCGGTCGACGTCGTGCACGCCCACCAGGGCGAGGACCTCGCGACGCTCGTGCTGGCCCGCGCGGCCGCCGCGCGGCACCTCTGCCCGCTGGTGGTGACCGTGCACTGCAGCGTCGGCCACACCCTCACCGGCCGCACCCTGCACGTGCGGCTGCTCCGCGCGGTGGGTGGCTGGATCGAGCGGACGACGCTCGGCCGCGCCGACGCCGTCGTGGTGCTGACCGAGCGGACCGCGGCGGCGCTGCGGGCCGACGGCGTGCCGGCGGAGCGGATCGCGGTCGTCCCCTCCGGGTTCGAGCCCTCCTTGTTCGCCGCGCTCGACGAGCGGGGCGCCACCGACCGGACCCGCCTGCGCATCGGCTACGTCGGCCGGCTCGCGGCGCAGAAGCGCGCCGACCTCCTGGTCACCGCCTTCGGGCGGATGACCCGGCCGGCCGAGCTGCTCCTGGTCGGCGACGGCCCGGAACGGGCGCGGGTGCAGCGGCTGGTCCGGCAGAGCCCGGCCACCGACCGGATCCGCACGACCGGGTTCGTCGAGCACGCCGCCGTCCCGGGCGTGCTGGCGTCGCTGGACGTGCTGGTGCTGCCCTCGGCCTACGAGGAGATGGGCTCCGTGCTCACCGAGGCGATGGCGGCCGGGCTGCCCGTGGTCGCCAGCGACGTCGGCGGCATCCCGGAGGTGGTGCGGCACGGGGAGACCGGGCTGCTCGTCCCACCCGGGGACGTGACGGCGCTGGCCGCCGCCCTGGACCGGCTGGTGGCCGATCCCGGGCTGCGCGACCGCCTCGCGGCCGGGGCCCGGCGCCGGGCGGCCGACTACTCCTGGCCGGCCCTGGCCGCCCGCGTCGCCGACCTGTACCGGCGGGTCCGGACCGGGGACGTGCCGCAGCCGACCGCTGCATGAGCTCTCCGCGGGTCGCCGTCCTCGTCCCGGTGCACGACCAGTCCGCGTTCCTGGCCCGGGCGCTGGACGGGCTGCTGGCCCAGCACCTGACGGACTGGGAGGCCGTCGTCCTTGACGACGGCTCCCCGGATCCCGAGGTCGTGCGTGAGGTCGTGGCCGCCCTGCCCCACCCGCGGCTGCGCCTGCTCCACTGGCCGGTCAACCGCGGCCTGGGCGCCGCCCTCAACGCCGGGCTGGACGCCACCGCCGCCCCGCTGGTCGCCTACCTGCCTGCCGACGACGTCTGGTCCGCCGCCCACCTGACCGCGCTGGTGGGCTCGCTGGCGGACCCGGGGGTCGCACTCGCCCGCACCGGGCTCACCGAGCCGGCCGGTACGCCCTACGCCCAGCTGGTCCAGGTCGCGCACCGCCGCACACCGGACCGGTGGACCGAACGGGCGGAGCTGGAGACCGACGACCTGGACCGGCTGTTCTGGCGCCGGGTCGGCGCCCGGGGCCGGACGGCGGAGACCGGCTCGGTCACCTGCACCTGGACCCGCCACCCCGGGCAGCGGTCGCGGGCGATCCGGGAGTCCGCCGACGGCGGCCTGAACGTCTTCCGCAGCCGCTACCGGGTGGCCCAGCCGCTGCGGTTCGCCTCCACCGACGGCGGGGAGGTCGACGAGGTCGCCCGCTACGCCCGCTTCCGCACGCAGGAGCACCCACCCGCCGACGGGCTCAGCGTGCTGCTGGTCGGGGAGCTCGCGCTCAACCCGGAGCGGGTGCTCGCGCTGCGGGAGCGCGGGCACCGGCTCACCGGGCTGTGGACGACCGACGGGCTGGGCGACGCGACCGTCGGCCCGCTCCCCTTCGGGCACGTGCCCGACCTGGACCGGGACCGCTGGCCGGACGCGGTCCGGGAGCTGCGGCCGGACCTGGTGTGGGCCCAGCTGAACTGGCGCGCCGTCCCCTTCGCGCACGCGGTGCAGTCCGCCTTCCCCGACCTGCCGTTCGTCTGGCACTTCAAGGAGGCGCCCCAGCGCAGCCTGGTGCGCGGCGAGTGGCCGCTGCTCGCCGACCTCGTCCGGCGGGCGGACGCCTGCCTGTTCGCCACCGACGAGGAACGGGACTGGTTCGCCGGCGCCCTCCGCGGGCGGGTGGACCCCCGTCGGCTCGGGGTGCTGGACGGCGACCTGCCCAAACGGGACTGGCTGGACGCCCCGCTGGGCCGCAAGCTCTCCGCCGACGACGGCGAGCCGCACACCGCCGTCGTCGGCCGCCCCTCGGGCCTGGACGCGGCCTGGGTGCTGGAACTGGCCCGGAGCGGGGTGCACACCCACCTGTACGGCCAGGTGCGGGCGCCCGGGCCCAAGGGCGCGTGGACCGGCTGGCTGGCGGAGGCGCTGGCGAGCGCCCCGGAGCACGTGCACCTGCACCCGGCCGTGGGCCCGGAGGACTGGGTGACCGAGCTGTCCCGGTACGACGCCGGCTGGCTGCACCGGTTCTCCAGCGACAACGGCGGGGACCTGCGCCGGGCCAGCTGGGACGACCTCAACTCCCCCGCCCGGCTGCCCGTGCTGCTCGCCGCCGGTCTGCCGCTGCTGCAGCAGGCCAACCCGGGGTCGGCGGTCGCCGTGGAGCGGGTGCTGCGCCGGGACGGGACCGGGCTGTTCTACCGGTCCGCCGCCGAGGTGGCCGTCGTGCTGGCCGCGGAGCTGGCCACCCGGCGCGGTGCCGCCGCCGCCCTCGCGGTGCGCGAGGAGCACACCTTCGACGCCCACGCCGACCGGCTGGTCGAGCTGTTCGCCTCCCTGACCCGGTGAGCTCCTCACACCTCCGCCGCGCTCACTCGCGACGGGCGCTCGCCGCCCGGTCACGCCAGGGAGAGGGTCCCGGGTCGCCCGACGGGAGCGGGATCTCCGTCGTCAGCGGAACGGGCACACCGAAGTCGGGACGCCCGTCGGCGTGCCATGCCAGACGCTGCGCCCGCGCCGTCCGGCCTTCGTAGGTGTACTGATCGGTGGTCTTGGCGTGGTAGACGAACCAGTCCTCGGTCCCGTCCGGGGAGGTGAAGAAGCCACTGTGGCCGGGACCGAACACCCCGTCGTCGGCTCGGCTCCGGAAGACCGGCTCCGGGTGCTGGTGCCAGGAGCCGGCATCCAGCAGGTCGTCGGTCTCATCGGCGCTCAGCATGCCCATGCAGTAGTCGGGTGTCCCGGTGTCGCAGGCCGAGTACACGAGGAACACCCTGCCGTTCCGCCGGATGCCGACGGGCCCCTCGCGGATGTCCGGGCAGCCGAACCCGCTGGCGGGCAGCTGTACGCGGTCACCGGCCAGCTGCCAGGGGCTGGCCATGCGGGAGAGGTAGAGCACGTGCCCGGGCGCGCCCGCCCAGACCAGGTAGAGGGCACCGGAGGAGAGCAGGAGCGGGCTCCCGTCGATCGCGTAGTGCTCGTCCGCGGGATCGGTGTTCAGCCGCCCCTTGTACTCGAACGGACCGCACGGGTCCTCGCCAGCACTCTCCAGGACGTGCATGCGGTGATGGAGGTGGTCGGAGGCATCCGACGCGGTGTAGTAGAGGTACCAACGTCGGCCGTCGGGACCGTCGAGCAGGTGCAGCTCCGGCGCCCACAGCATGGCGCACCGGTCCGGCTCGGTGTCACTCCAGACGACCTGTGCCGGCGCGTCCGCCAGGTCGGCGATGCTCGCGGCTGTCGTCACGGCGATGTGGTCGTGCGACGTGCCGGTCGAGTAGTAGCGGCCGTCGTGGTGGACCAGCCAGGGATCGGGGTGCTGGCTGATCGGGTTGCGGAACGTCGTCACAGCTGTCCCGTCCGTCGAGGGATGCCTCACGTGTGGGCGTCGTGGTGTCACGGGACCGGCCGGACGACCCGCGAGGTCTCAGCCAGGTCGATCCGTGGTGCAGCCGGGGGCATGGTCCCCATGTACGGCATCTCCGGCGGGGCCGACGGTCATCGGGCTCACGCCGCGACCGTCCCGACCGTGGAGCCGCAGGCTTCGACGGCGACCGCCAACCCGTGGTGCGACAGGACCCGGAGCGCGGCGGCGAGCTCGGCCACCAGCGGCGGGTCGTCCCCCAACGACCCGAAGACGCTGCGGAGCCCGAGCAGGACGCGCGGGTCGTCGCCACCCTCGCGGGCCCGCCTGCACAGCTCGCCGGCCCCAGGGTCCACCACGTCGATCGGCCGCCCGGCGAGGTCGGCACCCCGCAGGTAGAGCAGCCACGCTGCCACCGCCAGCACGAGCATGGCCCGCGGGCGGCCCTGCTCCCGTGCCTCCCGGAGCGAGGGCAGCAGGTAGGAGGGCATCTTGACCGAGCCCCGGCGGCACAGCCGTGCGAGCGTGTCGCCGATGGCGGGGTTGGCGAAGCGCTCCAGCGTCGTCCGCCGGTACTCCGCCAGGTCGACGCCGAGGACCCGCGGCATCAGCGGCTGGACCTCCTCGCCGAGCATCCGCTCCACGATCGCGCGGACGACCGGGTCGGACATCGCCTCGTCGGTGCGGGTGTGCCCGGCCAGCGCTCCGAGGTAGCCCAGCGCGGAGTGGCCGCCGTTGAGCATCCGCGCCTTGATCAGCTTGTAGGGGCCGACGTCGTCGACGAACTGCACGCCGACCCGCTCGAGAGGGGGGCGTCCGTTGCAGAAGGCGTCCTCGACGACCCACTGGCTGAAGGGCTCGGTGACGACCGGCCAGCGGTCGGCGACCCCGATGGTCTCCTCGATGACGTCCCGCATGTGCGGTGAGGTCTCCGGGGTGATCCGGTCGACCATGCCGCTGGGGAAGGTCACGTGCTCCTCGATCCACGCCGCCAGGGCCGGGTCGCGCAGCGCCGCGTGCGCGACGACGGCGGTGCGCGCCGCTGCCCCGCTGTCGGGGAGGTTGTCGCAGGACAGGACGGTGAACGGGGCGTCACCCGCCCGGCGCCTTCGGTCCAGGGCCTCGGTGAGGTAGCCGGTGACCGTGCACGGGTGCAGCGGAGAGCCGACATCGTCCTGGACGTCGGGATCGTCCTCCGCGAACCGGCCGGCGTCGTCGACCAGGTAGCCGGCCCCGGTGATCGTCAGGGTCACGATCCGGGTCCGGGGGTCGGCGAGTGCGCGCAGCACCGCCTCGGGCTTCTCCGGCGCGTACAGGTAGTCGACGATCGACCCGATGACGCGGGCGGACTCGTGACCGGGCCCGCGCTCGACCACGGTGAAGAGGCAGTCCTGGGCGCCGAGGACCTCGCCCATCTGTGAACGGCGCAGCCCGACGCCGACGACCCCCCATCCCGTCTCGCCCTGCGCGGCGAGGTCGTCGAGGTAGACGGCCTGGTGGGCGCGGTGGAAACCCCCCACCCCGATGTGCACGATCGACGGGACCAGCGCTGCCCGGTCGTAGCAGGGGACGCGCAGGGTGCTGGCGTACGCGGCGAGGCTGGCGGCGGACAGGGGCGGGGGCAGGTCGGGCACGGTGCGCTCCGCGATCTCGGCGAGGACAGGTGGAAGACGGCCCACCGCGGAGCTGTGATCGACGCGTGAGCGGTCCCCCTCGCGCCGGCGGCTCAGCGCCTAGGACCACTACCACTCGAGGGATCTGAGCAAACCCCGTTCCGGTAGGGAGCGCCCGGTGCAGGCGACGCCCGGACCCTCCCTGGCG
>NZ_SJEX01000128.1 GCF_005930495.1 Modestobacter excelsi | reverse complement strand
CCCTTCCCCCGACCCACCCCTGGAGACACGGTCATGAGCTTCCTGAACGCACCCCCCACCGGACTGCGGGGCCTCGGTGGCCTGCAGCGGCTGGGCCGCAGCCTGATGCTGCCCATCGCCGCGCTGCCCGCGGCGGGTCTGCTGCTCCGGCTCGGCCAGGACGACCTGCTGGGCCGGTTCGACGCCATCCGGTACGTCGCCGTCGTCTTCGCCGCCGCCGGCGGAGCGATCTTCGACAACCTGCCGCTGATCTTCGCCGTCGGCATCGCGATCGGCTGGGCCAAGAAGGCCGACGGCTCGACGGCGCTGGCGGCCGTCGTCGGCTACCTGGTGCTGCAGGGCGTCTTCGAGGCACTGAGCCCGATCGTCCTGGGCGAGGCCGCCGAGGGGCAGGAGCAGGAGCTGATCGACTTCGGCGTCCTCGGCGGCATCGTCACCGGGCTGATCGCCGCCGTGCTGTGGCAGCGCTTCTACCGGATCAAGCTGCCCACCTACCTGGCCTTCTTCGGAGGCCGGCGGTTCGTCCCGATCATCACCGCGGTGACGATGATGGTCGTCGCCGTGGTGATGTCGCTGGTCTACGCACCGTTCAACACCGGGCTGACCAACCTGGGCGAGGCCGTCGACGCGAACACCGTCGTCGGCGGCGGGATCTTCGGCACGGTGAACCGGCTGCTCATCCCGCTGGGCCTGCACCACATCATCAACTCGGTGGTCTGGTTCGTCCTCGGCGACTACAACGGCGTGCACGGCGACCTGAACCGGTTCTTCGAGGGTGACCCGACCGCGGGCACGTTCATGACCGGCTTCTTCCCGGTCATGATGTTCGCGCTGCCCGCCGCGGCGATCGCCATCTGGCACGAGGCCAAGCCGGAGCAACGCAAGATCGTCGGCGGGATCATGCTGTCGACCGCGCTCACCGCGTTCCTCACCGGCATCACCGAGCCGCTGGAGTTCTCCTTCCTCTTCGTCGCCTGGCCGCTCTACGTGGTGCACGCGTTCCTCACCGGCACGTCGCTGGCGCTGACCAACGCGCTGGGCATCCACGACGGGTTCAGCTTCTCCGCCGGCGCGATCGACTACGTGCTCAACTTCGGGCAGGCCACCAAGCCGCTGCTGATCATCCCGATCGGCCTGGTCTACGCGGCGGTCTACTACCTGCTGTTCCGCTTCGTCATCCGGAAGTGGAACCTGCGGACGCCGGGTCGCGAGGAGGAAGCCGAGGCCGTGGTCGGCAGCACCGACGAGGCCGCGACCCCGGCCGCCACGCCGGAGACGGCCGCGCCCACCGGCACGGTCGAGCACCGGTCGCAGTCCTGACCGAGCGAGCGGGCCCCGTCCTGCGGGGCCGGCTGGTGACCGGCGGCTCGGTCGTCGACGACGGTGTGCTGGCCGTCGTCGGCGACCGGGTCGGCTACGCCGGCCCCGCCGCGGCCTGGGCCGGCGACCTCCCGGCCCCCGCGCCGGAGCGGCTGCTGCTCCCCGGGCTGGTCGACGTGCACTGCCACGGCGCGGCCGGGCACGGCTTCCCCGACGCCGATGCCGACGGGGTCCGGGAGGCGGCCGCCCACCACCTCGCCTCCGGGACGACGACGTTGGTGGCGAGCCTGGTCTCCGCGCCCGCGGCGGTGCTCCGGCAGCGGCTGGCCGTCCTCGCGCCGCTGGTCCGGGCCGGCGAGCTGGCCGGCGTGCACCTGGAGGGCCCGTTCCTGTCCGCGGCGCGGTGCGGTGCCCAGGACCCGGCCGCCCTGGTGCCCGGCGACCCCGCCCTGCTCCGCGAGCTGCTCGCCGTCGGCGGGGTGGTCTCGATGACACTGGCGCCGGAGACCGCGCACGCCGCCGAGCTGGTCGCCGTCCTGCGGGAGCACGGCGCGCTCCCGAGCTTCGGGCACACCGACGCCACCGCCGGGGCGACCACCGCGGCGATCCGGGCCGCGGCGGCCGGCGGCCGGCTGTCGGCCACGCACCTGTTCAACGGCATGCCGCCGCTGCTGTCCCGCGCGCCCGGACCGGTCGCCGCCTGCCTGGCCGCCGCGGCCCGCGCCGAGCTGGTCGTCGAGCTGGTCGGCGACGGCGTGCACCTGGCCCCGGAGACGGTGGCCGCCGTGTTCGACCTGGTGGGCGCCGGGCACGTCGCGCTGGTCACCGACGCGATGGCCGCCGCCGGGATGCCCGACGGCCGGTACCGGCTCGGTGCGCTGCCGGTGGAGGTCGCCGGCGGGGTGTCCCGGCTGGCGGACGGCGACGGCCCGGGGGCCATCGCCGGCGGGACGGCGCGGCTGGTCGACGTCGTCCGGCACACCGTGGCCGCCGGTGTCCCGCTGCCGGACGCCGTCCTCGCCGCCACCGGGACGCCGGCCGGGCTGCTCGGGCTCGTCGACGTGGGCCGGCTGGCCCCCGGGGCGCGCGCCGACGTGCTGGTCACCGATGCTGACCTCGTCCCCACCGCCGTCCTGCGCGCGGGCCGGTGGGCGCACCGAGAGGAGAGCTGACCGTGGAGGTCGTCCTGCTGCCCACGCCCGAGGACTGCGGGCGGGTGGTCGCCGACGCCGTCGCCGGGTCCGTGCTCGACGCGCTCGCCCGGGGCGGGCCGGTCGTGCTCGGCCTGGCCACCGGGTCCTCGCCGCTGCTGGCCTACCGCGAGCTGCTGCGCCGGCACCGCGAGGAGGGGCTCGAGTTCGCCGGGGTGCAGGCCTTCCTGCTCGACGAGTACGTCGGCCTGCCCGCCGGGCACCCGGAGTCCTACCGGGAGGTCATCCGCCGTGAGCTCACCGACGCCCTCGGCCTGGACCCCGCGGTCGTGCACGGCCCCGACGGCTCCGCCGCCGACCCGCTGCGGGCCGCCCGGGACTACGAGCAGCTGCTGCTGTCGGCCGGCCCGGTCGCCGTCCAGGTGCTCGGCATCGGCGCCAACGGGCACCTGGGCTTCAACGAGCCGGGTTCGTCGCTGGCCAGCCGGACCCGGGTCAAGACGCTGACCGAGCAGACCCGCTCGGACAACGCCCGGTTCTTCGGCGGCGACGTGGCCGCGGTGCCGCGGCACGTGCTCACCCAGGGCCTGGGCACCATCCTGGGCGCTGGGCACCTGGTGCTCGTGGCGACCGGGGAGGCGAAGGCGGACGCGGTCGCCGCCGCGGTCGAGGGGCCGCTGACGGCGTCCTGCCCGGGGTCGGTGCTGCAGCTGCACCCGCACGTCACGGTCGTCGTCGACGAATCCGCCGGCAGCCGGCTGGCCCGCGCCGAGCACTACCGCTACGTGTTGTCGCACAAGCTGGAGGCGCAGGGGTGGTGAGCATCCGGCGGGCCGGCGGCGCGACCGCCGGGGCGGAGCCGCTCATCGTCGACGGGATGGTGCCCAAGCACGAGCAGCTCCGCGGTCGGCTCACCGAGCTGGCCGCCCGGCTGCCCGCCGGGTCGCCGCTGCCCGGCGAGCGGCAGCTCTGCGTCGAGCACGGGGTCAGCCGGATCACCGTCCGCGAGGCGATCGGCCAGCTGGTCAGCGAGGGCGTCCTGGTCCGGGTGCGCGGCAAGGGCACCTTCGTGGCCGAGCGGGCCGCCCGGTCCCGGCTGCACCTGGCCTCCTTCCACGAGGACATGCGCCGGCTGGGGCTGCGCCCGGGCACCGTCGTGCTCGATGTCGGCCGGTCGGTGCCGCCGCCGGCCACCCGGCGGGCCCTCGAGCTGCCACCGGGTGCCCAGGCCTGGCACGTGCGGCGGCTGCGGCTCGCCGACGACCAGCCGATGTCGATCGACGATGCCTGGTACGAGGCCGGTGTGCTGCCCGACCTGGACCGGCAGGACCTGACCGGTTCGCTCTACACGCTGCTGGCCGAGGAGTACGGCTGCACCATCGACCGCGCCGAGCAGACGGTGCGCGCCGCTGAGGCCGACCGGGGGACCGGGGTGCTGCTGGGCGTGCCGACCGGCCGTCCGGTGCTGGTGTTCGACCGGCTGTCCTACAGCGGGGGCCGGCCGGTGGAGCACGCCGAGTCCACCTACCGTGGCGATCGCTACGAGCTGCAGATGACCGTCGAGCTCGGGGGGAGCTGAGTCGTGGAGCCGGTCAGCCTGTCGGTCGACGAGTTGATGCTCCGGCCGTGGCGCGAGGACGACGCCGAGGCCGTGTGCGCCGCCTCCCGGGACCCGCTGCTGCGCCGCTGGAACGGCGAGGAGCGCACCACCCTGGACGGTGCCCGCGCGTGGCTCACCCGGATCGCGGGGTGGAGCACGGAGCACTGCTCGTGGGCGGTCGAGGACGGTGGCGTGCTGGTCGGCTCGATGTCGTTGCACGAGATCGACCTCGCGCAGGCCGTGGGTGAGGTCGGCTACTGGATGGTGCCCGCTGCCCGCGGCCGCGGGATCGCCGTGCGCTGCACTCGTGCCGTGTGCCGATGGGGGTTCGCCGCCCTGGAGCTGGACCGCATCCAGCTGTTCCACGCCGTGGAGAACACCGCCTCGGCCCGGGTCGCCGCCAAGGCCGGCTTCACGCAGGAGGGCCGGCTCCGCCGGTCGTACCGCTACCCCGACGGCGTGCGGCACGACGAGCTGCTGTGGAGCCGGCTCTCCGACGATTGAAGGCACCACTCGCGAGCTCGCGGCGGGACCCTGCAGGGGGCCGTGGTGTCAGGCCGCGACGCGGGTGCTGCTGAGCAGCCGGCCGTGCTCGGCGGCCTCGCGCTCGGCGGTGGTCCCGAGCTCGGCGGCCAGGTCGGCGGAGGAGTCCAGCGCCGGGTTGACCCCGACGAGCGGGAGTGCACGGCCACGGGCTGAGCGCCGTCGACGGCACCTGCGCGGACCGGTGAGTCCTGCGCCCGCGAGCCGTCCTACCTGCACACGGCCGACGAGGAGGAGCCCGATGGAGCTCGACAGGCAGTTCGACGCGGTCCTGCAGAAGAGCCCGGCCCCGGGCGGCTGGACCTACGTGGTCATGCCCGGGTCGGCGGAGTACTTCGGCACCCGCGGGCTGGTCAAGGTCCGCGGCACGGTCGACGGGCACCCCTTCCGCAGCTCGTTCATGGCGCTCGGCGACGGCACCCACAAGTTGCCCGTCACGGCCGGGCTCCAGGCGGTGATCGGCAAGCGGCCCGGCGACGTGGTCACCGTGCGACTCGAGGAGCGCATCGAGCGCGCGCCCCGCGCGGTGGACGGCCAGGTCAGCAGCCGCAGCTGATCCCCGCCGGTGCGGTGAGCGGGTCGACGTCCGGTCGCGCGACCCCGTCGGCCGTCTCCACCGCGAGACCCTCCCGGGCCCAGTACTCGAAGCCGCCGATCATCTCCCGCACCCGGTAGCCGAGCCGGGCCAGCGTCAGCGCCGCCCGGGTGGCGCCGTTGCAGCCCGGGCCCCAGCAGTAGGTGACGACCGGGACGGCGGGGTCGAGCTCGGCCGCGGCCCGCCCGGCGATCTCGCGGCCGGGCAGGTGGACCGCGCCGGGCACGTGCCCCTGCGCCCAGGACTCCGCGCAGCGGCTGTCGACCAGCACGAAGCCGGGCCGGCCGGACTGCAGGGCCGCGGAGACGTCGGAGACGTCGGTCTCGACGGCCAGCCGGCGGGCGAAGTGCGCGGCGGCGTCGGCGGGGGCGGTCGTCCAGTCCAGGCTCATGACCGGGACGCTAGGGACCACGCGCCGTCCCGACGAGCGGCTGCGCGGCCGCCGACCGCAACGATCCGGCCCATCGCCCCGTCGGAGGCGTACCGGTGGCGTTCGCCGGCGGGTTGACAGGGCCCGCAACTGACATGTCAGATGTCAGTTGTGTCGATCGCTCCGGTGCCGCGCATCCTGCTGCGGGACCATGCGCTGGCGCTCCTCCGGTCGGCCATCGTCAGCGGTGAGCTCGCGCCCGGCGCCGTCGTCAAGGACGCCGAGCTGGCCGGCCGGCTCGGGTTGTCGGTGGCCCCGGTGCGCGCCGCGCTCGCCCGGCTCGCGGACGAGGGCCTGGTGGAGAGCAAGCCGCAGAGCCACACCCGGGTCACCCCGCTGGTGCCCCAGCTGGTCCGGGACGCCGCCGTCGTCGTCCGCGCGATGCACGAGCTGGCCGTCCGGGAGGCCGCCGCAACGGTCACCGGCGCCGACGTCGCGGCGATGCGGGCCGCCAACGAGCGCTTCGCCGCCGCCGTCTCCGCGGGGGACCTCGACGGCGCACTCGCTGCCGACGACGAGCTGCACGACGTGCTGCTGGCCCGCTGCGGGAACACCGCGGTGCGGGCCACGATCGACCGCTTCACCCCCGCGGTCCGCCGGCTGGAGCGGCAGCGGTTCGCCGCCGCGCACGGTCGCGAGTCGGTCGCGCTGCACGAGCAGCTGATCGCCGCCTGCGCGGCCGCCGACGTCGACGCCGCCGTCACCACCACCACCGAGATCTGGACGGCGCTGCTGTCCGAACTGGAGGAGACCCCCGATGGCGCTCGATGACTTCCCCCGGCACCCGCTGCTGTTCGGACCCTCGCCGGTGCACCGGCTGGACCGGCTGACCGCCCACCTGGGCGGCGCGGCGGTGTGGGCCAAGCGCGAGGACGTGAACTCCGGGATCGCCTTCGGCGGCAACAAGACCCGCAAGCTCGAGTACCTGGTCGCCGATGCGCTGGCCCAGGGCTGCGACACGCTGGTCTCCATCGGGGGCGTGCAGAGCAACCACACCCGGCAGGTCGCCGCCGTCGCGGCGCACGTCGGGCTGCGGTGCGTGCTGGTGCAGGAGAGCTGGGTGGACTGGCCCGACGCCGTCTACGACAAGGTCGGCAACATCCTGATCAGCCGGCTGGCCGGGGCCGACGTGCGGCTGGTGAAGGCCGGCTTCGGCATCGGGTTCAAGGAGAGCTGGGAGGCCGCGCTGCAGGAGATCGTCGACGGCGGCGGCCGGCCCTACCCGATCCCGGCCGGGGCGTCGGACCACCCCCTCGGCGGCCTCGGTTTCGCCAACTGGGCGCGCGAGGTCGCGGCCCAGGAGGCGGAGCTCGGGGTCTTCTTCGACACCGTCGTCGTCTGCTCGGTGACCGGCTCGACCCAGGCCGGCATGGTCGCCGGCTTCGCCCAGCTCGAGGAGCAGGGCGGCCGGCCGCGCCGGGTGCTCGGCGTCGACGCCTCGGCCAAGCCGGCGGAGACCCGAGACCAGGTGCTGCGGATCGCGCAGCGGACGGCGACGGCGATCGGCCTGCAGCGCCCGCTCACCCTGGACGACGTCGAGCTCGACGAGCGCTTCCACGCCGGGGTCTACGGCATCCCCGACGCGACCACGATCGCCGCGATGGAGCTCGCGGCCCGCACCGAGGGCATGGTCACCGACCCGGTGTACGAGGGGAAGTCGATGGCGGCCACGATCGACCTGGTCGGCCGGGGCGAGATCGACCCGTCGTCCACGGTGCTCTACGCCCACCTCGGTGGTCAGCCCGCGCTGAACGGGTACAGCGCGCTGTTCTCCTGAGGGACCCCTCGACCCCGACGAACGGGCCCGGCCACCGTGAGGTGACCGGGCCCGTCCGCGTCCGGGTCAGCTGAGGCTGCTGGCCCGGCGGCGGGGGAACGCGATCAGCCCGAGGCCCAGGGCCAGGGCGAGCAGACCGCCGAGCGCCAGCGTGCCGACCGGGGTGCCGGTGAAGGCGAGCCCACCGGACGTGCCGGACGTCCCGGACGTGCCGCCGTCGGCGGTCACCAGGACGCCGGACGACGCAGGGGCGAGCACCTCGCGGACGGCGCCGGCCTGGTCGATGGCGCCGAGGGTGACCGCGCTGTCCGACGGAGCCGGACCCTGCAGGCCGGTGAGGTGTCCCGGTGTGGTCGCGTCGACCGGGGTGGCCGGGTCGGCCGGCGTGATCGGGTCGACCGGGGTGCCCGAGCCGGCCGTTGTGCCCGGCTCCTCCGGGGTGGCCGGCTGCGCCGGGGTGGCCGGGGCGGTGGCGGGCGCAGTGCAGTCGCCGGTGGCGTCGCCGAGGACGGCGAGGCCGGTGCCGCACGCGGTGACCGGGATGTCGACGTCGATGGCCGGCGCCCC
>NZ_SJEX01000127.1 GCF_005930495.1 Modestobacter excelsi | reverse complement strand
GTCCGGGGTCGTCCTCGGGCGGGGTGTCCTCGGGGCGGGAATCGGCGAGCGCCTGCTCCAGGGTGTCCTCGTCGAGGCCCGGGGCGTCGAAGGGGTTGCGCCGGCGCCGGTGCGGCAGGGCGAGGCGGGCCGCGACCCGGACGTCGTCCTCGGTCACCTCCTCCCGGCCGCACCACGCCGCGTGGGCGATGGCGGCGCGGGCGGTGACCAGGTCGGCGCGCAGCCCGTCGACGTCGAAGGCGGCGCAGACGCTGGTGACCTGGCGCAGTGCCGCGTCGGACAGGACGACGCGCGGCAGCCGTTGGCGCGCCTCGGCGATCCGGGCGGCCAGGGCGTCCTCGTCTGCGGCCCAGCTGGCGGCGAAGCCGGCCGGGTCGGCGTCGTGGGCGAAGCGGCGGCGCACCACCTCGGCGCGGAGGTCGGCGTCCCGCGGGGCGGCCACCTCGACGGTGAGGCCGAAGCGGTCCAGCAGCTGGGGCCGGAGCTCGCCCTCCTCGGGGTTCATCGTGCCGACCAGCAGGAAGCGGGCGGCGTGCTGCACCGAGACGCCCTCCCGCTCGACGTAGGCGCGACCGAGCGCAGCGGCGTCGAGCAGCAGGTCGACCAGGTGGTCGTGCAGCAGGTTGACCTCGTCGACGTAGAGCACGCCGCGGTGCGCGCCGGCGAGCAGCCCGGGCTCGAAGGACTTCACGCCCTCGGTGAGCGCGCGCTCCAGGTCCAGCGAGCCGACCAGCCGGTCCTCCGAGGCGCCGACGGGGAGCTCGACCAGCCGCGCGGGCCGGGTCACCCCGGGGGCGTCGGGGTCGTGCGGGCCGTCCGGGCACTCGGGGTCCGGGATGGCCGGGTCGCAGGCGAACCGGCACCCGGCGACGACGGTGACCGGCGGGAGGACGGCGGACAGCGCCCGCACGGCGGTGGACTTCGCGGTGCCCTTCTCCCCGCGCACCAGCACACCGCCGACGGCAGGGGAGACGGCGTTGAGCAGGAGGGCGAGCCGCATGTCGTCCATGCCGACGACGGCGCCGAACGGGTAGGTCACGGGTAGACCACTGGTCCTCTCCCCGGGTGTCCACGCCCGGAGGTGGCAGGAGGCGACGGCGGGAGTTCCTGGCTCCCCGGCAGGCTCCCGAGGGCGCTCGCCGGATCACAGTGGCGGGACCGCGCCGGGATTCCACCGGGCTTCCTCCACTGCCGTTGCGGTTCGCGCTCATCAGACCACGAGGACCCGCGGGAGGACAGGGGCAGCGTCTCTGGTCGAAGTGGAAAGTCCTACGTCGCGCTTTCCGACATGGAGAGCAACGAGATCGACCGGGACGTCGCTGCTGCCCAGTTGGCCGCCCTGGACGCCGACCGCGCTGCGCTGGCCGACCGGGTGCCGTGCTGAGCCGCCAGTGGGGGAGGGCCCACGTCGCCGGGCTGCGCGGCCAGCGGTGACGGCGGTCGTGCCGCACTTCGACGCCGTCATCCACCCGCCGCCGCGACTGCACACCAGCCTGGCCCTGACCACGACCGGGCGGGCCGCCTCCTCCGCGCACGTCGCCGAGCTCCGCCGCATCGTCGAGGCACCCCTCGACGCACCCCGGGACGAGCCGCTGGACGGGGCCCGCGCGGAGAGGTGACGGGCGCCTGGGCAGAGTGGCGGCGGTGGACGACGAACGGCGGGGGCTGCTCGACCGGGGCGCCGTCCTCGCGGTCGGGGTGGGCGCCGGCGCGCTGCTGGCCCTGCTCGGCGTGCCCTCCGCCCCGCTGTTCGGCGGGCTGGTCGCGGGGCTCGGCCGGGCACTGCTGGGCCGCACCCGGCTGACGCTGCCCCGCTCGGCCGGCATCGGCGCGCAGGCGGTGATCGGCGTCTCGATCGGCGCCCTGATGCAGACCGGCACCCTGCGCACGATCGCCGAGCACTGGCTGCCCGTGCTCGCGGTGACCGTCGCGACCCTGCTGGTCAGCCTGGTCGCCGGGCAGCTGATGCGCCTGCAGCGGGGGATCAGCCCGGTGACCGGCGCGTTCTCCATGATCGCCGGCGGTGCCTCCGGGATCACCGCGATGGCCCGCGACCTGGGCGCCGACGAGCAGGTGGTCGCCGTCCTGCAGTACCTGCGGGTGCTGCTCATCGTCGTCGCGATGCCGATCGTGGCGACGACGGTCTACGGCGCCTCCTCCGGCAGCGGGACCGCGCCGGCCGACGACGGTCCCGGCTGGCCCGCCGGACTGCTGGTCACCGTGGTCTGCGCCGTCGTCGGCGTGCTGCTGGGCCGGGTCAGCCGGGTGCCGGTCGGCGCGCTGCTCGGCCCGCTCGCGGTCGCCGCCGCGCTGGACCTGACCGGCCTGTCCCGGGGCGCCGGCGTCCCGGCCGTCGTCGAGGCGGCCGGGTTCCTCGCGATCGGGCTGCAGGTGGGGCTCGGCTTCACCCGGGACAGCCTGCGGCTGGTCGGCCGCGCGCTCCCGCTGGCCCTGGCGCTCATCGTCGGGGCGGTCGCCGCCTGCGCCGGGCTGGGCGTCGTGCTGTCCCGCGCCGCAGGGGTGACGCTGCTCGACGGCTACCTGGCGACCACACCCGGCGGGCTGTACGCGGTGCTCGCCACCGCCACCGGCAGCGGTGCCGACGCGACGTTCGTGCTGTCGGTGCAGGTGCTGCGGCTGTTCGTGATGCTGTTCTCCGCGCCGCTGCTGGCCCGGCTGCTGCGGCCCCGGTCCGGCTGAGCGGGTCCGCGACACCGCTGTGGACCCGTCGCTGGCCGGGCCGGCGCGCGCCTACCCTGGTCCGGGTGCGCCAGTCGACCGAGGGAGAAGCGAGTGCCGACGCCGTGAGCAGCGCGGAGGAGACCGATGCCGTGCTGCTCTTCGTCGGGGGCCCGCTCGACGGCCGGGTGGAGATCCGCGAGGCCCGGCACGGCGACCCGTTGCCGACCATCACCCACGTGCACCTGCACGGCGGGCCGAAGGTCGTGCACCGCTACGACCTCCAGTCGCTGACCGACTCGGCCGGGGTCTACCACCTGCGCCCGCGCACCCAGCGCGACGAGGACGGCTGCGCCGACTGAGCTGGACCCGCGCGGCCGTTCAGCCGCGGCGGCGGTGCACCTCGGCCGCGACCTGGTCGAAGTGCGCCCGGTCCAGCGCCGCACCCTCGCGGCGGACGTCGGCCGGGTCGATCCGCAGCACCCGGTCGACCCGCACCTCGCTCGGTCGGCCCTGCCGATCCCAGGCGCCGGTGCCCACGTCCACCCAGTGCCGGCCGTGGCGGGCCTCGTCCTCGGCGTCGAGGTCGTGTTCCTTGCTGCTGAGCATCAACGCCAGCAGGGCGTCGCCGTCGCGGCCGACCACCAGCACCGGCCGGTCCTTGCCCCGGCCGTCGTCCTCCTCGAACGGCACCCAGGCCCAGACGACCTCGCCGGGGTCGGGCCGGTCGTCGTCGTGCGGGCGGTACTCCAGCCGCAGCGGGCCGGTGTGCTCGGTGACCATGCCGCGGCGCCGCGGCGGGCCGGCCGGCGGCAGGGTGGCCCGCGGCTGGTCGGCGGGGGTGGCGGACCGGGACGGGGCGGCGCGGTGCGGCGCGGACGGGCGGGGCGCCGTGGGGGAGCGGTCACGCCGGGTGCGCCGGGCCAGCTCCTCGCTGCCCTGCCGGACCGCCACGTCCACCAGCCGACCCAGGACCCTGCGCCACGCACTGCTCGCCATCCACGGGACCGTAGGGGATGGCCGCTGCGGCGTGGCACCCGGCGACACGCCGCCGGGGTCGGCGCGCCTCCGCGCGGCGCTCACCTGCGGGACCGCCTGCGTGTGATGGTCCGCGCAGAACGGGACTGACGGGTCACATCGCGGTTGAGATGCGGTCCGGCGGGCCACACTCGTACTGGGGGGTCGAGCACCGGCCACCACGGGGGGAAGAGCAGCCTGATGAGCACTGCCGAGCCGGTCCACCCGGTCGAGGTCCCATTCCCCACCGCCGTACGGGCGAGTGCGCTGGCTGCGTTCCAGCTGGTCGAGGACGCCCGCTACCGGTCGGGGCGCCGGCCCCGCAACGAGCGCCGCCGGCTGCTCGCCCAGCGCGCGGTCGCCGAGCGGAAGGCCGAGCGTGAGGTCGAGCGGGAACTGCGCCTCGGCTGTTGAGACACCTCCTGCCGCCCACCGCTCGCACGCTCGCGGCGGGACCCCTGCAGGGGCCCTCAGGTGAGGCAGAGCTCGTTGCCCTCCGGGTCGGCGATCGTGACCCAGCGGTAGGGGCCCTGCTGCCCGTGGTGCAGCACCGTCGCGCCACGCGCGGTCAGCCGGGCCACCTCGCTGTCGACGTTCTCCGGGCCGACCCGGACGTCGAGGTGCACCCGGTTCTTCACCGTCTTGGGCTCGGGCACCTGCTGGAAGAGCACCCGGGGTGCGGCGTCGGTGGGGTGCCTGATCGCGGCGCCCACCGCCCAGACCAGCCGGCCGTCGTGCAGCATCGTGTCGGACTCGGCCGCCTTCCCCTCGTCGACCATCCGGCGGATGAACGCCTCGTCGGTCGGCTCGCGCTCCCAGCCCAGGGCCTCCGCCCACCAGTCGGCGAGCGGGTGCGGCGCGGTGGAGTCGATCGTCACCTGGAAGAGGTAGGCCATGCCGGCACGCTACGGCCGGCCGCCGACAGTCCTCACAGCTCCAGCGCCAGGTCCGCGCGGATCGTGGCGTCGTCGGGCAGCGGGGTCTCGAGCTGGCAGTGGTCCTTGAGCACCTGGCCGAACGGGGTCATCGTCGACCGGTCGACCTGCCGCGCCGGGTCCCACAGCCCCGAGCGCATCACGGCCTTGCCGCAGTGGAAGTACGCCCGCTGGACGGTCAGCACGACCACCGACCGGGGCGCCCGGCCGAACTCGACCAGGTCGATGCCCAGCGCATCGGCCTCGACGATCGACGTCGTCCCGAAGACCTTCAGCGTCTCCTCGGCCCCGGGCACGAAGAACAGCAGTGCGGCCTGCGGGTTGACGGTGAGGTTCCGCAGGCTGTCGACCCGGTTGTTGCCCTGCCGGTCGGGCAGCGCGAGCCGGTGCTCGTCGAGGACGTGCACGAAGCCCGGGTCGCCGCCGCGCGGGGAGATCTCGGGGAAGCCCTCGGCGTCGGCGGTGGCCAGCGTGGCGAAGGGGGAGAGGGCGATGAACGCCCGGCAGTGCTCGTCGACGCGGTCGATGACCTTGTCCCGGACGAGCTGGGAGGGTGTGCGGTAGCCGGCCAGGACCTCCGCGTCGGTGGGCTGGGTCTCCAGGGCGGGCTGCACGGGTCGACGGTAGCCGCCGTCCGGAGCAGCCATCCGTAGCCTGCGTCCCGTGCCCGAGGTGTGGAGTGCTCCGGTCCGGTTCGTCGAGTGCGACCAGCAGGGCGTGGTCTTCAACGCGCACTACCTGATCTGGGCCGACGAGGCGGTGAACGCCTGGTGGGCGGCGCGCGGGCTGCCGTGGCAGGCGCTGGTGGACCGCGGGCTGGAGTACTTCGTCAAGGCCAGCTCGCTGGACTGGGTCTCCTCCGCCCGGTACGGCGACACGGTGGCGGTGGACGTCGAGCTGGCGGCGCTGGGCCGCACCAGCCTGACCCTGGTCTTCACCGTGGGGGTGGGGGACCGGCCCTGCTGCACGGTGCGCAGCACCTACGTGGCCACCGCCGACGGCCGCCCGACCCCCTGGCCGGACGACGTCCGCGACGCGCTCACGGCGCACTGACCGGCGGCTGAGTCCTGCGGTCCCGGGGGCTGCCAGCCGTGCAGGCCCGCGACCGCAGCTCTCGTCGGTCAGCGGGCAGCGGATCCGGCCGGCAGCACCGGGAGGCCGGCCGGCGGCCCGGACTCGATCAGCCGCCAGAGCGCGTCGGTGTCCGCGTGCTCGGCCACCAGGTCGCCGAGGGCGTCCAGCCGGGCCTCGCGGACGGCGGCGAAGTCGGTGTCCGGCGCGACGACGAACCGCCGGCCGGCGACCCGGGCCACCTCGGTGAGGAAGGCGCGGCGGAACCCGTCGTCCTCCAGCGCGCCGTGCCACGTCGTGCCGAAGACCGAGCCGGCCCGGGCGCCGTCCAGGAAGGGCTCGGCGGAGCCGTCGACGGTGACCACGCCGTGGTGGATCTCGTAGCCGCGGACGGTGTGGCCGAGCGCGGTCCCCGTCGGGCGGGCGAGCACCTTCTCGATGCCGAACCGGACGTCGGCCGGGAGCAGCCCCAGCCCGGGGACGACGCCGGCCCGGGACTCGACGTCGTCGCTGATGGTGCGCGCCAGCATCTGGTGCCCGCCGCAGATGCCCAGCACCGGGCGGCCCTCGGCGGCCCGGCGGCGGACCGCGTCGGCCAGCCCGGTGGACCGCAGCCACTGCAGGTCGGCGACGGTCGACCGGGTGCCGGGCAGCACCACGAGGTCGGCGTCGGCGAGCTCCTCGGGTCGCTCGGCGTAGCGCAGCAGCACCCCGGGCTCGGCGGCGAGGGCGTCCAGGTCGGTGAAGTTGGACAACCGGGGCAGCCGGGCGACCGACACCCGCAGCACGTCCTCCCCGTGCGGCGGCAGCGCGGGGCCGCGGGGCGCGTCGACGCCCAGGGAGTCCTCGACGTCGAGGTGCAGACCGCGCTGCCAGGGCAGCACGCCCAGCGTCGGCCGTCCGGTCAGCGCGGCGAGGGACTCCAGACCCGGGGTGAGCAACCGGACGTCGCCGCGGAACTTGTTGACCAGGAAGCCGGCGACCAGCCGCTGGTCGGCCGGCGGCATCAGCGCGACGGTGCCGTACAGCGCGGCGAAGACCCCGCCCCGGTCGATGTCGCCGACCACCACGACGGGCAGCCCGGCGGCGGTGGCCAGCCCCATGTTGGCGATGTCGTCGGCACGCAGGTTGATCTCGGTGGGGGAGCCGGCCCCCTCGCAGACCACGACGTCGAAGCGCGAGCGCAGGTCGGCCAGGCAGGCCAGCGCCTGCTCCAGCAGCGCGGCCTTCATCGGCCGGTAGGACAGCGCCGTGACGTCGGCGACGGGCTTGCCGAGGACGACGACCTGGCTGGCGTCCTCCCCGCCGGGCTTGAGCAGGACCGGGTTCATCGCCGCCTCGGGCTCGACCCGGGCCGCCGCGGCCTGCATCACCTGCGCCCGGCCGATCTCCGCGCCGTCGGCGGTGACCATCGAGTTGTTGCTCATGTTCTGCGCCTTGAACGGCGCCACCCGCACGCCCTGGCGGGCCAGCCAGCGGCAGATCCCGGCCGTGACCACGGACTTCCCGGCGTCCGACGTCGTGCCGGCGACCAGCAGCGCCGCGCTCACGCGGCGGCGGAGGGCAGGCCCCAGCCCGCCTTCTCCTGACCGGACAGCGCGGCGATCGCCTCCATCACCTGGTCGGTGACCTCGCGGCGCGCCTTGCCCTTGCCGGCCTGGCCGCGGTGCCCGGGGAAGGTCAGCGGCTCGCCGAACGTGACGTACACCCGGTGCGGTCGCGGCCAGCGCGCCCCGATCGGCTGGATCTTGTCGGTGCCGCGGACGGCCACCGGGACGACCGGGCAGTCGGCGGTGAGCGCGAGCCAGGCGACGCCGGTCTTGCCGCGGGCCAGCCGGCCGTCCCGGGACCGGGTGCCCTCGGGGTAGATGCCGAACGCGCCACCGGCCCGCAGCACGCCCATCGCGGTGTCCAGCGCCGCCTGCGCCGCCCGTGAGGCCTCCCGCTCCACCGGCAGCGCGCCGAGCGCGGTGAACAGGGTGCGGGAGACCCAGCCACTGAACCCGGAGCCGCGGAAGTACTCGGCCTTGGCCAGGTAGGCGACCTTGCGCGGCGCCATCAGCGGGATGGCGATGCTGTCGATGAACGAGAGGTGGTTGCTGGCCAGGATCACCGGCCCGGTGAGCGGCACGTTCTCACGGCCGGTGACCGCGGGCCGGAAGACGACCCACACCAGCGGACGCAGCACGAACCGCGCAAACAGGTAGAACACGCGGCGGCTCCCCTCCCTCGTCCCGGACCCTCGTCGGTCCGGGACCCTTCCGGGCATCCTCTCCGATCGGTGCCCGGAAGGGACGGGCGGGTACGACGCGAGTCGGGGCGGGGGTCAGACGGCCGCGCGACCCGGCGGGCAGGCGTCGTGCAGGATCTCGCGGACGTCGTCGGGCAGCGGGGTGCGCCCGCTCGCGGACTCGATGATCGAGACCGCCACGTCGCGGACCTTGCGGTGGGTGTGGCTGGAGATGTGCGCCAGCAGGTCGAACGCCACCTGGTCGCCGCAGGACATGAGCAGCATCAGGATCCCCTTGGCCTGCTCGATGGCCGCCCGGCTCGCCATCGCGCTGCGCAGCTGCTCGACCTCGGTCTCCAGGTGCCGCAGCTGCTCGTCGGCGGGCGCGGGGGCCCGCCCCGCCGTCACGTCGACCAGCAGCCCGGTGAGGGCGGTGACCGCGCCGGCCGCATCGGTCTCCGGCTCGCACACCAGCAGCACGGTGAGCGGGCGGCCGTCCACCCGCAGCACCCGGTACTCGCGGGTGAAGGAGACGGCCGTGGTCGCGGCCTCGCGCAGCGCCTCCTGCAGGGCCGGCCGGTCGTCGTCGTGGACGTGGGCGAGCAGCAGCCCGACCGTGGGCTGGACCGACCTGCTCGGCATGCCGTGCAGGTCGAAGAGCTCGGGGGACCACCACC
>NZ_SJEX01000126.1 GCF_005930495.1 Modestobacter excelsi | reverse complement strand
GCCGGGTCTTCGTCGACCAGGCTGGGGGCCAGGTGCAGGTGGTTGGCAGATCGGCCGCGGGACAGCGCGACGTAGAGCTGTTCGCGGTTCTCGGTGCCTGTGATCAGGGTGTGGGTGGTGTCGACGGTGGTGCCCTGAGCGAGGTGGATCGTGCTCGCGTAACCCAGTTGCAGGTGTTCGGCGACGTAGTCGGCGGGCAGGGTGAGTTGTCGGCGGCTGGGGGTGTGCCGGACGCGGAGCCCGCCGTCGCCGGTGAGGGCGGTGACGGTGAACCGGTCACCGTTCTTCACCCATTCGGTGGCTGTGATGGCCAGGTCGCGCTGGTTGCGCCGGGCCATGACGACGTCCCCTACCGAGGCGGCGGTGCCATCCCGCAGCCCGACCTCGCAATGCCCGGTGTCTGCGATGTCTGCGGTGGCTGGGCCGCCCGTCAGGCGTGCGGCGCGGGCGCGGGCGTTGAGCTCGGTGGCCATGGTGTTGCTGCCGGCCAGCAGCAGGCTGTCGGAGCCGGCGGCCCGGTCGGCCACCCAGCCGGCCAGCGCCGAGTCCACCGCGTCGCCGGAGGCATCGCGATCCGTGTCATCGCGCTGTGCTGCCTTCCGAGCGCCCTCCGCGGTCCCCAGAGTATTGGCGGGGGTGTGGATGCGGCCCCGTTCGGCGTAGAAGGTCAGCCCGTCGGGGTTCCCGGCGCGGATGGCGAGAGTCGCGCAGGCTTCGGCGGGGTCGGTGAACCGGACCGGGGTGTCCAGCTGAACCCCGCCGTGGGCGCGGAGGAGGTCGTGCAGGACGCCGCCGGCGGCGGGGGAGGACAGCTGGGCGGTGTCCCCGACCAGGCGCACCGAGCCACCGGCGGCGGTGACCGCGTCGATCAGGGCGGCGAGGTCGGTGGTGGCGGCCATGCCGGCCTCGTCGACCAACAACAGCAGCTGCGGGCCCAACGGCATACCGCCGATCCGGGGCGCCTGGCCATTCCCGTTCATGCCGGCGTCGTGTCGGCCGGGGTCGATCGCCTGGAGGGCGGCGGCGAGGGTGACGGCCGGATGCCCGGTCGCCTTGCGAAGTTCGCTGGCGGCGACCGCGGAGGGTGCGGCGCCGAGGACGGTGCCGCCGGCGTCGGTCCAGGCGCAGGCCAGGATCCCGAGGGTGGTGGTCTTGCCGGTGCCGGCCGGGGCGATCGCGACCTGTACCCGCCGTCCCGAGCTGGCCAGTCCGCGGACCATGGCCTGCTGACCGGCGTTCAGTGGCCGCCCGGACAGCCGCGACTCCAGTAGCGCGAGTTCGATCAGGTCGGCCGGAACCCGGTCGCCGTCGGTGTGCTCGGCGGCACCGAGGATGCGCCGCTCGGCGGCCAGCAGCGCCGGGGTGGTGTACAGCTGGGTGTGCGCGGTCGCGTAGACGCTGCTGCCGTCCCGGCGCCGCAGCCCGACCGGCTCGAGGACATCCAGGTCGACCGGGCGGCGGTCGGGACCGGGATCGTGGTCCAGCCGCAGTGACAGGTCAGCCGAGACCGCGACCGTCAGCGCCTGGTCGATCGCGGAGTCCAGGGCATGCAGCGGCATCCGGTCGGTGCGGGCCAGGCGTTCCAGCTCGGCCCGCAGGTGGTGGCTGGTGAACACCGCCCGCTGGGCGGAGACCGTCGCCACCGCGCTGCGGGCAGCGCTGCTTGTCCACTCCGGGTCGAGGCGGGACGCGGCCGGTGGCTGGTCGAGGACCCGGTCGACGACCCGTCCGACGGCGCCGGTGCCGAGCACGTGGTCGGCCTGGGTGCGCCAGGTTCGGCGTTGCTCGGCCTCGCTGCGCGGGCCGTGCTTGGCCGGTCGAGTGGCCAGGGTTGCCTGCTGGGCGAGTGCATGGCCTTCGGCGGTGGTGGGCTCCCGTCCGTAGCTGGCCTTGAACCGGGCCAGCAGCTGCGCGTGGCCGGTGCTGATCTGCGCCCGCCGGGTCGACCACGCCCGGATCAGTTCGACCGGAACGCCGGCCAGCTCGCGTACCGGCCGCAGCCCGGGGCGGGTGGGCCGGTCGTTGAAGGTGACGCCCAGCCGGTGGACCAGCTGGGCTTCCAGCCGGGTGTTGTACCGCTCTGACGCCGCTACCGCCGCGGCGTGCAGCGCGCGGCCGTCCAACGCGCGCCACCGGCCGTCCAGAGTGCGCACCTTGTTGGAGACCGCGACGTGAGTGTGCAGGTCCGGGTCGCCGTTGCGGGAGTCCCGATGGGTGAACGCCACGGCCAGCAGGCCGGTCACGTCGACCTGCCGCAGCCCGCCCGCGCCCAGGCGGGTGTAGACGGCGGTGCGCTCCAGCCAGCCGACGGTGTCGGCCACGGCGGCGATGTGGGCGGCCTCCACCTGCGCCGCGACCTGTGGGTCGGCCAGCGCCCACAAGGCCGAGACACTCTTCACCGGGGAGAACGTCAGGTCATAGCCCGCCACCGACACCCGCGGCCCGGATGTGACGAACGGCGCCCCCAACCGCACCGACACCGGACCGCGATCAGGGTCGCTGTCCTGGGCGAAGCCGGTGGGTGCGCTGGCGAGTGGGTGGTGGCCGTGGCCGAACAGCGCCAGCATCTGCGCCTCGGACACCGGATCACCCGCCCGCGGGCCACCGTTCAGGGACACCAGCCCGGCGCCCAGCCACACGCCGGGCGACTCCCCGCGCTGCTCGTACTAGGCACCCAGCGACCCCCGGCCGCGGGCGGTGACATCACCGGCGGCCACCTGCCGGGTCAGGTAGGTGTAGCCCGACCCGGCGGACAGCTTGTGCAACGACATCACCGCCGTCCACCTCCTTCCAGCCTTCCGCGGGCCGGTCGTCAGCCAGGGCGAACCGGCGGTGGCCGGGCCGAATCCGTCCCTGCGCCCAAGGTCGCTGAGGAACGTTCAACGTGACGTCACCCCGCAGGTCAGCGGCGCACAGACCCGCTGGGCACCGCTACGCGCCATGAGCGGTGAGCGCTCGGCGTCACGAAGACTGAGCGGGGGTGACCAAGGGGTGACGTCCCGGCGGAACCCCGTTGCTGCCAGGAAGGGGGCCTCGCTCCCCGCCGCCCATGAACACGGTCGCGGGCGCCGCTGCAAGGGCGCTACGCATCCGTACGGGATGGTCCTACGGCCCACCCTTCCCCCGCCACCCAAGACCGCGGGACGGGCGGCTAGGGCAAGCGGGCCAGTATCTGTGAACGGTCCGAGGAGGTCAGCGCCAGGTCAGGCACACGGCCCTGACGGCGGCTTTGGGGCCATCCGGTTGAACAGCAATCTGCGGCTACGACACCGAACTGCTTCGGCGCGCACCGTCCGGTGCGAAGGGACCGGCAGCCCTGAGTCTCGCGTACGCCGGGTGATGGGTGTATGGCTGATGCGTGAGCAGTCGGGGATCCGATTTCTTCATCAGTCACGCCGGCCGGGACACCGCGTGGGCGGAGTGGCTGGCCTGGCAGCTGCAGGAGGCCGGATACACCGTCGAGCTGGACGTGTGGGACTGGACGCCCGGTGAGGACTTCGTGGCCCGCATGCAGACGGCCCTGGAGCGAGCGGACCGGCTGCTGGCGGTCTGCACCGAGGCCTACTTCTCCTCCGCGTTCGGCGGGGCGGAGCTACGCGCGGCGTTCGCCGGGTCCGCGGAGGCGGCGGGGCGGATCGTGCCGGTGCTGGTCGAGCCGGTCACCCTGCCTGCGCTGTACAAGCCACTGATTCCTCTGGACCTGACCGGTCTGGATGAGGCCGCAGCGGCGGCCCGGCTGCGCGACCGTCTGGCCGGGGCCCGCCCGACCGGCCCGCCGCCGTTCCCCAGAGCGGGACCCGCGCCGACAGACAAGCCCGGGTTCGCCGGCCGCCTGCCGGAGGTGTGGCGGATGCCGCCGCGCAATCTCCGCTTCACCGGCCGGGACGGCATGCTCACCGAGCTGCGCCAGCGGCTGCGCGCCGGGGAGGCCACGCTCGTGGTGCAGGCGTTGTACGGGCTGGGCGGAGTGGGCAAGACCCAGCTGGCGAACGAGTACGCCCACCGGTTCGCCACCGACTACGACCTGGTGTGGTGGATCGACGCCGAGCAGCCGGTGCTGATCCCCGACCAGCTCGCCCGGCTCGCCGCCCGCCTCGACCTTCCTCCCGGGCCAACCGTCGCGGACACGGTGGACCGGCTGCTCGGCGAACTACGTAACCGGGCCCGCTGGCTGCTGATCTTCGATAACGCCGAGCGGCCGGCCGACATCGCCGATAACCGGCCCGACGGGCCAGGACATGTGCTGATCACCTCTCGCAACCCCGGCTGGGGCGCGTTGGGCGGCCGGCTGGAGGTCGACGTGCTGGCCCGCGCGGAGACGATCGCGCTGCTGCGCGCCCGCATCCCCGGGATGGACGAGACCCTGGCCGACAAGCTCGCCGCCGAACTCGGCGACCTGCCGCTGGCCGCCGCCCAGGCCGCCGGCTATCTGGAACAGACCGACCTGCCGGCGGCGGACTATCTGCGCCGGTTCCGCGCCCATCGCGCCAGCCTGCTGGCCCGCGGCGAGGTCGTGGGCTACTCCGGGCGAATCGACACCACCTGGGCGCTGTCACTGAACCGGCTGGACGGCGAGGACGCGGCCGCGGTGCAGTTGCTGCAGCTGGCCGCCTTCCTCGCACCCGAACCCATTCCACTGTCCTTATTCAGCGAGCACGCCGAGCTCCTCGACGAGCCGCTGCGCAGCACCGCCGCCGATTCCGACGCCCTCGCCGACACCCTTGGCACGCTGGTCGGCTACTCCCTGATCCGCCGCTCCGCCGACGGCTTTCAGCTGCACCGGCTGGTGCAGGCGGTGATCCGCCAGCAACTTGCCCCGGACCGGCAGCAGGCCCCCACCCAGCAGGTGCTCACGCTGCTGGCCGCCGCCTGCCCCGGCGACCCGGAAGATCCGGTCACCTGGGCCGCCTACGCCCAGCTCGCCCCCCACGTGCTCGCCACCGCCCCGTTGAATGACCACCATCCAGCGAACCGGCACTTGGCCCTGGACACCGCCCGCTACCTCCAGGTCAAAGGAGACAGCAATGCCAGCCGAGCCGTCTGTGAACAGCTGCTCCATCGCTGGCGGTCGATCCTCGGCCCCGACCATCCGGACACGCTGACCTCCGCGAGCACGCTGACCCTCACCCTGACCGGGATGGGCGAGGCGGAGCAGGCTCGCGCCCTGGGTGAGGACACCCTGCAGCGCTGCCGCCGGGTGCTCGGCTCGGACCACGCCAACACCCTATGGACGGCGGCCGCCCTCACCGTTGCCCTGGCCCAGGTGGGCGAGGCGCAGCCGGCCCGCGCCCTGGGCGAGGACACCCTGCAGCGCTGCCGACGCGTGTTCGGCCCGGACCACGGAACCGCCCTGTTGGCGGCGGCCGCCCTCACTGGCGCCCTGGCCTCGGTGGGCGAGATGGAGCCGGCCCGCGCGCTGGGCGAGGACACGCTGCAGCGCTGCCGGCGCATGTTCAGCCCCGACCATGCCATCACCCTAGGGGTGGCGGCCGCCCTCACCGGCGCCCTGGCCCAGGTGGGCGAGGCCGGGCCGGCCCGTGTCTTGGGCGAGGACACCCTGCAGCGCAGCCGGCGCGTGTTCGGTCCGCACCACCTGGTGACCCTGTTCGCGGCGGCCGCCCTCACCGGCGCCCTGGTTCGGCTGGGCCAAGCGGAGCCGGCCCGTGTCCTCGGCGAGGACACCCTGCAGCGCAGCCGCCGGGTGCTCGGCCCGGACCACGCGACCACCCTGTGGGTGGCAGCCGGCCTGACCGTCGCTTTAGCTCAGCTGGGCGAGGCCGAGCCCGCCCGCGCCCTTAAGGAGGACACGCTGCAGCGCAGCCGCCGGGTGCTCGGCACCGACGACCCGATCACGCTGTACCTGGCGCACGGCGCCGGCGGCGGCCACCTCCTGCCCGGTGGTGATGCTGCTGCCGACCGCCCAAGTCCGCCGCTGTAAAGATTGCATCCACGCCTCCAGCCGGAGCCTTGAGCCTCCCGCGACTCCACTCGCTGCACAATCCCGGGCGGGAGGCGATGACCTCTACACGAGTTTTGGTCATGCGGCGCCATGACATGGTCGCCATCAGGGGATGTCCCATCGTGGGCCCCATTAGGACAGGCATGAGCGCGCCGATCGCGGTCACCGGACAGCGTGGCCGGCATCTTCCGAGCGGTGTCGATCGACGTGCGAGAACGTCTGCGTACAGCCCTCCCGGGCGCGCTCAAGCAGCGGGAGAAGTCACTGGTGGCCTTGCTGCGAGCCACGCTCGCTGCTTTCAACAACGCTGAAGCGGTCGCGCCTACGGATGGTCAAGGGAGCCTTGCGCTGTAGGAGACCCTGGTCGGGAGTCGGTGTCCGGGAGGTCGCGCGCCGCGAGCTGACGGATGAGGAATTGGAGCTTCTCGTACGCGCCGAGGTCCAGGAGCGCAGACGGCGGCATGGGTCTACGAGCAGGCGGGCGAGCACGAGCGCGCTCGACGACTGCGCCACGAGGCCGACGCGCTCACCGCCGTCGCCGGACTGCCGCACGCTCCCGACACGCCGCCGGACGACTGAACCCAACGACTCCGACCGCTGACATAGTCGCAGCCCTCATCTGAGGCCTGATCAATGTCACCCCGACCTGCCTGAAGTCCGTACACCTCTTGCACCTGCGGCTTCCCTCCCACTGGCCGGGTCTCGCGACGGAGTGCCAACGGTGACGCTCCTCTGGGGAGGGGGCTCCTGAAGGCAGGAGGTGTGTCAGCCAGCGTTCTTGCCGTGGGGGTGCTGGGAGAGAGCTGCCGCGGGACGTCGAAGGTGCGGACGTGATCCCCGGCGCGGCTCCTTCTGGGTCAGCTTTCGCGCTCGGGCTCGATCAGAAACAGGCACCGAATGCCGATTGAGGTGATCACCCACGCCTCGGGCCCGGGCTGGCTGGCAAAACTCACCCCCGTGTTGTCACGGAGCAGCCCGATGCCGCTGAGAGCGGCGACCAGCGGCTCCATCACGTCCGCCAAGTGAGGCAGGGCTTCGGCGATGACAGGCACTTGCCACCCGGCAATCCCTAGGTGGCGCACGTCGCGGAGCTCGGCAGGAGGGAAGCGGTTGCGGTCCAAATGGTTCAGCACGACGACGTGGGGTTCGTCCAAGACTTCCAGCGCTCGGGCCAGCACGAGTGCCTCCGCGGTATCCCCGTCGTCATCGATCCCATCGGCGAGCACGCGGCCTAGCGCGTCGATCTTTGCGGTGATGGTCGACCGGGCTGACGCCTCGATCACCCGCGCGAGCAGCTCCAGTCGGTCCTCGTAAGCCAACGATCGTTGCAGGACGATGTCCACACCGACTCCCATGTGATCGGCGGCGACCTCAATCGTCCTCGTGCTCTTGGCTGCCCAGTGCGAACGGATGGCGGCGGCCGCTTGCACGACCAAGGGGGCCGCTGCCGCCGCCACCGTGGTGCCCGGGGAGTCGCCCGTGGCGATGGCGGCAAGTACTGCGCTGCTCCCCATTGCTATGGCCAATGGCAGCTCGTTGCTAGGGGATGCGTCGGCCATGAGGACACCTTGCCCGGTGATGGGCTGCGGCCAGTCCCGCACCGCTGTAGGTAGCCAGCGATCCGGCTGGTGGGTGGTCGCGAGATGCCCCTGGGCGGCGCACCGTGGTCGTGGGGTCTTCACAACTCGCGGACGTGGACCAGGGAGTTGAGACCCAGCCGCCGTCGAGCACGGCTGTCGGTGAGTCCGTCGACCACCACGGCAGCATCGCACCACGTGGCGCCAGCGGTCTCGACGAGCGCCTGACCGGTCGGTCAGCCTGACCACCAGTCTCGATCCAGTCATCGATGAACAACACCCGATCGCCCACGAGCCGCCATCGCCATCGCGACGGTGGCGCGGAGAGCCGTTGATGAGCGGTCCCGGCGAGTCGCTCCCCCCTTCTCGACCCCACCGGATACACCATCAATAAACGACTCACCGCCAGCGGCGAGGAGGGAACAACCATGACGACCCAGGAGCGTTATTAGATGTGGAAGGCTTGGGACTCGGCTCGCGTGCGACAGCGACACCTCGGCTACGCCCATCGCCTAGTCGACCGCGGTGTGACGTTCCGTCCAGTGCAGTCCAATGACGAAGCGCCCATTGAGCGGCTGGTGCAGGCCCACATCGCAGGCGGCGCCAGCTTTCACTTTCTTCCGGAAGAGGGCGGCGTTGCCGCATGCGACCCCGATGGACAAGTCATCGCGGGCCTCGTCGCCGCCGGCGCGCAGTTCGACTCAAATGTCGTGATATTCATCCGACACTTGGTCGTTGACCCAGCATGGCGTGGTCAAGGCGTCGGTGTGGTAGCCCTCGGCGTGCTACCGCAACTCAAAAGGGCGGCGTTGTACGTCGGCAACTGCGCCGCCAATGCTGCCAGGTTCTACCAGCGAGCTGGCTACACCGTCCTGGATCCCGGTCAGCCACTGCCTTTCCCGTTTGGCAAACAGGCTGTACTCCAGCTCACCAACGACCAATATCCATGTTGGTTCTACAAGTAAGTCGACGAAACCCGTGATCGATGATTTGTCCAGGTAGCCCGGGGATTGAGCGAGCGCGGTGAGCATCGCTCTGCGGGGCTGGAGCCGAGCGCCAGAGACGGTCGACTGGATACCCCGAGCGCTGCGGGGAGTGGGCCCGAGCACGCGACTATGGACTGGCGCTCAGGCTCGCATGGAGACTCGCTCTGTCAACGAAGCGCCCGGGCGCCACTCCGCGCTCTTCTCCGACCATCGATGTCGGTGTCTCTGAGCGGCCCATTCAGGGACACCCAAGGCGGGATGTCCGGCGGGGGCGACTTAACCGACGTAAGGCGACTCCCAGACTTCCGCTCACGGCCCCGGAGCCTCTCCCCGCGGCGGGACCAACAGCCCCGTCGCTAGGCGCGCTTGCTCCCACGGCCCATCCCGGGGCGGGGCCGGGC
>NZ_SJEX01000125.1 GCF_005930495.1 Modestobacter excelsi | reverse complement strand
GGTCAGCCCAGCGCGCGGACGGCGTCGGCGAAGGCCCGGCCGCGGTGCGCGTAGTCGGTGAAGACGTCCATCGAGGCGGCGGCGGGAGCCAGCAGCACGGTGTCCCCGGGTCGGGCCAGCCGGACGGCGGCCGCCACGACCTCACGCATCACCCGGTCCCCGTCCGTCCCATCCGTCACGTCCCCAGCATCGCCGCTGGGGACCACGGTGCGCGGGACCGACGGGGCGTGTCGCGACAGCGACCTGGCCAGCTGCTCCCGATCACGGCCCAGCAGCACCACCCCGGCCAGCCGGGGAGCGACCGCGGCGACCAGCGGGTCGACGTCGGCGCCCTTGAGCAGACCGCCGGCGATCCACACCACCCGCGGGTAGGCGGCCAGCGAGGCGCCGGCGGCGTGCGGGTTGGTGGCCTTGCTGTCGTCGACGAAGTCCACGCCGTTGACGCTGCCGACCAGGACGTTGCGGTGCGCCCCGCCGCGGAACCGGGCCAGGCCCCGGCCGATGGCCGCGGCGTCCACCCCGGCGACCCGGGCCAGCGCCGCGGCGGCCAGCGCGTTGACGGTGTTGTGCGGGCCGCGGACCTGCAGCGCGTCGGTCCCCACCAGCACCTCCCCGGCCGGGGTCGCGCTGAACGCCCGGTCGACCAGGGCGCCGGCCCGCACGCCGAGCTGGCCGGGCTCCGGCTCACCGAGGGTGACGGTGACCGGGTGCCGGTGCCGGGCCACCAGCGAGGCCGCGACCGGGTTGCCCGCGTCGGCGACGGCCACCCCCGCCAGCCGCAGCAGCTGGGCCTTCGCGTCCCGGTAGGCGTCGAACGAGCCGTGCCAGTCGACGTGGTCGTCGGCGACGTTCAGCACGCACGCCCCCGCCGGGGCGATCGAGGAGGACCAGTGCAGCTGGAAGCTGGACAGCTCGACGGCGAGCGCGTCGTAGGCGGGCCGCCCGTCGGCGTCCCGGGCGGTGACGACCTCGACCAGCGGCCGGCCGACGTTGCCCGCCGCGACCGCCCGGAGCCCACCGGCCTGCAGCACCGACTCCAGCATGGTCACGGTGGTGGTCTTGCCGTTGGTGCCGGTGACGGCGTACCAGGGGGCGGGCTCGGCGCCGTCCCGCCCGGGGATCCGCAGCCGCCAGGCGAGCTCCGGTTCCCCGATGACCTCCAGCCCCCGGTCGGCCGCCGCCCGCAGCAGGGGGTGGTCCGGACGCCAGCCGGGCGAGGTGACCACCAGGTCGACGTCCTCGGGCGGGGCGGCGAGCGGACCGAGCCAGCGCGCACCGGCGGCGACCAGCTCCGCCACGACGGCGGGCTCGGCGGCGTCGGTGAGGACGACGGCGTCCCCCCGGGCCAGCAGCACCCGCGCGGCCGCGGCGCCGGAGACCCCCAGCCCGGCGACCAGCACCGTCCCCAGGCCGTCCATCAGAGCCCCGCGAAGGAGAGCCAGTCGGCGTAGAACAGCCCGATGCCGAAGGCCACGGCCATCCCGGTCACCAGCCAGAAGCGCACGATCACCGTGTTCTCCGTCCAGCCGGCCAGCTCGAAGTGGTGGTGCAGCGGCGCCATCCGGAACACCCGCCGCCGGGTGGCCCGGAAGAACGCCACCTGGATGACCACCGACAGCGTGACCGCCACGAACAGCCCGCCGAGGACGACCAGCAGCAGCTCGGTGCGGGTGACGATCGCCAGCCCGGACATCAGCCCGCCCAGCGCCAGCGAGCCGGTGTCGCCCATGAAGATCCGGGCCGGGGAGGTGTTCCACCACAGGAAGCCCAGGCAGGCGCCCATCGCGGACGCCGCGATCAGGGTCACGTCCAGCGGGTCCCGCACGGTGTAGCAGCCCTCGATGGCCAGCGCCGAGCTGCAGTCGTGGCCGAACTGCCAGAACGAGATGATCACGTAGGAGGCGAACACCATCGCCGAGCAGCCCGCGGCCAGGCCGTCGAGCCCGTCGGTGAGGTTCACCGCGTTGGAGAACCCGGCGATGAACAGGTACGCGACCACGACGAACAGCACGGTCGGCAGCACCAGCGGCTCGATGTCGCGGACGAAGGAGACCGCGGTGGTGGCCACCGCCGTCCCGCCGTCGTCCTCGACCAGGGCGAGCACCGCGAAGGTGACCCCGATGACCAGCTGACCGACCAGTTTGGCGGTCTTGTTCAGGCCCAGGCTCCGCCGGTAGCGGATCTTGAGGTAGTCGTCGAGGAAGCCGACGGTGCCCAGCCCGACCATCAGGAACAGCAGCAGCAGGCCGGTGGCGGTGACGCCGCGGCCCGGCTGGTTGAGCAGGAACAGGTGGGCCACCAGGTAGCCCAGCACCGTGGCCAGCACCATGACGGTGCCGCCCATGGTCGGCGTGCCCTTCTTGGACAGGTGGCTCTCCGGGCCGTCGTCCCGGATCTCCTGGCCGAAGCCGTGCTGGCGGAAGGCCTTGATCGCCAGCGGGGTCACCAGGATCGAGACGATCAGCCCGACGGCCGCCGCGATGAGGACGGACTTCACGAGGTGGTCCTCGTCCCCAGCAGGTCGGCGGCCAGCTGCTCGAGCCCGTAGGACCGCGAGGCCTTCACCAGGACGACGTCGTCGGCGCCGAGCTCCGCGGTCAGCAGCCGCAGGGCCGCCTCCCTGTCCGGCACGTGCTGCACGCTGTCCAGCGCTCCGTCCTCCTGTCCTCGTCCTCCCCCGTTCCCCGCCGAACGCTCGGCGAGGGCCCCGGTGTGCAGGGCGACCGCGTCCGCGCCCACGGAGACCAGCAGGTCCACCCCGGCGCGCACCACGTCCCGGCCCAGCCGGGCGTGCTCGGCGCCCGCCTCCGGCCCCAGCTCGCCCATGGCGCCCAGCACGGCGATCCGCCGTCGTCCGGGCAGCCGGGTCAGCGCCGCGAGGGCGGCACGCATCGACTCGGGGTTGGCGTTGTAGGCGTCGTTGACCACGGTCACCCCGTCGGCCCGCCGGGTGACCTCCATCCGCCAGCGGCTGCGCGGCCCGGCGGCCGACAGCGCCGCGGCCACCGCACCGGGGGTCATGCCCGCGGCCAGCGCGGCGGCGGCGGCGGACAGCGCGTTGGCGACGTGGTGCGCGCCGACCACCTGCAGCGCGACCGGGTGCTGCTCGCCGCCGGCGACCAGGGTGAACCGGGCGCGGGCGGCGTCGTCGAGGTCGACGTCGAGGGCCCGGACGTCGGCGTCCGCGCCGAGCCCGGTGCTGACCACCCGGGCGGCGGTGCGCGGGGCCATGCCGATCACCCGCGGGTCGTCGGCGTTGAGCACGGCGGTGCCCTCGACGGGCAGCGCCTCGACCAGCTCGCCCTTGCTCGCGGCGATCACCTCGGCGCTGCCGAACTCGCCGAGGTGCGCGGAGCCGACGTTGAGCACCACGCCGATGTCCGGGCGGGCGATCCGGCACAGCCGGGCGATGTGCCCGGGGCCGCGCGCACCCATCTCCAGCACCAGCGACCGGGTGCCGGCGTCGGCGCTCAGCACCGTGAGCGGCAGGCCGATGTCGTTGTTGAAGGAGCCCTCCGGGCTCACCGTCGGCCCCGCGGCGGCGAGCACCTGGCCTAGCAGGTCCTTGGTCGAGGTCTTGCCCGAGGAGCCGGTGATCCCGACGGTGACCAGGCCGCCGTCGACCAGCCGGCGGTGCACGGCGCCGGCCAGCCGGCCCAGCGCCTCGACCGGGTCGGCGACGACGACGACGGGCAGCCCGGGCTCGGGTCGGGTGGCCAGCGCGCCGGCCGCGCCGGCCGCGGCGGCGGCGGGCAGGAAGTCCGCGCCGTCCACCCGCTCACCGGGCAGCGCCACGAACAGGTCGCCGGACGCCAGCGCCCGGGAGTCGGTGCGGACCGCCCCGGTGACGACGGCGGAGGGGTCCCCGGCCAGCTCGCCACCGACGGCCGCGGCCACCTCGGCGAGGGTCAGCTCGATCATGCGTCCACCGTCCGGGCACTCCGGCCCTGCTCGAGCACCTCGCGGAGCACGTCTCGGTCGTCGAACGGCAGCACCTGACCCCCCACCTCCTGGCCGGTCTCGTGGCCCTTGCCGGCCACCAGCAGGGTGTCACCCGGCCGCGCGCGGGCGACGGCCGCGGCGAGGGCGGCCCGCCGGTCGCCGATCTCCAGCACCTCCGCGCGCCGGTCGGCGGGCACCTCCTCGGCACCGGCGCGCACGGCGGCCCGGATGGCGGCGGGGTCCTCCGAACGCGGGTTGTCGTCGGTGATCACGAGGACGTCGCTGCCGGCTGCGGCGGCGGCGCCCATGGCCGGTCGCTTGCCGGGGTCGCGGTCACCTCCACAGCCCAGCACGGTGAGCAGCCGCCCGCCCGTCGCGGCGCGCAACGAGGCCAGCGCGGTCTGCACCGCGTCCGGGGTGTGCGCGTAGTCGACGACGGCGACGAAGCCCTGGCCGGCGTCCACCGGCTCCATCCGCCCGGGTACCACGGTGTCCGCCAGCCCGGCCAGGGCGACCTCGGGCCGCACCCCCACGGCGTCCAGGAGGGCGACGGCGAGCACCGCGTTGGCGACGTTGAAGTCCCCCGGCAACCGGAGCCGGCCCGGCCAGCTGCGCCCGCCGGGACCGTGCAGGGTGAAGGTCGAGCCGCCGGTGCCGAGGGCGGCGACGTCGGTGGCGGACCAGTCGGCGGCCGCCCCGGAGGTGCTCACGGTGACCGTGCCGGGCTTGAGCAGCCGCCGGCCGGCGGCGTCGTCGACGTCGACGACCTCGACCGCGGCCCGGCCGTCGAACAGCAGCGCCTTGGCCTGGAAGTAGCTCTCCGGGTCGCCGTGGAAGTCCAGGTGGTCGCGGGAGAGGTTGGTGAACCCGGCGGCGGCGAACCGGACGCCGTTGACCCGGCCCATCACCAGCGCGTGGCTGGAGACCTCCATGACCACGGCCCGGACGCCGGAGGCCACCATCGACGCCAGCAGCGCGTGCAGGTCGGTCGCCTCCGGGGTGGTCCGGGTGCTGGGCAGGGCCGTGGTCACCGGGTTGCCCTCGGCGTCGCGGCCGCGGGTGCGGGTCTGCACGGTGCCGATCAACCCGCTGGTCCAGCCGGCCGCGGCCAGCCCGGCCTCGACCAGGTAGCTCGTCGTCGTCTTGCCGTTGGTGCCGGTGATGCCCAGCACGGTCAGCTGCTCGCTGGGGCGGCCGTGCACCCGGGAGGCGACCGCGCCCAGCACGCCCCGCGGGTCGTCGACGACGCAGGTGGGCAGCCCGGTGGCGCGGGCCCCGGCCTCCCCGGCGGCATCGGTGAGCACGGCGACCGCTCCGCGGGCAGCGGCGTCGGCGGCGTAGCGGGCGCCGTGGGTGCGGGCGCCGGGCAGCGCGGCGTAGAGGTCACCCGGCCCGACCGTGGTCGAGGCGAGGGTCACCCCGCTCACCGGGGTGGCGGGGTCGCCCTGGACCGGCGGACCGATCAGGTCGGCCAGTTCGGCGAGGGGGAGCGGGCGGTTCCCCGCAGGCCGGGGAACCGACCCGGGCACGGTCGGACTCACGGGGCTCCAATCTACCGGCGGCGAGGCCGGGGGCTCGATGACCACCGGTTCGTCCTCGTGTCGGTCGCCCCGTTGCGCCCGGGCCGACGGGCCGGGGTCGGTCGACAGCTCAGTCGACCTGGAGGGTGAAGGTCGGGCGCGGCGTCCCGGAGGGGACGACGCCACCGGCGGTGAGCGCGTAGCGCATGACGTCGGAGAAGACCGGTGCGGCGACCTGGCCGCCCTCCGCCTCGCTGGTCGGGCGCTCCAGGTCGACGGCGACCACGTACTGCGGGTCGTCGGCCGGTGCGTAGCCGACGAAGGTGGTGAAGTAGCCGCCGCCGGCGTAGCAGCCGCAGTCGGGGTTGGCCCGCTGAGCGGTGCCGGTCTTCCCGACCACCCGGAAGCCGTCGACCTCGCCCAGCGGCGCGGTGCCGCCCTTGCCGACCACCGCCTCCAGCATGTAGGTCAGCTGGCCGGCGGTGTCCGCGCTGACGACCCGGGTCGCCGCCGGCCGGGGCGCCTCGGTGACCGTGCCGTCGGCGGCGGTGACCGAGGAGACGACCCGCGGCGGGATGCGCACGCCCCCGTTGGCCAGGGTCTGGTAGACCGAAGCCATCTGCAGCGTGGTGACCGACACGCCCTGCCCGATCGGCACGTTGGCCGCGCGGCTCTCGGTCCAGTCGGCCGAGGGCTCGAGGATGCCGGCGCTCTCCCCGGGCAGCTCGATGCCGGTCTCCGAGCCGATGCCGAAGGCCCGCAGGTAGCGCTCCAGCGTGCTGTTGCCGATCTCGCGGGCCAGCATGATCGCCCCGACGTTGCTGGACTTGGCGAGCACGCCGGTGACGGTGAACCGCTTCACGGCGTGGTCGGTGGCATCGGTGACCACGACGTCCCCGGCCCGGATGTGGCCGGGCACGTCGAGCACGGTGTCCTTGGTGGCCTTGCCCTCCTCGATGGCGGCGGCGGCGGTCACCGCCTTCATCACCGAGCCGGGCTCGTAGACGTCGGAGACCACCGGGTTGCCCAGCAGGTCCGGGTCGGTCTGGTTGTAGTGGCCGGGGTCGTACCCGGGGCAGCCGGCCATCGCGGCGACCTCGCCGGTGTGCACGTCCAGGACGACGGCCGACGCCGAGGTGGTGTCACCGTCGGCGCAGGCCGCCTCCAGCCGCTGCTGCACCACGAACTGCAGGTCCTCGTCCAGGGTGAGCTGCACGGTGCCGCCGTCGGTGGCCGGGGTGGACTCGTCGATGCCCGAGGGGATCTGGTTGCCGCTGCCGTCGACCTCGACCCGCTTCTCGCCGTCGGTGCCGGCCAGCACGTCCTGGTAGGTCTGCTCGATGCCGGCCAGCCCGTCGCCGTCCTTGCCGACGAACCCGACGACCTGCCCGCCGACGGCACCGGCCGGGTAGAGCCGGACCGGGTCGTCCTCGAACGCGAGGCCGGTCCGGGTGGCCAGCGGCAGCGCCCGGACCTGGTCGGTGACGTCGGTGGCCACCTGGTCGGCCAGCACCACGTACCGGCCGTCCCGGGAGAGCTTCTCGACCAGGTCGGCGACCGGCACGTCCAGCAGGGTGGTCAGCGCCAGCGCGGTGCGGGTCGGGTCGGTGACGACGGAGGGGTCCGCGGTGACCCGCTCGGCGTCGACGGAGTAGGCGAGCACCTTGCCGGTGCGGTCGGTGACCTCCCCGCGGACGGCCTCGATCGGGTAGGTCCGCATCCGGTCGTTGGTCGCCGCCTGCGCGTAGGAGGCGCCGTCGACGCCCTGCAGGACGACCAGCCGGCCGACGACGAGCACCAGCAGGGCGATGAGGAAGACCAGCCCCCAGCGGTTGCGCTGGTCCCGCTGCAGCATCCCCAGCGGCTGCCGCCGCCGGCTGCTCGCCTCCCGGCGGGGCCGCAGGACTCCGCGACCGGCCGGGCCGGTGCCGCGACCGGGGGCGCGCCGCACCCCGCTGGACCGGAAGGGCGGCGGTGGACCTGCTAGCGGCACGGCTCAGTCCCCGGGGGTCGGCGCGGCGGGCTCAGGGACGGCGGGCGGCGCCGGCGTGGCGGTGCCCAGCAGCACGGAGCTCCCGTCGGGCTGCAGCACCAGGTGCGCGGCCGCCCCGGGCGGGACGAGGCCGGCGGCGGTCGCGACCCGGGCGAGCTCGGCAGCGGTGTCGGCGGCGATCACCCGCTGCTCCAGCCGGGCGACCTCCTCGGCCTGCTCGGCGTTGGCCTGGCGCTGCTGGGTGGCGTTCAGGGAGTCCACCGCGACGGCGGTGTTGAGCAGCAGCAGGCCGAGCACGGTGGTGACCAGCAGCCCGACGAGCAGCACCACGAACGGGGCGCGGCGGCGTCCGGTGGCGCGGGCCCGGGCAGGCACCCGGGTGGGCGTGGTGCGGGCCGGCGGCACCAGGCGCAGGTGCGGGCCGGACGCGACCGGCCCGCTGCGCCGGGTCGGACCGGTGCGGGGCACGTGCACCTGACCGGTGGTGGCCCGGGAGGTGGACCGGCCCGAGGTGCGGGCGGTGCGCGCGGACGACGTCCGGGCCGGCTGGGTCATGCCGCCCGCCGCACGCGCTCGGCGGCGCGGACCCGCGCCGAGGCGGCCCGCGGGTTGGCCGCGAGCTCGTCGTCGGCGGGGGCCTCTCCCCCGCGGGTCACCAGCTTCAGCACGGGGGCGTGCTCGGGCATCGGCACCGGCATCCCCGGCGGGGTCCGGTCGACCGCCTCGGCGGCGAGGGTCTGCTTCACGATGCGGTCCTCGAGGGAGTGGAAGCTGATGACGACGACCCGGCCGCCCACGGCCAGCGCGTCGATGGCCGCGGGCAGCGCCCGGGTGAGCGCGCCGAGCTCGTCGTTGACCTCGATGCGCAGTGCCTGGAAGGTCCGCTTGGCCGGGTGCCCCCCGGTGCGGCGGGTCGCGGCCGGGATCGACTCGCGCACCAGCTCGGCGAGCCGCTTGGTGTCGGTGAACGGCTCGCGGGCCCGCTCCCGCTCGATGGCGGAGGCGATCCGGCCGGCGAAGCGCTCCTCGCCGTAGACCTTGAGGACCCGGGTCAGCTCGCCGCGGGAGTAGGTGTTGACGACGTCGGCGGCGGTGCGCGGGCCGGACGGGTCCATCCGCATGTCCAGCGGGGCGTCGGTGGAGTAGCTGAAGCCGCGGGTGGGCCGGTCGAGCTGCAGGGAGGAGACCCCGAGGTCGAACAGCACGCCCTGCACCTCGCCGACGCCCTGCTCGGCCAGCACGTCGGGCAGCTCGTCGAAGACCGCGGGCACCAGGGTGGCCCGGTCGCTGAACCCGGCGGCGGCGATCCGGGCGCCGGCCTCGGCGCGCGCGTCGGGGTCGCGGTCCAGCCCGATCAGCCGCAGCCCGGGGTGCGCGGCGAGCAGCGCCAGCGAGTGCCCGGCGAGGCCGAGGGTGCAGTCGACCAGCACGGCGCCGTCGGTGCCGAGGGCCGGGGCGAGCAGCTCGACGACCCGGTCGAGGAGGACGGGGACGTGCAGCGCGGGCCCGGCGGGCTCGTGGCTGCTCATCGACTGCTCCTCGGGGGCTCTGGGTGGCGGTGCGCTCTCCGCGGTGGGGTCCGGACG
>NZ_SJEX01000124.1 GCF_005930495.1 Modestobacter excelsi | reverse complement strand
GGTGGTGGTGCTCATCTGGACGATCTCCCTGGGCGCGGGGTGGGGTGCTGCGGGGCTGTCGCTGGTCCGGAGAGCGTCGGCCGGACGGTGCCCGGCCAACAAAAAACCCCTCGTGCCGATGGCACGGAGGGGTGGCGCGTCGGTCGGGGGACCGGCGCGCTAGCGGATCGCTACGAGCAGACGCGTGCGGGGCACAGGCACACTCTGCGCCCCGCACGCGTCCGCCGTCAACCGTGCCGTCCCATTGGCTGGGACAGCGTCACTCATCAGCTGGGACGGCGGGGACCAGTGCCCCTGCCGTCGCCGGCACCGCGGCGTCCAGCAGCCCGGCGTCGAACGCGTCGATGACGGCCGGCAGGTCCGCGGGTGCGGTGGGCCGGCCGAGCAGGAAGCCCTGCAGGTACCGGCAGCCCAGCGCGCGCAGGGCGGCCAGCTGCCCCGGTGTCTCGACGCCCTCGGCGACCACGTCGATGGACAGCCGCCGGCCCAGCTCGATGACGCTGAGCACCAGGGCGGCGCTGCGCTCGTCGTCCTCGATGCCGGCCAGGAACTCCCGGTCCATCTTGAGCACGTCCACCGGCAGCCGGGTCAGGTAGGCGAAGGTCGAGTACCCCCGGCCGAAGTCGTCCAGCGAGATGACGCAGCCCAGGTCGTGCAGCGTCTGCAGGTCCTCACCGCCGCGGTCGGGCTCGCTGATGAACAGCGACTCGGTCACCTCGAGCATCAGCCTGCGCGGCGGGACCCCGGCCCTGCCCAGCGCGGCGGAGACATCGGGCACCAGACTGCCCGACTGCAGGTGCCGGGCGCTGATGTTCACGCCCAGCTGCAGGTCACGGCCCTGCCGCAGCAGCACGGCGAGCTCCGCGGTGGCCTGCTCCAGCACCCAGCGCTGCAGCGGCACGATCAGGCCGTCGTCCTCGGCCAGCGGGATGAACTCGTCCGGCGGGACCTCGCCCAGGGTCGGGTGGTCCCAGCGGACCAGTGCCTCGAGCCCCAGCACGCGGCGCTCGGCCACCCCGACCACCGGTTGGTAGACCAGCCGGAGCTCGCCGCGGGAGAGCGCGTCGGGCAGGTCGCGGGCCAGCCGGGTGCGGCGGACCGTGGCGGCGTCCGCCGTCTCCCCGTGCTGGCGGACGCAGCCCTTGCCGGCCGCCTTCGCCGCGCGCAGCGCCAGGTCGGCGTTCCGGAAGGTGACCGGGACGTCGTCGGCCGGGTGCAGCTCGGTGACGCCGATGCTGCAGGAGACGTCGAAGACCAGGTCCGGGTCGGTGCCCGGGGTCGGCACCGCCCGGTGGACGCCGGTCAGCTCGGCGAGGATCCGCTCGGCGAGGGCGGTGGACTCCGTCAGCCCGGCGCGCACCACGACGGCGAACTCGTCGCCGCCGAGACGGCCCACCAGGTCCCGGTCGCGCACGGTGGCCCGCAGCCGGTCGGCGACCTCGCCGAGGAGCAGGTCCCCGGCGTCGTGCCCGGCGATGTCGTTGACGGCCTTGAAGCCGTCCAGGTCCAGCAGCAGCAGGCAGGCGCTGTCGCCCTCGGTGGTCCGGGCACGGGCGCTGTCCAGCGCGGCCATCAGCCGGGCTCGGTTAGGCAGCCCGGTCAGGTAGTCGGTGTAGGCCATCCGCTCGAGCTCGAGCTCGTTCTGCCGCCGGTCGTCGACGTCCCGCAGGTGCAGCACCAGCCCGGCACCGCCGCCGGCCTCCGCCGTGCCCGGCGGCAGGGAGGGCAGCGGCAGGGAGGGCAGCGGCCCGGAGGGCACGATCCGCACGGTCTCGTACGCCGGCCACCGGCCGTCCCGCGAGCGCAGCCGGAAGACCCGCCCGCGCCCGCGGTCGGGGTCGGTGCCGGCAGCGAGGACCGCCGCCAGCTCCGCACGGTCCTCGTCGTGGACGAAGTCGGCCAGCGACCGGCCCTCGAGCTCACGGGCCGTCCAGCCGTGCGGGTGCGAACCGGCACCGGAGTCCCAGGTGATCCGGCCGTCCCGGTCGAGCACGATGGTGATGTCGGCGGCGCCGTGCACGAGGGTGCGGAAGTAGGCCTCGGTGCGCAGCACCTGGCGGGTCAGCCGGGCGCCGTCGGCGGCCCAGACCAGGGTCCGCGCGAACGTGAGCACCAGCAGCAGGCAGGCGGCCCCCGCCTCGAGCGGCAGGATGGTCCGGCCGAGGACCCGCCCGACCAGCAGCAGCAGGACGACGCCGAAGGCCGCGCAGTGGCTGATCACGACGCCGAGCAGCGGCACCGTGGTCGCGCGCTGCCCGGTGGACGGGGCGCGACCCGGGTCCGCCGCGACGGACAGGGTCCCCGCCGCGAGCATGCCCAGCCAGGCGGTGCCGGTCACCAGGTCCAGCCCCGCGGAGGGCCGGGCGACGGCGACCGCGGCGGCGGTGCAGACCACGGCCAGGCAGGTGGAGGCGGCCAGCAGCCAGCCGGCCGCGGCCCGCCGGGACTCGTCGACGCCGGCGAAGGTGACCAGCCCGACCGCGCAGAGCAGCACGCCCACCGCCGGGTAGCCCAGCGAGAGCAGCTGGTCGAACGCCCCGCCGCGACCGGCGAGCGCGCTGCGCAGGACCGCCTCGAGCAGCGCGGCGAGGGCGACCAGCGCCACCCCGGCGTCCAGCAGGACGCGGGAGGTGACCTGCCCGGCGGCCGCCCGCACCAGTCCACCGCTGGCCACGAGGGCCAGCGGGACGGCCAGCACGAGCGGGAGGTCCTGCAGCCCGCTGGTGGCCGGGTTCACCCCGACCCCGAGGACGGCGGCGGTCGCCTGCCCGGCGGCGAGCAGCCCGGCGAGGAGCGCGAAGGCACGGCGCGGGCGGGTTCCCGCACCCGGCCACCGGCCGTGCCCGAGCAGGAGCGCGGCCGTGAGCAGCGAGCCGGCGGCGAGCACCGCGGGACCGGTGGTGCCGGTGGCAGCAGGCCAGAGGAACGGTCCGGCGACCAGCAGCAGGGCCAGGAGGGCGAGCGGGGCGAGGACCGCGGTGCGCGGCCGGCCCGCCGGTGCGGCGGTCCCGGCCGGGGGGCGCGGCAGCGCCCGGAGGCGGGTGCCGGTCGACCGGAGGGCGGTCACGTGCCCACCCGCCCGACGATGCCCGGCCACAGCAGGCCGTCGTGGGACTCCAGCAGCCCCTCCAGGGCCGACAGGCTCATCGGCCGGGCGAGCAGGAAGCCCTGCGCGTAGCCGCACCCGAGCGCCTGCAGGACGCCGAGCTGGCTGGCAGTCTCCACGCCCTCCGCGACGACGGCGACCGACAGCGCGGCCCCCAGCGAGAGGACGGCCTCGAAGATGGCCCGGGTGTAGGCGTCCCGGTCCACCCGGGACAGCAGCGCCCGGTCCAGCTTGATGATGTCGACCGGCAGCTGCCCCAGGCCGCGCAGGGAGGAGTTGCCGCTGCCGAAGTCGTCCAGGGCCAGGCGCACGCCCATCAGCCGCAGCGCCGTGACGTCGTCGGTGGCGTCCCGGCCGGCCAGCGCGGACTCGGCGATCTCGACGACCAGCCGCTCGGGCGACAGGCCGCTCTCCCGCAGCGCGGAGGCGACGTCGCCGACCAGCGTGCCGGCGGCCAGGTGCTCGGCGGAGACGTTGACCCCCAGCTTGAGCTCGAGTCCGTGGCCGGGCAGCGTCGCCGCTGCGGTGGTCGCGCTGTGCAGCGCCCAGCGCTGCAGTTCCACGAGCAGGCCGGCCCGCTCCGCCAGCGGCAGGAACTCCTCCGGCGGGACGTCGCCGTGGAGCGGGTGCTGCCAGCGCAGCAGGGCCTCGACGCCGGTGACCCGGTGGTCGGCGAGGGCGACGATCGGCTGCCAGACCAGGCTCAGCTCACCCCGCTCGCGGGCGCCCACCAGGTCCAGCCGCAGCTGCTCCCGGCGGTCGCGGGCAGCGGTCAGCTCGGCCCGGTACCGGCGCACCGAGCCGACCCCGGCGGCGCGCGCGTCCCGGACCGCGAGCTCCGCGCGGTCCCGGGCGGCCTCCGCGGTGAGCCCGGCGGTCAGCGGGGCCAGCCCCACGACGGCGGTCAGGTCGACGATGCCGGCCTCGGTGGTCACCGGGCCGTCGATGACCGACAGGCAGCGGGAGGCCACCCGGTCCGGCTCGTCGCCGGTGCCGTGCGCCAGCACGCTGAACAGCTCGGGGCCGATCCGGGCCACCTGGTCCTCGGCGCGCACGGTGGCGCGCAGCCGGTGGGCGATCTCCACCAGGGCCACGTCGACGACGTCCCGGCCGGCGTGCTCCCCGGCGGCGGACAGGCCGTGCACCTCCACGAGCAGGAGCGCGGCGTCCTCGGCGGCCGGGTCGGCCAGCCCGGCGAGCAGCACGTCGAGGGCGCCCTGCTGCGCGACCCGGTTGGGCAGGCCGGTGAGCGGGTCGGTGTAGGCCAGCGAGCTCAGCTCGAGCTCGCGGTCGAGCCGGGCGGTGACGTCGCGGCACTGCAGGACCAGGCCCTGCACGTCGTCGTCGGCCCGCAGGTCGCTGACCCCGGCCTCGAAGACCCGCCAGTCGCCGGAGGCGTCCTGCAGCCGGAAGCTGCGCAACCCGGTCGGGGCGCCCCCGGCGAGCCAGCCGCGCACCGCCTGGGCGTCGTCGGGGTGGACGACGTCGGCGAGGGGGCGGCCGGGCAGCGCCGGTGCGCCCGCCGGCGGCAGCAGCGCCGGCGCGGCCCAGCTCACCCGCAGGTCGCCGTCGAGGATGAGCACCGCGTCGCTGCTGGAGCGCACCAGCGACCGGAAGTACGCCTCGCTGCGGCGCAGCCGGCTGCCCACCCGCGACTCGTCGCGGGCGGCGACGGCGCGGTGGACGGCGGTGAGCGCCAGGCAGCTGAGCAGCGCTGCCCCGGCGGCCGGGGTGGGCCGGCCACCGGCGAGCGGGACGCCGAGGTAGACCAGGACCGCCACGACCATGACCAGGTGCGGCAGCAGCTGCCCGGCCAGGCTGAGCCGGGCGGTGGTGCGGGTGGGCGGAGCGACGGCGTCCGCGCCCGGGTCGCGCAGCGCGGCCAGGCAGAGCAGCACGAGACCGGCCAGCTGGGCGCCGACGACCCAGTCCGGCAGCACGGACAGGTGCTGGTCGTCGCCGGCGACGACCAGCCCGCGGGCGCCGGCCCACGCGCTGGCGGCCAGCAGCAGCAGGGCACCGCTGACCCGGCGGGCACCGGAGGAGACGGCGATGAGCACCAGGACGGCGGACAGCACGCCGGCGGTCAGGAGGCAGATCAGCTCGAGGACGACGCGCGCCGGCGTGGTCAGCGGCTGACCGGCCAGCGCGGGACCGACGACGAGGACCTGGGCCAGCACGACCGAGGCGCTGAAGAACAGCGCCGTCTCGGTCAGCAGCCGGGCGCCGCCGGCGCGGAGCTGGTGGCGGGTGAAGAGGGTGAGCAGGGCGACCAGCGCGAGCAGGACCGACGGCAGCGAGACGAGCTGACCGACGGTGTCCGACGGGCCGCGGGTCGACTGCCGGTCGACCAGGGCGACGGCGCCGGCGCTGACCGGCCCGACGACCACGGCGACGGCGAGCAACCGCCAGCCGCGGAGCACCCCCCGGCGCGGGCCCCCGGGGTCCACCCGGGTGCCACGCGTCCACAGCAGCGCGGCGGTGACCAGCGCGGTGGTCAGCAGGAGCACGTCCGCGACCGTCGGCGCGACACCGCCCGCGGCCCCGGTGAGCACCGGGACGGCGAGCAGCCACTCCGCGGAAGCCCGCCGGCGCCTGTGCTGCACCTCGAGGAGGTCGGCACCCCGTGCCCGTGACGACAGCCCGCGGGCCGACCGCCTCACCCGTCCGGGCCATGCCCGGACGGGCGGGGGCGGTCAGCTGGTGATGGCTCCCTGCGCCGCGGAGCCCACGAGCTTGGCGTACTTGCCGAGCACGCCGGTGGTGTACCGCGGGGCCGGCGGTGCCCAGCCCTCGCGGCGGCGGGCCAGCTCGTCGTCGTCGACCAGCAGGTCCATGGTGCGGGCCGCCAGGTCCAACCGGATCCGGTCGCCGTCCCGGACGAAGGCGATCGGGCCGCCGTCGGTGGCCTCGGGCGCGACGTGCCCGACGCACAGCCCGGTGGTGCCACCGGAGAACCGCCCGTCGGTGAGCAGCAGGACGTCCTTGCCCAGGCCCGCACCCTTGATGGCCCCGGTCACGGCGAGCATCTCGCGCATGCCCGGCCCGCCCTTGGGTCCCTCGTAGCGGATGACCACGACGTCGCCCTGCTGCAGCGTGCCCTCGGTGACGGCGTCCATCGCGCCCTGCTCCCCGTCGAAGACCCGGGCGGTGCCCTCGAAGACGTCGGCGTCGAAGCCGGCGGACTTCACCACCGCACCCTCGGGGGCCAGCGAGCCGCGCAGGATGGTCAGGCCGCCGGTCGTGTGGATCGGGTCGTTCATCGCGTGCACGATCGTGCCGTCGAGGTCCGGCGGGGCGATCTCGGCGAGGTTCTCCGCCATCGTCCTCCCGGTGACGGTGAGGACGTCGCCGTGCAGCAGCCCGGCGTCCAGCAGCGCGCGCAGCACGACCGGCACGCCGCCGACGCGGTCGACGTCGGTCATCACGAAACGCCCGAACGGCTTGACGTCGGCCAGGTGCGGCGTACGGTCCCCGATCCGGTTGAAGTCGTCGAGGTCGAGGTCCACCTCCGCCTCGTGGGCGATCGCCAGCAGGTGCAGGACGGCGTTGGTCGAGCCGCCCAGCGCCATGACGACGGTGATGGCGTTCTCGAACGCCTCCTTGGTCATGATCTGCCGCGCGGTGATGCCCTTGCGGAGCAGCTCCACCACGGCCTCGCCCGAGGCGATGGCGATCGCGTCGCGGCGGGCGTCGGGGGCCGGCGGGGCGGCGCTGCCGGGCAGCGCCATGCCGAGGGCCTCGGCGACGCTGGCCATCGTGTTGGCGGTGTACATGCCGCCGCAGGAGCCCATGCCCGGGCAGGCAGCCTTCTCGATGGCGGTCAGCTCGTCGCGGGTGATCTTCCCGGCGGCGCAGGCCCCGACGCCCTCGAAGACGTCGATCAGCGTGAGGTCCTTGTCCCCGAGCTTCCCCGGCAGGGTCGAGCCGGAGTAGACGAAGACGCTGGCCAGGTCCAGCCGCGCGGCGGCCATGAGCATGCCGGGCAGCGACTTGTCGCAGCCCGCCAGCAGGACCGAGCCGTCCAGCCGCTCGGCGAACATGACGGTCTCGACCGAGTCCGCGATGACCTCGCGGGAGACCAACGAGGCACGCATGCCCTCGTGGCCCATGGAGATGCCGTCAGAGACCGAGATCGTGCCGAACTCCAGCGGGTAGCCGCCGGCGGCGTGCACGCCCTCCTTGGCCCGCTTGGCCAGCCGGTCCAGCGAGAGGTTGCAGGGGGTGATCTCGTTCCAGGACGAGGCCACGCCGATCTGCGGCTTCACCCAGTCGTCGTCGCCCATGCCCACCGCGCGGAGCATCGCCCGGGCGGGCGCCTTGGCGTCCCCGTCGGTGACCTCGCGGCTGCGGGGCTTGACGTCGGCGGTGCTGTCGCTGCGGGTGGGTCGGTCCTCCACGGTCGTCACGTCCGGGGATGGTAGGCCGCTGGTGCTCGGGTGCGGCCGGCCCGGGGGCCGCCGTCCCAGCATCTGGGAGGATCTGGGGTCGTGGCTGTCGCTCGCTTGCGCATGGGCCGGACCGCGCTGCTCCCCATCACGTTCCTGGCGATCTGCCTGCTGCCGCTGGCCAACGCCACCCCCTGGCTGCTCCTGCTGCTGGTGGTCCCGGCGGCGCTGGCCGCCTGGGTCCACCGCGCGGGCGTCGACGTCGGCGACGACGGGATCACCGTGCGCTCGCTGGCCGGGGCGCGCACCGTGCCCTGGGGGGAGCTGGCCGGCATCCGGGTGGGGCAGCGCGGCGACCTGTGGCTGGTGACCGCCGCCGGCACCCAGGTGCGGCTGCCGGTGCTCCGCGCGCGTGACCTGCCCCGCCTCGCCCAGCTCTCCGGCGGCCGCATCCCCCAGGTGTAGGCCCCTCGCAGGGGCCCGCCGCGAGCCCGCGAGCGGTGGGGGGCGAGGGGGTCCTCTCAGTAGTCGGCGACCACGTTCTGCAGGGGCTGGCCGTCGAGCACCCGCTGCAGCTGGTCGGTGACCGCGGCGGTCGCCCGCTCGTTGGCGTCCGGGACGGCGCCGGCGACGTGCGGGGTGAGCAGCAACCCCGGGGCCGACCACAGCGGGTGCCCTTCCGGCAGCGGCTCGGGCTCGGTGACGTCGAGCGCCGCCCGCAATCGACCGGCGGTGAGCTCGGCGAGCAGGGCGTCGGTGTCCACGACCACCCCGCGGGCGGCGTTGACCAGCAGCGCGTCGTCCTTCATCGCGGCGAGGAACGCGGCGTCGACCATGCCGGTGGTCTCCGGGGTGACCGGGACGATCAGCACGACCACGTCGGCGTGCGGCAGCAGGCCGGGCAGCTCGCCGAAGGCGTGCACCCCCTCGCGCGCCGTCCGGGCGACCCAGGTGACGTCGACGTCGAAGCCGGCCATCATCCGGCCGATCGTGCGGCCGATGTCCCCGGCGCCGACCATCAGCACCCGGGCGCCGACCAGCGAGTGGTCGGTGCGCATCTCCCAGCGCCCGGCCTCCTGCAGCCGGGTGAAGTGCGGGATGCCGCGCTGGGCGGCGAGCGTGGCAGCCACCGCCCACTCCGCGGTGGCCGGGGTGTGCGCCCCCCGGGCGTTGCACAGCACGACCCGCTCGGGCAGCCGGCCGACGAACTTCTCCGCCCCGGCGCTCGTCAGCTGGACCAGCCGGAGGTGTGGCAGCGCGTCCCAGACCTCGGCGGAGAGCTCGCCGCCGCCGCGGGGCACCATCACCTGGGCCTGCGTGGCCTTCCCGGTGGGCACCCCGTCGGCCGGGTCGAACCGGTGTGCGCGGATCCGCGGGGAGACGGCCTCCACCGCCTCGGCGAGCGCACGCGAGGGGACGAGGACGTGCAGCGTCTCGTCGGCGCCGAGGTCGAGGACGGGCGCGGGAGGGGCGGTGTCGGGCACGGGTCCCGACCTTAGGTGCCCGGCGGTGGACCCTGCAGCGCGGACGGCGGTCCCCGTCGGTCGGCCGCCGTACTGTTGCGGTCGTGGCACGGCGGACAGCGGGACCGGGTGCGCGGCGGTGGGCCGTGGTCACGCTCGGGTGCCTGCTGCTGACCGGCTGCGGTGGCGGCTACGAGCCGTCCGGCCCGTTCCGCGACGTGCCGCAGGGCCAGCCGCCCCAGGTGGCCC
>NZ_SJEX01000123.1 GCF_005930495.1 Modestobacter excelsi | reverse complement strand
GGTCGGTGGGGGCGGAGCTCCGCCGTCCGGTGCCCACGACCGCGCCGGCGGCGACGGTCTCCCGGCTGCGCAGCCGGGGGGACGGCGGGACGCGCAGGTCCAGCGGTGGCACCGGGAAGCCGCCCGCTGCTCGGTCGCCGCGGCGGCTGGCCGGCAGCACCTCCGGCTCGGTCGGGTTCAGCGACCCGGCGGCGGCGGCGCGCGCGGCGACCCGGGTGTCCCGGTTGGCCACCCGCGAGGCGATGAGCAGGCCGGCGAGGACGACGAGCGCGATCGGCACGCCGACGAAGACGGCGACCTCACCGCCGTCGAGGTCGGCCTCGCGGGAGACCGTGCGCATGGTGGCGACCACCAGGATCCAGACCAGGGCCGTGGGCACCAGGACCTTCCACCCGAAGCGCATGAACTGGTCGTAGCGCAGCCGCGGCAGCGTGCCGCGCAGCCAGATGAAGACGAACAGCGCGACGACGACCTTGGCGAAGAACCACAGCAGCGGCCACCAGCCGGTGTTGGCGCCGTCCCAGATCGAGATCGGCCAGGGCGCCCGCCAGCCGCCGAGGAACAGCGTCGCGGCCAGCGCCGAGACGGTGACCATGTTGACGTACTCGGCGAGGAAGAACAGCGCGAACTTGAGCGAGGAGTACTCGGTGTGGAACCCGCCGACGAGCTCGCTCTCGGCCTCGGGCAGGTCGAAGGGCGCCCGGTTGGTCTCCCCCACCACGGCGATGACGTAGATGACGAAGGAGACCGGCAGCAGGACCGCGAACCAGCTCGGCCCGGTGACGCCGAACCCGAAGAACGACAGCGACGTGCCGTCGGCCTGCGCGGCGACGATCTCCGAGGTGGACATCGACCCGGCGTAGAGGAACACCGCCACGATCGACAGGCCCATCGCGATCTCGTAGCTGACCATCTGGGCGGCGCTGCGCAGGCCGCCGAGCAGCGGGTAGGTCGACCCGGACGCCCAGCCCGCCAGCACGATGCCGTAGACGCCCATCGCCGAGCAGGCCAGCACGACGAGGACGCCGATCGGGGCATCGGTGAGCTGCAGCGGCGTGCGCTGCCCGAAGATGCTCACGGTCGGGCCCAGCGGGATGACCGAGAACGCGAGGAACGCCGGGATCGTGGAGATGACCGGGGCCAGGAAGTACACCGGCCGGTCGGCCAGCGCCGGCATGATGTCCTCCTTGAACGCCAGCTTGAGGCCGTCGGCGAGGCTCTGCAGGTAGCCGCGGGGGCCCACCCGGTTCGGCCCGATCCGCTGCTGCATGCGGGCGACGACCTTGCGCTCGAACACGATCGCGAACAGCGTCATCGCGACCAGCACCCCGAAGATGCCGACGATCTTGATGAGCACGATCCACCAGACGTCGTGCCCGAAGTCCTCCAGCGTGGGCTGGTCGCGGGCGGCGAGCGGGATCACGCGGCACCTCCTGCCGGGACGGTCAGCGTGACCACGGAGCCGGGTCCGGCACCGAGACCGGCCCGGACGTCGCTGCCCGGTGAGCGCATCGGGAGCCAGACGACCTGGTCGGGCATGTCGACCAGCCGGGTGGGCAGGGTGACCGACCCGGCCGGCCCCGTCACGGTGAGCAGGTCACCGTCGGCCAGACCCAGCCTGCGGGCGGCGTCCTTGCCCAGCCTGGCCATCGGCGGGCGTGCGGTGCCCGCCAGAGCCGGCTCCTCGCGCTGCAGGGTGCCGACGTCCAGCAGCTGCCGCCAGGAGGCGAGCACGGCCTGCTCGCCGGTGAGCTGCGGAGCGGGCGCGGGCGCCACGTCCAGGCCACCGGGGAGGGCCGCTCGCGGGGCGCCACCCAGGGCCATCAGCTCGGCGCGCGCGGCGGTGACCGTGGACAACCCCAGGTCGACGCCCATGTGCTCGGCGATGCCGTGCAGCACCCGGCCGTCGCTCAGCTGACCGGTGCCGTGCAGCGTCGCGTCGAAGGCGCGGACCCGGCCCTCCCAGTCCAGGTAGGCGCCGGCCTTCTCCGGTGCGGCGGCGACCGGCAGGACGACGTCGGCGTGCGCGGTGACCGCGGAGGGGAACAGCTCCAGGCTCACCACGAACCCGGCTGCCGCGAGCGCCGCCTCGGCCAGCGCGGGGTCGGGCAGGTCTGCGGGGTCGACGCCGCCGACCAGCAGCCCGCCGAGTGCTCCGTCCCGGGCGGCGGCGAGGATGCCGGTCGTATCCCGGCCCGGCGTCCCGGGGAGGTCGACGCCCCAGCGCTGCGCGACGGCGGCGCGGTCGGCGGGGTCGGCGACGGTGCGTCCACCGGGCAGCAGGCCGGGCAGGGCACCGACCTCCACCGCGCCGCGCTCACCGGCCCGCCGGGGCACCCAGCCGACCCGCGCACCGGTCTCGGCGGCGAGCGCCGCGACGGCGGAGAACCCGCCGGGCACCTCGGCCAGCCGCTCACCGACCAGGACGACCGCGCCCCGGTGGAACAGCGCGACCGCGGCGTCGGCGAGCAGCCCCTCGACCGGGTTGGCCGCCAGCGCCCGCAGCACCTGGGCCTCCTGTCCCGGCGCGGTCGCCAGGACGGTCGCCTGCAGCTTCTCCGCCGCGCGGGTGATGAAGGGGGCGATGTCGAACACCTGCGTGCCCGCCGTCCGGACGGCCCGGCGCAGCCGCAGAAAGACGATCGGCGACTCCTCCTCCGGCTCGAAGCCGACCAGGAGCACCGCGGGCGCGGCGGCCAGCTCCTCGTAGGTCACCGCGCCGGCACCGGGGGCGGTGCCGGCGACGTGCGCGGCGAGGAAGGCGACCTCCTCGGCCGAGTGCGCGCGGGCGCGGGCGTCGACGTCGTCGGTGCCCAGCACGACCCGGGCGAACTTGGCGTAGGTGTACGCGTCCTCGACGGTGAGCCGCCCGCCGGGCAGCACGCCCACCCCACCGGCGCGGCGCGCCGCGGCGAGCCCCTCAGCGGCTGCGGCCCAGGCCTCCGGCCAGGAGGCGGGCTGCAGCACGCCGTCGGCCCCGCGCACCAGCGGCGTGGTCAGCCGGTCGTTGCTCATGGCGTACCGGAAGGCGTAGCGGCCCTTGTCGCAGTTCCACTCCTGGTTGACCTCGGGGTCCTCCCCGGCCAGCCGCCGGGTGACGACCCCGCGGCGGTAGTCGGTGCGCTGCGCGCAGCCGCTGGCGCAGTGCTCGCAGGCACTGGGCTCGCTGCGGAGGTCGAAGGGGCGTGCGCGGAACCGGTAGGTGGCACTGGTCAGCGCACCGACCGGGCAGATCTGGGTGGTGTTGCCGGAGAAGTAGGACTCGAACGGCTCGTCCTCGTAGACGGCCACCTGCTCCAGCGCGCCCCGCTCGAAGAGCTCGATGAACGGGTCGCCGGCCACCTGCTGGCTGAACCGGGTGCACCGGGCGCACAGCACGCAGCGCTCCCGGTCCAGCAGCACCTGGGAACTGATCGGCAGCGGCTTGGGGTAGGTGCGCTTGGTCTCGACGAAGCGGCTGTCGGTGCGGCCGTTGCTCATCGCCTGGTTCTGCAGCGGGCACTCTCCGCCCTTGTCGCACACCGGGCAGTCGAGCGGGTGGTTCACCAGGAGGAGCTCCATGGTGCCCTGCTGGGCCTTGTCGGCGACCGGGCTGGTCAGCTGCGTGTGCACCACCATGTCCGGGGTCACCGGGGTGGTGCACGAGGCCACCGGCTTGCGCTGGCCCTCGACGTCGACCAGGCACTGGCGGCAGGCGCCGATCGGGTCGAGCAGCGGGTGGTCGCAGAACCGCGGGATCTGCACGCCGATCTGCTCGGCCGCCCGGATGATCAGCGTGCCCTTGGGCACGGCGACCGGGAAGCCGTCGATGGTGCAGTGGACGGCGTCCGGTGGTGTGTGCGGGCCCGGCATGCCAGGAGGCAGGGCAGGGGCCGGCTCGGGAACGGCGGGAGTCAGGGTCACGACGCGGCTCCGACGGGCTCGAGTCGGAGGGAACGGCCCAGCCGGGCCTGCTCCTCCGGGGGCAGGAGGGCGACGTAGTCGTCCTTGAAGTACTTCAGCGAGCTGGCGATGCAGCTGGTGGCGCCGTCACCGAGGGCGCAGAACGAGCGGCCCAGGATGTTGTCGCAGGTGTCGGTGAGCAGGTCCAGGTCGCTGGCCCGCCCCGAGCCGTGCACCAGCCGCTCGAGGATCTGGACCAGCCAGTACGTGCCCTCACGGCAGGGGGTGCACTTGCCGCAGCTCTCGTGGGCGTAGAACTCGGTGAACCGCAGGGTCGCCTCGACGATCGAGTCGGTCTCGTCGAAGACCATCAGCGCGGTGGTGCCCAGCATGGAGCCGGCCGCGGCCACCGAGTCGAAGTCCAGCGGGACGTCGAGGTGCTCGGCGGTGAAGTACGGCGTCGAGGAGCCTCCCGGCGTCCAGAACTTCAGCTCGTGACCGGGGCGGACGCCCCCGGCCATCTCGAGCAGTTCACGCATCGTCGTGCCCATCGGGGCCTCGTACTGGCCGGGGCGGACGACCCGCCCCGACAGCGAGTAGATCTTCGGCCCGGGCGACTTCTCCGGGCCCATCGTCTTGAACCAGTCGGCACCGCCGCGGACGATGTACGGCACGCTGGCCAGCGTCTCCACGTTGTTGATCACCGTGGGGCCGCCGTACAGACCGGCGACGGCCGGGAACGGCGGCTTGAGCCGCGGCTGGCCGCGGTAGCCCTCGAGGGAGTCCAGCAGCGCGGTCTCCTCGCCGCAGATGTAGGCGCCGGCGCCGGCGTGCACCACGAGCTCCAGGTCGTAGCCCGAGCCGAGGACGTCGGTGCCCAGGTAGCCGGCCGCATAGGCCTCCTGCACGGCGGCCATCACCCGGCGGTGGGCGTGCACCGCCTCGCCGCGCACGTAGATGACGGCGAAGTGCGACCGCACCGCGTAGGCGGTGATGATCACACCCTCCAGGAGGGAGTGCGGGTCGGCCATCATCAACGGCACGTCCTTGCAGGTGCCCGGCTCGCCCTCGTCGGCGTTGACGACCAGGTACTTGGGCATGGCCGCCGGGCCGGTCGGGGTCTCCCCCGGCTTGGGCTGCGGGATGAAGCTCCACTTCATGCCGGTCGGGAAGCCGGCCCCGCCCCGGCCGCGCAGCCCGGAGTCCTTGACCAGGCCGACGACCTCGTCGGGCGTCATCTGCAGGGCCGAGCGCAGCGCCCGGTAGCCGTCGAGGCGCTCGTAGGTCTCCAGCGTCCAGGAGCGGTCGGCGTCGAAGCGTGCGGTGAGCACAGGGGTGAGCGGCACGGCGGTCAGACCTCTCGCTCGACAGAGCTGTTCGTCCCGGCTCCCGGGCCGGTGGGTGGGGTGTCGGTGCCCTCGGCACCGCGTTCTGCCGGCTGACGGCCGGCGGGCTCCGGGGCGTCGGTGTGCACCTGCCGGGCACCGGACTCCTCGGCCGGGTTGGTGGCCGCGGCGACGGTGGCGTCGCCGGCCCGCTGGGTGCCGGTGCTGCCCGGGGTGGGCGCCTCCGGCGCCGGGGTGCCGACCTCGGCCTCCGCGGCGGCCGCCTCGTCGATCGGGGGCGCCTGCTCCCCGCGCTCGGCGGCGAGCCGGACGCCGATCAGCGTCGGTATGCCGGCCGACGGGCCGTCGACCGCGGCCCGGTGCTCGGCGGCGTCCCGGTGCTGGGAGAAGCCGGCGAGCTGACGGGAGATGCCGCGGAAGTCGGTGAGCGGCGCGCCGCGGGTCGGCAGCGGCTTCTCCCCGCGACGGAGGGCGGCGACCAGCGCCATCGCCGAGTCGACGTCCTGCTGGTCGTAGAACTCGTAGTCGACGGTGACGACCGGCGCGTAGTCGCAGGCGGCCAGGCACTCGGCGTGCTCGAGGGTGATGGAGCCGTCGGCGGCGGTCTGGTCGTGGCCGACGCCCAGGTCGGCGGAGACCGCGTCGTAGATGCGCTGGCCGCCGAGGACGGCGCACAGCGTGTTCGTGCAGACGCTGACCAGGTGGCGGCCGGTCGGGTGCCGCTTGTACATCGTGTAGAAGGTCGCCACCGCACCGACCTCGGCCTTGGTCAGGCCGAGCAGACGGGCGCAGAAGCCCACGCCCTCGGGCGAGACGTAGCCCTGCACCGACTGGACGAGGTGCAGCATCGGCAGCAGCGCGGACCGGGCCTGCGGGTATCGGGCCATGATCTCGGCGGCCTCGGCCTCGTGCTGCGCGGTCAGCGGTGGCAGGTCGGCGAGCACCTGCGGGCGGGCCTCCACCGGGCTGTCGTCCAGTCCGGTGGTCGCCGCACCCTCGTAGGAACCAGGAAGAGCACTCATCAGCGGTCGACGCCCCCCATGACCGGGTCGATCGAGGCGATCGCGGCGATGACGTCGGCGATCATGCCGCCCTCGCTCATCGCGGCGGTGGCCTGCAGGTTGGTGAAGCTGGGGTCGCGCACGTGGACGCGGAACGGCCGGGTGCCCCCGTCGCTGACCACGTGGTAGCCGAGCTCGCCGCGCGGCGACTCGATCGCGCTGTACACCTGGCCGGCCGGGACGCGGAAGCCCTCGGTGACCAGCTTGAAGTGGTGGATGAGCGACTCCATGGACTGGCCCATGATCTGCCGGACGTGGTCGAGGGACTGGCCCATGCCGTCGGCGCCCAGGGACAGCTGCGCCGGCCAGGCGATCTTCTTGTCCTCGACCATGACCGGGCCCGGCTCCAGCCGGTCCAGCGCCTGCTCGACGATCTTGAGCGACTCGCCCATCTCCGCGACCCGCACCAGGTAGCGGCCCCACGCATCGGCGGTGTCGGCGGTCGGCACCTCGAAGTCGTAGGTCTCGTAGCCGCAGTAGGGCTCCACCTTGCGCAGGTCCCACGGCAGGCCGGCCGACCGCAGGATGGGGCCGGTGACGCCGAGGGCCAGGCAGCCGGTGACGTCGAGGTAGCCGACGTCCTTGAGCCGGCGCTGCCAGATCGGCTGGCCGGTGAGCAGCCGGTGCATCGCGGCGATGCGCTCGGGCATGACGGCGAGGAACTCGCGGATGTGCTGCTCGGCGCCCTCGGGCAGGTCCTGCGCCAGGCCGCCGGGGCGGACGTAGGCGTGGTTCATCCGCAGGCCGGTGATCTCCTCGAGCAGGTCGAGGACCAGCTCCCGCTCGCGGAAGCCGTTGGTCATCCCGGTGAGGGCGCCCATCTCCATGCCGAAGGTGGCCAGCCCGACCAGGTGCGAGGCGATCCGGTTGAGCTCCATGACCAGCACCCGGATGGTCTGCGCCCGCGGCGGCGCCTCGACGCCGAGCAGCTTCTCCACCGCCAGGCAGTAGGCCGTCTCGTTGAACAGCGGCGCGAGGTAGTCCATCCGCGTGACCAGGGTCGTGCCCTGGGTCCAGTTGCGGTACTCCGTCGTCTTCTCGATGCCGGTGTGCAGGTACCCGATGACGACGCGGGCCTTGGTCACCGTCTCGCCCTCGAGGTCGAGCACCAGGCGCAGCACCCCGTGGGTGGAGGGGTGCTGCGGGCCCATGTTGACGACGAGCCGCTCCTCCTCGTGCGGGTCGGCGCCGAAGGTCTGGTCCCAGTCGCCACCGGTGACCGTGTAGACGCGCCCCTCGGTGGTCTCGCGCGAACCGGCGTAGGGGTCGTACGTGGTGCTCATCGGGTGCCCCTGCTCATCGGTAGCTCCGCCGCTCGTCGGGGGGCGGGATCTGCGCGCCGTGGTACTCCACCGGCACCCCGCCCAGCGGGTAGTCCTTGCGCTGGGGGAAGCCCTCCCAGTCGTCGGGCATGAGGATCCGGGTCAGCGCCGGGTGGCCGTCGAAGACGACGCCGAACATGTCCCAGGTCTCGCGCTCGTGCCAGTCCGCGGTCGGGTAGACCCGGGTGACCGAGGGGACGTGCGGGTCCTCCGCGGTGAGCGCGACCTCGAGCCGGATCCGGCGGCGGTAGGTCATCGAGGTCAGGTGGTAGACGACGTGCAGCCGCGGCCGGTCCGGCGTCGCGACCGGTCCGCCGCTGTCCTCGTAGTCCACGCCGGAGATGCTGCTGCACAGCTCGAAGCGGAGGGCGTCGTCGTCGCGGAGCGCCTGGACCAGGGTGAGCAGGTGCTCGCGGACGACGAACCAGGTGATCTCGCCGCGGTCGACCAGCACCCGCAGGACGGCGGCGTCGTAGGTGGCCCGGCCGACGGCGTCGATCAGGGCGTCGGCGACCTCGTCGAACCAGCCGCCGTAGGGCCGCTCGGTGGAGTGCAGCGCGACCGCACCGCCGGGCTCGACCCGGACCAGGCCACCGAAGCCCGAGGTGTCACCGCTGCCGGCGACGCCGAAGGCGCCCCGCCGGAACCCGCCCGACTCCGTCATCGCGGCGCCCCGGGCTCGGCCAGGACGACGGCGTTGCCTCCGCGCTGCTCGATCGCGAACTGGCCGGTCCGGCCGGCGGCGGCCGCCTGCTCGTAGGCCCGGCGCGCGTCCTTGTCCGCGCGGACGCTGGAGGGCATCTCGATGTGCAGGTCGGGGGCGGTGCCGTCGGCGCGGGCGGCCGCCTGCTGGGCGGCGCGCTTGGCGCCGAGGGGCTCGTGCTGGATCTTGTGGTGCAGCTTGAGGATGGCGTCGGTGAGCATCTCCGGCCGCGGCGGGCAGCCGGGGAGGTACATGTCCACCGGGACGATGTGGTCGACGCCCTGGACGATCGCGTAGTTGTTGAACATCCCGCCGGAGCTGGCGCACACGCCCATGGCGAGCACCCAGCGCGGCTCGGGCATCTGGTCGTAGATCTGGCGCAGGACCGGGGCCATCTTCTGGCTGACCCGGCCGGCGACGATCATCAGGTCGGCCTGGCGCGGCGAGGCGCGGAACACCTCCATGCCGAAGCGGGCGAGGTCGTAGCGGCCGGCACCGGACGCCATCATCTCGATCGCGCAGCAGGCCAGGCCGAACGTGGCCGGCCACAGCGAGGACTTGCGGGTCCAGTTGACCAGCTTCTCCACGCTGGTCAGCAGCACACCGCTGGGCAGCTTCTCCTCGAGACCCATGTCAGGCCCTCACTCCCACTCGAGCCCGCCACGCCGCCACACGTAGGCGTAGGCGATGAAGACGGTGATGATGAAGACGGCCATCTCGGCCAGGCCGAAGACGCCGAGCGAGTCGTTGGCGACCGCCCACGGGTAGAGGAAGACGATCTCGATGTCGAAGACGATGAACAACATCGCGGTCAGGTAGTACTTGACCGGGAAGCGACCGCCGGTGAGCGGCTGGTCGACCGGCTCGATCCCGCACTCGTAGGCCTCGAGCTTGGCCCGGTTGTAGCGGCGGGGGCCGATGAACGGGGCCGCGGTCACCGAGAACAGCGCGAAGGCCGCGGCGAGCGCGAACAGCCCGACGAGGGGCACGTAGTTCGACAGCATCAGCGGCAGCCCACCTGACCGGAGCCGGGGACCGGACCAGCCGGCCACCCGCCCCTGACGGGTACGCACCTCGTCGCGCAGACCACGGGAACGACCTCCACCTCACCCGGGAAGCCCCGGCGTGTCGCTTGTGAACTACTTCACAAAGTCCAGCGGTGGAAGCCTATGCCTGCGTGGTGTCAGAAAGCCAGGACCCCCGGTGATCGAGTTCGCACCGGGGGTCCCGACGCGCTGTTCGTGCTGGTCAGGTGAGCGGACCCGGGGACGGCGCGGGCGGCGGTGCCGTGGGGTCGGTCGGGGTGGGCT
>NZ_SJEX01000122.1 GCF_005930495.1 Modestobacter excelsi | reverse complement strand
GGAGCGGTCATCGCGTTGTACTCCTGAAGGACTGTGAGAGGTCATCCAGAAGATCACGCGGTGGCCGCCTTCATGCCTCGGCCCGCTGATCGCGGGGCCGTCACACACCACCTTGGTGGACGCCACCCTGCCCGTGGCACGCCAGCCCGGGACTGAATTCGCTCCGCAGCGAAGACGTCACCCCATCCCGGAAAGAGATGGGGCGTTGTCACCCCGACGTCACCCCATGACGGTGGGTGTTCCTGCCGTATCAACGGGGGCTGCGTCACCTCACGAGGCTCCGGGGTGACGTAGGTACGTGGGTGTCACCCCCCATCAACGAACGGCTCTCCGTCGCTCTGCTCTTCAGACGGGAGCGCCGGCTGTAGGCCTTGAGAACGGCGCTCGGTGCGTCGGCCAGACCCAAGGCGGGTCGCGGTTATGGCCTCTCCGCCGTCGAGTTGGCTGCCAGGTTCGGAGAGCAGCGTCGGCGAGTCCCGGCGGGACAGTGCCGTGCGGGAGCTGACTCCCGCAGCCCTCCACCACCCCGGACGGCCGCCAGGCCGGATGTCGCGGCTCGTGCCCGCACTGAAGCTCGATGTCGGGAGGTGGCCGAGCGTCAGTTGGAGGTCGGTCCGCGGCTGCTCGGGGTGATGTCGATTGCGCCCCCCTCGTCGAGTCCTATAGCTAGCACTTCTCTCAGCGCCCGCGTACGAGAGCCACCGGACCGGCGCAGTAACTCGTCACCACGAATCGGGCAAACCGCAGATGCATGAGGTGTGATCGATAGCGATCTTGACTGCGCTACGAGCGCGGAGGGGGAGCCAGGGTGACGTGGGTCGGGCTTGCTGATGCTGGAGGGAGGAGGCGACGGTGCTGCGATGCCTTCAGAGGCCCTTCGATCCCCAGGCGGTTGCCGCAGGTGTCATTCCATGGCTCGCGCCGTCGGGCTCACCCGGCATCCGGTAGTCGGCACGGCGCGACAAGCCAGCTGCCTAGCCCGACCTGCCACGGCTGCGCAACGCATCCTTAGATGCGGATCCAAACGGCACCGCGCATCAGCGTTGCGGTGACCATGCGGGACATCCCGGTCGGCGATCACCAGCCACGGCCACTACCGTCAAGAGCTATCGTCGAAGTGACCTTTCGACCGCCCTCACCGGCTACGCGTGCCGACGAGCGCCCAGAAGCCTGACGGTCGGTGTGGCGGGGTCACGTGCTTTGTCCGGGTGAACCGTCACCAAGGCGGCAGCCACATCTGCAGCAGGGTCGTCAGGGCAGTCACCAGGACCAGCGGTTGGTCCAGCATTGGGTGGTGACCAGCGTCCGGAAGTTCCGCCGTCCGGAATGGCCCCCGCACCAGCCGCTGCATTTCAGCCGCCATCTCGCGATTCACGAGTCCCCTCTCGCAGTAGAACAACGCGGTGCGACACGTGAGGCGGGTGAAGGCGTCCGGTAGCGGTGGCTGACGACCGACGACGAAGGGGTCGAACTTCCACGTCCACCCGCCGTCCACCGCGGCAAGCGATTCTGCTGCGATGTGCCTGCGCACGTAGGGCAGGACCGCCTGCTGGTGCGGGAGGGTCCGGAATCGCTCGATGGCCTGATCCGTGGACGGGTACACCCGGTGCAGTCGCCGTCTCTGGTGGGGGAGCGACTGCTCCGCGGACGCGTCCCGCCTCAGCGGCGAATCGATCAACACGAGACCCGAGACGGCCTCCCGCGTCTCGCTGGCGAGGGTCACTGCTACCCAGCCGCCGAGGCTGTGCCCGGCGATGATGGGGCGGTCCAGCCCTTCCGCGGCCGTGATGGCGGAGATCTCACCGGCCCAGGACCGGAGGTCATAGCTGGTCCGGTGGTCACTGTCCCCGTGCCCGCTGAGATCCGGGGCGATGACGTGGTGCGTGGTGATCAGGGGCGCGAGGTGGTCCCACCAACTGGAGTTCGCGCCGGCGCCGTGGACGAGGACCAGGCCCGGGAGCGACGGGTCACCCCACGTCCGGTAGTGCAGCCGCGTGGTTCCAAACTCGAGCTCGCGGTGTCCTGGCCGCTCAGAGACTGCGCGCCGGAACCAGGCGGGAGCCTCACCAACAGCCGCCATCAGGAGGCCGGTCCTCGAATGGTGAGGGCGACGGTGTCCTCTTGTCGCCCCGTCGTGCCGGGCCCGTTGAGCAGCCGGGCCAGGGTGCTCTTGCCCGAGCCGTTGCTGCCGATCACCGCGATCCGGTGCTCGGGCAGCACCAGCGAGACCTCGCGCAGCACGACACGGTCGCCGTAGGTGTGGCCGACGTCGAGGAGCTCGATCCCGCTGCGGGAGCGGACGGCGGGGTCCTCGGCCGGCGGGGCGGCCCGCCGCCACGCTCGGGCCACGGGGGAGGAGGTCAGCGGTGCGCCGGCTGCCGGGCGGGCAGCTCGATCACCGGGTAGGAGCGGCGGACCCTGTCGGCGACCAGCGCGGCGATGAACGCCTTGACCAGGTCACCGGGCAGGAACAGGAACGACCCGGTGAAGCTGGTCCACAGCGGCACGTCGGCGTACAGGCTGGTGAACGGGATGCCGATGGCGTAGATGACGACGATCCCGCCGAGTACGTTGGCCAGGAACGCGTAGCCGGCGTTGAACCGCCGCCAGAACAGCTGGGTCAGCCAGCCGATGACGAACGCGGCGATCGGCCAGCTGTACAGGTAGCCCGCGGTGGGTCCGGCGAAGACGCCGAGCCCGCCGTGCCCGCCGGACAGCACCGGGGCGCCGACGGCTACCACGGCCAGGAACAGCAGCAGCGCCAGCCCGCCGCGCCTGGCGCCCAGCACCGAGCCGGCCAGCATCACCCCGAGGGTCTGCGCGGTGATCGGCACCGGGATCACCGGGACGGCGACCGGCGGGATGACCCCGAGCACGGCGACGATGGCGGCGAAGAGGGCCACGTACGCGAGGTCGCGCGTTCCTCCGCTCCTGGCTGGGGGACGTGCGGCTTCGGGGGTGCGGTCAGCGCGGCCTGACATGCGGTGTCTACCTCTCGATGATGGACGATGGCTCGGCCAAAACGTCAGGGCGTGAGCACTCTGGGGCCGACGGTTCGCTCGACGCAGCAACTGAAGTGGCCGATGCTGAACGATGGGTAGAGAACCGCGTGGACATGGCAGTCGGTCGCTCCTTGGTGGGGAACGTGTGTGCCCTCCACTGCTCCCCGTCGGCCTCCGGGAGTGCGGGCCCGGCCGTGGATGGGCCCGCACTCGTGCCACGCCGGGGTGTTAGTTGACGCCCCAGAGCTTCTTGAAGGCGTCGGGATACTCGGCGTACGTCGGGACGAGCGCGAACAGGTCGGGGTCGGTGCCCCAGTTCGACTCGTCCTTGAGGACCTCGGGGATGGCGCCCGAGTACGTCCCGTCCTGCAGACCGCGCAGCATGCCGTCGACGAGGAACCAACCGACGACGACCGGCGGCGCGTACACGGCGTCGGCCACCAGCGGGACCTGCCCTTCGATCGCGGCTTGGATCTGGGTCCCGTTGTGGCCCAAAATCCCGGCGTCTGACCCGGTGGCTGCGATGGCCTGCTGCACGAAGGGCACGAACGGGTCGGACGGGCTCAGCACCGCCTTGACGCCGGGGTCGCGCTGGAGAGCGGTCTGCACGGCCGGGGTCAGCTTGGTCGGGACGTCCCCGACGGGGACCTCCACCAGTGTGTTCTTGCAGCTGGGGCACAGCCGGGACATCTCGTCGTCCACGGCAGCGGCGAACGCCTGCGAGGGCGGGCCGTTGGGACTGGCCAGACTGAGCACATGCGTGCCGTCGCACCCGTACTCGTTCAGCACCCAGTTCACCTGCATCCGGGCGACCTCGGTGAAGTCGGGCGAGACCTGCATCGCGACACCTTCAGCGAGGGGCTCGGCCGGCACGCCGTTGAGGCCGTCGAGCACGGGGATGCCGGCGGACTCGGCGTTCCTGACAGCCTCGGCGACGGCTTCGGTTCCCGTTGATCCGAGGATGATGCCGTCGGCCCGCGCGGCGATCGCGTTCTGAATCCCCTGCGCCATGGTGCCCGGCGTGCCCTTGCCGTCGAACACGGTCATCGTCGCGCCGAGTGCCTCGGCGGCCGCCGTGGCCCCCTCGGCGTACGCCGCGATCGAACCATTGGACATGGCCAGGCCGATGTACCAGAAGTTCTTGCCCTTGGCCGCCGCGCCGTCGACCGCTTCCTTGGGGAACGGGTCCTGGTCGGCGGCATCGAGGTTCGCGGCAGTGGTGGCCGCGACTTCCTCCTCGCAGGCCGCCACGTCTCCTGTCGAGCCAGCAGCCTCGGACGTCGATTCAGCGCCAGAGCAGGCGGCCAGACCCAGTGCGACCGATGATGCGAGGAGAACTGAGGTGACTGCCCTGGGGAACGTGGATCTCATCGTGAAGAGCCCTTCTGTTGGAAGCGCAAGTCGGTCCGGGAAAGCTTTCGATCGAGGCGTGAGCACGCTGGAGGGCGCGAGGGTCGAACTGGCGCGGCTGTGACCACGTCGGAGCCGCGTCGCGTCGTCTGCGCTACGCCAGGGGATCGCTCAACACCTCGAGCAGAGGTCTCCTTTCGGCCCGGCGGCCCAGGGTCGATGGCCTGAATTAGCAAGTCCGGCCGCCTGTGTCGGTGCGGTTGCGGCACAGTAGCTCAAATAGACCCCTATTTGGCAAGAAGGCGGCTCGGGAACTGCCTAGAACCGGTCGGGTCGATCGCTGCCCTCGCAGCCAGAAGGCGTCTGATCCCGGCGGCAGCGGTGGGTGGTGGTCTCGTCGTCCGCCTTGCAACGGCACGGACGGCGCCCGTCCGTCGCCATCGCCCGAGAGGGCTCGTTCTCGCTGATGTCGACGGTGGCCGAGATGCCCGGTCCCCAGAACCGACGATGGGGGAGTTGAGGTGATCCAGCGAATCCGTCTGGCCGCGCCGTAGGGCCTCCGACGCCGCACCTCTCGACCGGTGTGCAATCAGTGGTCGCGGACAAGCCTCCTGGCTGTGATGGGAGCCGGCTGCCCTGTCGCGAGTCCGCTGCCGCAGCGCATGCGCCGTAGACGCTCGTCCTGCTCTCGCGGGACGTCACGAGCTGGCTCGTGTGGGCGTCGATCGACGTCCTGACCACATGCGAGCAAACAAGGCGTGTAAATCGGCACCTATTTTGTTACGCTCCTCACGGCCCGCGTCCGACATGACCGCGGGCGCAGCGTCGAGTTCGACGCGGCCTGATCAGGTCTGTCAAGGAGGCCCCAATGCGGTGGTTGATCCAGCTGTTGGTCGAGGACGAGCGGTGACGCCGGTCCTGGGCGTACGCGGCATCTCCAAGTCCTTCAACAGCGTCCGGGTGCTCGACGGCGTCGACATCGAGATCCCTGCCGGTTCGATCCACGGTCTCGTCGGGGAGAACGGCTCCGGCAAGTCGACCCTGGTCAAGATCCTCACCGGTGTCTACACGCCCGACGACGGCGGGACGGTCGACCTGTGGGGTCAGCGGGTCACCTTCCCGATCGACGCCGGCTCTCGGGGTATCACGGTCATCCACCAGGACCTCGGTCTCGCAGACGACCTCACGGTCGCCGAGAACATCGGGATCACCTCGTCGTTCGGCACGCGGCTGTGGTGGCCGCTGAGTTGGCGGCGCGAGCGAGCTGTGGTCCTCGAGCTGTGCGCGAAGTACGGCCTCCGGTTGGATCCGCGTGCGCGGGTCTCGTCGCTGACGCCCGCTGAGCGCACGCTCGTCGCGGTTTTGCGGGCTCTGCGCAAGCTCAGCGACGACTCGGGCAACCAGTTGATCATCCTCGACGAGCCCACGGCCGCCCTGCCCCACGACGAGTCGAGGCGGTTGCTCACCATCCTGCGCGGACTCGCCGACTCCGGGGTGACCGTTCTGCTGATCTCGCACCACCTGCAGGAGGTCATCGACGTCGCCAGTCGCGTCACCGTGCTTCGTAACGGATCGGTCGTCGGCACCTACGAGACGTCCGAGACCTCGACCACGGACCTGGTGGAGAAGATGCTCGGCTACAGCATCGGCGCCTTCTACCCCGACCGCGGCACCCCCGAGGCCTCCGCGCCACGGCTGTCAGTGCGGGGCTTGACCTCCGACCTCGTGCACGACCTCACGTTCAGCATCTCGCCGGGTGAGGTCGTGAGCGTCACTGGACTGGCCGGCATGGGTCAGGACGACCTGCCGCAGCTCATCTACGGGTCCAAGAAGAAGACCGCGGGCCTGGTGTCGGTCGACGATCGCGATCTGCGGAGTTCCATCGCCGACGCAATGAGGGCCGGCGTCGTGCTCGTCCCGGCCAACCGGCACCGCGACGCGCTGTGGACGGCTGGGACCGCTCAGGAGAACCTGACCATCTCGTTCCTGTCGCAGTTCACCCACTCGCGCTTGCTGCAGCCCAAGCGGGAACGCGCGTTCACTCGACGGACGATGCTGGAGTACGACGTCCGGCCGCCGTTCACCCGCCAGCTCATGACGCGGTTCAGCGGCGGCAACCAGCAGAAGCTCGTGATGGCCCGCGCCCTCCACCTGGGACCCAAGGTGCTCGTCCTGCACGAACCCACCCAAGGGGTCGACGCCGGAGCGAAGAAGGCGCTGTTCCAGCTGGTGCGGGACGCCGCGGCAGCGGGCGCCGCCATCCTGCTCGTCTCCAGCGACTTCGAAGAGGTCGCCCACATGTCGCACCGAGTCCTCATCATGCGCCACGGCCGCATCGTCGAGGAGTTCCAGCAGGCGGAGCTGACCGAGGACCGATTGCTCGTCGCGAGCCAACAGGACACCCCGCGGACCCAGAAGGAACTGGTGTAGCTCATCATGGCTGAAACGCAGACCGTGACCGCCTCGAACGAGTCGAGCGGGTCCGGCGACCCGCCACAGAAGGACGTCCGCGAAAGCGTCCTCCCGCAGATCGCGATCCCGCTGCTGTTGGTGGCGTCGTTCGTGCTGTTCAGCTTCCTCGCCCCGGGTCTGTTCTTCACCGGTACCAACGTCCGGATCATCATCGCCTCGCAGGCGACGCTGCTAGTGCTGGCTGTCGGAGCGACGATCCCGCTGCGGGCAGGGGACTTCGACCTCTCGATCGCGGCCGTGATGGTCCTGTCCGCGTCGTTGGTCGCGGCGATGGGAAACATGGGATGGCCGCTTGCGGTGATCGTCCTCGCGGTTCTGGCCACCGGCGTCCTGGTGGGGCTGATCAACAGCTTCTTCATCGTCGGCCTGGAGCTGTCGGGCTTCGTGGTGACGCTGGGCATGCTCACGCTGCTTGCCGGCATCAGCAACCTGGTGACAGGTGGCGAGACACTTGCCACGGTCCCCGTGGAGATCCGGGACTTGACGAACACCCGCGTGCTGGGTCTGCCGCTGGCGGTGTGGATCGGCTGGGTGTTCGCAGCGGTCGTGCTGGTGGTGTTCCAGCGCCTGCCGCTCGGGCGCTATCTCCTGTTCCTCGGCGGGAACCCGACGGCAGCCCAGCTGGCCGGCCTCAGGGTGAAGCGGCTGCGTACCGGTGCACTGGTGTCGTCGTCCTTCCTGGGGGCCGTGGCAGGGGTGTTGCTGGCTGGCACCTTGGGTGCGGTGGACCCGGGCAGCGGCGGGGGATACCTGCTGGCGCCGTTCACGGCCGCGTTCTTGGGCACGACGATGCTCCACCTGCGGCAGTTCAACGTGCTGGGCACCCTGATCGGGCTCTACCTGCTGGCCGTCGTCATCACCGGGCTGCAACTGCTGGGCGTGGCCGTCTGGGTGGCTGACGTCTTCAACGGTGCCGCGCTCGTGCTCGCGATCGCGTTCGCCCGGGTCCTGGAGCTCCGGTCCCAACGCAACATCCGTCGGACCACGACTACCTGACCGGGTCCGGTCACCTCGTCCCGGTGCCTCGTCGCTCAGCCGCCTGTCGGCCCTGCTCCCCGGGCGGCCCGGCGCAGCACCGGGACCGCCCACTACGGCGGCATCTGCACCGACAAACGATCGACGATCACGAAGGAGCGGACCATGGCATCGCAGGCGCAGGCGCTCGTGCAGCGCGGCCCGTTCCGCGCAGAGATCGAGGACCTCCCCATCCCGGCGCTCGCGCCCGGAGCCGCTCTGGTCCGGGTCGAGGCTAACGGCCTGTGCGCCACGGACATCGACGCCTACGCGGGTGAAGACCCCAGTGCCCGTGCACGGCTGGGAGACCGGCGATTCCCCCGGATCCCCGGTCACGAGATCGTCGGAATCGTCGAGGACCTCGGGCCCCGGACGCTCAAGCGTAAGGACCTCGAGATCGGGACCAGGGTCGCCGTCAACCCGATGATCGCCTGTGGGGTGTGCGAGTTCTGCCAGCGTGGTCAAACGACGCTCTGCCGAGGGTTCGAGTTCTTTCCCTGCTACGGGACGATCCCGCTGTGGCACGAGCACGGGTTGTGGGGTGGGTACTCGACCTACGTCTACGTCCACCCCAACGCGACCCTGTACCCCTTCCCGCATGAGGTCAGTGCGCTCGACGCAACGCTCTGGAACACCCTGTCCGCCGGTGTGCAATGGGCGGTGATGACCGGCGGCGTGAGCCTGGGGACGACGGTCCTGGTCCTGGGGAGCGGTCAGCGCGGTCTGGCCAACGTCGTTGCGTCCAGGAGCGTGGGTGCCGGCCTGGTCATCACCACCGGACTCACGGCTGATCGGCACAAGCTCGACCTGGCCCTGGAGCTCGGTGCTGATGCCGTCATCGACGTCGAGTCCGAGAGCACGGTGGACAGGGTGCTCGAGCTGACCGGCGGCCGCGGTGTCGACGTGGTGGTCGACACGACTCCGCACGCCACCGCTCCGATCAGCGATGCCCTGGACGTGCTGCGCCCGGGCGGGCGGATCGTCCTGGCCGGCATCAAGAGCCGGCTCATGGACGGTTTCCCGGTCGACAAGCTGGTGACCCGAGGCGTGACCATGATCGGTGCGACGAGCCAGAGCACCGACGCCAACGCGGCCGCCGCGAAGCTGGTCGCGGCGGCGGCCGTTCCGCTGCACAAGATGCGGACCCACGTGGTCGGTTACGACGAACTGCCCTACGCGATCGACCTGCTGACCAACAAGGTGCCCGGTGAGAAGGCCATCAACGTCGTCGTCACCCCCACGATCGGGGGCGGGCACTGACAGCCCAGCTCCGGCGACGTCTGACCAGAAACTGTCCAGCAAGTAGGCAATCCAGCGGGAAGCGAGACTGCAATGACACATGAGAAGCGGCTGGCGGTCGTCACCGGCGGAGCAGCGGGAATCGGATGGGGCATCGGTCAGGCTCTGGCCTCGGATGGCCTACACGTCGTGCTCCTGGACAAGTCCGACGACGTACAGGTACGGGCGCAGGAGCTGAACGACCGAGGCGGTTCGGCGGAGGGCGAGACCGTCGACTTGATGGACCTGGACCAGGTCGAGGCGTTCATCAACCGCCTGCGCGCAGATCGCGGTCACGCAGACGTCCTGGTGAACAACGCGGGCGTCCACATGAGGAAGGCCGACGGACGGAAGTACAGCCTCGCGGAACTGCCTCTGGAGGTCTGGGAGGATTCGTTCCGCCTCAATCTCACCGTGCCGTTCCTGCTCTGCAAGGGACTCGTCCCGCTGATGGCAGAGCAGGGCTGGGGTCGAGTTATCAACGTCGCCTCACGCGGTGCGCGCACCGCCGTGCCCGTGGTCGGCGCCCAGTACGCGTCGTCCAAGACGGGCATGGTCGGTCTGACGCGTGCGGTTGCGGCGGAGTTCGGCGTAAAGGGTGTCACCGCCAACTGCATCGCCCCGGGGCGGATCGAGACCCCTGCCGAGGCCGCAGCGGCGGCCGACGAACGCGTTGCCGCCCGCAAGGAGTTCCTCCTCGGTCGGACGGGCAGGATCGATGAGATCGGCGCGGTGGCCTCCTTCCTGGCGTCCGAGGGGTCGTCGTTCGTGACGGGAGCCGTCATCGACGCCAACGGTGGCAGCTTCGTCGGTTGAGACCGCGTCGTACTGCTGGCAGTGGGGTCCGAGCGGGCTAGCTGGACTGCCTGGGCAGGTTCGTTGCACGGTCTCCGATCGAAGACTGATCGTGGTCCGGCGATGGACCTCCGGGTGCTTTGCAGGAGCCGCCGAGCGTCCCGCATCGCACCCACGAGGTCCCTCGCCCTTCGCTGTCAGGCGGGCCTCAGCTGGCTCGGCCCGCGGGGAGGGGCCCGAGGTCTCGTTCGATGAGGGCTGCCGGGTGGCGCGTTCCCGGAGGCTGGGACCAGAGCAACCCGGCTGGTCC
>NZ_SJEX01000121.1 GCF_005930495.1 Modestobacter excelsi | reverse complement strand
CCCCCGCCCCCCGCTCGACCCCCGTCGGCCGGCTGGACGCGGCGCGCTGCTCGGTCCAGGCGCTGCTGCGCGGCGACTCCTCGGTGGCGACCGCGCCACCGGCCCGGCGCTGGCTGCTGGTCGAGCAGCCGGGGCCGTGGGGCCGGGACGCGCTGCTGGAGTCCCGGTTCGACCGGCGGGTGGCGTCCCGGCTGGCTGCCCGCGCCCGCGAGCTGGGCATGCGCATCCAGCTGGTGCGCCGCGCCGGGGGCCGGCTGTCGGACTCCGGCCGGCGCTGGGCGGTCGCGGACACCACGCCCGGGGTGGAGACGGTCTGGTGGTCCACCCGCGAGTCCGACGCCGACCTGCTGCAGCTGCCGTGGGACGGGTCGGTCGGCACGCCGACCCGGGCGCCGACCTACCTGGTGTGCACGCACGGCGCGCACGACGTCTGCTGCGCCGTCCGCGGCCGCCCGCTGGCCCGCGCCCTCCCGGCCGGCGGCCCGGCCGACGTCTGGGAGACCAGCCACCTGGGCGGTGACCGGTTCGCCGCGAACGTCGTCGTCCTGCCGTGGGGGCTGGTCTACGGGCAGGTGCCCGAGGACGGCGGCGGGCTGGTCGCCGCCTCCGCCGCCGGCCAGGTGGTGCTGCCGTTGCTGCGCGGCCGGTCCGGCCTGACACCGGCGGCCCAGGCGGCGCAGCACGCCGCCCGCCAGGAGCTCGGGCTGCTCGGCGTGGCCGACCTCCCGGTGCGGCGGGTCCGGGCCCTGCCGGCGCCGGCGCCGGGCGTCGAGCGCTTCGACGTCGTCCTCACCGGCCCGGAGGGGGACGTGGTCGTCACCGTGGAGAGCCGGCTGTCCGACACCGCGGAGCGGCTGACCTGCTCGGCCGCGCTGCCGGGCCACTGGCGCAGCTGGCACCCGCTGGCGCTGCGGGTCATCGCCCCGGTCTGAGCCTCAGTCCAGCGCACGACCGCGGGCGGCGAGCAGCGGGACGGCCAGCTCGGCCGAGGTGAGCGAGCCGTGGAAGGCCGCCAGCAGCGAGGTGTGCGGCTCGGTCGCCATGTCGGTGAACGCCCAGCTGCTGCGGGCCAGCGCGACCACGTCACCGATCCGGTCGGCCAGCTGCTCCTGGACGTCCCCGAAGACCCCGCTGGCGATCGCCTCCGCCCGGCTGACCACCCAGGCGCGGTGGCCGAGCACCGACCGCCAGGTGGCGAGGACGTCGTCGGCGGCACCGGGCTCGGTGTGCACGTACCGGGCGCGGGGCTCGCCGGTGACCAGCCGCACGCCGTCGGTCAGGCCGGGCTCCTCCCCCACGTCCAGCCGGGTGCCGGCCGGCACGTCGACCATGCCGTGGTCGGCGGTGACCAGCAGGACGGCGTCGTCGGGCAGTCCAGCGGCGAGCTGCTCGACCATCCGGTCGACGACGCCGAGCTGGTGCCGCCAGCTCGCGGAGTCGACCCCGCGGACGTGACCGGTGAGGTCGAGCTCGGGGGTGTAGCCGTAGACCAGGCTGCGGTCGCCGGCGGCCAGGGCGGCGTGCACGACCCCGACCAGGTCGCCGGGGCTGTAGGCGTTGGCGTAGTCGGCGCCGCGGTAGGCCGCCCGGGTCAGCCCGGAGCGGGCGAAGGCGTGCGGGCCGACCGCGGTGCACGTGACGCCGTGCGCGGTGGCCTGCTCGAAGACCGTCGGCTGGGCCTGCCACTGCAGCGGGTCGGGGTCGTCGCCCCAGTGGACGTGGTTGAGGGTGCGGCCCTCGCCGGGCACCTCGGTCACGAAGCCGAGCACGCCGTGGCCGCCCGGCGGCAGCCCGGTGCCCAGCGTGGCGAGGCTGACCGGGGTGGTGCTCGGGCAGGGAGCCGACAGCACCCCCGCCGGGGTGCCGAGCGCGTTGAGCACCGGCGCCTCGTCGCGGTGCTCGGCCAGCAGCTCGGCGCCCAGACCGTCGACCAGCAGGACGGCGACCCGGCGCGCGCCGCCGAGGGCGGGCGTCAGGTCCAGCGGGTCGGCCGGCAGGTCGCCGCGGCGGACCGGCACACCGAGCGCGGTCGCGACGCTGGGCAGCACGTCGGCGAGGGTGTTCGCGCCGTAGGCGGGGACCGCGAAGTCGTCGGGCGGGACCGTCACGGGCGGACGGCCAGCACGTGCAGCCCGGTCGCGACGTCCCGGTAGGGCGACGTGGTCGCCAGCGTGAGCTCCAGGGCACGCAGCGCGTCGGCGTCGGCACCGGTGGAGGCGCCGAGCAGGTCGGTGACGACGGAGACGCCGCGCCACTCCCCCGGCTCCAGGCCGGCGCCGGCGAGCAGGGTGAGCAGCTCCTCGGGGCTGAACCGGCGGCGGGCCGGTCCGCCGCGGGCCGGAGCCGGGTCCTGCCCGGTGAGCAGGGCGCGCGCCTCGACCGGGTGGCCGCCGACAGCACGGCCGAGCACGGCGCCGGCCCGGTTCGCCGAGGCGGTGGAGAGCCGGCCACCGGGGCGGAGGACACCGGCGATCTGCTGCAGCGTGCTGGCCGGGTCGTCGACGACCTCGAGGACGAAGTGGCAGAGCACCAGGTCGAACAGGTCCGCCGAGGGCAGCGCGGTGGGCATCCGGTCGCCGTCGCCCTGGACGCCGCGGACCCGCTCGCCGACACCCGCGGTCGCGGCCCGGCGGTGCAGGGTGGCCAGCGCGTCGGCGCTGGGGTCGACCACGGTGACCTGGTGGCCCAGCTCGGCCAGCGGGACGGCGAACATCCCGCTGCCGCCACCGACGTCGAGCACCTGCAGCGGGGAGCCGGTGACGACGGGGTCGAGCGCGGCCCAGATCGCGGCCGTCCGGGCAGGGGGCTGCGCGAGGGCGGAGTCGGGCGCGGGCACCTGCCGGAGCCTAGTGGCGACCTCCCCGGGTCGCCGTCCACCGGGTGGGACCGGGGACCGGGGACCGCTCGGATCGTCGTCACCCTCGACCGCGCGCGGTTGCCGGTGGGTAGCGGCCGCGCCGCCGCCGCGTGAGGCGTGCGGACCACCGTTGTGCGTGCCCGGACGGGTGAGGAGCATCGCCGGCGAGCGGGGGTCGTCCGAAAGGAGCACCCATGCCCAGGTTCATGGTCATCGGGAACTACTCGGCGGAGGGAGCCCGGGGCCTCATGGCCGCGGGTGGATCGGCCCGCAGGACAGCGGTGGAGAAGATGGTCTCCGCCCTCGGTGGTCGGATCGAGACGTTCGACTTCGGCTTCGGCGGCGACGACGTCTACGTGATCGTCGACATGCCGGACAGCGAGTCCGCCGCAGCTGTGGCGCTCACCGTGAGCGGCTCGGGCGCGGTGCGCGCGCGCACGATCGTCCTGCTCTCGCCCGAGCAGCTCGACCGCGCTGCCCAGCTGCGGCCGGACTACGCACCGCCCGGCCAGACCGGCTGAGCCGCGACCCTCGAGGAGGGCGGCCACCGACGTCGGCTGGGCGCCCTCCCGGTCCCGCGGCCGCGCTGGTGGTGCTCGACGGCGCTGTCCCTCCGGCAGTGGTCCGCCATCAGTGGCCGGAGCTGCCGGGGCTGGAGTGCCACAGCTTCCGCGGCGGTCCGGACGCCGCGCGGCGGGCGGCCGTCGCGGCGTCCTCCCCGGCCGGCTTGATGTCGGCGTAGGGCGACATCCGGAACCCGGTCGGATGCACCAGCACCGGCCGCACCACCACCGGTCGCGGCCCGTGCGACGCCGCCGCCCCGGCGATCGCCTGCTCGGTGTAGCTGCCCGGGGCCGCCATCAGCTCGGCGACCGCGTCCAGCCCGCCGGTCTCCCACGCCTCGTGCAGCGCCGGCAGCTCCCACGCCCCGGTGGCCCGCATCGACACCCCGCGCGGCCCCGTCCGGCGCATCACCCCGCGGACGACCAGCAGCCAGGAGTGGAAGACCGTTGCTGCGTACGGTCCCTGCACGTCCTCGAAGAAGGTCGAGTCCGCGCACCCGGTGCCGTCGTCCAGGGTCACGAACACCACCCGCCGGCCGGACCGGATCGGCGGGGTCTGGGTGGCCACCTTCACCCCGCCGACCAGCACCTCGGCCCCGCTGCGGCAGCCCAGCAGCTCACCCGCCGGCACCGCGCCCAGCGCGGCCAGGAACGGCCGGTAGAACTCCACGACGTGCCGGCTGGCGTCCAGCCCGAGCACCTCCAGCTCGGCCCGCACCCGCTCGGCGTCGGTGAACTCCGGCAGCCCGGAGCTGACGAACTCCGGCATCCTGCCGTCGGCACCGGGGGCGTCGAACAGCCCCGGTTCCTCGTCGGGACCCGTGCCGGCGCCGAACAGCTCCAGCCCGAGCTGCCCGGTGCTGCTCGCCCGGGCGCCGCTGCGGCTCCAGCGGTCCAGCTCGCCGATCTGCAGCAGCAGGTCGCGGCGGGTCAGCTGCTCCCGCCGGCGGGTCGGCCGGCCGGCCTCGCTGTCCCGCACCCCGAAGCCGTAGACGGAGTCGAAGCCGCCGGCGAGCACCAGCCGCTCCACCACCGGCCGGGACACCCCCGCCCGGCTCCAGAAGTCCGCGAGCGAGCGGTAGGGCTGACCGGCGACGATCCGGGCGACCTCGTCGTCGGTGATGCCCTTGACGTCGGCCAGCGACAGCCGGATGCCGTACCGGGCCGGATCGGGCATCGACGCCGGCATCCAGGCCGGCCGCGACCACCCGCTGCCGCCGTCATCGTCCGGCTCGTCGGCCACCCGTTCCACCCGGAACGTGCCGGTCGAGGCGTTGACGTCCAGGCCCAGCACCCGCACGCCGAAGTTGCGGGCGTCGTCGAGGATCAGCCGCTTGGGGTACATGCCCGGGTCGTGGGTGAGCACCCCGGCCAGGAAGGCCGCGGTGTGGTGCGTCTTCAGCCAGGCCGACTGGTAGGTGGGCAGCGCGAACGCCGCAGCGTGGGCCTTGCAGAACCCGAAGGAGCCGAAGGCGACCAGCACCTCCCACACCTTCTCCACCACCTCGGCGGCGAAGCCCTCCTCCAACGCCCGGGGGGCGAACCAGGCCCTCACCTCGGGGTGCGCGTCCCTCTCCCCCAGCGCCCGGCGCACCTCGTCGGCCTCGGCCAGCGAGCAGCCGGTCATCGCGGACACGATCATCAGCACCTGCTCGTGGAAGACCACCACCCCGGCGGTCTGCTCCAGCGCCGGCTCGAGCGCCGGGTGCAGGTACACCGGGTCACGCCAGCCGTTCCGGGCCATCAGGAACGGGGTGACCATGTCGCTCTTGACCGGGCCGGGCCGGAACAGCGAGATGTCGACGATGAGGTCCTCGAAGGTCTGCGGGCCGAACTTGCCGACCAGCTCGCGCTGCCCCGGGGACTCGATCTGGAACATGCCCAGCGTCCGGGTGCTGCGGATCAGCTCGAAGGTGGCTGGGTCGTCCCGGGGCACGGCGTCGATGTCCACCTGCTCCCCGTCGACCCGGGCCACCTCGTCCATTGCGTGCGCGATCGCCGACTGCATGCGGATGCCCAGCAGGTCCAGCTTGAGCAGCCCGAGCTCCTCGACGTCGTCCTTGTCGAACTGGCTCATCGGGTAGCCCAGGTAGCTGTTCTCCACCGGGGTGCGGTCCAGCAGCGTCGCGTCGGACAGCAGCACCCCGCACGGGTGCAGGGCGATGTGCCGGGGCAGCCCGTCGAGCCTGGCCACCAGGTCGAACACCAGGTCCAGGTCACCGCTGCCGCCGCCCCGCCGCGAGCCCATCCGGCTGGCCCGCAGCTCCGGCAGGTCACGCAGCGCGGCGTGCACCTGGTTGGCCCGGACGTGCGGGAACGCCTTGGCCACCGCGTCGACCTCCGCCGGCGGGAGCCCCAGCGCCGCCCCCACGTCGCGGATCGCGTGCCGCACCCGGTAGGTGTCCATCATCGAGATGCAGCTGACCCGGTGTGCACCGAAGCGCGCGATCACCGCGTCGTAGACCTCCATCCGCCGGGCGGACTCGACGTCGATGTCGATGTCGGGCAGCTGGTGGCGCAGCGGGGAGAGGAAGCGCTCCATCAGCAGGCCGTAGCGGATCGGGTCGACGTCGGAGATGCCCAGCAGGTAGGTGACCAGGCTGCCGGCACCCGACCCGCGGGCCGCCGCCCGCACCCGCAGCTCCTTTATCAGCGTGACCACGTCGGCGACGGTGAGGAAGTAGGAGGGGTAGCCGAGCTCGTCGATGACCGCCAGCTCGTCCTCCAGCCGCTCGCGCACCGCGGCCGACGGCGTCATCGCCCGCCGGCCGAAGCCCGCCTCGCAGCGCGCCCGCAGCACCCCCGAGGGACTCATCCCGCGCTCGGCCGGCGTGGTGACCACGTCCAGCTCGGGGTAGCGCACGGTGCCGATGCCCAGGTCCGCGCGCACGTCGACCGCGCACTGCTCGGCGATGCCGGCGGTGGTGGCCAGCAGCCGCCGGGCGGCGTCCCGGTCAGGGCCGGCCAGCTCCTCGGCGAGGTCGGCCATCTCCTTGCCCGACTTCAGGTACCCCTCGGCCGTGCGCCGGTCGACGTGCCGCTGGCCCAGCGGCACCAGCCGGCGGCTGGCGTCCAGCACGTCGGCGGTGGGCGCGTCGAGGGCGTCGACGTAGCGGACCGCGTTGGTGAGCACCGCCGGCACCCCGGTCTCGGCGGCGAACCGCAGCAGCGCCTGGGCCCGGGACCGGTCGCCCTGGCCGCGGTGGTGCACCACCTCGAGGGCGAGCTGACCACGACCGAACACCGCCTGCCAGGCCGCCAGCCGGGCGCGCGCCAGGTCGGCGTTGCCCTCCGCCAGCGCCCGGCCCACCGAGGACCCCGGCCCCAGCAGGGCCAGCAGCCCGGTGGCGTGCGCGGCGGCCAGCGGCAGCGAGCTGACCGGCTCCCCGCGGGTGCCGCCCAGGTGGGTGGCGCTGGTCAGCCGGCACAGCGACGCCCAGCCGGCGCCGTCCTTGGCGAGGAAGGTGACCCGCGGCAGCCGTGGGTCGACGCTGGCGCCACCGCGGGCCGGTGCCCGGCGCCCGACCGGGTGCCGCGCCCGGTGCAGGTCGGCGGCCCGGACCCGGCCCGGCTCCCCGCCGGCTCCGGGGTCGACGGCGAGGTCGACCCCGAACAGCGGCCGGATCCCCGCCGTCCGGCAGGCGACGGCGAACTTCACCGCCCCGTACAGGCCGTCCCGGTCGGTCAGCGCCAGGGCGCCCATGCCGTGCTCGGCCGCCCGGGCGACGAGGTCGGCCGGGTGGTTGGCGCCGTGCCGCATCGAGTACCCGGACGCGACGTGCAGGTGGACGAAGGGGTCGCTCACGAGCCCGGCTCGCTGGCGCTCACCGGACGCGCTCGCACTGCTCCTGTGCCTGTGCGTGAGCTCGTGAGCTCGCTCACGAGCCCGAGCGCCCGGCCGGACGGCGGGGACGTGAGTCCATCGACCGGAGGCGGGCCGGGGACTGCGGTGGCACCGCCCTGCTGATCGACGTCTCGACGACGCCGAGGAACGTGGTGACGTCGCGGACCAGGTCGTCGGCCTCCCGCTCGGTGACCGCGGAGGAGAGCCCGGCCTCGGCCGCAGCCCGCTTGGCCGCACCGGCGGCGAAGAACGCCGCCCACTCGCCCAGCTCCGGCGCGACCTGGCCGATGAGCACCCAGGCGCTGCGCGGTCGGCGGCGCCCCGGCTCGGGCTGGGTGCGGGCAGCGAGCACCGCGGCCGCACCGCGGAGCGCGGCCAGGTGGGCGGTGGCGTAGCGCCAGCCGGCGTCGGGGCAGGTCGCGGCCTCGGCCAGCCCGCGGTGGGCCTGCCCGAGCAGCTGGGCGGCGACGGCCGGGAGCGGCGGGGGCAACGGGAGCTGGCCCTCGGCGGGCCGGTCGTCGTAGGACATGACGCGCGCGGCGCCCATCAGTCGTGCGCCCGGACGAGCAGCCACTGGTTGACCGTCGGCTCCCAGGACAGGTCGAACACCCCGGCGAAGCTCATCCGGGACCGCCCGGCGCGGACCGCCTCCACCCGCCAGACCTGCCGGGTGGCGACCAGCTCCGCCGACGCCCCACCGGCGGGGTCGGCCTGCCACCACGGTGCGGTCTCCACCCAGGAGTCGAGCAGCTCACCCACGACGTAGCGCGTCTGGCCGCGCCAGAACTGGGCCGGCCCCGACGGCCCCTGCTCGACCTGCACCTCTTCACCGACGCGGCCTCCGGCCCCGACGAGCACCCGGCTCATGACAGACTCCCGCACTCTCAGCCCCCACCCGTGGCACCGTCGCCCGACCCGGCGGGGAAGCACCCGCACACCGAGGTGCACGGGTGGCCCGGGTCGGTGGACGGCTCCACGGTGTTCGAACAGGTGTTCGAACACCGTGAAGTAGACCGGACCACGCCAGGGGCGTCAAGCCGACCCGAGCCCGTCCGGGCACGTGTCGTTGCAGCCACTGCACCGACCGGTAACTCCGTTGCACCCCGGCCCCGGAGCGCGGTCGACTGGTACGGCCTGCCGACCGTCGGGCACGTCCACCAGCAGGAGGAACCCGTGCCGGCCCTGCCGCGGGCGCTGAGCCCACTCCGGCACCCCGGGTACCGGTGGCTGGCCACCGCACTCGTCCTGTCCCTCACCTCGACCGGGCTCTACCTGCTGGCCGTGGTCTGGCAGGTGATCGAGCTCGGCGGCGGACCGGCCGCGCTGTCCCTGGTCAACACCGGCATGGCCGTCGGCATGCTGCTCACCACGCTGCTCGGTGGCGCCCTGGCCGACCGCGTGCCCCAGCGGCCGATCCTCATCGCCGTCGCCCTGATCGAGCTGACCGCGACCTCGTCGGTCGCCGCGCTCTCGCTGTCCGGGCTGCTGCAGGTGTGGCACCTGGCGGTCGCCTCGCTGCTCGTCGGGCTGGCCCAGGGGCTCTACTACCCGGCGTACTCGGCGCTGGTCCCGGCGTTGCTGCCGGCCGACGACCTGCTCCCGGCCAACGGCCTGGAGGGCTTCCTGCGGCCCCTGCTGACGCAGGCGGCAGGCCCTGCCGTGGCCGGCGGGATCGTGGCGGCCACCTCCCCCGGGGTGGCGCTGCTCGCCACCGCGGTGGCCGCGCTCGGCGCCGTCCTGGCGCTGCTCGGGCTGCCGGCGACCCCGCTGCGCCGCGACCTCGCCGCCGAGGCCGCGCAGGACGCGGCGGCCGGCGGGCGGGCGCGGCACCCGGTCGTCGCGCTGCTGGTCGACATCCGCGCCGGTTTCGCGTACATGGCCGCGACGCCCTGGCTGCTCGCGACGCTGCTGTTCGCCTCGGTGCTCGTGCTGGTGGTGATCGGCCCGCTGGAGGTGCTCACCCCCTTCGCCGTCCGCGAGCAGGTCGGCGGCGGCCCGACCGAGCACTCGCTGGTGCTGGCCGCCTTCGGCATCGCCGGCGCGGCGGGCTCCCTCGTCGTCGCCTCGCGCCGGCTGCCGCGTCGCTACCTGACGGTGATGATCATGTGCTGGGGCGCGGGCTGCCTGCCGCTGGCGCTCTTCGGGGTGGCGACCCACCTGTGGGTCATGGTGGTCGCCGCGGCCGTGGTCGGTGCCACCTTCGAGGGCGCCACCGTCATCTGGGGCACGCTGCTGCAGCGCCGGGTCCCGCCGGCGATGCTGGGCCGCGTCTCGAGCCTGGACTTCTTCGTCTCGCTGGCCTTCATGCCGCTGTCCATGGCGCTGACGGGCCCGGTGAGCGAGCAGATCGGCGTCGCCGCGACCTTCGCCCTCGCCGGTGGCGTGCCGCCCCTGCTGGCCGTGCTCGCCATCGCCGCCGCCCGGCTGGGCACCGACGAGATCGCCCACCCGCTCGACACCCCCGACGGCGACCGGTCCCCCGGCGCACGTGACACGGCGGCGGACGCCGCCCGGCCGCTGGACGCCGACCTGCGGTGAGCCCGCACACCGGCCGCCGTCCCGGGTGGCACGACAGGCGGGGGACGGTGGGAGGATCGCCGCATGACCGCAGCGGAGACCCCGCAGCACCCCCGGGTCGCCGAGGTCGCGCAGCTGCTGCGCGCGGCCGGCGCCGCAGGCGAGGTGCGCGTGCTGCCCGACAGCGCCCGGACCGCCGCGGCCGCCGCCGCCGGGCTGGGGGTGGAGGTCGGCGCGATCGCCAACAGCCTGGTGTTCGACGTCGGCGGTGAGCCGCTGCTGGTCCTCACCAGCGGCGCGCACCGGGTCGACGAGGCCCGGGTGGCCGACCTGCTCGGCGTCCCGGCGGTCACCCGGGCGACGCCGGAGTTCGTCCGCCGGCACACCGGGCAGGCGATCGGCGGGGTCGCCCCGATCGGCCACCCCGAGCCGATCGGCACGCTCGTCGACGTCGAGCTCGCCCGCCACCGGCAGGTGTGGGCCGCCGCCGGGCACCCGCACACCGTCTTCCCGACCAGCTACGACGAGCTGCTGCGGCTGACCGAGGGCACGCCCGCCGAGGTGGGCCCCGGCCCGGTCGAGCCCGCCCAGCCCACCGCCGAGGCG
>NZ_SJEX01000120.1 GCF_005930495.1 Modestobacter excelsi | reverse complement strand
GGTTGGCGACCTCCTGGGCCCGGTCCTCGCTGATCTGGCGGTCCACCTCGGGGTCGCCCACGGCGGGGGAGGTGCCGAAGACCTCGGCCACCACCCCGGGGCGAGCGATGAGCTGCTCGGCGTAGGGCGCAGCCGCTCGGCCGCCCGCTGGGCGCGCTCGATCCGGGCGTCCTCCCGCAGCTGCCGGCGGCTGGGGGTGCCGTCGGCGTTGGTGAGCGCCAGCCAGTCGTCCTTCTGCCGCCACAGGGCGACCCCCGCCATGACCAGCCCGATCGGGATGACGTAGGCGGCGACCCGTTCCATGCCCCCTTCGCCCAGACCGAGGAAGACCGCCGAGCCGAAGAAGATCGTGCCGATGACCCCCAGCAGGCCGAGGAGGGCGAGGGTGGTGCCCAGGCCCTCGGACCGGGGTCGCACCGCGTAGGCCAGCGCGATCAGCCCGACCGCCCCGGCCAGCAGGTGCACGCCGGCGGCGACCTCGTGCACCGTGGCGTTGCCGTCGGAGGGGAACAGCCCCACCAGCAGCACGCCGAGGCCGGCGAGCACGAGCAGCACCCGGGCCAGCCGCCCCCCGTTGCCGGCGAGCCCGGGCCCCAGCAGCAGGACGCCGGCGGCGATGAGCACGCCCTGCAGCACGAACGAGCCGTTCATGAGCAGGCGGGCGGCGGAGTCCGCCGTCCCCAGGTCGCTGATCACGTCGGCGGAGTACGAGTAACCGCCGTACCGCGCGGCCGTGATCGCCTCGACGACGAAGAACTGACACGTCAGGACCCAGGCGAGTCCGCCCCACCGGTACCGGCTGTCTGTCACGAGGAGCCATCGTCCCAGCCCCCGCTGTGCAGGCGGCAGAGTGTCCCGCGTGACCGCCCGTTCCATCGCCCTGTTCCTGCTCGCCGCGGTCCTGGAGATCGCTGGCGCCTGGCTGGTCTGGCAGGGCCTCCGCGAGCACCGCGGCTGGGCATGGGTGGGCGCCGGTGCCGTCGCGCTGGCCCTGTACGGCGTGGTGGCGACAGCGCAGCCCGACGCGGCGTTCGGCCGGGTGCTGGCGGCCTACGGCGGCGTCTTCATCGTCGGGTCGCTGGTCTGGGCGGCGGTGGCCGACGGCTTCCGGCCCGACCGGTGGGACGTCGGCGGCGCGCTGGTCTGCCTGGTCGGCGTCGCCCTGATCATGTACGCGCCGCGGGGCTCCTGACCGGCCCGAGCAGGCCGAGGACGGCGGCGTACTGCGCGGCCGACAGCCACGACGGGTTGCTGCCGGCCGGCATCCGCAGCACCTCCGCGTCCCGGGCCGCCGGGGAGGCGAGCAGTTCGGTGCGGGCGACCGGCTCCGCGAGCCGGGTCAGCCGGACGCCGACCACCGGGCCGCCCGCGCCCTCGGCCACGGCGGCGGTCACCTCACCCAGCGCGTGCACCCCCGGCTGGTGCGCGCCGCTGACCCACAGCAGGCAGGGCTGGCCGGGGGTCATCAGCTCCAGCCGGTAGGAGCGGCGGACGCACCGGTCGAGCGCGTGGTCGCTGCCCGGCCGCCAGCCGGGCGCGATCTCCTCCGGCGCCGCCCGGCTCTTGAGCACCCAGCAGGCGACGTCCCCGGGCTCCAGTCGCGGCACCCGCCCAGCCAACCAGCCCCCGGCGGGCCGCGGTCACCCGACCTCACCGGTTGCGCACGTCCGGATCTCGCGCTGCCGACCTCCGCGTTCCGGCTTAGCGTTCCCTGGGTGGCGTTCCCCGTGGTCCCCTGGCAGGCCGTCGAGCAGCGGGCGCGGGCGGTGGCCGCCGGACCGGTCACCGCCTCGGGAGCGACGGCTCCCGGCCTGCGGGTGCACGGGCTCGTCACCGATTCCCGGGCGGTGACGCCGGGCTGCCTGTTCGCCTGCGTGCGCGGGCAGGGGAGCGACGGGCACCGTTTCGCCGAGCAGGCGCTGGCCGCCGGTGCCGCCGCGCTGTTGGTCGACCGGCCGGTGACCGGTGGCGCGCCGCAGCTGCAGGTGCCCTCGGTCCGGGCCGTGCTCGGACCGCTCGGCGCCCTGCTCGCCGGCGACCCGGCGGACCAGCTGCGGCTGGTGGGGGTCACCGGCAGCAACGGCAAGACGACGACGAGCACGCTGGTCCGCGGCGTGCTGGCGGCCGCCGGCGAGTGCGCGGGGGTGGTCACCACGCTGGGCGCGCGGGTGGGCGGCCAGGAGCGCAGCACCCGGCTGACCACGCCGGAGGCGCCCGAGCTGCACGGCCTGCTGCGCTGGATGCTCGACGCCGGTGCGACCAGTGCCGTGGTCGAGGCGTCGTCGATCGCGCTGGACGTCGGCCGGGTGGACGGCGTGCACGTCCAGGTCGCGGTCTTCACCGGCTTCGAGGAGGACCACCTCGACCACCACGGCACCATCGAGCAGTACTGGGCCAGCAAGGCGCGGCTGTTCACCCCGGAGCGGGCCGACAGCGCGGTGATCGTCGTCGACGAGCCCTGGGGCGCCCGGCTGGCCGACCAGACGCGGGTACCGGTCACCCGGGTGACCACCCGCCCGGACCTCGAGGCCGACGTCCGGGTGGTCCGCTGGCGCACCGGGCCGCGGGGCACCGACCTGGTCGTCGAGGACCGCGAGGACCGCTACTGGGTGCGCTCGCCGCTGGTCGGCCGGGTGCACGTGGGCAACCTCGCCGCCGCCTGGGCCACCGGCCGGTCGCTCGGCCTGGACTGGGCGACGGTCGCGGCGGGGATCGCCGCCACCGCTCCGCCCGCCGGCCGGAACACCCTGCTGCGCAGCCCGGGTGGCCCGCTGGTGGTGGTCGACTACGCGCACACGCCCGGCGCGCTGGCCGCCACGCTGCAGACGGCGCGGGACCTGACCGGCCCGGCGGGCCGGGTGCACCTCGTGCTCGGCGCGCGGGGGCGGCGGGACCGGTACAAGCGCCAGGGTCTCGGCGTCTCGGCCCGCGCGGCCGACGAGGTGTGGCTGACCAACGAGGGCAGCCACGGGGAGCGGCCGGAGGCCATCGTCGAGGAGCTGCGGGTGGGGCTGGACGGCGGCGACGCGACCGTGCGGACCGTGCTGGACCGCCGGGCGGCCATCAGCGGGGCCGTGCTCGCCGCGGGCCCGCGGGACGTCGTGCTCGTCGTCGGCCGCGGGCACGAGACGACGATGACCGACGACGGCGCCCCGGTCCCCTTCGACGACGCCGCGGTGGCCGCCGAGGCGCTGGAGTCGGTCACCCTCGACCTGGTCACCGACCAGGCCTCCTGACCGCTGCCCGGGTGGGCCCGCTCACAGGAGCAGGCTGCAGGGCGTGACCGAGGAGTGGGCGGGCCACCAGGTCGGTGAACCCGGCTTCCGACGGGCGGCGGTCGCGGTGTTCCTGGCCGGGATCGCGGTGTTCGCGACGCTGTACGCGCCGCAGGCGCTGCTGCCGGAGCTGACCCGCTCGTTCGGCGTCTCCCCGGCGGCCTCGACGCTGGCCATCTCGATCAGCACCGGTGCCCTCGCCGTCGGTCTGCTGGTGCTCGGGCCCGTCTCCGACCGGCGCGGCCGGACCGGCATCCTGCAGGCCAGCCTCGCCTCCGCCGCGGTGCTGGCGGTGCTCATCGCGCTGGCGCCGTCCTGGTGGGTGCTGCTGGTGCTGCGCGGCCTGCAGGGCTTCGCGCTGGCCGGGCTGCCGGCGGTGGCCGTGGCCTACCTGCGCGAGGAGCTGCACGCGGGGGTGAGCTCCCGGGCGATCGGGCTGTACGTCAGCGGCACCGCGATCGGCGGGCTCTCCGGCCGGCTGATCAGCGGCTTCCTCACCGAGCTGGGCGGCTGGCGGACGGCGCTGGCCGGCGTGGCCGCCCTGGCGGTGGGCTGCGCGGTCGCCGTCCGGCTGCTGCTCCCGGCGTCCCGCCGGTTCACCCGGGTGCCGCGCGAGGGCCGGCTGCTGCGGCAGCTGGGCGCGGCGTTCACCGACCCGGCGCTGCTGGCCCTGTACGGGATCGCCGCGCTGGTGATGGCCGCGAACGTGGCCGTCTACAACGCGGCCACCTTCCGGCTGGAGGCTGCGCCGTACTCGCTGTCCCCGGCGCTGGTCGGGCTGGTGTTCCTGGCCTACCTGCTCGGCTCGGTGAGCTCTCCGACCGCCGGCTGGCTGGCCGACCGGTTCGGTCGCCGGCTGGTCGTGCCGGGCACGGTGGCGCTGATGGGCGCCGGCATCGTGCTCACCCTGCCCGCTCCGCTGTGGTGCGTGATCGCCGGCCTGTGCGTGCTGACCGTCGGCTTCTTCGCCGCGCACGGCGTCGCCAGTGGCTGGGTGGCGGCGCGGGCCCAGCTCGGTGGCCGGGCGGTCGGGCAGGCCGCGTCGCTGTACTCGTTCTGGTACTACGTCGGGTCGTCGGTCGGCGGCACACTCGCCGGGAGGGCGTGGTCCGACGCCGGGTGGTCCGGGGTCGCCGTGCTGGCAGGTGGCGCGACGCTCGGCGCGCTGGTGCTCAGCCTGGTGCTCGGCCGGACACGCTCCCTGGAGCGCCCCTGAGCAGCGGCGCCCAGGGGGCGGACCATCAGGCCTCGGTCGCGTCGTGCTCGTAGGCCCCGGCCGGGGCGGCGTCGTCGGACTGCACGGCCTGCCGCTCGAGCTCGGTGCGGTGCTCGAGCACCTCGTCGGACAGGTGCGGGTCCTTGGCGTGCTCGGTGCGGTCCCGGACCACGGGCTCCTCGGGGACGATCACGTCGTCGAGGGTCGGTTCGTCGTGTGCGCTGGTCATGCTCTGGCGGTATCCCGGACCGGTGCCTCCGCAAACGGCGCCGGCCCCGGTCAGCCCTGCTTGAGCTGCTCGGCCGGGAGCCACGCCTCCACCAGCACCGGGCCGTGGACCCCGACGACGGTGTAGGCCACCCGGCCGTGCCAGCCGTCCTCCCGCTGCCGCCACTCGACCAGCAGCCCCGGCCAGGTGCCCGGCGCGTCCGGTGGGTCGTGCACCCAGCAGTGCCGGCCGTGCCCCTCTCCGGCCGGCCGGCGGGCCGGTGGCGGATCGGGCGGTGGAGGAGGGGCGGGCACACCGGAGCGGGCGGCGCGGTCGGCCAGCGACCCGCCGTGCTGCCCCCGGTTCATCCCGCCCGCCACCGCACGATGCTCTCACGCGGTCGAACACCTGTTCGACCTGACGCCGGATGCGCTTCCCGCGCGGAGAGCGAGGACGCGGGTCAGGGCGCGGCGGGCGGGCCCGGTCGGGCGGCGGTGAGGTCCAGCTCCGTGCGCGGCCGGGGGAGCGCCACCGCGCCGGCCCCCATCCGCCGCCAGTCGCGCGGCGTGAGCCCGAAGGCCGCCCGGAAGCGGCGGCTGAAGTAGGACGGGTCGGTGAACCCCCAGCGCCGGGCGATCACCGCGATCGAGCGGTCCCGGCTGCGGGGGGCGGCCAGCTCGGCCCGGGCGCCCTCCAGCCGCTGGTGGATGATCCACTGCTCCAGGCTGACGTGCGCCGCGGCGCACACCCGGTAGAGCTGGCGCACCGAGATGGCGTGCGCGGCGGCGACCTGCCCGGCGTCCAGGCCCGGGTCGGTGAGGTGCTGTCGGACGTAGCTGCGCACCCGGGTCAGCAGCGTCTCGGCGGCCACGTCGTCCACCGACCGCGCCGGGCCGGCGGCCGAGGCGAGCAGTGCCCGGGCCAGGTCGACCGTGGCGGAGGCCAGCGCGTGCACCAGCGGCTCCTCGGCCAGCCGCTCGGCGTCGCGGGTGACCTCGGTGAGATGGGCGCGGACCAGTCCGTAGAGCGGGCTGCGGTGCGCGAGCGGCAGGGCCCGGCGGACGTCGTCGACCGGCAGCCCGAGCCGGCTCACCGGCACCTGCACGGCGCGGCACACCCCGTGGCCGACCCAGCGGTACTCGTAGGGCGAGGCGACCTCGGTGAGCACCAGACCGCCGCGCGGCACCGTCCGCCGGGCGCCGGACTGCTCCTGCATGCCCACGCCGACCTCCTGGACGGCGAAGGAGACGGTCGGCGCGACGTCCTCCCGGGCGTCCCGCGCCGAGCGGGCCAGCACGGGGTCCCCGGCCAGGTCGGCCCGCAGCACCGGGAGCCCGCCGACGTCCCAGGCGTCCAGCCGCGCGCGCGAGGCAGCCTCGGGGTCGGCGAACCGGACGCGGGACACCAGCGTGGCCTCGAGCCGGGCGACGACCTGGGCCGGACGGCGCTCGGCTGGGGGGAGCTGGTCGGTGTCGAGGAGGGTGACCAACGGGCGCTCCCAGGGTGGGACCACGGCGACGCTGCCCGGACGACGTCGATCCTGGAGGGGCACGCCCGGCGGTGTAAAGGCTCCTCCCGGTCCCGGCCGCCGGGCCGGGCGGTCGGCAGCCAGGGTCCGGAGCCCGGCACGGAGGGTCCACCCGGCGTCCTCCGGCGACGCCTAGCGTCGAAGGGCAGCCCGTGGCCGGACCGGTCGCGGCTCTCGCGCGGAGGACCCCGTGACCGCTCCGACCCCTGTTCCCCTGGTGTTCGTGCACGGGCTCTGGCTGCACGCCAGCAGCTGGACGCCGTGGGTCGAGCTGTTCGCCTCCCGCGGCTACCAGCCGATCGCCCCCGGCTGGCCCGGTGAGGCGGCCACCGCCGAGGAGACCCGCGCGCACCCCGAGGCGGTCGCCGGCGTGGGCATCGCCGACGTCACCGAGCACCACGCCGCCCTCATCGCCGCGCTGCCCGCGCCGCCGGTGGTGGTCGGCCACTCCTTCGGCGGCCTGGTCGCCCAGGAGCTGCACGGCAGAGGGCTGACCCGGGCGTGCGTCGCGTTGTCCCCGGCCCAGTTCCGGGGCAACCCCGCGCTGCCCCCGGCCCAGCTCCGGGCCGCCTGGCCGGTGCTGTCGCACCCGGGCTGCGGACCGGGACCTGGTCGCACTCGCCGGACAGCTTCGCCCGGTCGTTCGCCAACGCCGTCCCGCGGGCCGAGTCCGACCACCTGCTGGCCACCCACGGCATCCCCTCGCCGGCCCGTCCGCTGTTCCAGGCCGCCTTCGCCGGCGTCGCGCCGCACAGCGAGGCGAGGGTCGACACCCGGCGCGAGCGGGGCCCGCTGCTGCTGGTCGCCGGAGGCCGGGACCGCACCGTGCCCGAGGCGGCCGTCCGCGGCGCCTACCGGATCCAGCGGCGGAACCCCGGGGAGACGGAGCTGGTCACCTTCCCCGACCGCGGCCACTCGATGGGCGCGGACTCCGGCTGGGCCGAGGTCGCGCACACCGCACTGGACTTCCTGGTCCGCAACGGCGTCGGCGCCCGCGCAGCCGCATCCCGGAGTTGAACCGCCCCCACCCGCAGAGGAGAACCACCGTGCCCTTCGTCACCACCCCCGACGGCGTCGAGATCTTCTACAAGGACTGGGGGACCGGCCAGCCGATCGTCTTCAGCCACGGCTGGCCGCTGTCGTCCGACGACTGGGACGCGCAGCTGATGTTCTTCCTGCGGCACGGCTACCGGGTGATCGCCCACGACCGGCGGGGGCACGGCCGCTCGACCCAGGTCGGCGACGGTCACGACATGGACCACTACGCCGACGACCTGGCCGCGCTGACCGCCCACCTCGACCTGCACGACGCGGTGCACGTCGGCCACTCGACCGGCGGTGGCGAGGTCGTCCGCCACATCGCCCGGCACGGCCAGGACCGGGTGGCCAAGGCCGTGCTGATCAGCGCGGTGCCCCCGCTGATGGTGCAGACCGACGCCAACCCCGGTGGCCTGCCCAAGAGCGTCTTCGACGGCATCCAGGAGCAGGTGGCCACCAACCGGTCGGCCTTCTACCGGAACCTGCCCGCCACGGCGTTCTACGGGTTCAACCGGCCCGGCGTGGAACCCGTCGAGGCCATCATCGCCAACTGGTGGCGGCAGGGGATGATGGGCGGCGCCAAGGCGCACCACGACGGCGTCGTCGCCTTCTCCCAGACCGACTTCACCGACGACCTGGAGAAGATCACGGTGCCGGTGCTGGTCATGCACGGCGACGACGACCAGGTCGTGCCCTACGCCGACTCCGGGCCGCTGTCCGCCGAGCTCCTCCCCAACGGCACGCTGAAGACCTACGCCGGCTTCCCGCACGGCATGCCGACCACCCAGGCCGAGACGATCAACGCCGACCTGCTGGCCTTCCTCCAGGGCTGAGGCGCCGCCCGGGGCGGCTCAGCCCTTCGTGGCCTGCTTGGCCTTGGTGGACCGCTTCGCCGCCGGCTGCAGCCCGTTCGCCAGCACCTGGGCGACGGACTGCACGCCGGGCTGCGCGGCCAGCTCCTCGGTCGGCACCGGCAGCGGGAGGCACCAGTTCGGCCGGTCGTCGGCGCCGGGCATGTTCGGCCGGCGCTCCTCGGCGAGCGCGTCGTCCAGCGTGGCCGACAGCAGGGTGCAGGGTGCGCCGGCCAGCCGCTTGTAGGCCGCGGTCACGGCCTTCGCCGGCGTCGCCTTCTTCGGCACCTTCCCCAGGTGCTCGAGCAGCGAGGCACGCCCGCGCTCCAGCTCCTGGTCGGTGCCCAGCCCGTGCTCGCGCTGCTCGGCGAGGTCGGACCCGGTCCACAGCCCCGGGATGGTCGGCAGGTCGTGGGTGGTGACCGCGGCCATCGCCTCGGCCGGCCACCGGGCCGGTTCGTCGTCCTCGAACCAGAGCAGCTTGTAGGACAGGATCCCGTGCTCGGCCATGGCCTCGCGGACGCCGGCCTCGACGGTGCCGAGGTCCTCGCCGACGACGATGGCCTGCGCCCGGTGGCTCTCCAGCGCGACGATGTCGAGCATGTCCTCGTAGGGGTAGCGGACGTAGGCGCCGTCGGCGGCGCTGCCGTCCGAGGGCACCCACCAGAGCCGGAACAGCCCCATCACGTGGTCCACGCGCAGCCCGCCGGCGCCGGCCATGGTCGCCCGGATCGACTGGACGAACGGCTCGTAGTCCGCCGCCTGCAACCGCCAGGGCACCAGCGGCGGGGAGCCCCAGTCCTGGCCATGGCTGTTGAAGGCGTCCGGCGGGGCACCCACGCTCACCCCCTGGGCGAGCACGTCCTGCCAGGCCCAGGCGTCGGCCCCGCCGCCGGCGACGCCGATGGGCAGGTCCTGGATGACCGTGATGCCCTCGGTGGCCGCCCGCAGCTGGACGTCCAGCAGCCACTGCAGCCAGGCGTGGAAGGCGATCTCCCGGTCCCGGGCGGCCGCGAAGTCCCGGACGGCCGCACCGCGCGGGTCCTGCAGCTCCCGGGGCCAGCTGTGCCAGTCCGGGCCGTGCTGGTCGGCCAGCGCGCACCAGGTCGCCCAGTCCATCAGCGGCTGCCCCTGGAACCACCACCAGTCACGGAAGGCCTGCTCGTCGGTACCAGCATCGAAGACGCGCTGCAGCACCCGGCGCTTGAGCGCCCAGACGGCGTCCCGGTCGATCAGCTCGCCGTCGTTGAGCGCGCGCCCGGCGTCGGCCTCGACGTCGACCGCGTCGGCGCCGGGCACGTCGGCGATCCGCAGGTACAGCGGGTTGCGGAACCGGCGGGTGGCCGGCAGGTAGGGGCTGGCCTCCTGGCCGGGCGTCGGCGCCACCGCGTGCAGCGGGTTGACCAGGACGAAGCCGGCGCCCTGGTCCTGCGCGAACCCGCGCACGGTGCGCAGGTCACCCAGGTCGCCGATGCCCCAGCTGTCCCGGCCTCGGGTCGCGTACAGCTGCACTGCCCAGCCCCAGCCGCGCCAGCCCTCCGGGAGCCAGCAGCGGCCGGGGGAGACGATCAGCCGGCGTTCGCGGCCGTCGGGCGTGCGCAGCCGGTGGTAGCCCAGCGGGAAGTCCTCGGGCAGCTCGCCGTCGACGTGCCGGGTCTCCCCGTCCTCGCACTCGACGTCGGCGGCATCGACCTCGAGGGCGTCGCCGGGGCGGGCGACGATCGGGACGCGGTCGAGCAGGTCCTCCGGCGGTGTGCCGATGACCTGGCGCAGCCGGGCGATGGTCGCCTCGGCGACGGTGTGCTCCTCGTCGAGGGCGTCGAGCCAGCTGGCGTCGATGCCCCAGGCGTCGGTCGTGGGCTTCGGCTGCGGCGCGGTGCTCGTCACGGGTCGATCCTCACCGGTCCTGGTCCGGTTCGCCGGGTGGGACCACTGCGGAGCGCCTCACACCCCCTGCTCGGGAGTTGCCCGGGCGGAGGCCGGAGCGCGCCCGCGATGGCGGTCGCGACGGCCAGCAGGACGGCGACCACGGTCAGCGCCTGCAGCACGCCGACGGACTGCCCGAGGACGCCGATCAGCGGCGGACCGCCGAGGAACGCGCAGTACCCGATCGAGGCGACGACGCTGACCCGCCCGGCCGAGCGGGCCGGGTCGTCGGCCGCGGCGCTCATCCCGACCGGGAAGCCCAGCGAGGCACCGGCCCCCCACAGCAGGGCGCCGGCGAAGGCGACCGCCGGGTGCCCGCCGAAGACGAACAGCAGCAGCCCGGCGACGCTCAGCACGGCCAGCGCCCGCACCATCGGCACCCGGCCCCAGCGCTCCAGCAGCGCGGGGCCCACCCAGCGGACTGCCGTCATCGCGACCAGGAAGACCGCGTAGCCGAGCGTGCCGACCACGGCCGAGGTGTCGTGCCCGTCGATGAGCGCGACGCTGATCCAGTCGTTGGCGGCGCCCTCGGCGAAGGCGAAGGCCAGCACGAAGACGCCGATCAGCAGGGTCCGGGGTTCCCGCCAGGCCCGCAGCGCGCTGTCCCGGGGAGCCGGCGCCCCGTCGCGGGTGCCGTCGTCGTGCACGTCCGGCACGAAGTCCCGCACGGCCAGCGGCACCGCGACGCCGACCAGCACGGCGACCGCGAGCAGGTGGGCCAGCACGGACACGTCCAGGGCCACCATCGCCGCGCCCACCCCGGCGCCGACGACCGTGCCGAGGCTGAAGCCGGCGTGGAACCGGGACATGACGGCCCGGCCCAGCAGTCGCTCGACCACCGCGGCCTGCACGTTCATCGCCACGTCCCAGGCGCCGTTGGCCACGCCCATCAGGAACAACCCGACGACCAGCGGCAGGACGCCGACCTGGGAACCGACCGCGACCAGGGCCACCGCGGCGGCCAGCAGCACGGCCGTCGAGATGACCGTGCGGCGCGACCCGAACCGGGCGATGAGCGGTCCGGACGCGGGCAGGGCGACGACCGAGCCGGCGGCGATGGACAGCAGGACCAGGCCGAGCTCGGAGGGGCCGAGGTCCAGGGGGGTGCGCACCTGCGGGATCCGCGAGGCCCAGCTGGCGAAGGCGAAGCCCGAGCCGATGAACGCCGCGTAGGTGGCCCGGGTCGCCGCCCGCACCTGGCTCCCGCTGGGTGCCGGGCGTGCGTCGGTGGCCGTCATGCGGGGTCCTCGTC
>NZ_SJEX01000012.1 GCF_005930495.1 Modestobacter excelsi | reverse complement strand
GTCCTGCACGCCGGAGGTGTCCAGCCTGCCGCTCTCCCGGAACCTCATCGTGCGTAGACCTCCTGGTCGGGTGGGGACATCGTGAAGGTCATCTCGACCGAGCCGTGCACCTGGGAGGGGCCCGGCTGCAGCTCCAGCGCCGGTGCGGCCACCGCGAGCGAGGCCTTCGCGACCCGGCCGCCGGCACCGCCGGTGCCGGCGTCGCGGACCTCGACCAGCCCGGTGAGCCGGGCGCCCAGCGCGGCCGCGTGGCCGCGAGCCCGGGCGGCGGCGTCGGGGAGCACCTCGGCGACGGCCTCACCGCGCACGACCACGCGCGCGCTCTCGGTCATCGCTCCCCTCCGCGCCGGGACGTCTGCCCGGACCGCTCGGAGCACTCTGCCGTTCCGCGCGCGGCGGCGCACCCGGACGGCGGCCCGCCGGGGCCCGCCCTAGGGTCAGCGCATGCCCCTGGAAGGTGAGTACGAGCCGAGTCCGGAGAAGTGGGTCCGCGACCAGGTGGAGCTGTACGAGCGCACCGGCGGCCGGGAGGGCAACACGCTGCCCGGCCGGACCGAGCCGGTCGTCGTCTTCACCACCCGCGGTGCCAAGAGCGGCAAGGTCCGCAAGAACCCGCTGATGCGGGTCGAGCACGACGGCGTCTACGCGATGGTCGCCTCGCAGGGTGGTGCCCCGAAGCACCCGACGTGGTACTTCAACCTCAAGGCCCACCCCGACCAGGTCACCGTGCAGGACGGCGACCAGGTCCGCGACGGCGTGGCCCGCGAGATCGACGGGAGCGAGTACGACCAGTGGTGGGAGCGCGCCGTCGCCGCCTACCGCGACTACGCCGACTACCAGCAGAAGACCGATCGCAAGATCCCGATCGTCCTCGTCGAGCCGACCAGCTGACGGCGGGCAGCGCGCCGGTCGTCGTCACCGGTGCCGGCGACGGCGTCGGGGCCGCGGCCGGCTGCACGCTGACCGGTCGCCCACGCCGACCCTGCCCCCGGCCCGGGACGCCGTCCGGGCCCGCGAGCTGTGGGAGCTCTCCGCCGGGCTGGTCGGGTTGCCCGGCTGAGCTCAGCGCGGCGCGAGGTCGGCGGTGATCCGGGCGCCCACCCAGGCGGCGAGCGCGTCCTCACCGCGGGCGCGGGCGCCCAGGAGCGCCCAGCCGAGGTCGGCCACCTGCCGTGAGCGGTGCAGCTCGAGGTCGGCGCCCGGCGCGGCGAACAGCTCCGCGCGGGTCGCCGTCGCCACCTCGTGCTGGGCCACCAGGGAGTCGCGCAGCGCCGCGTCCGCCGGCCCGCCCGGCGGCGCCGCGGCCGCCGCCAGCGCCCGCTCGACGGTGGCCCCGACTGCGGCCGGCAACCGACGGCTGCCCGGGCGGGGGAGGAGCAGCAGGCCGGCGGCGAGCCCGACCGCGATCCCGACGAGCGTCTCGCCCAGCCGGACGGTGATCAGGTCCGCGCCGGGTGGGCTGTTCGCGCCGAGGTGCACCAGCGACAACGAGACCGGCGTGATCAGCGCGACGGCCAGCACGTACTGGCTGACCACCAGCAGCTCGACACCGACGAGCATGACCCCGATCAGGGCGACGGTGACCGCTACCGGCAGGTCCAGCCAGAACAGCAGCGCCGTCACCCCGGTCCCCAGCAGCGTGCCGGTCACCCGGTGCAGGGCCCGGGCCCGGGTGTGCCGGGCGTCGGTGCCCAGCAGGACGGCGACGGCGGCGGTCGAGGCCCAGTACGGGCTGTGCAGCCCGAGCCCGGCGGCGAGCGACCCCGCCGCCCAGGCGCCCACGCCGATGCGCGCGGCGGTCGGCACCCACAGCGGGGTGTGCCCCCGGACCGGAGCGGCCGGCGCGCGGGGGTCGGCCCGGGCAGCGGGGTCGGTGGCCGGCAGCGCCCGCATGAACCGGGTCTCGATGTCCTCCAGCCGCGACCACAGGGACCGGCGCCGCCGGCTGCTCCCGGCCACCGCGACGTGGGCGATGCGGACCGCCCGGGCGACGCCGTCCGGTCGAGCGTCCCGCAGCCCGCCCCGCTCGGCTCCGGCGACCGCGCTCTCCGCGGCGGCGACGGCGCGTCGCTCGGGGCCGGCCGGGTCCCACGACCACGCCGCCATGACGACCAGCCAGGAGAGCGCGGCCGAGCCCGCGGCGGCGGCCACGTGCTGCCCGATCAGCCCGGGGGAGGAGCCCAGAGCGCTCGCGCTGCCGCCGACCAGCACGGCCATCAGCGGGCCGGGCGGGCCGATCTGCCAGACCGCGGTGGCCGCCGTGGCGGCCGCCCCGAGCAGGCCGAGGACGGCGGCGAGCAGGAACGGGTGCGGCCCGGCCAGCCCGCCGAGGCCGACCGCCGCGGCGAGTGCGAGGCCCACACCCGCCGAGACCAGCGACCGCCGCCGGTAGAGGAGCGCGTGCCCGTACACGGCGGTGAAGCCGCCGAGCGCCGCGGCCGCGCCGAGGTCGGCGCGGCCGAGCAGCACGAACACGGCCAGCGGTCCGGTGACGCAGACCGCCGCGGACAGCGCCCGGCGGCGGTGGGCGGCCCACAGCGCGCTCGGCGCGGGCAGCCGCGGCCCGAGGACGTGCGGCGCCACCCGGCGCAGCGGGGAGAGGAGGCGCGACACGACCCTCATCGTCTCCTCCTGCCGGGAGCGCGTCGTCGACGGAGATCACTGCCGACGGGCGAGCTGCGTCACCCGTCGCTCCCGCTCAGGAGAAGCCGACCACCGCGTGCGGCGTGTAGGGCTCCTCCAGCCGGGCGATCTCCTCGGGAGTCAGCCGGAGGTCGACCGCGGCCACGGCGTCGTCCAGGTGCCGGTCCTTGGTCACCCCGACGATCGGTGCGGTGACCACCGGCTTGCTCAGCAGCCAGGCCAGGGCCACCTGTGCGCGCGGCACCTCCCGCGCCCCGGCGACCTCGGCCACCCGCTCGACGATCGCCTGGTCGGCCTCGTCGTACAGCTTGCTGCCGAACTCGTCGGTCTCCGAGCGGGTGGTGCTCGCGTCCCAGTCGCGGGTCAACCGGCCGCGGGCGAGCGGGCTCCACGGGATGACGCCGACGCCCTCGTCGGCGCAGAGCGGCAGCATCTCCCGCTCCTCCTCCCGGTTGAGCAGGTTGTAGTGGTCCTGCATGGAGACGAAGCGGTGCCAGCCGTGCTCACCGGCCCGGTGCAGCGCCTTGCTGAACTGCCAGGCCCACATGCTGGAAGCGCCGAGGTACCGCACCTTCCCCGACCGCACGGCGGAGTCCAGTGCCTCCAGGGTCTCCTCGATCGGCGTGTGCGGGTCCCACCGGTGGATCTGGTACAGGTCGACGTAGTCGGTGCCCAGCCGGGTGAGGCTGGCGTCGAGCTCGGCCAGGATCGCCTTGCGGGACAACCCCGCCCCGTTGGGGCCGGGTCGCATCCGGCCGTGCACCTTGGTGGCGAGGACGACGGCCTCGCGGTCGGCGAAGTCCTTCAGCGCGCGGCCGGTGATCTCCTCGCTGGAGCCCGCCGAGTACACGTTCGCGGTGTCGAAGAAGGTGATCCCGGCGGCCAGCGCCTTCTCGATCACCGCGCGGCTCTCCTCCTCCGGGAGGCTCCACGGGTGACCGCCGCGGGCAGGGTCGCCGAAGCTCATCATGCCCAGGCAGATGCGGGAGACCTGCAGGCCGGTGGTGCCCAGACGCGTGTACTCCATGGGAGGACCCCTTCCCCGCTGTTGGCCGGGGCAACCTCAGGGCAGCGCGCCGTAGCGCTCCTCGATCCCGCTGCGCACGGCGGCGGGCAGCTCGGCGAAGGGCTCCAGGTCGATCGGCCGGGTCTTCCCCCGGCCGGTGCGCCAGACGCCGACCGCGGTCCCTGCGGACACCGCGGTGGCCCGGAACATGCCGTTGTTGCCGGGCACGATCCGGTCGGCGAACTCGGCCGGCACCGTGCAGCTGCGGTCGGCGTAGCCGAGCACCAACTCGTCGAAGCCGGGCAGCAGGTGCACCCCCTCGGCCTCGGCACGCGCGGCGGCGAGCCGGTCCGGGGTGGCCGGGTCCATCCAGTGCTCGGTGCCGTCGACCACGAGGCGCTCCAGCTGCGGAGCGGCGACCGCCAGGCCGACCTTGACGTCGCGCACCAGCACGCCTGCCCAGCGGACCAGGTCCTTGACCGTCGCCGGGCCGTGCGAGGCGAAGAACCGCAGAGTCAGCTCGCCCAGCGCCTCGTCGCGCTCGAGCTGCCGCGGTGCCGGCACCCACTCGTCGAGCAGGACGAACTGCTGGTCGCCGTCCACGGTCGGACCGAGGCAGGTCAGCCCCGACTGGGCGAGCCACCACAGCAGGTGGTAGCCGCGCTGCCCCTCGGTCGGCACGCCGCCCGCCGCGAGCGCGGAGACCAGCTCGGTGCGGGTCAGTCGGCGGCCGCCCGTGAGCGCGGCCAGCGCCACGTCCCGGGCCCGTGCCACGTCGGCGTCGGTCAGCCCCACGGTGGCCCGCCGGCCGGCGGCCCCGGCCAGCACCTTGGGACCGAGCAGCGCCAGCATCCAGGGGAGGTCCCCGGCGGCGGTGAGGTGCAGCGTGCCGCGCATCGGCCACGAGCGGACGACCTCGCCGGCGTCGAGGGCGGCGGTGACGGCGGCCCGGGTGCCGCCGTCGGTGCGCAGGGCCACCGAGGTCAGCGCGCCGGGCAGGTCCTGCGCCTGGACGGCGGTCAGCCACCGGACCGCCTGGGCCGGGCTCGCCGCCCGGGGCCCGACCAGGCGCTGGGCGGCCATCCGCAGCAACGAGAGCTCCTCCACGTGCCCACCTTGGCAGCAGCCTCCGACATCCTGAGGTCGCCGCCGGCGAGCTCGACCACCGGATCCGCTGTCCCGACGGGCCCACCTCGGTCACCAACCCACCGCCCTTCTGACGAGCGGGAGACGAGTGCTCGGCCGGGCGTGCGCCCGGCGGGAGCGCTCGGCGGTCGAACCGGATCGGCGGCACCACCACCGCCGTGCCATCGAGCGCCAACGCCGGCTCCCCACGGTTCCGGCACCCGACCGGAGCGGCAGCTGATGACCGGCCGGTTCCGCTGCAGCGGAACGGGCTCCGTCATCCGCCGCCTGACGTCGTACCGTGCCCTCATGATGGGGATGGGCAACCTCGGCCCAGAGGGACGGCGGCGCCAGCGGATGGTCGCCGGGATCATCGTGGCGGCGATGCTGCTCGCCGCCGGGGCGGTGCTGCTCGGCACGGTGCTCTGACGGTGGCCGCCGACATGGACGTGGACGAGTGGTTTGCCGCCGCCGGTGACCGGGCCGGCGAGCTGCGCCGGGTCGACGCGCTGGTGCAGGCCGCAGCACCCGGGATCGACCGGCAGCTGGTGCCGGCCGGGTCGGGACAGGTGCTCGGCTACGGGCTCATGCCCTACCGACCGAGGTCGGCGAAGGAGACCACGACGTGGCCGCTCATCGCGCTGGCGGCTCAGAAGAGGCACCTCTCCCTGTACGTCTGCGCCGTCGTCGACGGGGAGTACCTCGCCGAGTCCCGGGCCGCCGCGCTCGGCCGGGTGTCCTGCGGGAAGAGCTGCATCCGGTTCACCTCGCTGGACCGGGTGGACACCGTGGCGCTCGATCAGTTGGTCCGGGACGCCGTCGCCAGCACCGCCGAGGGGCGCAACGCCTACAGCGGCTGACGCGCCGACCCCTGCGGAGCCGCCCCGCGCAGTGCCCGGGAACGGCGTTGCCGCGTCCAGGAGGATGGAGCCGTGGGCTACGTCGACGTGACCGGAGTGCGGCACACCCTCCCCGACGGGCGGGTGCTGCTCGACGACGTCAACTTCCGGGTGGGCGAGGGCGCCTGCGCCGCGCTGGTCGGGGAGAACGGCGCCGGCAAGACCACGCTGCTGCGGATCATCAGCGGTGACCTGGTGCCCGAGGCCGGCTCGGTCGCGCGCACCGGCGGGCTCGGGGTGATGCGGCAGTTCATCGGCTCGGTCCGCGACGACACGACCGTCCAGCGGTTCCTCGTCGACCTCGCGCCACCCGCGGTCCGCGAGGCCTGGGACGCCGTCGAGGCCGCCGAGCTGGCGATGATGGAGATCGACGACGAGCCCGCCCAGATGGCCTACGCGAACGCGCTCGGGCACTGGGGTGACGTGGGCGGCTACGACGTCGAGGTCACCTGGGACACCGTGACCGTCGCCGCGCTCGGCGTCCCCTACGACGGCTGCAAGTACCGCGCACTCGAGTCCCTGTCCGGTGGTGAGCAGAAGCGGCTGGCCCTGGAGTGCCTGCTCCGTGGTCCGGACCAGGTGCTGCTGCTCGACGAGCCGGACAACTACCTCGACGTCCCCGGCAAGCGCTGGCTGGAGGAGCGGCTGCGCGAGACCCGCAAGACCGTGCTGTTCGTCAGCCACGACCGGGAGCTGCTCTCCCGGGTCGCCGACCGGGTGGTCACCGTCGAGGGCGGGACGGCATGGGTGCACGGCGGGAACTGGGCCGGCTACCCCGCCGCGCGCGCCGCCCGGCACGACCGGATGGCGGAGCTGCGCAAGCGCTGGGACGAGGAGCACGACCGGCTCGTCGAGCTGGTCCGCACGCTGCAGCAGCAGGCCAAGAACTCACCCGACATGGCCGCCCGCTACCACGCCATGCAGACCCGGCTGGCGAAGTACGAGGCCGCCGGGCCGCCGCCGGAGCGGCCGCCGGACCAGTCGGTGACCATGCGCCTGCGCGGCGGCCGCACCGGCGTGCGGGTGGTCATCGCCGAGCAGCTGGAGCTCGCCGGCCTGATGCGTCCCTTCGACCTGGAGGTCGAGTACGGCGACCGGGTCGCGGTGCTGGGCTCCAACGGTGCGGGCAAGTCGCACTTCCTGCGGCTGCTGGCCGGGCAGGACGTCGCGCACACCGGCGGCTGGCGGCTGGGGGCGCGCGTCGTCCCCGGGTTCTTCGCCCAGACCCACGCCCATCCGGAGTGGCTCGAGCGGACGCTGGTCGACCTGCTCTGGCACGGCGAGCCCGGTCGTCCCGGCGTCGACCGGGGCCGGGCGATGGCGACGCTGCGCCGCTACGGGCTGGCCGACTCCGGCGACCAGCTGTTCCGGTCGCTGTCCGGTGGCCAGCAGGCCCGGTTCCAGGTGCTGCTGCTGGAGCTCTCCGGCTCGACGCTGCTGCTGCTCGACGAGCCGACGGACAACCTGGACGTGCTCAGTGCCGAGTCGCTGGAGGCGGCGCTCGGCGCGTTCGACGGCACGGTCATCACGGTGACCCACGACCGCTGGTTCGCCCGCACCTTCGACCGGTTCCTGGTCTTCGGCTCGGACGGGCGGGTCTACGAGGCACCCGAGCCGGTCTTCGACGAGGGCCGGGTCCAGCGCACCCGCTGACCTCAGCGGGCGGACCCCGCCGACGCCGTCGACGTGGTGGTGGCCCGTCCGTCGAGGACCTCGGTCGCGATCCGGGTCGCGTTCGCCATCACGGTCAGCGTGAACGTCGTCGAGGCCAGGGTCGGGAGGACCGAGCCGTCGACGAGGTGGACCCGGTCCCACTCCGGCAGCCGGCCCCACCGGTCGGTGCCGCCCCGCCCGCCCGCTCGCTGGTGCGGGAAGGTGCTGCCGAAGTGGTAGCTCTTGCCCGCACCGCTGACCGCGACGTGGGTCAGGACGGGCCACAGGTCCAGCGCCGGTGCGATCCGCGCCAGCCGGCGCAGCACCGGGGCGAGCATCGCCGGCCGCATCCCGGCGTCCTCAGGGGTGAGGTCCAGCTCGGGCAGGCCGCCGGCACCCCGGCGGGCGGTCACCCTGATCCCCGGTGAGGCCCAGGAGGGCAGGTAGCCGAACCCGACGGTCAGCCGCCGCAGCACCTCGGTGGTCAGCCCGGACAGCGCCGGGGAGCGCAGCGGGCCGGGCAGGGCGTCGAGGAACGTCGGATTGTAGGGGTAGCCGTGCACGTGCGCGGTGTCGACGTCGTCCTCGTCGAAGGACAGCAGCACGTTGAACTGGTTGAGCGTGAAGTCGCGCGCGCCCGGACGACGGGGGTCGGCCACGCCGCGCCGGGAGAGGAACGGCACGACGAACTGCAGCGACTCGGCCATCCGCACGCTCGCCGGCGGCTCCGGCAGCGAGCCGAGGACCAGCCGGGTCGTGCCCATCGCGCCGGCGCCGACGAACACCCGGTCCGCGCGGAGCTCGTGCCGTGCGCCGGTGGCCAGCTCGCGGAACCGGGCCACGGCACCCTGGTCGTCCTGCCCGACCTCCTCGACCAGGACGCCGCCGACGTAGCGGACGTTGGGCAGCCGCCGCACCTGGTCCATGGTCTGCGAGGCGCTGTAGACGAGGCCGTGCGGGCAGCCGGTCATGCACAGCCCGCAGCGGGTGCAGTCGTTGGCCCGGAACGCCAGCCGGGCCCGGCCGACGGTCACCCCGCGCCGCCGCAACGCCGTCCGGTGCTCCGCGTAGCGCTGCAGCACCGCCTCGGTCCGCGCGCCCAGCGGCGGCAGCGCGCTCCGGGGGGCCAGCAGCGGGAACGAGCCGGCCAGGTCGTCCACCTCGGCGGCCAGCGGCACCTGCTCCAGGGTGGCCCGGTAGTGCGGTTCCATCTCCGCCCAGGACACCGGCCAGTCCCGGAAGGTGCCCGGCGAGAACGGCATCGCCTGGGCGCCCCAGAGGTTGGTGAACCCGCCGTAGGCGGAGGAGACGGCGTCGGTGTTGGTGTCCGGTCGCCCGCCGCGGATGCCGGTCACCTGGCCGAGGTCGCGGAACGGGTGGTCGGACCCGTAGACCCGCTTCTGCGGCACGGCGCGGCCACCCCCGGCGGACCGGGCGGTGACCAGCTGCAGGTCGGAGGGGTCCCACGACGCCTCGTCCCGGGAGCCCATCCGCGCCAGCGCGGCTGCTCGGGAGGCGTCCAGCCGGCTGCCCAGGTCGAGCACCGTCACCTGCTGGTCCCCGCGGCAGGCGAGCGTCCAGGCCACCATCGCGCCCGAGGCGCCCGAGCCGATGACGAGGTGCGTGCCCGCAGGGGTCACCGGGGTTCGAGACCGACGGTCAGCGAGACGGGGAGCCGGCCCGTCCGCAGGTCCAGCCGGCCGCGCAGGTGCCCGATCCCGGCCGCGGCCAGGCCGCCGACGACGGCCGCCGCCTGGAGGCCGGCGTCCCGATCGCCGCGCAGCGCCCGCAGCAGCTTGCCGGCCACGCTGCCCACCATCGCGCGGGCGAACTCGAGCTCGGCGCGGATGTTGCCGGCCGACCCCATGTCGGAGAAGGCGCGGACCTTGCCCCGGTTGATCGTGTAGCAGCGCCGCCAGAAGTAGTCCCAGGTCAGCCGCTCGGGGTGGACGAAGTGGTAGATCCGCGCCTTGGGCTCGTAGACGACGGCCGCCGCGCCGTGCGCCGCAGCGATCCGGTGCGAGAGGTCCATGTCGTCGTGCTTGTCGGAGTGGAAGCCGCCCACCGCGCGCAGCGCGTCGGTCCGCACCGACATGCTGGCGCCGATCAGGTGCCGCACCGGCTCGCGCACCTCGGGCAGCCCGGCGTAGTGGCAGCCGAACACCCAGTCGAACTCGTAGGGGAACCAGCCCGGCCGGGCGATCTGGTGGTTGGGCAGCGGGGCGCCGCCGACGGCCACGGCGCCGTCCTCGACGTAGACCGACACGAGGGTCTCCAACCACGTCGGGTCGGCCTCGGCGTCGTCGTCGAGGAAGGCGACGACCTCGGCGGTGACCCGCTCGACCGCGGTGTTGCGCGCCGAGCCCAGCCGCCCGGCGAACCGGTTGGGGAAGACCTCGATCGGCGGCCCCGGCTGGTCGGTGCCCGGACCCCAGGTCGCCTGGCAGCGCTCGAGCAGCTCGTCGTTGTGGTCGACGCAGAGGAGGATCTTCGCCGGGGCGACCGTCTGGGCCTGGACGGAGGCGACCGCCCGCTCGAGCAGGTCCCAGCGGGCGTCGGTGTAGGTGCAGATCACCACGTCGGCCAGGGGAGCGGTGCTCTTCTCGACAGGCATGGTCTCTCTCTCGTCGTGGGCGCCCGGGGGCTCGGGCCGTGCGACCACCTGCAGCGTCGGAGGAGGACGGTGGCGAAAACTAGCAGCGAGTGACGATCTACGACAGGTCTGCTGACGCTCCGTTGCGGGAGTCACCCGAAGGTGTGACCCTCGCCCCGGTAGGTCGGCAGGACGTCGACGACCGCGTCGCCCGCATCCGCACCGTCCGCGGACGGGCCCGAGGGGCCGTGTTGGCCGACATGGCCCCGCGGGGCCTCAGAGGTCGGGGTCGAGGGTGCCGTCGCCGCCGATGCGGTCGAGCTCGGCCATCTCCACCGGGCCGAGCACCCGGGCGGCCGCCTCCAGGTTCTGCTCCAGGTGCCCGATCGAGCGGGTGCCGGGGATGAGCACGAGGTTGGGGGAGCGGGCCAGCAGCCAGGCGAGCGCGACCTCCATCGGCGTCGTCTCCAGCGTCCGGGCCACCGACTCCAGCGCCGCGGACTGGATCGGGCTGAAGCCGCCGAGCGGGAAGAACGGCACGTAGGCGATGCCCTCCCGGGCCAGCGCGTCGACCAGCGGGTCGTCGGCCCGGTGCACCAGATTGTAGTGGTTCTGCACGCAGACCACCGGGGCGATGCCCCGCGCCTCGGCCAGCATCTGCGGGGTCACGTTGCTGACGCCGATGTGCTTGACCAGGCCCTCCTGCTGCAGCGCGGCCAGGGTCTCCATCGGCTCGGCCAGCGAGCGCTGCACCGGCTCGGCGAAGCCGGGCATCCGCAGGTTGACCACGTCGATCGCGTCGAGCCCGAGGTGGTCGAGGTTGTCGTGCACGGCCTGGCGCAGCTCGTCGGCGCCCAGCGCCTCCGGCCACTCGCCCTCCGGTGTCCGACGGGCGCCGATCTTGGTGACGATGGTCAGCTGCTCGGGGTAGGGGTGCAGCGCCTCGCGGATGATCTCGTTGGTCACGTGCGGGCCGTAGTAGTCGCTGGTGTCGATGTGGTCCACGCCCAGCTCGACCGCGCGGCGCAGCACCGCGATGGCGCCGTCGCGGTCGGCCGGGGGGCCCATCACTTGGGGGCCGGCGAGCTGCATGGCGCCGTAGCCGATGCGGTGCACCGCGCGGTCGCCGAGGGGGAACTGGCCGGACTTCTCCGCCGTCGTCGTCATGACCAGGGCTTACCCCCGCCCCCGGGGCCGGTCAAACGGTCAGCGGGCGGCGGCGGGTGTGGCGTCGGCGACGGGGGCGAGCGTGCGCTGCCAGGCGTCGACGTCGGCCCGGGCGGCGAAGGCCAGCGCGGTGCGCTCGCGGCGCTCGGAGCGGATGGTCACCACGGCGATCCCCGCGCCGACCAGGGCAAGGAAGGCGCCCACCCAGATCGGCGCGGTGTAGCCGAGCCCCGCCGAGAGCGCCGCGGCACCCAGCGCGGCCCCCAGGGCGTTGGCCAGGTTGAAGGCCGCCTGGTTGGCCGCGGACACCAGGCTGCCGCCGGGCACGCGGGCCGCCTCGATCACCCGGTTCTGCACGACCGGGCCGAGGGCGAAGGCGAGCATGCCGAAGCAGACCAGCACGGTGATCGCGGCGACCGGGGTGCGCGCCACCAGCGCCAGGACCGCGAGCGCACCGGCGGTGCCCAGCAGCCCGACCGCCACGAACGACATGCCCCAGCGGTCACCCAGCCGGCCACCGACCAGCGTGCCGACCGTGGTGCCGGCGCCGAACAGGCCCAGCACCGGGGTGACCCAGACCTCGGGGATGCCGCCCAGCTCGGTGAGGATCGGGCTGACGTAGCTGTAGACCGAGAACAGGGCCGCGAAGCCGATCATCGTGGTGCCGAGCACCAGCCACACGCCGCGCCGGCGGAAGGCGCCCAGCTCGCTGCGCAGGTCGGTGGGCTCGCCGGTGACCGTCGGCATCCAGGCCAGCAGCCCGGCGATGGTGACCAGGCCGATGGCCGCCACCGCGGCGAAGACCAGCCGCCAGCTGACCTGCTGGGCGAGGAAGGTGCCCAGCGGGACGCCGACCACGTTCGCCACGGTCAGACCGGTGATCATCAGGGAGATCGCCTGGGTGGCCTTCTCCTTGGGCACCAGCCGCCGCGCGGCGACCGCGCCGACGCCGAAGAAGGACCCGTGGGCCAAGGCGGCGAACACCCGGGCGGCGACGAGCCAGCCGTAGCCGGGCGCCAGCGCCGACAGCAGGTTGCCGACGGTGAACAGCACCATCAGCGCGACCAGCGTCTGCCGCGGGGTGAACCGCACGCCCAACGCGGTCAGCGTGGGGGCGCCGATGACGACGCCGATGGCGTAGGCGGAGATCAGCAGCCCGACCGCCATGACGGAGACGTCCAGCCCGTTGGCGATCTGGGGCAGCATGCCCATCACCACGAACTCGGTGGTGCCGATGCCGAAGGCACCGATGGCGAGCGCGAGCAGGGCGCGGGGCAAGGCAGAGCTCCTCGAGGTGGGGCACGGGGGTTCGACGCGGACGTCGGCGTCCTCTACAGCCAAGAGGAGCGGGCCCCAGATCCTTGCACCTGACGGGCATGAACCTCGTCACGTCGCGGGCCGTGGACCTGCGGCACGGCCCGCGATGGTCCGGGGGTCAGGGCTGGAGCAGCACCTTGACCGCGCCGTCCTGCTTCTGCCGGAAGGTCTCGTAGGCCTGCGGCGCCTGCTCCAGCGGGACGTGGTGCGTGGCGAAGGTGTCCACGCCCAGCGGGTCGGCGTCGGTGAGCAGCGGCAGGATGTCCGGCACCCAGCGCCAGACGTTGGCCTGGCCCATGCGCAGCTCGATCTGCTTGTCGAACATCCGCATCAGGGGCATCGGGTCGGTCGCCCCGCCGTAGACGCCGGACAGCGAGATGGTCCCGCCGCGCCGGACGGCCTCGATCGCGGTGTTCAGCGCGGCCATCCGGTCGATGCCGACGACCTGCATGACCTTCTCCATCACGGCGTCGGGGACGAGCGCGGTGGCCTTCTGCGCGAACTTGGCGCCGGGCGAGCCGTGGGCCTCCATGCCGACGGCGTCGATGACGGCGTCCGGCCCGCGGCCGTCGGTCTTGTCCCGCACCCAGGCGACGACGTCGGCCTGGGTGGTCGAGTCCAGGACGTCGATGCCGTTGGCGCGTGCCCGGGCCAGCCGCTCGGGCACGGTGTCCGAGGCCAGCACCTGCGCGGCGCCCAGGTGCTGGGCGATCCGGGTGGCCATGTCGCCGATCGGACCCAGACCCAGCACCAGCACCGTGCTGCCGGGCTGCACGTTGGCGTACTGCACCGCCTGCCAGGCGGTCGGCAGGACGTCGGAGAGGTAGACGAACCGGTCGTCGGCCGGGCCCTCGGGCACCTTGATCGGCAGCGTGTTGCCGAAGGGGACCCGGAGGTACTGCGCCTGCCCGCCGGGGACCTGCCCGTAGAGCTTGGTGTAGCCGAACAGCGAGGCGCCGAAGCCCTGCTCCCGGTTCTGCGTCGTCTCGCACTGGCTCTGCAGCCCCTGGTTGCACATCCAGCAGGTGCCGCAGGAGATGTTGAACGGCACGACGACGCGGTCGCCGGCCCTCAGCTCGGTGACCCCGGGACCGACCTCGCGCACGATCCCCATCGGCTCGTGGCCCATGACGTCGCCGACGGTCATGAACGGCGCCATGACCTCGATCAGGTGGAGGTCCGAGCCGCAGATGCCGCTGGAGGTGATCTCGACGATCACGTCCGCGGGGTCGGTGATGGAGGGGTCCGGAACGGTGTCCACACGGACGTCGTCGCGGCCGTGCCAGGTCACTGCGCGCATGGTGGTGCTCCTCGTTCTCGGGGGCTCGAGACGGCCGCGACTCCGGTCAGCAGGCCGAACTCCTGGGCGTGACGTTCCTCGCTCCTACCCGTGACGGCGCGTTGCAGTCACGACCTGCCAGGAACTGTGCCGTCACGCAGGGTGCTCATTTGGCAAGAAGTGTTGTGACCTGACCCACTTGACCACATGTGCCTGCCCGGAAGCGCAGATCACGAACTGGTCACGGCGTGTTTACATGGGCCCCGTCCGAGCCAGACCGCCCGACGGAAGACAGGTGCATGGAACCGCAACATCTCGCCCGGCCCGACGACGACGGATCGGTGTGCGTGAAGTGCACCGGTACGGCAGGTGGCTGCACCGCCGCCGTGTCGCCCGAGGGTCCCGAGGTGCCGGTCCCGGCGCCCGCGCGCGATCCCTGGCCACTGCCGGCGGGCGGTGACGGACCTGCTCTCCCGGACGTCTGGCCGCTGCCGGCCGCCGATCCCGCCCAGGTCGCCGACGAGGACGTGGCCACGCGCCGCCCGGAGTTCAGCAACGCGGCCGTGGTCGCTGCGGTCGCCGCCGGCCAGGAGCCCCGGCATCGCGGCCCCTCCACCCGCACCCGCCGGCCGGCGCTCTACCTGGCTGCAGCGCTCATCGGCGCGGCCGGCATCGCCGGCACGACGGTGGCGACCGACTCCTCGCCGGCCGTCGCGCGGGCCGACGAGCCGGTCAGCGTCGCCGAGGAGCTCGGCATGGTGCAGGCCGAGCAGCCCGCCTCCAGCGAGGACGACGCCACCTCGCGGTTGCAGCAGCTGGTCGCCAGCCGTGCCGAGCGCGAGGACGCCCAGGCCGCCGCCGCGCGGGTCCAGGCCGACGCCGACGCAGCGGCGGTGGCCGCCGCCGCAGAGGCCGCCCGGCCCGAGGCGGTGCTGCCCGTGCAGGGCGCGCGGCTGTCCAGCGGGTTCGGCAGCCGGTGGGGCACGCTGCACGCCGGGATCGACTTCGCCGCCCCGCTCGGCACGCCGGAGTACGCGGCCATGGACGGCGTCGTCGTCCGGGCCGGCGCGGCCAGCGGCTTCGGCCTGGCCGTGTACCTCCAGCACGAGAACGGCGACGTGACCGTCTACGGCCACATGCAGCAGGTCCTCGTCGCGGAGGGGCAGGTCGTCCGGGCCGGCGACACCATCGCCCTGCTGGGCGACCAGGGGCAGTCCACCGGCCCGCACCTGCACTTCGAGGTGCACCTGGGCGGGATCGACGGGCAGGAGGTCGACCCGGTCCCGTGGCTGCGCGACCGCGGCGTCCAGGTCTGACGAAGGACCCCCTTCCTCCCCACCCTTCGCACGCTCAGAGCGGGTCGGTTCCTGGCATCCGGGTCTGACATGCGGCACCCTGCATGTCAGGGACCGGTGGGAGGGAGGCGTCGATGGGGCACGACCACGGGACGGCGCACGGCACCGCCGCGGCCGCGCACCGGGGCCGGCTCGCCGTCGTCCTGGTGCTGACCTGCGGGGTCTTCGTCGTCGAGGTGGTCGGGGCGCTGCTGTCCGGGTCGCTGGCGCTGCTCGCCGATGCCGCGCACATGGCGACCGACGCCCTCGGCATCGGGATGGCCCTCGGCGCGGTCACCTTCGCCCAGCGGCCCGCCCGCGGCCGCCGCACCTTCGGCTGGCAGCGGATCGAGGTGCTCGCGGCGGTCGCCAACGGCCTGCTGCTGATCGGGGTCGGCGCCTACGTCGTCATCGAGGCGGTCCGCCGGATCGGTGACCCGCCGGACATCCACGCCGGCTGGATGCTCGGGGTCGCCGTCCTGGGGCTGGTCGTCAACGTCGGGTCGCTGACCCTGCTGCACGCCGGCCAGGGGGAGTCGCTGAACACCCGCGGCGCCTACCTGGAGGTCGTCGGTGACGCGCTGGGCTCGCTGGCGGTCATCGTCGCCGCGGTCGTCATCGCCACCACCGGCTGGACCGCTGCCGACGTCGTCGCCTCCCTCGCCGTCGGTGCGCTGGTGCTCCCGCGTGCCTGGACGCTGCTGCGGGAGGCGTTCGACGTCCTGCTCGAGGCCGCTCCCAAGGGCGTGGACCTCGACGAGGTGCGCGCCCACGTGCTCGGCGTCGCGGGTGTGCTCGACGTCCACGACCTGCACGCCTGGACCATCACCTCGGGTCAGCCGGTGCTCTCCGCGCACGTCGTGGTGAGCGAGGAGGTGCTGGCCGAGGGGCACGGTGGCCGGGTGCTCGACGCGCTGTGCAGCTGCCTGGGTGCCCACTTCGACCTCGAGCACTGCACGTTCCAGCTCGAGTCCTCCAGCCACCGCGGCCACGAGTCGCCCGTCCACGACTGACGAAGGACCCCCTTCCTCCCCACCCTTCGCACGCTCAGGGCGGGCCCCTGGAAGGGGGCCGTTCCAGCACGTCACCCGCTCGGCGCGAGCTCCTGCACGGGGGCCGGACAGCGGGGTCCTCCTTCAGCCGGCGTGGATCGCGGCGCCCTCGGCGGGCAGGTCCTCCTTCGAGGCCTTGATGAGCAGGCCCGCGACCACCGCGCCGACCACCAGCAGGGCGGCCGCCCAGGTGAACGCGGTGGTGTAGCCCTCGACCTGTGCGGCCAGGCCGACCGCCGGGTCGTTGGGGTCGGCGCCCGCGGCCACCTTCGAGGTGATCGCATCGGTGATCGCCCCGACCGAGATGGTGGCCAGCAGGGCCGTGCCGATCGAGGCGCCCACCTGCTGGGTGGCGTTCAGCATCGCGCTGGCCGCGCCGGCGTCGCGCTCGCCGGCGCCGATCAGCGCGAGGTTGGACAGCGGCACGAACGTGAAGCCGAGGCCCAGGCCGAGGATCAGCTGGCCGGGGAAGGCCAGCGCCCAGAACGAGGTGTCGACGCCCAGGAAGGACATCAGGAACAGCCCCGCAGCGGCCAGCAGCGCACCGACCACCATCAGCGGTCGCGGCCCGATCCTCGGCACCAGGGCGCTGGCCGCACCCGCCGATACGAGCACGCCCAGGGTGGTCGGCAGGGAGGCGAAGCCGGCCTCGACCGGCTTGTAGCCCAGCACCTGCTGGAAGTACAGGCTGAGGAAGAAGAACGCCCCGATCAGGCCGGCGCCCACCAGGGTGGAGGTCAGGTACGCGCCCCCGCGGTTGCGGTCGAGGACCAGCCGCATCGGCAGCAGCGGGTTCCTGACCCGGAGCTCCACGACGACGAACGCCACCACGAGCAGCAGGCCGACCACGATGAAGGTCAGCGCGGCACCGTTGGCCCAGGCGTTGGCCTGCGGGTCCTCCTGCGAGGCCTGCGCCACCTTGGTGAAGCCGTACACCAGCGACGCCAGCCCCAGCGTGATCAGCACGGCGCCCGGGATGTCGTACTTGGCGTCCCCGGGGGCCTTGCTCTCCGGCACGATCGGGATGGCGGCCGCGACGGCGATGACGGCCACCGGCACGTTGACCCAGAAACACCAGCGCCAGTCGGCGTACTCGGTCAGCACACCGCCGAGCAGCAGGCCGACGGCCGAGCCGCCACCGGCGATGGCGCCGTAGACGGCGAAGGCCTTGGCCCGCTCCTTGGCGTCGGTGAAGAGCACGGTCAGCAGCGCCAGCGAGGCCGGCGCCAGGAGGGCACCGAAGACGCCCTGCAGCGCGCGGGCGCCGAAGAGCATCGCCTCGTTCTGCGCCAGGCCGCCGAGCGCGGAGGCGACGGCGAAGCCGACGGCGCCGACCAGGTAGGTGCGCTTGCGGCCCCAGAAGTCCGCGATGCGCCCGCCCAGCAGCAGGAAGCCGCCGAAGGTCAGGGTGTAGGCGGTGACGATCCACTGCTGGGTGGCGGCGGAGACCTCCAGGTCCACCGACACCGCCGGCAGCGCGATGTTCACGATGGTCGCGTCCAGGATGACCATCAGCACGGTGACGGCGATGACCGCCAGTGCCAGCCAGCGCTTCGGGTAGGGCTCGGTCGCTGAGGTGGTGTCCCCGGCCCGGGTGGTGGGGGCGGCGTCGCTCAATGGGTCCTCGTTCGTTCGGTTCCGGTCGGCCGGGTCGTCGGCCAAGGGGTGAACGTAGCGGCCTGGGACGATGTCGTCGTGCCGGTTTCCGTGGTGTTCATCTCCGACACCCACGTGCCCAAGCGAGCACGTGACCTGCCGGGTCCGCTCTGGGACCGGATCGAGACCTGCGACGTCGTGGTGCACGCGGGAGACTGGGTGGACGTCGCGCTGCTGGACGAGCTCGAGCGGCGGGCCCGCCGGCTGGTCGGGGTGCACGGCAACAACGACCACGGCGCGCTGCGGCAACGGCTGCCGGAGGTCGCCCGGGTCGACCTGGAGGGCGTGCGTCTCGCCGTCGTGCACGAGACCGGCGCGGCGCAGGGGCGGGAGGAACGCTGCGCGGCGCGGTTCCCCGACGTCGACGTCCTGGTGTTCGGGCACAGCCACATCCCCTGGGACACGACGGCGACGACCGGGCTGCGGCTGCTCAACCCCGGCTCGCCCACCGATCGCCGGCGGCAGCCCTTCGCCACCTACCTGACGGGTACCGCCGGCGGCGGGGTGCTCTCCGACGTGACGCTGCACCGGTTGCCGGTGCGACCACCCCGTCGGTGAGCGCGCCACCGCTCCCGGAGGCAGCGGTCGCCGTGCTCGCCTGCCCGGTCTGCGGTGCGCCGCTCAGCGCCGACGTCGCCGGGTTGCGGTGCGCGGTGGGGCACGGGTTCGACCGGGCGCGGCAGGGTCACGTGACGCTGCTGCCGCCGGGCGGGTCCCCGCACGAGGGTGACTCAGCAGCCATGGTCGCCGACCGCGCCGGGTTCCTGGCGGCGGGGCACTACGCCGGCATCACCGCCGCGCTGGCCGACGCCGTCCTGGCCGACGGGTCGCCGCGCACGCTGCTGGACGCCGGAGGGGGGACCGGAGCCCACCTGGCCGGCGTGCTGGACCGGGCGCCGGGCGCCGTCGGGGTGGTGCTGGACGCCTCCCGGTACGCGGCGCGGCGGGCCGCCCGGGCGCACCCGCGCGCGATGGCCGTGGTCGCCGACACGTGGGCCCGCTGGCCGGTGCGGGACGCGGCGTTGGACCGGGTGCTGGTGGTGTTCGCCCCGCGCAACGGGGCCGAGACCGCCCGGGTGCTGCGACCGGGCGGGCGGCTCGTCGTCGTGACCCCGGCCGCGGACCACCTGACCGAGCTGGTCGGTCCGCTCGGGCTGCTCAGCGTGGACCCCGCGAAGGCCGACCGGCTCACGGCGAGCCTCGGACCGCACCTGCGCCCGGTCGGCACGTCGGACCACCGGGAGCGGCTCGTCCTCGACCACGCCGCGGTGCGCACGCTGGTCGGCATGGGGCCGCACGCGCGGCACCTCGGGGAGGCGGAGCTGGCCGCGCGGGTCGCCGCACTGCCTCCGGAGGTCGAGGTGACGGTGGCCGTCGACGTCGGCAGCTGGCGGGCGGGCGCCTGACGGAGGCCGGGAGGCCGAGGACGCCAGAAGGGCCCGGCCGCAGTGGCCGGGCCCTTCGGGGGAGTGCTGCCCGCGGGGCCGCGGGCGGTGCGTCAGCGGGTGATGCGGCGCTTGTTCGTGGCCATCACGTAGATGCCGAGCACGATGATCGCGCCGATGATCGACCCGATGATGCCGGAGGTGCCCAGCTCGAACCGGTGGGGCTCGAAGATCAGGCTGCCCAGCAGGTTGCCCACCACGGACCCGATGATGCCGAGCACGATCGTCAAGCCGATGCCGATGTCCTGCTTCCCCGGGATGACCGCCCGGGCGATGAAGCCCGCGATCGCACCGATGACGATCAAGACGATGATGTTCCAGAGAACGTCCACGTGAGCCTCCTACGCATGACGGCAGCGCCGTCGTGCGCTGGGCCGTCCAGCGCAAGATCAAATGTTCCCCGTCATGATCGCCGCCAAACGCCCGGAACCGACAGGTTTCATGGACTGCACCCGATCGGGTGACGCGCGACAGGTCCCCCACCTGCGGTTCCGTCCGTCGGTGGGACACGCCTCCGGCGCCGTCGGTGTGGCCACGGGCACGTCCGCGGAGGCCGGCCCGACCGTGCGGCGCACCGGCTGCCTCTCCCGTCGCGTGAGGCGGTTGGGCACGGTCTAAGCTCCGGGCGTGACGATCGCACCCGCCCCGATCGTGAGCCGGCCGAGTCCGGCACACGAAGCCGAGAAGGGGTCGCGGCTCCTCGGTCTGCTGCGCACCACCGACCACAAGACCATCGGCCTCATGTACACCACGGCGGCCTTCATCTGGTTCTTCGTCGGTGGCTTCATGGCGCTGCTGATGCGTGGTGAGCTGGCCCGCCCGGAGCTGCAGTTCCTCTCGCCCGAGCAGTACAACCAGCTGGTCACGATGCACGGCACGATCATGCTGCTGTTCTTCGCGACGCCGATGTTCTTCGCGTTCTCGAACCTGATCATGCCGCTGCAGATCGGGTCGCCGGACGTCGCCTTCCCGCGGCTGAACGCGTTCTCCTTCTGGCTGTTCTTCTTCGGCTCGTCGCTGGCGGTGTCGGGTTTCCTGACCCCCGGCGGTGCGGCGGACTTCGGCTGGTACGCCTACACGCCGCTGTCCACCGGTGCGCACAGCCCGGGCGCCGGCGGTGACCTGTGGATCGCCGGCCTGGCGGTCAGTGGTCTGGGCACGATCCTCGGCGGCGTGAACTTCGTGGCGACCATCGTCTGCCTGCGCGCACCGGGCATGACGATGTTCCGGATGTCCATCTTCACCTGGGCGACGCTGGTCACCAGCGTCCTCGTGCTGCTGGCCTTCCCGATCCTCACCGCGGCGCTGATGGCGCTGCTGGCCGACCGGCACCTGGGCGCGCAGGTCTACACCGCCGCGAACGGCGGGCCGATGCTGTGGCAGCACCTGTTCTGGTTCTTCGGCCATCCCGAGGTCTACATCATCGCGTTGCCGTTCTTCGGCATCATCTCCGAGGTCATCCCGGTGTTCAGCCGCAAGCCGCTGTTCGGCTACAAGGGCATGGTGTTCGCGCTCATCGCGATCACCGCCCTGTCGCTGGCGGTGTGGGCGCACCACATGTTCGCCACCGGCGCGGTCCTGCTGCCGTTCTTCGCGTTCCTGACCTACCTGATCGCCGTGCCGACCGGCATCAAGTTCTTCAACTGGATCGGCACCATGTGGCGCGGCCAGCTGACGTTCGAGACCCCGATGCTGTTCGCGATCGGCTTCCTCATCACCTTCCTGCTCGGTGGGCTGACCGGTGTGCTGCTGGCCTCCCCGCCGCTGGACTGGCACGTCAACGACAGCTACTTCGTCGTCGCGCACTTCCACTACGTCGTCTTCGGCACCGTGGTGTTCGCCGCCTACGCGGGGCTGTACTTCTGGTTCCCGAAGCTGTGCGGCCGGATGATGGACGAGAAGGTCGGCAAGCTGCACTTCTGGCTGACCTTCATCGGCTTCCACGCCACGTTCCTCATCCAGCACTGGCTGGGCAACGAGGGGATGCCGCGCCGGTACGCCGACTACCTGGCCACCGACGGCTTCACCACGATGCACACGATCTCGACGATCGGGTCGTTCATCCTGGGCGCCTCGGTCATCCCGTTCGTCTACAACGTGGTCAAGTCCTGGAAGCACGGGCGGCTCGCCCTGCGTGACGACCCCTGGGGCCACGGCAACTCGCTGGAGTGGGCGACCTCGTCCCCGCCGCCGCGGCACAACTTCGTCGAGATCCCGCGGATCCGCTCCGAGCGCCCGGCGTTCGAGCTGCACTACCCGCACCTGAAGGACCGGCTGCAGGTGGAGGCGCACGCGGGCAAGCGCCACGAGCCCTACGCCCAGGAGGCCGGGCTGACCGGCGGTGGCCGGGCCGGGGCCAACGACCCCGATCCGACGTAACGAAGGACCCCGCTGCCCCCCACCGCTCGCAGGCTCGCGGCGGGACCCTGCAGCGGGGCCGTTCCAGCTCGTCACGGACGGACGCCCCGTCGGCCACTGGCCGGCGGGGCGTCCGCGTGTCCGGGCCCGGACGGGCCTGCTGAGGACGGCGGACGGCGGTCCGGCACGATGACGTCGTGACCGACGCCGCCCGCCCCGCGCTGATCGACCCGCTCCTGGGGCCCGCGTCGGCCGGTGCCCTGCTGACGGTCACCGGAGCCGACCGCCCCGGGGTCACCGCCCGCCTCTTCGCCGCGCTGGAGTCCGCGGCCGGTGGGCCGGTCGAGGTGGTCGACGTCGAGCAGGTGATCGTGCACGGGCAGCTGGTGCTCGGTGTCGTGGTGCGGGGCGCCGCACCCACCGGTGCCAGCACGCTCGCCGACCGGCTGGAGCCCATCGCGGCCGACGTCGCCGAGCGCACCGGCATGCAGGTGACCGTCGAGCCCACCGCGGAGGCGGCGGTCGAGGTCGTCGCGCCCAGCGAGCGGACGGTCCGGCACCAGGTGATCGTGCTGGGCCGGCCGGTGCCCCCTGCCGCGGTCGCCGGTGCCGCCCAGGCCATCGCCGGCGTCGGCGGCAACATCGAGGCGATCCGCCGGCTCTCGGACTACCCGGTCACCAGTTTCGAGCTCACCGTCTCCGGGGCCGGCTCGACCGAGCTGCGCACCGCGTTGGCCACCGTCGCGGCGAAGACCGGCACCGACGTCGCGGTCGAGCAGGCCGGGCTGGCCCGGCGCAGCAAGCGGCTGATCGTGCTGGACGTCGACTCCACGCTCGTCCGCGGGGAGGTCATCGACGAGCTGGCCGCCCGGGCTGGTCGCGCCGCCGAGGTCGCCCGGATCACCGCCGCCGCGATGAACGGTGAGCTGGACTTCGAGCAGTCGCTGCGGGCGCGGGTGGCGGTGCTCGCCGGGCTGCCGGTGAGCGTGCTCGACGAGGTGCGCGAGCACCTGGTGCTCACCCCGGGGGCGCGCACCCTGATCCGCACGCTGCAGCGGCTGGGATTCCGCTGCGGCATCGTCAGCGGGGGCTTCACCCAGATCACCGATCCGCTGGCCGCGGCGCTCGGGCTGGACTTCGCCGCCGCCAACACCCTCGAGGTCGCTGACGGCCGGCTCACCGGAGGGCTGGTCGGCGAGGTCGTGGACCGGGCCGGCAAGGCTCGCGCGCTCGCCCGCTTCGCCGCCGAGCACGGCATCCCGCTGGAGCAGACGGTCGCGGTCGGGGACGGCGCCAACGACCTGGACATGCTGAACGCCGCCGGGCTCGGCATCGCCTTCAACGCCAAGCCGATCGTCCGGGAGCAGGCGCACGCGGCGCTCAACCAGCCCTACCTCGACGCCGTCCTGCAGGTGCTGGGGTTCACCCGCGACGAGGTCCTCGACGCAGCACCCTAGGCAGCCTGCGCGACCTCGCCCACCAGCTCGACGCCGGCAGCGCGGAGCTGGTCGAGGGCGGCCTCGGTGGAGGACTGGGCCACCCCGGCCGTCAGGTGCAGCAGCACCCGGGTCGCGAAGCCCGCGCCGACCGCGTCCAGCGCGGTGGCCCGGACGCAGTGGTCGGTGGCGATGCCCACGACGTCCACCGCGTCGACGTCCCGGGCCCGCAGCCAGTCCGCCAGCTCCTGCCCGTCGAACGAGCCCTCGAAGCCGGAGTAGGCCGCGGCGTACTCGCCCTTGTCGAACACCGCCTCGATCGGGCGGCGGTCCAGGTCGCCGTGCAGCTCGACCCCGGCGGTGCCGACGACGCAGTGCGCGGGCCAGGTGTCCAGGAAGTCCGGCTGCTCCGCGAAGTGGCCGCCCGGGTCGACGTGGTGGTCGCGGGTGGCGACCACGTGGGCGTACCCGGCGGCCGGGACGTGCGCGCTGATCGCCCGCGCGACCGCCGTCCCCCCGGAGACGGCGAGACTGCCGCCCTCGCAGAAGTCGTTCTGCACGTCCACGATCACCAGTGCGCGGGTCATGCCCTCATCCTGCCCGGCTGCTGCCGCGCGGTCCCCCTCAGGCTGTGAGGGTGTCGATGGCGGGTTCGCCGCGGGACAGCGACCAGGCCTCCTGCGGCAGCGTCCCGCGCAGCCGCTCGTGCAGCTCGCGGGCGGCGGTGAGCGCGGCCGCGGGGGTACGGGGCTCGACCAGCTGCCCGTCGCGCACCAACGGGACGACGAGCTCCCGGTCGTGCTCCCCGGTGGCGACGGGCGCCGGGCTGACCACCTCGGCGGTCGCGGTCCCGGCGGCGTCGTGCCGGCGCACCGCGTGCTTCCGGCCGCCCACCGAGCGCTTGCCCTCAGAGTTCTTCGCCACCGGCACGCCGTCCCGCTCCACCAGCTTGTAGACCATGCCCACCGTCGGCGCCCCCGACCCGGTGACCAGGGAGGTGCCCACGCCGTACCCGTCGACGGGGGCGGCGGCGAGCGCGGCGATCGCGTACTCGTCGAGGTCGCTGGTCACGATCACCTTGGTCTTCGTCGCCCCGAGGGAGTCCAGCAGCTGCCGGGCGGAGGTCGCCTGGATGGCGAGGTCGCCGGAGTCCAGCCGGACCGCGCCGAGCTCGGGGCCGGCCACCTGCACCGCCGTCCGGATGCCCTGCTCGGTGTCGTAGGTGTCGACCAGCAGCGTCGTCTCCACGCCGAGGGTGTCCAGCTGGGCGCGGAACGCGGCCGCCTCGTCGTCGTGCAGCAGCGTGAACGCGTGCGCGCTGGTGCCGGTCGTCGGGATGCCGTAGCGGGCGCCCGCGGCCAGGTTGGACGTCGCGGAGAAGCCGACCAGCGCCGCGGCCCGGGCCGCGGCCACGGCGGCCTCCTCGTGGGTGCGGCGGGAACCCATCTCGATGCACGGCCGGCCGCAGGCGGCGCCGACCATCCGGGCGCCGGCGGCGGCGATGGCGCTGTCGTGGTTGAGGATCGACAGCGCCAGCGTCTCCAGCAGCACCGCCTGGCCGAACGGTGCCCGCACGGTGAGCACGGGGGAGCCGGGGAAGTAGAAGTCGCCCTCGGCGTAGCCGTCGACGTCGCCGGTGAACCGGAACCCGGCCAGGTGGTCCAGCAGCGTGGGGTCGTCGAGGCCCTGCGCGCGCAGCGCGTCCAGCTCCGCGTCGCCGAACCGGAAGTCGGCCAGCGCCTCCAGGAAGCGTCCGGTGCCGGCGAGCACGCCGTAGCGACGCCCGTGCGGCAGCCGACGGGCGAACACCTCGAAGACGCAGTCACGGTCGGCGGTGCCGTCGGCCAGTGCGGCCGCCAGCATCGTCAGCTCGTAGCGGTCGGTGAGCAGCGCGGGGCTCAGCGGGGACGGGCTCGGCATGGACCAGCACGATAGGTGGCCGCCGCCTGCACCGCCCGGGGGGCCGTCCTAGAGTGATCACGTGGCCGGACCGCTCGCGCCCGAACGGACGCCCGACACGACGCCGGGGGAGGACCACTCCCTCGACCGTCCGTGGGTGACCGTCGTCTGGGACGACCCCGTCAACCTGATGACCTACGTGACCTTCGTGCTGCAGGAGCTGTTCGGCTACGACGAGCAGACCGCGACCGAGCTGATGCTGCAGGTGCACCACGAGGGGAAGGCGATCGTGAGCTCGGGCCCGCGCGAGCGGATGGAGCACGACACGAGCCGGCTGCACGCCTACGGTCTCTGGGCCAGCTACCAGAGGGATGCATGAGGCCGTTCCGCCGTCGTGGTGACGAGCTCGTCGCCCGGCTCGTCGACGCCGAGGCCAGCATCGTCGGCCTGCTGCTGGACCAGCTGGAGCAGCTGCTGGCCGCCGACCCGGACGACTCCGGCGGCGACCCGGTGGTGGAGCGGCTGCTGCCCCCCGGGCACGCCAGCGACCCGGAGATCGCGGCCGACTACCGGGACCTGACCGAGGCGGCGCTGCGCAGCGGCAAGGCCGACGACCTGGCGATCGTCCGGGCGACGCTGCCACCGGAGGGCGGCGAGGTCCGGCTGGACGACGACCAGGCCCGGGCCTGGCTGCGCACCACCAACGACCTGCGCCTGGCGCTGGGCACCCGGCTCGGGGTCACCGCGGACACCGAGCCGCCGGAGGACCCAACCGAGGAGGAGGGCTCCCAGCTGGCGGTGTACTACTGGCTCACCGCCGTGCAGGGGTCGCTCGTCGACGCGCTGGTGGCGGGCGGAGGCGGCCGACGGTGAGGAACACCAGGGTGGCCACCAGCAGGTCGGCGACGAAGAACACGTAGACCAGGCTGGGCACCGACAGGCCCTTGACCAGCCCGCCGATGCAGGACACCAGGGTGACGGCGGAGAGCGCGAACAGCAGCAGCAGGCCGATCAGCCGGCCGGTGACCAGCAGCACCAGCTCCACCCGGTCGGTGCGCTCGTCGATGCTGGCCCGGCCGGTCCGGCGCAGCAGCCGCCGGGAGCCGAGGACGAGCGCCGGCAGTGGCAGCGCCACCACGCCGACGATCATGAGCACCTCGATCACCACGGTCCGCGACGCTATCGGTAGGACACCTGATCGTCACAGCCCGTTCCGGTCGCCGTCCTCCGGCGGCGCACCCCGAGGGGGAGGCGGACCGGCCCGCGCGGCGGCGCCTAGACTGGGGCCGTGCTGCGCATCGACCGCGCGACCTACGACGCCATCGTGGCCCACGCCCGGGAGGACCACCCGGACGAGGCCTGTGGCGTCGTCGCCGGCCCCGAGGGCAGCGACCGCCCGGAGCGCTTCATCCCGATGCTCAACGCCGCCCGGTCACCCACGTTCTACGAGTTCGACAGCGGCGACCTGCTGAGGCTCTACCGGGACATGGACGCCCGCGACGAGGTGCCGGTGGTCGTCTACCACTCGCACACCGCGACCGAGGCCCGTCCCTCGCGCACCGACATCAGCTACGCGTCCGAGCCCGAGGCGCACTACGTGCTGGTGTCCACCCGGGAGCACGGCACGCGGACCGGCCTGGCCGGGGACACCGTGGAGTTCCGCAGCTTCCGGATCGTCGACGGCGAGGTGAGCGAGGAGGACGTCGAGGTCGTCGAGTCCTACCTGTTCGGCCACTCGCCGACCACCGTCGTCTACGACTGAGCGCCAGCTCACCCAGCGCCCGGCGGAATCGTCGCCGGGTCCGCGGCGTTCCCCGCAGCAGTCGCACCTCCCGCGTGCCGGCACGCGGTTCCCCATCACCCCGGTAAGAGGAGTTCTCCCGCAATGGCCATCGAGGTCCGCATCCCGACCATCCTGCGCACCCACACCGGCGGCAACAAGACCGTCGAGGGCAGCGGCGCCACCCTGGGCGCCCTGGTCGACGACATCGACAGCCAGCACCCCGGCATCAAGAACCGCCTGGTCACCGACGAGGGCAAGCTGCACCGTTTCGTCAACGTCTACGTCAACGACGAGGACGTGCGCTTCACCGGGGCGCTGAACACCGCCGTCAAGGACGGCGACTCGGTCACCATCCTCCCGGCCGTCGCCGGCGGCTGCTGACCGGAGCGTCCCCGCCCGGCACCGGCAGCACCTCCAGGAGACCGTCATGGCCCGCTTCGCCTCGCTCGTCGACTCGCTCGGCAACACCCCGCTCGTGGGGCTGCCCTCGCTGTCGCCCACCCCGGACGTCCGGCTGTGGGCCAAGCTCGAGGACCACAACCCCACCGGTTCGATCAAGGACCGGGCCGCCATCGCGATGATCGAGGCGGCCGAGAAGGAGGGGACGCTGCAGCCGGGCAGCACCATCCTGGAGCCCACCAGCGGCAACACCGGCATCTCGCTGGCGATGATCGCCCGCCAGCGGGGCTACCAGCTGATCTGCGTGATGCCGGAGAACACCTCCATCGAACGGCGTCAGCTGCTGGAGATGTACGGCGCGCGGATCATCAGCTCCCCGGCGGCGGGCGGCAGCAACCAGGCCGTCGCCGTCGCCAAGGGCCTGGCCGCCGAGCACGAGGACTGGGTGATGCTGTACCAGTACGGCAACCCGGCCAACGCCGACGCGCACTACACCGGCACCGGTCCGGAGATCCTCGCCGACATGCCCTCGATGACCCACTTCGTGGCCGGGCTGGGCACCACCGGCACGCTCATGGGCGTCTCGCGCTACCTGCGGGAGCACAAGCCCGGCGTCCAGGTGATCGCCGCGGAGCCGCGCTACGGCGAGCTCGTCTACGGGCTGCGCAACATCGACGAGGGCTTCATCCCCGAGCTCTACGACGCCGACCTGCTGGACTCCCGCTTCTCGGTCGGGCCGGACGACGCCATCCACCGCACCCGCCAGCTGGTGGAGCGCGAGGGCATCTTCGCCGGCATCTCGACCGGGGCGATCCTGCACGCGGCGCTGGGCATCGCGGACAAGGAGGTGGCGGCCGGTCGCAAGGCCGACATCGTCTTCGTCGTCTGCGACGGCGGGTGGAAGTACCTGTCGACCGGCGCCTACGCGGGCACGCTGGAGGAGGCGTCGTCCGCACTGGAGGGCCAGCTCTGGGCGTGACGGACGTCGTCCTCCCGGCGCGAGGGCTGCTGTTCGACAACGACGGGGTGCTGGTCGACTCGGAGGTCAGCGTCGTCTCCTCGTGGAGCCGCTGGGCCGTCGACCACCACCTGGACCCGGCCGAGGTCATGGCCGCGGTGCCCGGACGCCGGGCCGCGGACACGGTGGCGCTGTTCGTCCCACCGGCCGACGTCGACGCGGCGGTCGAGACGATCACCCGCTACGAGCTCGAGGACGTCACCGGCACCACTGCCGTCCCCGGGGTGCTGGACCTCGTGCCGCAGCTGACCGGCCTGCCGTGGGCCGTCGTGACCTCCGGCGTCCGGGAGCTGGCCACCGCCCGGCTCCGCGCCGCCGGCGTCCCGCTGCCCGAGATCCTGATCACGGCCGAGGACGTCACCGCAGGCAAGCCGGACCCGGAGGGCTACGCCGCCGCCGCTCACCGGCTGGGACTCGCCCCCACCGACGTGCTGGTCCTGGAGGACAGCGTCAGCGGCATCGCTGCTGGCCAGGCCGCCGGTTGCCGGGTCGTCGGCGTCGGGCGGGACGCGCTGCGGACGACGGCCGACGTCGTCGTGCGCGACCTCACCGGTGCCCGGTGGACCGCCGCCGGGCTGCTGCTGCCGGCCGCGGCGCTGCTCCGGGATGTCGGCACCGCCGGTTAGCCTGACCCGCGAGATGACGACTGCAGCAGGGGCCGACGCGCCCATCGGGATCTTCGACTCCGGCGTCGGTGGGCTGACCGTGGCCCGCGCGGTCCTCGACCAGCTGCCGACCGAGTCCGTCCGCTACGTCGGCGACACGGCCAACGGCCCCTACGGCCCGCTGCCGATCGCCGAGGTCCGCCGGCACTCCCTGGCGGTGATGGACGACCTGGTCGCCGCCGGGGTCAAGATGCTCGTCGTCGCCTGCAACTCCGCCAGCGCCGCGTGCCTGCGCGACGCCCGCGAGCGCTACGACGTCCCCGTGGTCGAGGTCGTGCTGCCCGCCGTCCGCCGGGCGACCGCTGCCACGCGCAACGGCCGGGTCGGGGTGATCGGCACCCAGGCGACGATCACCAGCGGGGCCTACGAGGACGCGTTCGCCGCCGCCCCGCAGATCACCGTCACCAGCGCGGCTTGCCCCAGCTTCGTGGACTTCGTCGAGCGCGGGACCACCAGCGGCCGTCAGCTGGTCGGGCTCGCGCAGTCCTACCTCGACCCGCTGCTGGCCGCCGGGGTCGACACGGTCGTGCTCGGCTGCACCCACTACCCGCTGCTCACCGGGGTGCTCTCGCTGGTGCTGGGCGACGAGGTGACGCTGGTGTCCAGCGCGGAGGAGACGGCGAAGGACGTGTACCGCGTGCTCACCCGCGCCGATCTGCTGCGCGACCCCGACGGTCCCCCGCCGGTGCACCGCTTCCTGGCCACCGGCGACCCCGAGCCGTTCGCCCGGCTCGGCCGCCGCTTCCTGGGCCCCGAGGTCGACGTGGTGACCCAGGTCGGTGCCGCGGCGTGAGGCTCACCGTCATCGGGTGCGCGGGCAGCGCGCCCGGGCCGTCGTCCCCGGCCTCGTGCTACCTGGTGCAGCACGAGGAGTTCTGCCTCGTGCTCGACCTGGGCAACGGCTCCTTCGGTGCCCTGCAGGGGCTGGTCGACCCCACCGACGTCGACGCGGTCTACCTCAGCCACCTGCACGCCGACCACTGCCTGGACGCCGCGCCGTTCATCGTCTGGCACCGGTACTCCGGACGCTCCGACGGCCGGGCGGTGCCGCTGTACGCCCCGGTCGGCGCCGACCGCCGGCTGGCGACCGCCTACGACCCCGCGGGCGGGCCGATCGACGACGTGTTCGACGTGACCCCGATCGGCCCCGGCAGCTGGACGCTCGGCCCGTTCGCGGTGACGACCGCGCGCACCGCACACCCGGTCGAGTGCTACGCCGTCCGGCTGGCCGTCGGTGGGCGGTCGCTGGTCTACACCGGTGACACCGGCCCCAGCGACGCGGTGGTGGAGCTGGCCCGCGGTGCCGACGTGCTGCTCGCCGAGGCCGCCTACCCGGAGGGCCCGGACCTCCCGCCCGGGCTGCACCTCACCGGCCGGCAGGCCGGGGAGCTGGCCGCCAAGGCCGGGGTGGGGCGGCTGCTGGTCACCCACGTGCCGGCCTGGGTCGACGCGGGAGCCCAGCTGGCGGCCGCGCGCGAGGTCTTCGCCGACACCGAGCTCGCGCAGCACGCGGCGGTCCACCAGATCTGAGGACCCTCCTGCCCGCGCGGAGCGGCCGGAGGGGTTGCCCGGTCCTCCCGGGCACGGCACGGTCTCCCCATGGTGGACGACGAACGGGACGGCGTCCGGCTGACCAGCCTGGACTCGCCGCTGGGCGACGGGCTGGAGGTGACCAAGCGCGACCTGGTCGACCACGTGGACGCCTTCGCCGACCGGCTGGTGCCGCTGCTGGCCGACCGGCCGCTGACGGTCAAGCGGGTCCGGCCGGGCGCGGCGCCGTTCATCCAGCGCGACGTCCCGAAGGGCGCCCCGGAGTGGGTGCGGACCGTCGCCACCTGGTCCGACCGGGCCCGGCGTGAGGTGCACCAGGTGCTCGCCGACGACCGGCGCACGCTGCTGTGGCTGGCCAACCAGCGGGCCGTGGAGTTCCACGTGCCGTTCAGCCGGGTGGGGGAGGAGGAGCCCACCGGCCTGGTGCTCGACCTCGACCCGCCTGACGGCGCCGAGTTCGACCTCGTGGTGCGCACCGCCCTGCTGTGCCGGCAGGCGCTGGCGGACGCCGGGCTGACGGCGGCGGTGAAGACCAGCGGGTCGACCGGGGTGCACGTCGTCGTCCCGGTGCACGGCTCGTCCGCCGAGGACGTCGCGGCGGCCACCCGGGCTCTCGCCGCGCGCACCGAGCGGCTGGACCCCGAGCTCGCGACCACGGCCTACGTGGTCGCCGAGCGGGGGGAGCGGGTGTTCGTCGACTCGACCCGCTCGGGCCGGGGCACGATCGCCGCCGCGTACAGCCCGCGGGTGCGGCCGGGGCTGCCGGTCTCCGCGCCGGTGAGCTGGGAGGACCTCGCGGGCGTGCGCCCCGGCGACGTCACCGTGACGACGGCGGTCGGGCGGCTCGGCGACGGCGATCCCTGGGCTGCGGCGCTGCCCCAGCCGCAGCAGCTGCCCGCCGACCTGGTCGCCGAGGGGCACACCATCCCGATCGCCCGCGTCCAGGCGATGCACGAGGGCAAGCGCCGCGCCCGCGCGCGGGCGGCGGAGGACGCCGGCTGAGCACGTAGCACGGCGGCTGCCCGGGTGCCCGCCGTCGTCCCCCGACCGGCAGCCGGTCCACAGGCACCTCCGCCCATCCCGGTCGTGTCGGTGCGGCCCGGCAGCGTCCCGGTCATGACGGACCAGCAGACGACAGCCTGGCTCGACCAGGAGGACACCCACCTCGCCCAGCTCATCCGCGCCCACCGGTGGGTGGTGCAGTACGTCTTCCCCGGCGACTGCGCCGACTGCGCCGAGGGTGACGACGAGGGCGACGACGCGTGCGAGGATGACGGCGGACCGCCCTTCGGCTACACCGTCGGCCTGTTCGGGATGGGGCACCCCGAGCTGGTCGTGGAGGAGCTGCCCAACGCCGGGGAGGTGCTGTTCGTCGCCAACCGGCACCACCGGTGGCCCGACGAGCACTCGGTGCCGGCATCCCAGCTCACCTGGCAGCACCACGACGGCACGTGGCCGTGGGACCTGGCCTACCCGTGCGGCCCGGCGTGCCAGCCCCGGCCGGGGACGTGGCGCGCTTGAGCGGGGCGGTCGCCGCAGCGCCGTCCGGGTCAGCCGCCGCGGTCGGCGGCGTAGAGCAGCATGTCCCGCCGTCGCCCGGCGATCTCGGTGTGGCGGCGCAGCAGGCCCTCGCGCACGTACCCGGCGCTCTCGGCCGTGCGCACCGAGCCGGCGTTCCACGGCTCGATGTGCAGCTCGACGCGGTGCAGCTCCGGGATGGTCCAGCCGAACCCGGTGACGGCGACCAGCGCCGCGGCCGCCAGGCCGCGGCCCCGGGCGCTCGGGGTGATCGCGTACCCGGCGGTGGCCCGGCCGTCCGGCAGCTGCCGGAGCCACAGGCCGATGGACCCGACGGCGCGCCCGGTGGCCGCCTCGGCGACCGCGAAGGAGAAGCCCGCGCCCTCCGCCCACCGGCCCCGCTGCCGGACGATCCAGTCCGCCGCCTCGGCCTCGGAGGCGTGCGCCGGCAGGGTCCCGATCGACGGGACGTAGGGGTCCGTCGAGAGCTCCAGCGCCAGGGGCAGGTCAGCGGGTGTGAATGCGCGGAGGACCACCGGGCCGTGCGCCGGCGGGACCGCCGGCCAGGGCGGCAGCGACGGGTCCGGGGGCATCACCTCGACGGTAGCGGCCGGCCGACGGCTCCTTCAGAGCGCGTGCAGGACCGGGCGCTGCTCCGGGCGGCCAGGGCCGCGGAGCCAGCCGGGGAGGTCGGCGGCGGGCATGGCGCGGCTGACGTACCAGCCCTGGATGAGGTCGCACCCGGTCGCTGCGATGAGGTCCCAGGTCCGCTCGTCCTCGACCCCCTCGGCGACCACGGACAACCCCAGGTGGCGGCCGAGCCCGACGATGGCCCCGACGATGGCGATGTCCTCCCCGGTCTCGCGCACGCCGGTCACGAAACTCCGGTCGATCTTCACCTCCTGCACCGGCAGGCGCTTGAGGTAGGACAGCGAGGAGTACCCCGTCCCGAAGTCGTCGACCGAGAGCCGGCACCCGAGGTCGCGCAGCAGGTGCAGGACGGCGATGGCCCGAGCCGGGTCGGCCATGACCGATCCCTCGGTCACCTCCAGGGTCAGTCGCGAGGCGGGCACGCCGTGGCGGCGCAGCAGCCGTGCGATCTCGTCGACCAGGTCGGGGTCGTGCAGGCTCCTGGCCGAGAGGTTGACCGCGATGCCGAGCTCCAGGCCCTGCCGCTCCCAGGTCGCGACGGCCGCCAGGGACTGGTCTAGCACCTGCGTGGTCAGCTGACCGATGAGGCCGCTCCGCTCGGCGATCGGGATGAACTCCTCCGGCGACACCCAGCCGAGGTCCGCGTGCTCCCAGCGCACGAGCGCCTCGACGCTGACGGTGGTGCCGGAGTCGGCCCGCGCCTGCGGTTGGACGTGCACGCGGACGTCGCCGCGGTTCAGGGCCGCGCGGAGCTCGGCGACCAGCGTGAGCCGGCGGGGGTCGGAGGAGTCCAGGTCGGCCTCGTACACGCGGAGTCCGCGCCCGGAGGCCTTGGCGTCGTACATGGCCAGGTCGGCCATCTTGAGCAACGCGGCCGGGTCGGTGGCGTGCACCGGGGCCAGGGCGATGCCGAGCGAGCCGCCGACCTCCACCTCCATGCCGTCCAGCGCCACCGGGTGCTCCAGGGAGCGCAGGGCGCGTCGGGCGATCCGGACGACGCGGTCCTCGTCCGACGTGCCGTCGACGAGCAGGGCGAACTCGTCCCCGCCCAGCCGTGCGACCAGCCCGTCCCCGCCGACGGCGGCGGTGATCCGGGCGCCGACCTCGCTCAGCAGCAGGTCGCCCTGCTGGTGGCCCAGGGTGTCGTTGATCTCCTTGAAGCCGTCCAGGTCGAGGATCATGACGGCGGCACCCGTCGACGACCCGTCGGCCACCTCGGCGAGCTCGGTGCTCAGCCGGCGCATCAACGCCGCCCGGTTGGGCAGACCGGTCAGCGCGTCGTGCAGCGCCTCGTGCCGCAGCTGGTCGACCAGCTCACCGTTCTGCAGCGCCACGCCGGCGTGGTTGGCCACCGTCTCCATCAGCAGCACGTCGTCCTGGTCGAAGGTGCGCACGTCACCGAGCCGGTCGGTCACGATGAGCGCGCCGAGGACGCCGGCCCCGCCGCGCAGCGGGACGGCCACGGCCTCGCGGGCGGCGTGCGCGTCCAGCCAGCGGCGCATGTCCGGGTCACGGGTGGTGCGGGGGAGCAGCAGGGGGTTGCCCTCCTCGACGACCTGGGACAGCAACCACTCGTCCTCGGGGCTCTGCGGTGCCTCCGCGCGGGTCAGCCGGTCGGTCGCACCGAGCCGCACGGTCGCGACGTCCCCCTGCGGCGAGGCCAGGAAGGCGACCTCGGCGCGCTCGGAGTGGAGCAGCTCCTTGGCCTCACCGAGGACGCTGCCCAGCACCCCCTCGACCTCCGGCGAGCTGCTGACCGCCTGGGTGAAGCGGAAGAGCCGTTCCAGGTTGAGGTGGCGGTCGGAGAGGGCGGCATAGGCCCGGTAGCCGAGGAGGAGCCCGGCGCCGGTCAGCAGCAGCAGCCAGGCCGAGCTCGGGGCGGCCGACAGGCTGGTGACCGCCACCAGTCCCAGCGTCACCACGGCCGGCGCGGCCGGGTCGCCGGTGACCATGTCGCGGGCGACCTCGCGCGGCCGGAGGTCACCGTCGTAGACGGCGACCACCCCGGCGAGGGCCACGATGGCCAGGCAGTTGGCGGCAATCGGTCCGGCGTACGCGCCGAGCCAGGTCATCGGGTCGCTCTCGTGGTGCCCGGTGGCGACCAGGCGGAACACCGCCACGGCGACCGCGGTCTGCAGACCGACCGAGGCCAGGTTCCACACCGTCTTCAACACCGACGACCGCCGGTGGAAGACCAGGATCGCAGCCGATCCGACCAGTCGCCCGACCAGCAGCTGCGCCGGGGAGGCGAAGAACAGCCCGAGGACCAGGGGCAGCTCGCTGATCGAGACGGTCTGCGCCTCGCGCTTCACTTGGATGTGCAGGACGCAGGCCTCGGTCGCGGCGAAGCCGGCGGCCAGCAGCCACCAGGGCAACCGGACGGCGTCGTCGAGCGCCGGCGTCCCCAGGAAGGGCCAGCCGGCGACCACGGCCGACACGGCCAGGGCCGCGCTCATCGCCAGGACCCAGCCGGCCTCCCGGTCCAGCCGCGGCAGGACCCAGCGCCGCGGTGCCGGGATGCTGTTCGTGGTCGTCATCTGCGCACCTCCTTCCCTCCTTGAACGGCAGAGCGGGGTGTGACCCTGAGGTCACACCCCGCTCTGTCTCACCCGTCCTGGGGAGTCGGTCGCCCGCTCACGGGCCGGGCGCTCGCCCACATCCTCGCCATCGGCTCAGAACCAGCCGGCGCTGGTGAAGCCGCCGCGCCACATCCGGGCCGACCACATGCTGTCGCGCCACATCCGGGCCGACCAGGTGCCGTCGCGCCACATCCGGGCCGACCAGTCGCCGTCCGCCACCGCCGTGCCGGGCGTGCTCCAGGAGGCGGTGACCCAGGCCTTGCGGCCACCTCCGACGTCCTTCCAGCCCTTGGCGGTCAGGGTCGCCCCGCGCCAGTCGCCGTCGTGCCAGGCCTTCCGGTCCTTGGACAGCTTGGCCCAGGTGCCGGCGTCCCAGGCCTGGCCGAAGACGTCGACCTCACCGGACAGCGTGGTCTCGCCCGTGGTGGCATCGCCCACGACGACGTGGAAGTTGCCGCGCGCGGCCTCCAGGGAGCCGGTGCCGGTACCCCACGGTGCGGGGTCCACGACCGTCTTCGGCACCGCCTTGAGGGCCTTGCGCAGGTCGGTCGTACCGGCGCCCTCGAGCAACGTCGAGACGTTGTTGAGGCCGTTCGCCGACCCGGTGAGGATCTGCTTGACCTGGTCCGGGGTCAGGTCCGGCTTGGCCTGGAACAGCAGGGCGGCCTCCCCGCTGACCACCGCGGCGGCCATCGAGGTGCCGGAGGCGCGGGCGAAGCGGTCGCCGACGCGCGCCTGCGGGTGCTCCGAGTCCGCCGTCCCGCCCGGCACCCGCAGCCCCAGCACGGAGACGCCCGGGGCGGTCAGGTCGACGTGACGCTGATCGGTGCCGTCGGTGGACCACGAGGGGACGGTGTCGTCGGTCGTGCTGTCCGTGCCGGCCGAGTCCATCGCACCGACGGCGAGCACGTGCGGGTCGGATGCCGGGTTCGCCAGGTTCGTGGTGGTGTCGCCCTCGTTGCCGCCCGCGGCGACGACGACGATGCCGTTCCGCCACGCGTTCTCGACCGCGTAGGCGAGCGGGTCGACCATGCTGCTCTGCACCGAGTCGGTGCCGTAGGACAGGTTGATCACCCGGATGTTCAGCGCCTCGTCCTTGCGGTGCTGCACGACCCAGTCGATGGCGGCGATGACCTGGCTGACGTCGACGTCGCCGTTGCTCGCGCCGACCTTGACGTTGACCAGGTTGGCGTCGGGTGCGACACCGGTGTACCGGCTGGGGTCGAGGTAGGACGCCGGAGTGCCGGCGACGTCACGCCCGGCGATGATCGACGCCAGGTGGGTGCCGTGGCCGAACCCGTCGACATGAGCGGTGCTCGGGTCCTGGCTGTCGAAGGACAGGTCCGGCCCGTTGACCACGTTGCCGCTGGTGAGCCCGGGGACCGGGGACACGCCGGTGTCGATCAGGGCCACGCCGACGCCCTTGCCGGTGTACCCGGCTGCGTAGGCGGCCTGTGCGCCGACCACCTGGGCGATGTTGTTCAGCGAGCCCTTGTCCCCGGTCGCGTCGTAGCCGAGGCCGCTGGCGGCGTTGGCCGGGACGGCGGTGAAGACCACCGACGCGAGCGCCGTCGTGGTGACGGCGGCGGCGGCCAGCCGACGGCCCGCAGGAGCCGGACGGCCGTTCACAGCGATCGTCCGTGAAGGCAAAGAAGTGACACTGTGTGCACCTGTCCGTTCCTGGTGTCAGCACCCGGCGGAAGAGTCGGGTCCGTGATGCACGATCAGTAGCGCACTCGTCACGCGCCGTGTCAGCACGCAGTCGTTACTCCATCACCCCCGGGGGTGACCACCGGGTCGCCGCCCTCCACCACGACAGCGGGAAACGGCGACCAGGGGAGATCAGGCGCTGATCTCCCGGCCGTCCTCGCCCCACATGGTGTGGAACGCGCCCTCCTTGTCGGTGCGCAGGTAGGTGTGCGCGCCGAAGAGGTCGCGCAGCCCCTGGATCAGTGCGGCCGGCAGCCGCTCGGCCCGCAGCCCGTCGTAGTAGGCCAGCGCGCTGGCGAAGCCCGGCGCCGGGACGCCGTGCCGCGCGGCGCCGGCGACCACCTGCCGCCAGCCCTCCTGGCCCGCGCTCACCGCATCGCGGAAGTAGTCGTTGGTGAGCAGCGTGGTGACGTCGGGCTCGTCGGTGAAGACCTGGGCGATCCGGTCCAGGAACTTGGCCCGGATGATGCAGCCCCCGCGCCAGATCCTCGCCAGCGCGGCCCGGTCGATGTCCCAGCCGTACTGGTCGGCGCCCTGGGTGATCTGGTCGAACCCCTGCGCGTAGGCCACGACCTTGGAGGCGTACAGCGCCTGGCGCACCGACTCGATGAACGCGTCGCGGTCGGACACCTGCTCGTCCCACTGGCGGCCCGGACCCGGCAGCACCGCCTGCGCTGCGCGGCGCTGCTCGCGGTGGCCGGACAGCGCCCGGGCGAAGACGGCCTCGGCGATGCCGCTGACCGGCACCCCCAGGTCGAGCGCGGACTGCACGGTCCAGCGGCCGGTGCCCTTCTGCTCCGCCTCGTCCACCACCACGTCGACGAACGGCGTGCCCGTCTCCGCGTCGGTGTGCCGCAGCACCTGGGCGGTGATCTCGATGAGGTAGCTGTCCAGGTCGCCTTCGTTCCAGCTGGCGAAGACGTCACCGATCTCGGCCGGGGTGAGCTCCAGCCCCTGCCGCAGCAGGTCGTAGGCCTCGGCGATGAGCTGCATGTCGGCGTACTCGATGCCGTTGTGCACCATCTTCACGAAGTGCCCCGCGCCGCTGGCCCCGACGTGGGTGCAGCACGGCTCGCCGTCGACGACGGCGGAGATCGACTCCAGCAGCGGGCCGACCAGCGCGTAGGCCTCCTTCGACCCGCCCGGCATGATGCTCGGCCCGTTGAGCGCGCCCTCCTCGCCACCGCTGATCCCGGTGCCGACGAAGTGCAGGCCCTGGGCGGTGAGCGCCTCGGTCCGCCGGATGGTGTCGGTGTAGCGGGCGTTGCCGCCGTCCATCAGCACGTCGCCCTCCTCGAGGAGAGGGGCGATCTCGTCGATGACGGCGTCCGTGGCCGCACCGGCCTGCACCATGATGATGATCTTGCGAGGTCGCTGCAGCGCGGCGACGAACTCCTGCACCGTGCCGGTCGGCACGAAGTCGCCCTCGCTGCCGTGCTGCTCGACCAGGGCGTCCGTGCGCCCCCGGCTGCGGTTGTGCAGCACCACCTGGTGGCCGTGCCGGGCCAGGTTGCGGGAGAGGTTGGCGCCCATGACAGCGAGCCCGGTGACGCCGATCTGATCACTCATGGGTCGACCCTGCCTGATCGGACGAGCCACTGCCAGCCCCGGCCCTCCTGCAGGGACCCGCCGCGAGCTTGCGAGTGGTGGGGGGCAGGAGGTCCTTCCTCAGGCGAGCCCGAGGTCCCGGCGGAGCTTGGCCACGTGCCCGGTGGCCTTGACGTTGTAGGCGGCCTTCTCCACGCGACCTGCGCCGTCGATGACGAAGGTCGAGCGGATCACCCCGACGACCTCCTTGCCGTACAGCTTCTTCGGCCCGAAGGCGCCGTAGGCGGTGAGCACCTGCTTGTCCTCGTCAGAGACGAGGGTGATGGACAGCTGCTCCTGCTCCCGGAAGCGGTGCAGCTTCTCCGGTGCGTCGGGGGAGATGCCGATGATGTCCAGCCCGGCCTCGGCGAGGTCGCCGGCCGCGGCGGTGAAGTCGACCGCCTGGGTGGTGCAGCCCGGGGTCAGCGCCGCCGGGTAGCAGTAGACGATGACCCGCCGGCCCAGGTGATCGGCGAGGGACACCTGCGTGCCGTCGGCGTCGGGCAGGGTGAAGGCCGGGGCGGGGTCACCGGGGGCGAGGCGGACGGGCGCCGTGTTGATGCCGCTGTCGGTCTCGGTCATGGCCAGCATGGTCCTACACCCGGGCGACGGTTCCCAACCCGGGCGGGGTCACCCGCGCAGGAAGGTGAACCGCACGTGCCGGGACGGGTTGTCGATGTTGGTGTCGACGAAGCAGATCCGCTGCCAGGTGCCCAGGGCGAGCCGCCCCCCCAGCACCGGCACGCTGGCGTGCGGCGGCACGAAGGCCGGCAGCACGTGGTCACGCCCGTGGCCGGCCGCCCCGTGCCGGTGCCGCCAGCGGTCGTCGCGGGGGAGCAGCACGTCGAGCTGGGCGAGCAGGTCGTCGTCGCTGCCGGCGCCGGTCTCGATGACGGCGATGCCGGCGGTCGCGTGCGGCGCGAACACCTGGAACAGCCCGTCACCCTCTGCGCGGACGAAGTCCGCGCACTCGTCGGTCAGGTCGACGATCGAGGGCACTCCTCCGGTGCGGACCGCACGCAGCTCCGAACGCATGGGGGAGAGCCTCGCAGAGCCGCACTACTGTCGGCATCCGTGACCCGTCCCGACGGCCGTGCGGCCGACCACCTCCGCCCGGTGACCATCACCCGCAACTGGCTCGACCACGCCGAGGGCTCGGTGCTCGTCGAGTTCGGCCGCACCCGCGTGCTGTGCGCGGCCAGCGTCACCGAGGGCGTGCCCCGCTGGCGTCGCGGCTCGGGGCTTGGCTGGGTCACCGCCGAGTACTCGATGCTGCCGCGGGCCACCCACACCCGCAGCGACCGGGAGTCGGTCAAGGGCAGGATCGGCGGCCGCACCCACGAGATCAGCCGGCTCATCGGCCGCTCGCTGCGCGCGTCGATCGACCTGGCCGCGCTGGGGGAGAACAGCATCGCCCTGGACTGCGACGTCCTGCAGGCCGACGGCGGCACCCGCACCGCGGCCATCACCGGCGCCTACGTCGCCCTGGCCGACGCGGTGAGCTGGCTCGACGGCCGCGGGAAGCTCGCCAAGCCCGCCGCGATCGCCCAGTCGGTCGCCGCGGTCAGCGTCGGGGTCGTCGACGGCGAGCCCCGGCTGGACCTCGCCTACGAGGAGGACGTGAAGGCGGGTACCGACATGAACGTCGTCTGCACCGGTGCCGGCGACTTCGTCGAGGTGCAGGGGACGGCGGAGGGCGCCGTCTTCGACCGGACGACCCTCGACCAGCTCCTGGACCTCGCCGTCACCGGCTGCGCCGAGCTGACCCGGCTCCAGCAGCAGGCGCTGGCGGCATGACCCAGCTGCTGCTGGCCACCCGCAACGCCGGCAAGCTCGCCGAGCTCCGGCGGCTGCTGGCCAGCGCCGTCCCGGGGGTCGAGGTGATCGGCCTGCGCGACGTGCCCGAGTACCCCGAGGCGCCGGAGACCGGCGCGACCTTCGAGGAGAACGCGCTGCTCAAGGCCCGGGAGGCGGTGCGGTACACCGGCCTGCCGGCCGTCGCCGACGACTCCGGGCTCACCGTGGACGCGCTGAACGGCATGCCCGGGATCTTCTCCGCCCGCTGGTCCGGCCGGCACGGGGACGACCCTGCGAACACCGCCCTGCTGCTGGGCCAGCTCGGCGACGTCCCGGACGAGCGCCGGGGCGGCGCCTTCGTCTGCGCCGCCGCGCTGGTGACGCCGGAGGGGGCGGAGCACGTGCTCCGGGCGGAGTGGCGCGGCACCGTGCTGCGGGAGGCGCGGGGCACGAACGGCTTCGGCTACGACCCGGTGTTCCTGCCCGCCGGGTCGGCGCGCACCGCGGCGGAGCTGGAGCCCGCCGAGAAGGACGCGGCCAGCCACCGGGGCCAGGCGTTCACCGCGCTGCTGCCGGTGGTCGCCGAGGTGCTGGGCCGCAGCTGATGGCCGACCTCGAGGCGCTGCGCCGGTTCGGCCTGGTGCTGGAGATGGCCGAGGCGGCCGGGGACGGCGACTGGCGCGCGTGGACGTCGGTGTTCGCCGGCCTGGACCAGGACACCCGGGCCGACGTCGTCCGCCAGGCGTCCCTGGTGATCGCCATGCTCTGCGAGCGCGAGGCCGAGCGGCGGGGGATCACCCGCGACCAGTTCATGGCCCAGTTCCGCGCCGAGGCGATGCAGGGCTGGGCGGACGACGACCTGGAGTGAGCTGGACGCGCGACCGACCGTCCGGCCCGGCACAGTGGACCGGGTGGAGGTCTTCGTGGACGACGTCCGGGCGCTGTGGTTCGACGACGGGACGCCGGTGACCGCGGCGTCGGCCGTCGCACCGCTCGGCGAGGGCTGGCTCATCGCCCAGGACGACGCGACCTCGGCCGCGTGGCAGCGCGCCGGCCGCATCGACCCGCTGCGGCTGCTCCCCGCCGTCGAGGGCCACGACCGGTTCACCGAGGCGGCGGGGACCAAGGGTCTCAAGCCGGACCTCGAGGTCGCGTGCCCCGCCGAGGTGGACGGGTCCACCGCCGTGCTGCTCCTCGGCTCCGGTTCCACCGGACGGCGCATGCGCGGAGTGCTCGTCCAGTTGGTCGACGGCCGGCCGGCGGTCACCGCTGCCGACCTGGACCCGCTCTACGCCCGCGTCGCCGCGCGGCTGGGTGTCCCGCTCGACCAGCTCAACCTGGAGGGGGCCGGCCGTTCAGGCGCGACGCTGCGCTGGTTCCAGCGCGGCAACCTCGCCGCCGGACTGCCCTCGGCGAGCGTCGACGTGGCCCTCGCGGAGCTGGTCGAGGTGGTCCTCGGCCGGGCCGACGCGGACTCGGTGGTCGTGGCGAGCCCGCGGACGTACGACCTCGGCGAGGTCGGCGGCGTCGGGCTGGCCGTCACCGATGCCGTCGCGCTCCCCGACGGGCGGCTGCTGCTCAGCACCGCTGCCGAGGACACCCCGAACGCCGTCGACGACGGTCCGGTGGTCGCCACCGCGCTGGTGCTGGTCGACGGCGGCGACGTCGTGGCCGTCGCGGCGGTCCCGGAGGTGGGCGGCCGGGTGCAGAAGGTCGAGGGCCTGGCGCTGCGCGAGCCCAGCGGCGGCGCGGTGCACCTGCTGGCGGTCGTGGACGCCGACGACCCCGACGCGCCGTCCGTCCAGCTGGACCTGCGCGTCGTCCTGGACTGACCTCAGGCGGTCGCCCGGCCAGCGGTGAGGAAGCCGGTGGACCGCGGTGCGCCCGGCAGGTACCAGCCGGTCAGCTCGGTCACGGTCAGCGGGGAGACGGCGAGCAGCCCGGCGACGTCGACGTCCAGCTCGCACCCGGACAGCGCGCGGCTGAGCGGGTTGGCCCGCCGCTGCCACCGGACGACCTGCGGGTCCGGGGCCAGCCCGTGCTCGACGAAGTGCAGGCGGCCGCCGGGGCGGAGGACGCGGGCCACCTCGGCCAGCGCCCGCCGGCGGTCGGGGATGCTGCACAGCACCCAGGTGCAGAGGGCCGCGTCGAACCGGTGGTCGGGGAACGGCAACGCCTGGGCGTCGTCGCCGGCGAGCAACACCGGGACCGGCGAGGCGTCCCGGCGCGGCGCGGAGAGCCGGACCGCGGTGGCCGAGGGCTCGACCGCCCAGACCCCGGTGACCGCCGGCGGCAGGTGGGCGAGGTTGAGCCCCGAGCCGAAGCCGATCTCGAGCACGTCCCCGGCCAGCCCGGCGCAGACGCGATCCCGCACCTCGGACGTCGCCGTGTCGGCGAGCAGCCGGTCGTGCAGCCGCGGCCGCAGGTGCCGGCTGTAGACCCCCATGCCGACGCAGGTTCCTCCGGGACGCCCGCGGTGGGCAAGACCTCGCGTGCGGGAGAGGGGAGTCGAACCCCTACGCCCGAAGGCACCAGATCCTAAGTCTGGCGTGGCTGCCGTTACACCACTCCCGCGTGGCCGGGAGTCTAGGAGGCCGGCGCAGGAGACCGGTCGACCGCGTCCGCAGGCTCGGGACGTGCGCCTGACCTCCCGGCGGCCGGCGCGTCGGGGCCGCTGAGCGTCCTCGGGGGCCGGGTCGGCCCGTGACGAGGCACCCCATCGGGTGCTCGTGGACCGCTGACCGGGCCGTCCGCGATGCCATCTGGCAGGCTGTCGCGCGTGCCGCGCAGCCCTGAGCAGATCCAGAACGAGATCGACGCCGCCCGCGAGTCGCTGGCCGCCACCTTGGACGAGCTGGCGTTCCGGACCAGCCCCAAGCGCCTGGGCGACCAGGCCAAGGAGAAGGCGCAGGCGTTCCTGCAGAGCCCGCCCGGCATGGCGATCATGGGCGCGGTCGGCCTGACCGTCACCTTCGTCGTCACCCGGAAGATCGTCCGCCGCGTCCGGCGCTGACCCGATCCTCATTGGTGGCGCACAATCGGGGAGTGCGCCACCCACAGCCCGACCCGGTCGGCCCCGATCAGGAGTCCGTCTGGGACTACCCACGTCCGCCGTCGGCCGAGGTGACCGGACGGCGGATCGAGGTCGTCCTCGGCGGCCGCGTCGTCGCCGCCACCGACCGCGCCGTCCGCGTCTGCGAGACCAGCCACCCCCCGGTCTTCTACGTGCCCCGCGACGACGTCGCCCCCGGTGTCCTGGAGCGCGCCGCCGGGTCGTCGTGGTGTGAGTTCAAGGGGACGGCGACCTACTGGGACGCCGTCGTCGACGGCGTCCGGTGGTCCTCGGTCGCCTGGTCCTACGAGCGGCCCACCGCCGGCTACGAGCAGCTGCGCGGCGCGCTCGCGTTCTACCCGAGCCGCGTCGACCGCGCGACCGTCGACGGGGAGCCCGTGCGTGCCCAGGCCGGGAACTTCTACGGCGGCTGGATCACCGCCGAGGTGGTCGGCCCGTTCAAGGGGGAGCCCGGCACCCGCGGCTGGTGACCGGTACCCCGGGGGGTACGACGGCTGCACGACCGGCCACGCCGACGACAAGGAGCAGGTCCTCGCCCGCCTCGAGCGCGTCGAGGGCCAGGTCCGGTGCATCGCGCGGATGGTGGAGGAGGACACCTGCTGCATCGACGTCCTCACCCCGGTCTCCGCGGCGACCAAGGCCCTGCAGGCGGTCACCAGCAGCGCCGACGACGACGGCGCGGCCGCCGAGGCGAAGATCGCCGAGGCCTCGACCGCCAACCTGGTGCTGGCCGGGCTGGCGATGGCGGCGTCCTCGGTGCTGGTGGTCGCCAACAGCCTGCGGCTGCGCGGCTTCCGGTCGGCGGTCGACACGGGCTGAGCCTCAGGCGGCGTTGCGCACGCCGATCAGCGGCATGACGACGTCGGCGAGCAGCTCGTCGGCGAAGGTCTCCGGCACCGGCTCCGCGCTGAACAGCCAGCGCTGCAGGATCGGCGCGCTGGCGGTCGAGGCCACCGCCGTCCCGGCGATCGGCTGCTGCACCTCACCGCGGGCCTCGGCGCGCTCCCAGACCTCGCGGAACGTCGTGCTCCAGACGCCCATCGGGCCGCTGTGGAACGCCTCGCGCAACCCCGGCTCGTGCGGCATCGCCGACAGCAGCGACAAGGTGGCCGCCCCGAGCGGGCCGTTGACGGCGCCGACCAGCCAGCGCAGCAGCACCCGCAGGTCGCCCTCGAGCGACCCGGTGTCAGGGCTGTCGATCGACATCGAGCTCAGCCCGGCGACCGCGTCGGTGACCAGGTCGGACTTGGTGCGCCAGCGCCGGTAGATCGTCGCCTTGCCCACGCCGGCGGCAGCGGCCACGGCGTCCATGGTCAGGCCCGCGTAGCCGGACTCGGCGAGCACCTGCAGGATCGCCTCCCGGATGGCGCCGTCCCGGGACGGGTCACGCGGGCGGCCGCCACGACCCGGTCGATCACCATCGGAGCCGTTCTGGTTGGGCACACCTGAACAGTAGACGTGTTGATCTTCACGCCCCATCCCAGGTCCCACGGAACGGACACAGTGCTGTCAGGTCCCGCCCGCGCGCCTGCCGGGCAGCGGCTCGGCGGTCGGTCATCCTGCTGCCGTGACCGGTCCTGTCGACGTCGTGCGTCCCTCCTGGGAGACCCCTCAGCGTGCCCGCCGGCTGCTGCTGGCCAGCACGCTCAGCCACGTGCTGCCCAGCATCTCCCGGGTCGCCGGGGCGATGGGCCTGCGGATCGGCACCGCCCCCGGGCTGCTCGACATCGTCGACGACGAGGGCGGCCGGCGGATCGACCGGCTGCTGCAGCGGCTGGCGCGCGAGCTGACCACCGCGGAGACCGAGGCCGTGCGGGTGACCACCGACCCGCCCGCCGACGGCGTCGCCCTCGCCACCCGCCTGCTCACCGCACCGACCCTGGCGGTGGAGCTCGCCCGCCGGGGCGTCACCGTGGAGATGTCGCTGCTCACCGACGCCGTGCTGTGGCCGGTCTACCAGCCGATCATGTCGCTGGCCACCGGCGGGATGGTCGGGCACGAGGCCCTGCTCCGCGGCCGAGTCGACGGCCGCGAGGTGGGCGGGGGAGACCTGTTCTTCCTGGCCGAGCGGGCCGGCTGGCTGCGCCGGCTGGACCGGCTGGCCCGGGAGGCCGCGATCACCGGCGCAGCCGGCTGGCTGGGCGGCGCGGACCTGTACGTGAACTCCAACCCCGCCGCCGTCCACCGGCCGTCGGTCTGCCTGGCCAGCACCGAGGCGGTGGTGCACGACAGCGGCATCGACCCGCGGCAGCTGGTGTTCGAGGTGGTCGCCTCGCACGCGGTCACCGACCGGGAGCACCTGCTGTCGGTGCTGGAGCACCACCGGTCGCTGGGCTGGCGGATCGCCCTGGACGACGTGCACGTCGGCTGGTCGAGCCTCGCGCTGGTGTCGGTCGTCCGCCCCGACGTGCTGAAGCTGAGCAAGACCCTGGTCGCCCGGCTGCACGAGCCGGGCCCCAACGCGATCGCCCGGGCGCTCATCGAGCTCACCCACGTGCAGGGCGGGCTGGTTGTCGCGGAGGGGATCGAGAGCGAGCGGACGGCGGACCAGGCGCGGGCCGTGGGCGCCGACCTGGGGCAGGGGTGGCTGTTCGGCCGGCCGGTGCGGCCCGAGCCGGAGTCCGAGCCGGAGCTCGTCCTCGCCTGAGCGGCCCGCCGGACCCTCGGGCGTCCACCGTGGATCAGGTCACCTGATCCACGGCCGTCCTCCCACACCAGCGTTGGTGCGGGAGGACGCCCATTGATCAGGTGACCTGATCACCGTTCGCCGTTCACCGTTCACCGTTCGCCGTTCGCCCGTTGGCCGTTCGGCGGGTCAGGGGCAGCCGGTGTTCCAGCCGGTGAGCGCGGGCCAGTCGTGCTCGGCGCCGAGGACGCCGTAGCGCCCCGTGGCCAGCGGGAACAGTGCGCCCTTCTCCGGCCCGAGGCCCAGGTAGCGGGCGGTGAGGATGCGCAGCACGTGCCCGTGCGCGACCAGGGCGACGTCGCCGTCGGCCAGCAGCGGGCGCGCCCGCTCCAGCACCCGGTCGACCCGCTCGGCCACCTGCTCCAGGTTCTCCCCGGGGGTGTCGCCGGGCTCGGTGCCGTCCTCCCACAGCGACCACGGGTGTCCGAGCTCGGCGCGGATCTCGGGGGTCGTCCGGCCCTCCCAGCGGCCGTAGTCCACCTCGACCAGGTCCGGGTCGACCGCGGCCACGATGCCGTCGTCGAAGAGCCCGGCGAGCTCGGCGGTGCGCCGGGCCCGGGTCAGCGGGCTGACGAAGGCGTGCGTGATGTGCCGCTGGGCCAGGACCGGGCGCAACCGGCGGGCGTCGTCCTCACCTCCGGGCAGCAGCGGCAGGTCGGTGAGGCCGGTGTGCTGGCCACTCCTGCTCCACTCGGTCTGCCCGTGCCGGACGACCACCAGTTCACCCACGTCGATCCTCTCCCGCGGCGACCGTCCCCGGTCCCGCCCTGTGCCTGCTCCCGACCGGGCCGACGTCCCGGACATGTCCAGCGGCGGGCCGGCCCAACCGCTCCCACCCTGCACCATGGCCGGACGCCGCACTGGTCGTGCGGCCGGTCACATCGGAGGGATGCGGGAAGGGTCGGCGTCCTCACCTGCTTGTGCGCAACGGGACCCCGGTGGCACAGGCCCGGGGCGACGACCACACCAGGAGGACCCGCATGACCACGTCCACCACGCAGCTCACCTTCGACCTCGGCGGCGACCTCACCGTCCACCGCCTCGGCTACGGCGCCATGCAGCTCACCGGCCCCGGCGTCTGGGGCGAGCCGGCCGACCGGCCCGGCGCGATCGCCGTCGTCAGGGCCGCCCTCGAGCAGGGCGTCGACTTCATCGACACCGCGGACTCCTACGGCCCGCAGGTCAGCGAGCAGATCATCGCCGAGGCCGCCTTCCCCTACGCCGACGGACTGGTCATCGCGACCAAGGCCGGCCTCACCCGCACCGGCCCGGGCGTCTGGCCGCCGTGCGGTCGGCCCGAGTACCTCACCCAGCAGGTCGAGCTGTCGCTGCGGAACCTGAGGGTCGACCGGATCGACCTCATCCAGCTGCACCGCATCGACCCGCAGGTGCCCCTCGCCGACCAGCTGGGCGCCTTCGCCGAGCTCAAGGAGCAGGGCAAGGTCCGGCACATCGGTGTCTCCGAGGTCTCCGTCGAGGAGCTCCAGGCAGCCCAGGCGATCACCGAGATCGCCAGCGTGCAGAACCTGTACAACCTGACCAACCGGCAGAGCCAGGACGTGCTCGAGTACGCCCAGGCGCAGGGCATCGCCTTCATCCCGTGGTTCCCGATCGCCACCGGCGACCTGGCCAAGCCCGACAGCCCGGTCGCGGCAGTGGCCGAGGAACTCGACGCCACGCCGTCCCAGGTCGCGCTGGCCTGGCTGCTGCAGAAGTCGCCGGTCGTCCTCCCCATCCCGGGCACCAAGTCCGTCGACCACCTGACGGAGAACCTGGGCGCCGCCCAGCTCACCCTCTCGGCCGACGACATGGCCAAGCTCGACACCCTCGCCTGAGGCCGTCGCCAAAGGCACGCCTTTGGCGGAACAGGCACCACGGACCCCGGTCGCGATCGTCGCGGCCGGGGGTCCAGCATGTCCGGCATGGACGCCGAGGACTTCGCTCAGGTCAAGGACGCCGTTCGCCAGCTGGTCCGCGAGGTCGTGGTGCCCCGCGAGGAGGAGATCGACCTCACCGACCGCATCCCCGATGAGCTGCGCGGCGCCGCCGCCGACATGGGGTTGTTCGGCTACGCCCTGCCCGAGGAGCACGGCGGCCTCGGCGTCACGATGAGCGAGGACGTGCAGCTGGCCTTCGAGTTCGGCTACACGACCCCGGCCTTCCGGTCGCTGTTCGGCACCAACAACGGCATCGCCGGTCAGGTCATCGCCCGGTTCGGCAGCGAGGAGCAGAAGAAGGCCTACCTGCCCCGGCTGGCCGCGGGGGAGCTGATCGGGTCCTTCGCGCTCACCGAGGCCGAAGCCGGCTCGGACCCGGCCGGCATGCGCACCACCGCCCGGCGGGACGGCGACGGGTGGGTGGTCACCGGCGGCAAGCGCTACATCACCAACGCGCCGATCGCCGACCTCTTCGTCGTCTTCGCCCGCAGCGACCCCGCCGAGAAGGGCGGTCGCGGCATCTCCAGCTTCGTCGTCGACGCCACCGCCCCGGGGGTGACGGTCGGCCCGCACGACAAGAAGATGGGCCAGTCCGGTGCCTGGACCGCCGAGGTCTTCTTCGACGACGTCCGGGTCCCCGCCGACGCGCTGATCGGGGAGGAGGGCCGCGGCTACGCCAAGGCGCTCACCGTGCTCTCCCGCGGCCGGCTGCACATCGCCGCGCTCTGCGTGGGGATGGCGCAGCGGGTGCTCGACGAGTCCGTCGCCTACGCCGCCACCGCCCAGCAGGGCGGCGCCCCGATCGGCCGGTTCCAGCTGGTGCAGGCGATGATCGCGGAGACCCACGCCGAGCTGCTCGCCGCCCGCAGTATGGTGGTCGACGTCGCCGCCCGCTACGACTCCGGCGAGGACACCTCGGTCGGTCCGTCCTCGGCCAAGCTCTTCTGCAGCGAGATGGTCGGCCGGGCCACCGACCGCGCCGTCCAGGTGCACGGCGGGCTGGGCTACCTGCGCACCACCCCGGTCGAGCGCTTCTACCGTGACGCCCGGCTGTACCGCCTCTACGAGGGCACCAGCGAGGTGCAGAAGGTCATCATCGGCGGCGCGCTGCTGCGCGCGGCGGGCATGCCCAGGGGATAGGTCATGCGGATCGACCGGCCCCCTCGCAGGGGCCCACCGTGAGCGTGCGAGCGGTGGGGGCGAGGGGGTCCTTCTGCTAGGCGGGGGTGTGCTCCGGGCCGGTGCCCGGGTGCAGCAGCGGACCGGTGTGGCCCGCGCCGCTGCCCAGCGCCGCGACGAACTCCCGCAGCAGGTCACCGCCGCTGTGCGTGGCCCGCCAGCCGAGCAGCGAGCGCGCCCGGGTTGTGTCCAGCGGTGGCACGCCGATGCCGAGGTCCAGCCAGCCGGGCTCGATCTGCAGCACGTGGGCCAGGAACGCCGCCTGCATGCCGGTGCGCAGCACGGCGGCGGGCACCGGGACCCGGCGGACCCCCAGCGCGCGCGCGATCCCGTCGGCGTCGAGGTCCGGCGGCGCGGACAGGTTGAACGGCCCCGGCGCCTGGCGGTCGAGGATGCGGGCGATCCCGTCGGCGACGTCGGCGCTGTGCACGAAGCCCAGGTGCAGGGAGCTCGGCAGCGGCAGGGGGAGCAGCTTGGCCACCGGCCCCGGCACCGCCCGGGCTGCGGGGAACAGCAGCGGGCCGAGGAAGTACCGGCCGATCTCGCTGGCGGCGTCGGGCTGCAGCACCAGGGTGGGCCGGGTGACCGAGACGGTCGTGGTCGGGTGCTCGGCGTCGAACGCGGCGACCATCTGCTCGCACTCGACCTTCTGCCGGCTGTACTGCGAGCTGGGCACGCCGGTGGCGGGCCAGTCCTCGCGGACCGGGTGCACCTGCGGCCCGGCGGCGTAGGTGCCGATCGAGGACATGTGCACCACGTGCGGCACCCCGGCGGCCCCGGCCGCGGCGAGGACCCGCCGGGTGCCCTCGATGTTCACCGCCTGCAGCACGTCTGGCCGCCGGTCGGGGATCAGCGCCCAGGCCAGGTGGACCACGGCGTCGGCCCCGGCGAGGAACTCGGCGAGCACCGGTTCGCTGTCCGGGGAGCCGAGGTCGGCGGAGAACCACCGCACCCCCGCGTAGGGCTCGGTCTCCGGCGGGCGGCGCCGGGCCAGGCCGCGCACCTCGCCCACCCCGGCGCCGGCGAGGGCACGCAGCAGCGCCGTGCCCACGTTGCCGCTGGCACCGGTGATCGCGACGGTCATGCCCGGGAGGAGTCCGCTGGTCAGCTCAGCCATGCAGGACCGCTACCCGGACACGCACACCGCTCAACCGCTGACCTCCACCCCCGGCCACCGACGATCAGGACGAGGTGCGCACGTGGGCGGTGATCAGCTCCCCGGTGCGCTCGGCGGCCAGCTCGGGGATCCAGTGATCGGCGTCCTCGAGGACCTCCAGGGCGTACGGCGCCTCGACGAACCGGGCGGTGGCCTCGGTCGCCGCCCGGCCCAGGAAGGCGTCGCGGGCGCCCCACACGTGCAGCGTCGGCACCTTGATCGTGCCCAGCGGCGTCCGGGCTCCGTAGGGGAGCGCGCGGTACCAGTTCAGCGCGGCGGTCAGCGCGCCCGGCTGCTGCATCCGGGCGACGTAGGAGTCGACGAGGTCCGGCGGCAGGCCACCCGAGCGCAGCATCCGCCGCAGCGCCGCGCCGCCCCCGGCCAGCAGCACGCCCTCCGGGACCAGCGGCAGCTGGAAGAAGCCCATGTAGGACGAGCGCAGCGCCTGGTCGCTGTGCACCAGCGCCTGGCTCATCGCGGCCGGGTGCGGCACCGACAGCGCGGTCAGCGTGCGCACCCGCCACGGGTGCCAGCCGGCCAGCGCCCAGGCCACGATGCCACCCCAGTCGTGCCCGACCACGTGGGCGCTCTGCAGGCCGGCGGCATCCAGCAGGGCCAGGACGTCGTCCACCAGCTCCCGCAGGGCGTAGGCCGACCGCCCCTCAGGCCGGGCGCGGGGGGAGTAACCGCGCTGGTCGGGGGCAAGCGTGCGCAGCCCGGCCGAGTGCAGCACCGGGCTCAACCGGTCGAACGCCCCGGCGTCCTGCGGGAAGCCGTGCAGCAGGACGACGGGGGCACCGTCGGCCGGGCCGGAGTCCCGGACGTCGAAGACGAGGTCGCCGCGGGAGAAGCTGTCCATGCACCCCACAGTGCCTGCTGCGCCGGGCCCGCGCACCCGGCGGTCGGGGCCGTCCGCGCACGTCGCGCGCGCGTCGGGGACGATGGGGGACGTGGTGGCATCTCCGACGGCAGAGCTGATCGTCCTGGTCGACGAGCAGGGGACGGCGATCGGCACGATGCCCAAGCCGCTGGTCCACCACGGTGAGACACCGCTGCACCGGGCCTTCTCGGCCTACCTGTTCGACGACGAGGCGCGGCTGCTGGTCACCCGCCGCGCGCAGACGAAGGCGACGTTCCCGGGCATGTGGACCAACACGGTGTGCGGGCACCCCGCGCCGGGGGAGACCGACACCGCGGCGATCGCCCGGCGGGCAGACTTCGAGCTCGGCCTCGGCGTGGCCGACCTGCGGCCCGCGGTGCCCTCCTACCGGTACCGCGCGGAGTTCCGCGGCGTGGTGGAGAACGAGATCTGCCCGGTCTACCTGGGGCGGTTCACCGGCACGCCCCGCCCGGACCCGAGCGAGGTCGGGGAGTGGGAGATGCTGGACTGGGCCACCTTCCGCGACCGGCAGGAGACCCAGCAGCACGACGACTGGTCCCCGTGGTGCCGCGAGCAGGCTCGCCTCATCGAGGCCGCCGGCCTGCTGACGGACCGCTGAAGGACCTCGCTGCCCCCACCACTCGCAGGCTCGCGGCGGGCCCCTGCAGCGAGGCCGTCAGGCGTTGACGACGAGGCGGACGGTGCAGCCGTCGCCGAACTCGTCGGCCGGGGAGGCGGTCAGGCTGTCGACCGAGCGGCGGGCGAGCCACAGCCCCATCCCGCCGACGGCCATGTCCCCGTGGGCGGGGCCGTAGCCGACCAGCGGGTCGTCGAAGCACGCACCGTGGTCGGTGATCGCGCACAGCAGCCGCTCCGGGGTGCACCACAGCCGCACGTCGACCGGCGGGATGCCGTGCTCGGCGGCGTTGGCGGTCACCTCGTCGATGGCCAGCACGAAGTCCTGCGCGGCGTCGGGGGACAGCGCGCTCTGGGCCAGCACCCGGTTCAGCGCCCGGCGCAGCACCCGCATGTCGTCGAGGTCGACCAGCGCCAGGGTGGGCTCGGTCGCCTCGAGCGGGTCGGGCTCCCCGGCCCGCTGCACCTCCCGCAGCAGCTCTTCGGGTGCGCGGTAGTCCGGGCTGGGCACCAGGCCCGCGTCGGTGAGCAGCCACGGGTGGGTCGCCCGGGCCATGGCAGCGGTGTCCGTGGCCTCGACGGCGGTCATCAGGCAGAGGTGGTCGACCGGCCGGTCGGCGAGCACGTGGTTGAGCAGCGCCTCGAACTGCAGCCACGACGACCCGGCGTCTTGCCGGCCGGGGCCGGTGACGAGGTTCAGGCGGCGACCGTCACCGGGCAGGTCGCGGTCGACCAGGTCGGCGATGGCGGCGAGTGCGTCCGGCGGCCGGTGGCCGATGGGCTCGGCCGGCACCACGTGGACGTCCTGGTCGCTGCCCAGCGCGGCGGCGAGGGCGGAGGCCATCGGGTCGGGGCAGGCGATCACCACGGGTTCGCCCATGGCGATCGCGCTCTTCAGGAACGGCCCCACCCGGTGGGCGACGTCCTCACGGCCGTTCATCACGTACCCGACGTGCCGGTACACCTGCTGGTCCTGGATCGGCTGCACCACGGAGCCCCCGTCTCTTGTCGGTTGCTTCGACGCCTCCACGTGTGCCCGCTGGATGCGCTCGGAACACATCCGTCACGCAGCTCACAGTGGCCACGGTGCGCCGCTCGGCGTTTCGGGGCGCGGGGGGTGGGACAGCGACAGGGGGTGAGCCCGCTCCCGGACGACCCGACGGCCGGGGCCCGGGCGGGCTGCCCGAAGCGGATGGTCTTCGGACCCTGCGGCGGCGTCCGGGACGACGGCCGGTGCGAGGTCGCCGAGCACGCCTGCGTCTTCCTGGCCCCACCGCTGCCCCGCTGGACCGACACCACCCCGGTGGCACCCGCACCGAGGCCGGGTGGGCTGCTGGAGCGGGCCCGGTCCCGCCCGGTCGTGCTCGCCGACCTCACCGTTGCCCCCTTCGACCCGGCGTCGGTGCGGTCGGTGGTGCGCACCCTGGGCCCGGTCAGCGACGGCCTGCTCGTCGGGGAGCACCAGGGCCGGCCCGACCTGCCGCCCACCCTGATGGCGCAGGAGGTCCTCGCCGCCGGTGGCCGGCCGTGGACGACGCTGGCCTGCCGGGACCGCAACCGCCTGGTGCTCGAGCAGGAGCTCGCCGGGCTGGCGGCCGTCGGTGTCGACGGGGTGCTGTGCGTGACCGGCGACGGCCGGCGGACCGGGGTGCGCTCGGAGGTCACGTCGGTGTTCGACCTCGACGGCACCCGGCTGACCGCGCTGGCGACCGCGGCCGGGCTGTCCGCCGCGGTGCCGGAGTCACCGGACGCGCCACCGGTGCCGCAGCGGCCGGACCGGGTCGCGGAGAAGCAGCGCGCCGGCGCCCAGCTCTGCGTGCTCAACCACGTCGGCAGCGCAGCCCGGCTCGCGGAGTTCCTCGCCGCGGCGCGTGCCGCCGGGGCGACGCTGCCGTTCATCGCCGCGGTCGCCGTCTACACCGACGAGCGGTCCGCCCGCGTGCTGCAGCGGTTCCCGGGCCTGCACCTGGACGACGACCAGGTCGAGCGGGTGCTCGCCGCTCCGGACACCGTCGCCGCCGGCATCGAGGCGGCGGTGACGGAGGCGCGGGCGCTGCTGGCGGTGCCGGGGGTGGTCGGGGTGAACCTGTCGGGGCTCGCGTCGGCCTCCGGCGAGGAGAGGGCGGCAGCGGTCAAGGCCGAGGTGGCCACGAGGATCCGGGAGGGCGTCGGATGAGCGAGCTGGCGAGTGAGGCGATGGAGTCCGAGTTCGGCACGGTGGCCGGCTGGACGGAGGAGGCGGTGCTCGCGCTGGGACCGGAGCACGCCGTCCCGGCCGGCTGCCGGGGCAGCGGGAGCGAGGGGGCGCTGCGCTGGCTGGCCGACGCCCTCGACGTCCGGCCGGGGGACAGGGTGCTCGACTCCGGCGCCGGGGTCGGCGGTCCCGCCGGGTGGCTGGCCACCGAGCGCGGGGTGCGGCCGGTCTGCGCCGAGCCGATGGCCCCGGCGGTGCACGCCAGCCGGAGGCTGTTCGGGCTGCCGTCGGTGGTCGCGCTGAGCCAGCGCCTGCCCTTCGCCGACGACGCGTTCGACGCGGCGTGGTGCCTCGGCGTGCTGTGCACCACCGAGGAGAAGGCGGACCTGGTCGGTGAGCTGCGCCGGGTGCTCGTCGACGGCGGCCGGCTGGGCCTGCTGGTGTTCGTCGCCGACGAGCCGCTGCCGCCGCCGCTGCCGGAGGGCAACAGCTTCCCCTCGTCGGAGGAGGTGGACCGGCTGCTGGCCGCGGCCGGGTTCCGGGTCACCGGCGCCGCCGACGCCGACCTGGCCGACAGCCCGCAGGAGTGGAAGGACCGGGCCGACGCCGTCGACGAGGAGGTCGAGCGTCGGCACGGTGAGGACCCGGCCTGGGCCGAGGCCGAGGAGCAGTCCGGTCGGGTCGGCCGGCTGCTGGGCTCCGGAGCGCTGCGCCCCCGGCTGATCGCCGCCGTCGCCACCTGACGCCCCGGGGGCCAGGTCGGCCACCATGGCCCCCGGGCATGGCTCGGGACGCCCCGGTGTTGGACACCCCGTGCACGCGGACGTCGTCGTGATCGGGGCCGGTCAGGCGGGGTTGTCGGCGGCGTACGCGCTGCACCGGGCCGGTGCGGACTTCGTGGTGCTCGACGCGAACGCCGCCCCGGGCGGGGCCTGGCAGCACCGCTGGCCCTCGCTCCGGCTGGACAGGGCGCACCGGGTCCACCCGCTGCCCGGCCTGCCGCTGCCCCACGCCGACCCGGCCGACCCGGCCAGCGAGGTCGTGGCCGGGTACTTCGCCGACTACGAGCGGCGCTTCGACCTGCCGGTGCACCGCCCGGTCGCCGTCCGCTCGGTGCACGCCACCGACGACGGCTTCCGGTTGGACACCGGCGAGGGCGAGTGGACGGCGCGCGGGCTGCTGAACGCCACCGGCACCTGGACCCGCCCGTTCTGGCCGGCCTACCCGGGCCGCGAGGCGTTCACCGGGCGCCAGCTGCACGCCGCCGACTACCGCGGCGCGGAGGAGTTCCGCGGCCAGCACGTGGTCGTGGTCGGCGGCGGGACCTCGGCGGTGCAGCAGCTGATCGAGATCAGCGAGGTCACCACGACCACCTGGGTGACCCGGCGGCCACCGGTCTGGCGCACCGGCGGCTTCGACGAGGACGCCGGCCGGGCCGCGGTCGCCCTGGTCGACGAGCGGGTCCGCGCCGGGCTGCCGCCGGGCAGCGTGGTCGGCGTGACCGGGCTGGTGGAGACCGACGCGGTCCTCGCCGCCCGGGCCCGCGGCGTGCTGGACCGGCTGCCGGTGTTCGACCGGCTCACCGCCGACGGGGTCGCCTGGGACGACGGTCGCTCCGTCCGCGCCGACGTCGTCCTGTGGGCGACCGGTTTCCGCGCCGCCCTGGACCACCTGGCGCCGCTGCGCCTGCGCGGCCCCGGCGGCGGGATCGCGATGGACGGCACCCGCGTCGTCGCCGAGCCCCGGCTGCACCTGGTCGGCTACGGCCCCTCGGCCAGCACCATCGGCGCGAACCGGGCGGGCCCGAGCGCCGTCCGGGAGCTGCTGCGGACGCTCGCGGCCACCGACGCCGCGGCCTGACGGTTCAGCGCGGTGCCCACCAGGTAGGACAGGGGCATGAGCGAACTCCCCGACACCGCGATGGCCACCGGGAACGACGAGAGCGAGCCGGGGCAGCCCGACACCCGACCGCTGGCGAAGGACGAGCGCACGCTGCTCGAGGAGCTGAGGAGGTCGGCCGACGGGTCCGGCGAGCCGGCCGTCGAGGACGGCCCGGAGATGGCTGCGGCTGCCGGGGACGACGCACCGCTGCCCGTCGCCACGGCCGGCGACGGGCAGGCCGGTGACGGGCTGGACCCGGAGTTCACCGACCGCTGAGGCGCCGGCTCAACCGGTGCGCCCCTGGGGCGTGAGCCGCACGGCCACCAGGGCGACGTCGTCCTCGGCGCCGCCGGGCACCAGCCGGGCGAGGAGCTGGTCGACCAGCCGGTCGACCGGCTCCTGCCACAGCGCGCCGAGCTCCGTGCGCAGCTGTTCGATCCCGTCGTCGAACAGCTGGTCCCGGCGCTCGACGAGGCCGTCGGTGTAGAGCAGCGCCGTCGCCCCGCGCGGGAGCGTGAGCACGTGGTCCTGGCGCGCCGCCCCGGCGTCGACGCCCAGCAGCAGGTCCGGCCTGGGGCTGTCGAGCACCGAGACGGTGCCGTCCGGGCCGGCGATCACCGGCGGCAGGTGCCCGGCGTTCGACCAGCGGAGCCGGGTGACCCCGGCCGCCCGCTCCTGGTCGGTCTGCTCCAGGCGGGCCACCAGCACCGACGCCATCGTCGCCAGCTGCAGGCCGTCGATCGCCCGGTCCAGCCGGGTCAGCACCCCGGCCGGGCTGTCCGCGCTGTCGTAGGTGATGCCTCGCAGCAGCCCGCGCAGCTGCCCCATGCAGGCCGCCGCCTCGGTGTCGTGACCGACGACGTCGCCGATCACCAGCACGGTCGCGCCGTCGGGCTGCTGGAACACGTCGTACCAGTCGCCGCCGACCTGCGAGTCCCGGGCCGCGGGCACGTACCGCACCGCGAAGTGCAGGTGGTCGGGGTCCGGCGGCTCCGACAGCAGGCTGCGCTGCAGGGTGAGCGCCGTCCGGGCGACCCGCCGGGACCGGGCGTACAGCGCCTCGAGCAGGTGGGTGCGCAGCTCCCCGGCCTCGGAGAGCTCGGCCGGCGTCCAGGGCTCGGCCTGGTCGCGGACGGTCTCCTGCCAGCGGTCGAAGGACTTCCGCGGGGACAGCCGGATCGCGTCGCCCTCGCGCTCGGCGATCGCCTTGTTGTGCGGGTCGCCGCCCCAGTCGACCGCGTGCACCTTCTCCACCCGGGTCCAGATGACGAACTGGCCCTCGGGCAGCGGCAGCGCCAGCACGCCGCAGGCCACCTCACCGGGGACGCCGAGCGCCGGGGCGACCAGCGGCAGCCGGTCGGTGCTCACCACGTCGCCGCCCTGGTGCCCGGCCCAGGCGGCGAGCGCGCTGGTGACCTCCGCCGTCAGCGGCACCCCCGCGCTGCCGGTCGAGCCCTGCAGGCTGACCACCACGGAGTCCGCCGGCAGCACGTCGAGCAGCCCCGGGCGGCCGAGCACGGTCTCGGCCAGCGGCCGGTCCTCGTCCAGCGCGGCGGCGGTCAGCCAGGCCATCGTGGAGCGGACCCGCAGCGCGCGGCGGTGCTCCTCGTCCTCGGTCCGGTCGACCAGCCGCAGCGACAGGGTCGAGCCGAGGAACTCCGCGGCTGCCCGGGTCGCGTACGGCGGGGCGTGCGGCCCGGAGTGGTGGTGGCAGGCGATGAGGCCCCAGAGCCTGTCGTCGCGCAGCAGCGAGATCGACATCGAGGCGCCCACGCCCATGTTCTGCAGGTACTCGCAGTGGATGGGGGAGACGCTGCGCAGCGTCGAGTAGGTCAGGTCCAGCGGCTGCCCGGTGGCGGGCAGGTCGACCGGCTCCAGCCGCGAGGGCGTGTAGCGCACGTCGGAGATGAGCCGGATCCAGTTCTTCTCGTACAGCGCCCGGGCCTGGGCCGGGATGTCCGAGGCGGGGTAGTGCAGCCCGAGGAAGGAGTTCAGCTCCGGCAGCTTGGCCTCGGCGACGACCTCGCCGTTGTGGTCGGCGTCGTAGCGGTAGACCATCACCCGGTCGAACCCGGTGAGCGTGCGGACCGCCTCGGCGGTGATGTCGTAGAGCTCCTGCAGCGAGCTGGCCCGGTTCAGCTCGGCGATCGTCCCGCGCACCGCCTGGTAGGTGTTCGGGAAGGAGAACGGCCGCGGGCCGTACGCCGGCTCCAGCTCGACGACGAGCGTGCTGCCGACCGGCTGGCCGCCGACCGCGGCGGTCCCGTCGTGCGTGGCCCGGTGCAGGATCGCGTCGACCGGGCACGGGGTGCCGTCGCAGTCGAGGACCAGCTCGATCGGGTTGCGTTCCCGCAGGTCGCCGAACGCGCTGGCCGACCGGGCGATCGCCTGGGCCGGCACGACGCCGACCACCTCGGCCAGCGGCCGGCCCAGCGCATCGTCCCAGGCCGTGCCGACGACGTCGGCGAGGTTGCGGGAGACCTGGCGGACGACCATGTCGGGTTCGCTGACCGCGAGCAGCACCCCTCGGGGCTGGATGCTGCCGGGGACGTGGATCGGCTCCCGCTCGCAGTTGGTCAGGTCGACCGGCTCGCCGGGGGCCAGCCAGGTGCCGGTCCGCAGTTGGTCCGTCATGCCTGGGCCCCGTTCGCGGAGGACGGCCGCCGGTGCTCGACGGGGAGCGGCGCGCCGCACCAGGAGGCCAGCGCACCGAAGGTCTGCCGGGCAGCACCGACCAGCCGGCCGGCGTTGCCACCGGCGGCGACCCGGGCGCGGGTCACCGTGCGGAAGGCGTGCCACATGGCGCCGGTCTGCTCACCGTAGGGCGAGAAGCTGCGCAGCCGGCCGGTGCCGGCCAGCTGCGGCAGCGTGGCGAGGTGCCGGTCGATGAACACGCCACCGAGCGAGGAGCCCTCCAGCACGTACAGCCGGCCGAGCGCCGCATCGGTGCCGGTCACCTCGGGCAGCTCGGGCACGGCGTCGGCCGGGCCGGCGCCGAGGGCGACGAGGTCCGCGCTGAACAGGTGTGACCGCCGGCGGCGTGCCCACCCGACCGAGCCGGCGTCGGCCGGCTCGGCGGCGGCCCAGTCGTCCAACCCGGACTCGGCGGCCTGCCAGAAGCCGTGCATCCGGGTGAGGACGTCGACCAGCCGGTCCCGGGTCAGGTCGGCCGAGAGCAGGTCCAGGGTGTCCTCGACCGCCTGGTGCTCGGCTGCGGTCTCCGTCCGCAGCCGGCGCAGCACGTCGTCTCCTGGCACCCCGGTCCCGTCGTCGATGCCGCCGTACCCCCGACCGGGATGACGCACGTCATGAGCCTAGGTCACGGTCGGGGCCGGGGACCCCGTCCTGGCGCCGCGGGCGTGAGCCGGGCCGCACGCACCCCCAGGTGCAGCAGCAGCCGGTCGCCCCCGTCGGCGAGGTCCAGGCCGGTGAGCTCCTGGACCCGGCCCAGCCGGTAGTACAGCGTCTGCCGGTGGATGCACAGCTGGGTCGCGGCGCGCTGCGGACTGCCGGCGCAGTCCAGCCACACCTCTGCCGTCCGGGAGAGCACGGGGTCGGCGAGCAGGGCGGTCAGCGAGGGGTCCGGGCCGCCGACCGCGGCGACCTGCCGCCAGGCGCCGAGCTCCGACCAGGACGCCGCCGGTGCGAGCCGCGGGTCGATCGCCGCCACCCGGGCCGCCGTGCGGGCCTCGTGCCACTGCGCGGGGAGGTCGCCGCAGCCGAGCCGGGCGGCGGCCACGCCGGCCGTGCTGCCCGGCGGCAGCCCGCCGAGGGCGGCGCCGCTGAGCGCACCGGCCGGCCGCGGGTCGCCGTCGCCGGGCAGCGGCAGCAGCACCGCCACCTCCGCGCCGCCGGCCAGCACCGCGGGGACCGCGCCCGCACCCGGCGGAACCCAGCCGGTGGGCAGACCGGGAGCGGCGGGGAGCAGCGCCACCAGGGTCACCGCGCTGGCCGGGCCGAGCGCCTCGGTCAGCGACCGGGCCGCGCGCTGCGGCGCGGGCCCGGTGAGCACGGCGCGCAGGGCGGCGGACAAGTCGTCCGCGCCGGGGCGTCCCTCGGCCAGCAGCCGCCCCGCCTCGGCGGCGAGGAGCACGGCCTCGGACAGCCCCGGGGCCGTCGGGTCACCGACGTCGGTGCGGCCCTCGTCGAGCAACCAGAGCCAGCCGTGCAGGCGGCCGTCGGCGCGCACCGGGACGCAGAGCCGGGTGAGGATGCCGGCGGCGGGGTCGGCCGGCACCCGCACGGGGGCGGTCGCGGCGGTGATGCCGTGGCTCTCGAACCACGCCCGCACCTCGGGGGTGGAGCTGCGGCCGAGGATCGAGCGGGCCCGGACGGCGTCCATCGTCGCGCCGGGGGTGGCCGGGCCGGTGCCGTCGTGGGCGCAGAAGGCCAGCAGGGTGAACTCGCGGTCCTCCAGCGTCGCCGGGGCGCCGAGCACCCGGGAGACCTCGTCCACCAGGTCCTGCAGGTCGTCGCGCACCCGGGCTCCTCCCGCCGCTGTTCAGACAATCGTACGAGGCGATCGCGGCGAGTCCGGACATCTGTCGCTGGTGCGGCGAGGGCGTCGTCCCTAGCGTTCTGGTCAGGTCCGGTCCCCAGCTGGAGGTCGTCGTGCTCACCCAGAAGGCCCTGCTCGCCGCCTCCCGCCGCCCCGCGCTCCGCCGCGTGGTCACCGGCACGCCGGTCACCCGCCGGGTGGTCGACCGGTTCGTCGCCGGGGAGGCGCTGACCGACGCGCTGGCCGCGGTCCGGGCGCTGGCCGCCGACGGCCTCGCCGTGACGCTGGACCACCTCGGCGAGGACGTCCCGGACCGGACCGCGGCCGCGCGGTCGAGGGACGCCTACCTGGCGCTGCTCGACGGGCTCGCGCCGCTGCAGCTGGGCCGGCGGGCCGAGGTGTCGGTGAAGCTGTCGGCGTTCGGGCAGGCGCTCCCGGTCGGCGGCCACGACGTCGCGCTGGAGCTGGTCCGCCCGGTCGTGGAGGCGGCGACGGCGATGGGCACCACGGTCACCCTCGACATGGAGGACTCCGCGACGGTCGACTCGACACTCGCCGTCCTGACCGAGCTGCGCCGCGACCACCCCGGCACCGGCGCGGTGCTGCAGGCGATGCTGCACCGCACCGAGGACGACGCCCGCGCCCTCGCCGTCCCCGGGTCCCGGGTGCGGCTGGTCAAGGGCGCCTACCGGGAGCCGGCGGGCGTGGCGCACCAGGACAAGGCCGACGTCGACGCGGCCTACGCCCGCTGCCTGGAGGTGCTGGTCCGCGGCGGCGGGTACCCGATGGCCGGCACCCACGACCCGGCGATGATCGAGCGGCTGCTGGCCCTGGTCGCCGAGACCGGCCGCACCCCGGACAGCTACGAGTTCCAGCTGCTCTACGGCATCCGGCCCGACGAGCAGCTCCGGCTGGCCGCCGCCGGCCACACCGTGCGCGCCTACGTGCCCTACGGCGCCGACTGGTACGGCTACTTCATGCGCCGGCTGGCCGAGCGCCCCGCCAACCTGCAGTTCTTCCTCCGCTCCCTCGCCACCAAGTCCTAGTCCACCGCTCTTCGCCAAAAGCGTGCTTTTGGCGGAACGTCCACCGCTGAGGAGCCCTCCATGGACGCCGTCACCCAGATCCCCGCGCCGCGCAACGAGACCGTCAAGGACTACGCCCCCGGCTCGCCGGAGCGGGCGGAGCTGCAGCAGCGGCTCACCGAGCTCGCCGGCGCACCGGTCGAGCTGACCGCCACCATCGGCGGGCAGCAGCGGATGGCCCGCGGCGCGGCGTTCGACGTGGTCGCCCCCCACCGGCACGCCCAGGTGCTGGGCACGTCTGCCGCGGCCACCGCGGCCGACGCCGAGGACGCCGTCCGGTGCGCCAAGCAGGCCGCCCCGGGCTGGTCCGAGCTCTCCTTCGACGACCGGGCTGCGGTGTTCCTCAAGGCCGCCGACCTGCTGGCCGGGCCGTGGCGGCAGACGCTCAACGCCGCCACGATGCTCGGCCAGAGCAAGACCGCCTACCAGGCCGAGATCGACGCCGCCTGCGAGCTGATCGACTTCTGGCGCTACAACGTGCACTTCGCCCGCGGCATCCTCGCCGAGCAGCCGGTGTCCAGCCCCGGTGTGTGGAACCGGGTGGACCACCGCCCGCTCGAGGGCTTCGTGTACGCAGTCACGCCGTTCAACTTCACCGCGATCGCCGGCAACCTGCCCACCGCGCCCGCGCTGATGGGCAACACCGTCGTGTGGAAGCCCGCGCCGACCCAGCAGCTGGCCGCACACCTCACGATGCGGCTGCTCGAGGCGGCTGGGCTCCCGCCGGGCGTGATCAACATGCTGCCCGGCGACGGGATCGCGGTCTCCGACGTCGTCCTCGCCGACCGGGACCTCGCCGGCATCCACTTCACCGGCTCGACCCCGGTGTTCCAGCACCTGTGGCGCACCGTGGGGGAGAACATCGCCTCCTACCGCGGGTACCCGCGGATCGTCGGCGAGACCGGCGGCAAGGACTTCATCGTGGCCCACCCCTCCGCCGACCCGGACGTGCTGCGCACCGCGATGATCCGCGGCGCGTTCGAGTACCAGGGGCAGAAGTGCTCGGCGGCCTCCCGGGCCTACGTCCCGCGCAGCGTGTGGGCCCAGGTCCGCGACGACCTCATCGGCACCGTCGAGGAGCTGCCGATGGGCGACGTCAGCGACTTCTCCAACTTCATGGGCGCGGTCATCGACGGCCGGTCGTTCAGCAAGCTGTCGAAGGTGCTGGACGCCGCGCAGGGCGACGACGCGCTGACCGTCGTCGCCGGCGGCACGGTCGACGACAGCGAGGGCTGGTTCGTCCGGCCGACCGTCATCGAGGGCACCGACCCGGAGCACGAGGTGTTCACCACCGAGTACTTCGGCCCGGTCCTCGCCGTGCACGTCTACGACGACGCCGACTACGACACGGTGCTGACGCAGATGGAGTCGGTGGCGCCCTACGCCCTCACCGGCTCGGTCATCGCCCAGGACCGGACGGCGATCGCGCACGCCCAGCGGTTCCTCCGCAACGCCGCCGGCAACTTCTACGTCAACGACAAGCCGACCGGCGCCGTCGTCGGGCAGCAGCCCTTCGGTGGCGGCCGCGCGTCCGGCACGAACGACAAGGCGGGCGCGCCGCAGAACCTGCAGCGCTGGACCAGCACCCGGTCGATCAAGGAGACCTTCGCCCCGGCGACCGACCACCGTTACCCCTACATGGCATGAGGACCCCCTCGCCCCCCACCACTCGCGAGCTCGCGGCGGGACCCTGCGAGGGGGCCGCAACATCGGGGTCAGCTGGCGGCGGCCCCGCGCTCGCGCCGGAGGTCGCTCAGCAGCTCGGTGACGGACTCGGCGAGCGGGGCGTCGCCGGCGATGACGTCGCCCGGCTCGTCCTCGGCCAGCGGTTCCAGGGTGGCCAGCTGGCTGTCCAGCAGGGACGGCGGCATGTAGTGCCCCTGCCGCTCCGCCAGCCGGTCGGCGAGCACCTGCTGGGACACCTCCATGTGAGCGAACCAGACCGACGGGTGCCCGTTGCGCAGCAGGTCGCGGTAGCTGCGCTTGAGCGCTGAGCAGGTGAGGACCAGCGAGGTCCCGGCGGCCTCGTGCTCACCGATCACCTCGGCGATCCTGCGCAGCCACGGCCAGCGGTCCTCGTCGTCCAGCGGGTGGCCGGCCGCCATCTTGGCGACGTTGGCCTCCGGGTGCAGGTCGTCGCCCTCGATGTACTCCCAGCCCAATTGCCGGATGAGCTCCCGCGCGGCGCTCGTCTTGCCGGACCCGGACACCCCCATGACGACGATCGAGGTGGTCGCCGGGATGCTGGGCGGAAAGTCCATGCGCTGACCGTAGGGGTCGGTGCCGGGGGAACGGGGGGACAGGGCGTGACGACGGTGGAGCAGCGCAGCTCCCTGTGGCGGGTGCCGGCGGTGCGCGCCATGTTCGCGGTCGTGCTGCTGGGCATCTCCAGCTACGCGCTGCTGCTGTCCGCGCTGCCGGCGCATGCGGCCGACCGGGGGGCCGGGCTGGTCGTGGCCGGTTCGGCGACCACGGTCTTCCTGGTGGTCACCGTGCTGGTGCAGGGCACGGTGCCGGCGCTGGTGCGGCGCTGGAGGCTGGGCCCGGTGCTGGTCGGTGGCCTGGTGGCCCTGGGGCTCCCGTCACCGTTCTACCTGGTCTCCGACGACGTGGCGTGGCTGCTCGCCGTCTCTGCGGTCCGCGGCACCGGGTTCGCCGTCCTGACTGTGCTGGGCTCGGTGATCGCCGCGCAGGCGGTGCCGCCGGAACGCCGCGGGGAGTCCATCGGCATCTTCGGGCTGGCGGCGGCGATCCCATCGCTGGTCGCCGTGCCGGGCGGCACGGCGCTGACCCTGGCTGGGCACTTCGAGTGGGTCGCCGTGCTGGCGGCGGGCTCGTTGCTCGCGCTGGCGTTCGTGCCCGGGCTGGCGCGCGCGCTCGGACCGCCACTACCGCCACCCGCGCCGGGCGGGTCCCGAGCGGCGGTGCGGGCGGCCGCAGGGCCGTCGCTGGTGCTGCTCGCGGTCACGCTGGCCGGCGGTGGGCTGGTGACCTTCCTGCCGATCGAGCGGCCGGACGGCTCGCTCGCTGCGGTCGCCCTGCTGCTGTTCGGCGTCAGCACGGCGCTGTGCCGCTGGCGGGTGGGCGTGCTCGTCGATCGCGCCGGCGCCCGGGTGCTGCTGCCCGCTGCGCTGACCAGCGGGATCGTCGGCATGCTGCTGGTGGCGCTCGGCCTGGCGGTCGAGGGGGTGCCCGGCACCGCCGCGGTGCTCGCCGGTGTGCTGGCGCTGGGCGTCGCCTACGGGGCGGTGCAGAACCTCACGCTGGTCGTCGCCCTGGCCCGCGCCGACGCCGACCAGTCGACCACGGTCAGTGCGGTCTGGAACGCCAGCTACGACAGCGGGACGGCGATCGGAGCCCTGGCCGTGGGCGCGATCGCCGCCGGTATCGGGCTGCCGACCACCTACGTCCTCGTCGCCGTGCTGATGGCCGGTGTCCTGCCGCTGGCGGTCACCCTGCCCCGGGCGCTCCGTACGACGACGGGGGCCCCAGCCGCAGGCGCGCCTCCGCGGCCAGCCGGGTCACCGTGACCAGCTCCTCGGCCGCCTCGCGCAGCCAGGTGCGGAGGCCCTCGACGTCCCCCCGGTTGGCGTCCCGCAGCTGGCCGAGCCGGACCTGCCGGGTGCTCGCCTGGGCGCGCATCGCGGTGGGCAGGGTGCGGCCGGTGCGGCGGGCCAGCACGGTGAACCCGGCGCCGGCGAAGACCAGCGCGCGGGCGTCGGTCAGCCCGGCCAGCAGCGCCTCGGCGTCGTCCGGGCGGCCGGCCTCGACCAGCCGCAGGTGCTCCTGGGCCAGCCGGACGCCGGCGTCGGCGGGGGACTCGGACGGTGCGCTCACGTCCCCACTCTCCCTCACCGGCCCGACCAGCGGGGCGGCCGCTTCTCCAGGCGTGCGGCGATGCCCTCCTTGCGGTCCTCGCTGAGGTAGGGGTTGGGCCCGACGTCGAGCCGCAGCGCGGTCGCCAGCGGCAGCTCCAGCCCCTTGACCGCGGTCTCCTTCATCCGGCGCACCGACAGCGGGGCGTTGGCGGCGATCCGCTCGGCCAGCGCCAGCGCCTCGGGCAGCACCTCCTCGGCCGGGACGACGCGGTTGACCAGTCCCCAGTGGGCGGCGTCCTCGCTGGTCACCGGGTCGCCGGTGAACAGCATCTCCAGCGCGATGCCGGTCGGGACCCGCTTGGGCAGCACCACGGAGCCGTAGTTGGCGCCCATGCCGATCGTCGCCTCCGGCAGGCCCAGCCGGATGCCGGGGGCGGCGATCCGGATGTCGCAGGCGAGCGCCAGCTCGAAGCCCCCGGCCACGGCGTGCCCGGTCAGCGCGGCGATCACCGGCACGTAGGTCTCGCTGAGCACCTCGAACAGGTTGCGCCCCGGGCGGTCCATCGGCGGCCGGAACGCCTCGCCGCGCTGGTCGAGCTCGCGGATCTCCTTGAGGTCGAACCCGGCGCAGAAGGCCGGGCCGTTCCCGGTCAGCACGACGGCGCGGACCTCGCCGTCCGAGGCGCAGTCCAGCAGCTCCGCCACCAGGTCGGCCTGCAGCGCGCTGGACAGCGCGTTGCGCCGCTCGGGCCGGTCCAGGGTGAGCACCCGGACGTGCCCCCGGGTCTCGGTGACCAGACCGGACTCGCTGCGCTGCGGCATGCCGCGATCCTGCCGCGCCAGCGGCCGGCCGGTCACCCCGAGCGCAGTTCGCCCGTCTCGACGAACCGGGGGATGGGGCGGCTCACGTCGTACTCCGGCGTCGTCAGGCACCGGACAACGGGTGCCGGCGGATGCCGGACCCGGGGTGCCCCGGAGGTCCGGTGAGGAAGGGGTCCGAGGACCCCGTGTGCTCCACGCCGGCTGTGTGACGCGTTGTGCCCGGCCAGCACAGCCAGCCGGGGGAGGTCCGTGCGGCTGTGAATCCGGGCAGGGCCGGCGTGGCTGTGGGTAGGGTGAGGGGCGCGCCGTCCCGGTCGGGGCGGCCAGCGTCAGGCAGCGGCGCGCGAGAAGCGGAGCCCCACCCAGGGCTCCGGCCGAGGTCGCCCCCCCGGTGCACCAGACCGGAGACGCACATGTCCCCGATTGACGACGTCCCCCGAGACCGCGTCGTCGAGGCGCTCGAACGCCTCGGCACGCTGACCCTCCGCGAGCACTCGATGCAGTCGGTCCTGCAGACCGTCGTCGAGCTCGCCAAGCAGGTCCTTCCCGGCGACCCGGAGTGCTCGATCTCCTTGCTGGTCAACGACAAGGCGAGCACGGCGGTGTCCACCGGGCAGCTCGCGACGGACCTGGACGAGAGCCAGTACGGCCGCGGCTACGGCCCCTGCCTGCACGCGGCCGCCACCAGGCGCTGGCGGCGGTCTCCATGCGCACGAACCGGAAGGTCCGCGCGGTCGCCGAGGAGCTGGTGCAGACCGGCGCCTTCGACCGCGGCGCAGCCGGGCCGACCTGACCCCGCGCCGGTTCGGCACCGGCTCCGGGGGCAGGACGCGAGCAGGGCTCGGCCGCGTGTCGACGCGCGGCCGCGCCCAGGTCCGGTGGTCGAGACAACGGCCACCGGGCCGCCCCGCGGCGGGCGGTCAGCCCCCGTGCTGGCAGGCCGGGCACAGACCGGCGTCATCGGGCACGTCCTCCACCGGCACCACTTGCACCCACTCCCCGCAGAGCGGCTGGACGTCGGTGTGCTGCTCGGCGGCCACCCGGCCGGCCGCGCCCTCCACCGCGTGCAACGGGCCGGTCAGCCGGTCCTGCGCACCGCCGCCGTCGTCGTCCGTGCCCGGTCGTCGCGGCCGGAGGCCGATCAGGTTCGCCACGGCACCAGCCTGCGCCGTGCCCGCGGGCCCGGTCCACCCGGGGTGGGGACGACGAAGCGACGATCGGCCATTGCAGTCAGCAAGTGACGAGCATCACACTGGTGTGATGACCAACTTCGTGCTCGTGCACGGTGGGTGGGTCGGGGGCTGGTACTGGAACGAGGTCGCGGACCGGCTGAGGAAGGCTGGGCATCGCGTCGAGGTGATCGAACAGCTACCGAGCGGTGGGACCGATCCCGCGGCACTCGGAGGCCTGGCCGCCGACGCGCATGCTGTGAGGCAGGCAGTGGAACGAGTCGGGGAACCCGTCGTCCTCGTGGGTCACTCCTATGGCGGGATGGTGATCACCGAACTCGCCGATCATCCGGCGGTCGCCCACAGCGTCTACCTCGCCGCGTTCTGGCCGCAGCGGGGGCAGTCGGCGATGGAGCTGCTCGCCGGGGGGCCGCCGCCGACGTGGGTGTCGCCGCACGAGGACGGAACGCTCAGGACCACCGATGATCTGGAGGCGCTCCGGCAGGCTCTGTGCGACGACGTCGACCAGGAGCGCGCCTATGCCAACCTGCGTCGCTTCGGACCACAATCGATCGCCAGCGCTACCGACCCCAGCACCGCACCTCACCGCGGCCATCCGACGACGTACATCATCTGTGAGCGGGACCAGGGCCTTCCTCCCGTCGCTCAGGAGCAGATGGCCGCTGCCGCCGACCACCGGCACCGGCTTCCCTCATCTCATTCGCCCATGACGTCGATGCCTGACGAGCTCGCCGATGTTCTCGGCAGGGTCCGCTGACGAGCCGGCAGACCGAACGCCGGGTGGTCGACGACGTGTCCCGCGCGGCCCACTAAGGGACGTCTCGGCACCGGCGGCGCGCCTTCGTGTTCGCGTCACTCCTCCGGGTGCAAAGGCCCGGACGGAGGCTTCGCGTCGGTCTGTGCAGGCTGCGGACGGTCGGTACATAGACGCTGGACCGACCGTGCCGGCTGCACCTGCCTGGCGGCCCGGTCAGCGGTGCGGGTCGGTGATCTCCCGCAGCCGTTCCAGCGTCGCCCGCAGTTGGGCGGTGGCCTCCCCGCCCAGGTGCGCCGTCCACTCGGCCTCCACCTCGGCCTCCACGCGGCGGGCGATCGCCACGACCGCCTGGCCGCGCTCGGCCATCTGCACCAGCCGGGCTCGGGCGTCGGTGGGATCGGGCACCCGTCGGACGTAGCTGGCCTTCTCCAGCTGGTCGACCAGGTAGCCGGCGGTCTGCTTGGTGACCAGGGCCTGCTCGGCGAGGTCGGTGAGCCGCGTGCCGGCGGGACCGATCCGCGCGGCGATGCGGCCCTGGGCGAGGGTGATGTCATCGAACCCCGCCACGGCGAGCTCGGCGAGCAGGCGCGCCTCCAGTGCCCGGTACGGGTAGAAGCAGAGCAGGCCGAGATTCTGCCGCTCCTTCGATTCTGCTACCACGGCACCCCTTGACGAAAGTCAGATCATCTGACGAAACTAGTACGAGCATCTTACCAGGTACGGAGGAGGCGTCATGGACGTCGACCGGGTGTGGCAAGCCATCGATGCGGAGCGGTCCAGCCTGGCCGACCTGCTGGAGGAACTCTCCCCGGCCGAGTGGCAGACGCCCTCACTGTGCTACGGCTGGCGGGTCGGTGACGTCGCCGTCCACCTGACCCAAGCGCACATGGGGCTAGGGGCCGCGCTGGTCGGCGCGGTCCGGGCAGGGGGCAGCTTCGACCGGATGATCCGGGACGCCGCCCTGCGCGCTGCCCCCCTGCCTGCCGACGAGTGCGCGCGGCGGCTGCGCGCGATGGTGGGCTCCCGGCGCACGGCCCCGTTCATCACGCCGATGGAGCCGCTCATCGACGTGCTGGTCCACGGCCAGGACGTCGCCTTGCCGCTGGGTCGAACCCGGCCGATGCCCCCCGCCGCAGCGGCGGCGGCGGCCCGGCGGGTGTGGGACATGGGCTTCCCGTTCCGGGCGCAGCGGCGGCTGGCCGGGCTGCGGCTGGCCGCCACTGACGTCGACTGGGCCATCGGGTCCGGCGCGCCGGTGCAGGGCCCGGTCGCGGCGCTGCTGCTGCTGGTCACCGGCCGTGACGCGGGCTTGGACCAGCTCACCGGGGACGGCGTCCGCGCCCTGCGACGCCGCGAGGAGATGAGGAGACCGACATGACCTGGGGTGTGATCGTCGACGTGCCGGCGCCGGTGGAGGTCTACGACGCCGTCCACGCCGCGCTGCTGCAACGGACCGGCGGGGTCGTCGACGGCCTTGTCGTGCACCTGGCCCGGGCTACCGGGGATGGCTTTCAGATCGTCGAGGTCTGGGACTCCCGAGAGCAGGCGGAGCGCTACGAACGTGAGGTGGTCGGCCCGGTCATGGCCCGGATCGCCGGCGGCATCCCCCCGGCCGGGAGAGCCGTCACGGAGATCGAGATACACGGCCTGGTCGTGCCGCGGGCCGAAGTGGCCGTCTGAGCCGGGTCAACCTCCTCGCGCAGCGCCAGCACGGCGGTCTCCCCGGAGGCTCGCCGTCCAACCGGTCGAGGTAGACCCTGCCGTCCAGGAGCTCAACCTCGTGCGGTCAGACCTCTCCTGAAGGGGCCGCCCGATGAGCCGGCCGTGCGTCGCCCCCAGCGGCCCACTCAGGGCGGGGTGGGATGCGGGGCGGCCTTCTGAGCCCGGCGGCGGGCGCCCTGATCGGTCGGCGCATTCGTCACTTCATGGGAGCGGCTGGATGAGCTGAAAGAGTGAGCACATGTCCAAGGAGCGGTTCGCGCACGACGCGTTGCTGTCGATGGAGCCTGGCGCCGACGACCGTGCGCCGGGCGGTGCCATCACCGTTGCACTGTGCGGCAGCACCGAACACGAGCCGCCGTGCCCGCTCGCTCCGCACCACACTCGGGCTGAGCGGGCAGGGGAAGAGGTTCGGCTGCGGGTGCTCTTCGCGGCCGAACCGGACGACGAATCGCGGGTACGGGTCACGATCGACGACACCCTGGCAGCGGGCACGGGCGCGATCCCGGAGGGCGGGACCGCCTCTTGGCGGCTCATCGGTACATGGGCGTCGGAGGTCCGACCGGAAGAGCAGGAGCACGCTGGACGTCTCGCGGGGAGCTGAGCGCGCCGGTGCAGCAGCGCGTCACACTCGAATGGGCGTTGCAGCCAAGCGAGAACTCACCAAGCCGCCTGAAGCCGCCTGGGGGCGCGCTGGCCCTGGTGTCCTTGAGCGGCCCACCCAGGGACGCCATTGCGGGGCGCGTCCTGAAAACTCGGTGCTTGCGGCGGCACAGCTGGCGAGTGTCACGGCTTGTGAGGGCAACTCCGCGCGGTGTTCGGATTTGGACAACTGTTCCTACGATCGGTGGTGGTTCGTCGGAGCAAGGTTCACGCAGAGTTGCAGGTCACGTCGTTGACCGGGCGGAGGAACGCGTTGAGCTCCTCGACCACCCAGTCGACGTCGCCGACGAACCACGCGTCGTTCGGGTCGGCGTGCTCGCGGAAGGTGGCGGTGGGAAGCCGGCTGGCGAGATAGCGGCTGTGCCCCGGGTCGTACGACGCGCAGCCGGTGCGGCAGATCAACAGCACCGGGGTGCTCACCTCGGCGAGGCGGTTGCGCACGTCCGCCCGGAGGATGACCTCGTGGATGACCGCCGCTGATCGCGGACTGGCACCGCGGCGGCCGACCGCGTCCCACCACGCACGAAACCCAGGGTCGGGGGCCACGGCGGGCAGGCGCCAGGCGAGCACGTCGACGCCTGGCGGCGGCGCCGTGCTCCGTATGGCGTTCAGTAGGCCGGCGATCTCTGCCGTCGGCTGTCCGTAGGGGTAATCGTGCGCACGGGTGAAGCGGGGGTAGCCGTTGACAAGGCCGATCGCCCGGACCCGGGTGGGGTGGTCGGCCGCGAGGGTCACGGCGATCATCGAGGTGTCGGCGTTGGCCAGCACGTCGACGGTCGTCGCGCCGACCGCGTCGAGGACCGCCACTGCGTCGGCGGCCCACTCGGCGATGGACGGTGCGTCTTGCGGCGTGGCCGGGTCGGACAGTCCGACTCCGCGTCGGTCGTAGACAAGCACGCGTCGGTCACGAGCCAGCAGCCGCATGGCCCGCGCCACGTCGGGTTGCTCGAGATAGGAGTCGATCGGGATGAAGGTCGGGTTGATTAGGAGCAGGTCGCGCACGGCGGCGGTCCCGGACGCGACGTCGGCGATGATCCCGTAGGCGACGTGCGCTTCGCCCGCGACGGCGTAGTGCGGGCCGTCGAAGCGCACGGTTGACCCCTCTCCGCTATCGACCGGCGAGACGGTGGCCTCCGGCAGAGACTGGGTAACCACCTGGTGCTCGATGCGGCGTAGCTCCGACCCCGGGTCGACGCCGATTTCCCGGCGGAGCTGGCTCCGCACCCGTCGGCACTGCGCCAGGGCGTCCGCCTGCCGGCCCGCGCGGTAGAGTGCCTCGATCAGCAGCGCCCACAGTCGCTCCCGCAGCGGGTGTACGGCGACCAGCCGGTCCAGCTCGGCGATCACCTCCCGGCTGCGACCGGAGTAAATCATCGCCGCCAGCCGGTCCTCGCTCAGGTCCAGCCGCTGCTCGGCCAGGGCCGCGCGCTCGAGGTCACCGCGGATCGTCGCCGGCAGCTCGGGCTCCCCACGCCAGAGCGCCACGGCCTCATCCAGCAGCTCGGCGGCACGTCGATGATCACCGGCCAGTCCAGCCAGCCGCGCCGCCGCACGCAGGTCGTCGATGACCGCGACGTCCACCTCGCCGCTGCGGGCGGCGAACGCGTAGCCCGAGGTGGTGCCATCGATGGATCCGACGGACGGACGGGCCGCCGCCAGCACCGACCGCAGCCGGGACAGATGGCCCTGGATGGTCTTCGTCGCCGCCGGCGGCGGATCCTCCCACAGCTGCGTAGAGATGGTCTCCACGGACAGGGGCCTGGGCGAAGCCAGAACCAGCATCGTGAGGACCTCGCGCGCCTTGCGCCCCGGCACCCTGATCGGTCCATCCGCACCGTCTAGTTGCACCGGCCCGAGGACGGACAGTCCCATCCCAGCAGGGTAGCCCGCGCTCGACCGCAGCCGAACCGCAGCGACGCCTGGCCACCCTGATCCCGCAGCAAGCACCGCAGAGCGCGGCAGGGTCAAGGAGGGAGGCTCCGGTGAGCGACATCTCGCTGATCGCCGGCAGCGTGGCCACCCTGCTCTTCGTCACCGGCCACCTGCCGATGCTGCTCAAGGCGTTCCGGACCCGGGACCTCGCGTCCTACAGCCTGGCCAGCCTGGTCATCACGAACGTCGGCAACCTCGGCTACTCCGCCTACGTCCTCGGGCTCCCGCCCGGCCCCATCTGGGCGCTGCACAACTTTTACCTGCTCAGCACCCTGCTCATGTTGCGGCTGCGGCTGCGCCATCGACCACGAGCGGCTTGCGGGATGTCCGTCGAGGACCCACGCCGACCCATCACCCGAAAGGCATGACCATGACCTCCACGATCACCGCCGACCACCGACGGCTGCGCGCAGCGGTGCGCGGCGCGGTGCTCGCGCCGGGCGATCCGGGCTACGCCGCGGCAGCGCAGGGCTGGAACCTGGCGGTGCGGCAGCGCCCCGCCATCGTGGTACGGGCCGCGCGCACCCGGCGGATGTGCAGGCAGCCGTGGGCCACGCACGTACGTGCGGGCTGGGCGTCGCCGTGATGGCGACCGGCCACGGCATCGTGACGCCCTGCGACGGCGGCGGCTTGCTCGTGAACGCGTCCGCGCTCACCGAGATCTCCGTGGACCCGGTCGCCGCTCGGGTGCGGGTGGGTGCGGGTGTGCAGTGGGGCACCTTGACAGACGCGCTCACCTCGCACGGCCTCACCGGCCTGCCCGGCTCCAGCCCGATCACCGGTGTGGTCGGCTACACGCTGGGCGGCGGCTTCGGCTGGCTCGGACGCCGCTTCGGCCTCGCGTCCCACCACCTGCTCGGCGCCGAGATCGTCACCGCCGACGGCGTTGCGCGCTGGGTGACGCCCGACTCCCACCCGGACCTGCTGTGGGCCCTCGGCGGCGGCACGGGCAACTTCGGCGTCGTCACCGCCTTTGGAGTTCGCGGTCCATCGGCTGTCGAGGGTGTACGGCGGCAACCTCTACTACGGGATCGAGCGCGCGGCCGATCTGCTGGAGTGCTTCGCCGGCTGGTCGGCCGACCTCCCCGAGGAGATGACCGCGGCGGCGACCTTCCGCGCCTTCCCGCCGCTGCCGACCGTGCCGGAGCAGCTGCGCGGTCGGCGGCTGGTCGCGCTCCGCGGTGTGCACTGCTGTGACCGCGCGGACGGCGTGGCACTGGTGGACGCGGCGCGGTCCGCGTTGGGGCCGCCGGTGGTCGACACCTTCGCCGAGATCCCGGTCGCCGCGCTGACCGGGGTCAGCCTCGATCCGGTACAGCCGCTCGCCGCGGTCAGCCATTCAGAGCTGCTCGAGCGGCTGACCCCGGAGCTGATCGGCGATCTGGTCGGCCTCGTGGGCCCGGATGCAGTCACCAGCTTGGTGATGCTCGAGCTGCGCACGCTCGGAGGCGCCTTGCGCGGGGATCCGGGGGCGCTCAGCCCGATGGCGCACACCCGAGCGAACTACTCCCTCAACGCCATCGGCCTGTCCGGCACAGGTGAGCAGGAGTTGGCCCTCCGAGGTCAGCTCCGAACCCTCGAGGAGGTGCTGCGACCGCACGCCACCGGCGACAGCTACGTCAACTTCCTGGACTCCCGGATGGCCGGCCCCGCCCGGGTCAGGGCGGCCTTCTCGGACGAGGACTTCGCCCGACTCGTGGCCGTCAAAGAGCGCTACGACCCGACGGACCTCTTCCGCTTCAACCGCAACATCCTGCCCGCGTCCTTCGAGTGACCCACCACCCACCGAAAGGCAGAACCCATGTCCACCACCCTGATTACCGGCGCCTCTGGCACGGTTGGTCGAAGCGTCGTGGCGGCGCTCGGCGACACCCCGCTCGCCGTACGCGCCTTCGTCCGATCGGCACCAGTCGATCCACTGCCCGGCGTCGACTACCGCCTCGGCGACTTTGCCGACCCCGACTCCCTCGACGCGGCCCTCGCCGGAGTCGACGCCGTCTTCCTGGCCTGCGCGAACGTGGCCCAGCAGGTGGACTACGAGACGACCGTGATCAACCGTGCGCAGGCCGCGGGCGTACGACGGCTGGTCAAGCTCTCCGCGCACGGCGCGGGACACCGGGCGCCCGTGTCGTTCTGGCGGGCCCATGCGCAGATCGAGGACCGGCTGCGGGCCAGTGGGCTGGAGCACGTGATCCTCCGCCCCTACTTCTTGATGTCGAACCTGCTCGGGGCCGTCCACACCGCACAGGCGTTCGGGATGGTCTTCGCCCCCGCCGCCGAGGCCGCCACCGCCATGGTCGACCCGCGGGACGTCGGGGCCGTCGCTGCCGCAGCCATGACCGAGGCGACTCTGGCTGGTCGGACGCTCACGATCACCGGCGGGGAGCCGGTGAGCTTTCACGCCGTCGCCCAGGCGTTGGCCGACCGGCTGGGCAAGCCGGTGGCCTACCAGCCGGTGTCCGATGAGCAAGCGGCGGAGCAGCTGCAGCAGGCGGGTCTGCCGGCTGCCACCGCGGCGGAGATCGTCAAGGTCTTTGCCGCGATCCGCGCCGGAGCCCAATGCCGGACCGGCGACGTGGTGCGCGAGGTCACCGGTGCGGAGCCGCGTACGCTGGTCGACTACCTCGCACATGTGCTCGCGCGCCGCACCTCGGTCGCCGGGCTCGGCGTCGAGGTCTGACGATGACCACTACCCAGCAAGGTTGGCCGACCCAGATACGGCTGCCTGGCCAGACCGCGGCGCCCGAGGGGCCGGTCGACATCATGTCGATGTACGTGATGCATCACGCCATAACTGCCGTTGCAGTACTAGTCCACTTGTTGATCCTGCAGCGATAACACCCCGGGACGTATCCCTACAGCCGCCTTCAGGGACAGTCGGCCAACTGCTGCTGGCTGGTGAGGCTGGGACGCGATCCGTCATCGCACAGACGTCCCGAGCGAGGACGGCCGGTCCCGGGGTTTCGGTCGCGGAGGGACTGCGCGACGACGAATGCGCAGACAGCAGGTCAAACAGTCAGCGCTGGCTGCCGCAAGAGGGAGGCCAATCCGCAAGCGCCAGAGTGGACAGACACCCGGACGTGGAACGGGCCATCAACCATCACTGACGTCCAAAGGTCTTTCGAATAGTCGAAAGCGTTCAACCCTTACTGTCATTACCCAAGACTTCACTTAAGTCGGCACGCATGCTACCCCGGCGGCCTTAAGCCACGCCGACAACGTCCCGTCCATGATCCCCAGGTCCCCGGCGATGCCCACCACCGTCGCCCCCGGAGTCGACCGATACAGCTCCACCGCGTCCCGGCGGAACTCCTCGGAGTACGTCTTCCTCGCCACCGTCTGATCCTCTCGCTTCCTCCAGGCCCGGCCTGGGTTCAGCGTGTCCAAGATCAGGGGTCAAGTCCCGAGGTCTGTCGGTCAAGCAGTCTGAAGTTCGCGCTCGAAGCAGCACGACCGGGTGCCCCAGACCTCCACGTCATTCTTTTTTCCGGGCTCGCGGCACCAAGCGGCAGCGACGTCGAGCCGGACGGCGCCTGACATCATCGACCCGGCACACCGGCGCGGGCCAGCCCCGACCACCGTCGATTCTCATCACCGCCAGGTGGCGCCGGCGGCGGCATGACTACTTTTTTTCAGGAACTCGTTCTCCATCCGCAGCCGGCGGATCTCGTCTTCCATTTCTTTCACGCGGGCGCGCTCCACAGGATTCAGGTCTGGAACGGGCTCGGGGTTCTCACGTCGCCAGATGTTGAGCCAGTTGCCCAGGGTGCCCTCGTTGATCCTCAGGTCGCGAGCGACCTCGGCGATGGGCTTGCCGGTCTCGAGCACCATCTGGACGGCTTCAGCTTTGAACTGCGGGCTGAACCGTCGCCGCTGCTCTGGCATGGACGGATCCTCTCAAGCAGCGAGTCACTGTCCAAGATCGTTGGTACACCCCAAATCGAGCCGGGGCGGACGGAGGCGAACCGGGCCGCCCCGGCTCGATTTGGGG
>NZ_SJEX01000119.1 GCF_005930495.1 Modestobacter excelsi | reverse complement strand
GGGCGGGTCAGTGCCGGTGGCCGCCGGCACGGGGCAGCCGGCGGCCGGACGGTGGCCCGGTGACCATCGGCTCCCCGCTGCGCGCCCGGTCGACGCGGGTGCGGTCGGCCCGTCCGGCGTCGCGGAGCGCGCCGTCGGGCGGCCGGCTCACCCCCACGCTGTAGCGGCGCGGGGCGGAGCGGTCACAGGACGGGCACGGCGCGGCCGCCGCGGCGTCCTGCATGTCGCAGCGGAGGTCGAAGGGCCCGCAGTCCGGGCAGCGGAACTCGTAGAGCGGCACGCGGTGCTCCTGTCCGGGCGCGGTCCGGGGCAGGACGAGCCTGCCCCGGACCTGTGGGTGGGTCAGTCGGCGAGCAGGTCCCGGCCGCCTGCCTCGCCGGGCAGGATGTTCCGGTCGAAGATCGACAGCGGGATGCTGATCGACACCGCGCTGTTGGGGATGTCGACCACGCCGCCGATGCGGCCGTCGATCGGTGCCGCCCCGAGGAACAGGTAGGCCTGCTCGAAGGTCCAGTCCATCGCAGGCATCAGGTAGTTGATGGCGTTGAGGCAGGCCTGCCGGTAGGCGACGGTCGCGTTCATGTAGTAGTTGCGGCCGTCCTCGACGCTGATCCCCTCGAAGGTCAGGAACTCCGAGTAGTTGGGGCCGACCCGGCCGGGCTTGAAGAACGGCATGGACTGCTTGTAGCGGTCCATGCCCCCCTTGACGAGGTCGAAGTGCAGGTCGATGAAGCCGGGCATCTCGATGGCGCCGCAGAAGGTGATCTCGCCGTCGCCCTGGGCGAAGTGCAGGTCGCCGATCGAGAACAGCCCGCCGGGGACGAAGACCGGCATGTACACGCGGCTGCCGACGCCGAGGTCCTTGATGTCGACGTTCCCGCCGTGCTCCCGGGGCGGGATGGTGCGGCAGGCCTCGGCGGCGGCCCGCTCGAAGTCGCTGCCGCTCAACGTGCCGAGCAGCGCGTCGTGCGACAACGGGGGCAGGGCGAGCCCGGGCACCTGCGGCGCGCCGGGGACGTCCCCGCCGTGCGCCGGGATGTCGCCGGTGACCCGGTCGGGGTTCTGGTCGATGAGGGCCTGCTCCCGGCGGTTCCACTCGGCCAGCAGGTCCGGTGACGGCGCGCAGCCGAAGAGGCCGGGGTGGGAGTTGCCGATGAAGCGCACCCCGGGGACGTGCCGGCTGGTGGTCCAGATCCCGTCGAGGTCCCAGATCGCCTTGGATGCCCCCGGTGAGTAGTCGGTGAGGAAGCCCCCGCCGTTCTCCTTGGCGAAGATCCCGGTGTAGCCCCACGGCTGCACGTCGAACGGGCCGATGTCGACGATGTCGACCACCAGCATGTCGCCGGGTTCGGCGCCCTCGATCGCGAACGGGCCGCTCAGCATGTGGCACGGGTCGATGTTCATGTCCCGGATGTCGTCGGCGTCATCGGAGTTGCGCACCTGGTCGTCGGTCCAGTCCTTGCACTCGATGCGGTACGTCGCACCCGGGGCGACCGTGTTGGCCGGCGGGATGTCGGGGTGCCACCGGTTGTGGCCGGGCACCGTCTGGTCGCGCATCGACACGCTCAGGTCACGGTTGATCTCGAAGATGACGTCGGGCACGGGAACTCCTCCAGGTTGCGTTGCGGAAGGCACGGACGGGCGGTGCAGGGCCTCCTCTCGGTCGCGGGCCAGGACGCCCCGGGCGGTGGACGTGGACCACCCGAGGCGCCGCCGTCCTCAGGAGCTGGACCTCGGTACTCCCGTCCACAGCGGCGCATCGCGGACGTCGTCGGCGGGGTCGTCGTGGCTCGCCGCGGCGACCCACTCCCGGCAGTGCACCTCGGTGGACCGCCGACTGGGGTCGAGGGTGGAGACGGCGTCGGGCATGACCTGGTTCCTGGTCTCGGTGCGAGGGAGGTGAGGCGGCGTGTCGACCGGTGCGTCACCTCCGCCGGTGGGTCGGCGCGTCGGTGGACTGCCGCGTCGGTTGCGGCTCCGTGACGTTCCCGCGCACCTGCGTGGTCGGTGGCGAGGCCCCCGCGCCCTGGTCGGCGGGCTCGCCCTCCCGCAGCTCGGTGGCCGGCTCGGGTCCCGCCGGCACGCCCGGCCCGCGCAGCCGGGGGTAGAGGGCCAGCGACAGCAGCAGGAGGACGGCGAGCACGATCGCCGATGTCTGACGGTTGTCCTGCCACACCTCGGTCAGGAGCATGAAGGCGGGGACGGCGCAGGTCAGCACGCCCGCGACGATCGCGACGGCGCCGGTGAAGCGGGTCAGTTCTTCCCGCTTCAGGCCGAGCACCAGGAAGAACAGCGCCCACAGGACCGCCCAGTACAGCCAGATGACACCGAAGGCAGGGTCGTCGAGGCGACCGAAGTTCAGCCCGGCGAAGACCACGGCGCACACCGCCACGAATGCGGAGAACCAGCCCAGGCCCGTGCCGTCCAGGCCACCGAGCAGGTTGAGGCCGACATAGAGGTAGGTGAAGCCGAAGAGGTAGATGCCCGAGGCGCTGAGGATGGTGTCCGGGTCTCCGCCGGACGTGACGATCAGGTAGGTCGGGGTGAACACCTGCAGTGCGCCGACGAAGAGGTTCATCGGCGCGGCCGCCCGGGCGTCCACCCGCCCGAGCAGCATCAAGCCGTTCACGATCAGGACCGCTCCGACGTACAGCAGACCGACGCTGGCCATCCCGCTCTCCTCTCGTCCGTACGTCCGGTCAGGGCGCCCGTGTCGATGCCGTGGAGTCCGTCATGGACGAGGCAGCCGGCTCAGGGCCGGCTTGCGTGCGACGTCCGCCTGCCGCCTCCGGTGAGGCGCGGGCGGAGGGGCGGAGACGACGTCCGGCCGCTCGCTGCTGCGCCCCGCGCGCGCCATGAGCGCCCGCCGCACCCATCGCGCAGCTGGTCCCGGTCGGGCCGTGCTCGGGGCAGCGGTAGACGTGGACGACGATGTCGCACCTCCGGGGCGCATCCCCGGACTTCCGGAACGGCTCCGGGGAGGAGACGGACGCTTCGCTGACCGGCGCGGGCGGTCAAGGCGGTGACGCGCGGACCGGAACATCTCCCGGCGGGCGGACGGCGTCCCCGGCGCGTCGTGACGGAGGGGGTCTCGGTCGCCGCCCGGATGACATCTGCATGACGGTCGGGTATCCAGGGCGTCACCATGTCCGCACGGGGAGGTCGAGAGCTGACTCCTGGCTGGTCGACGAGGAGCACGAGCCCGCAGAGGTTCTCCGCGTCCACCAGGTGGGCAGCTGGGCCGACGTGGGTGCGTCGGCCGTCACCCGGTCAGCCGGCCCGCACGGCGATGCCGGGGTACGCCAGCACCAGACCCGCCTCGTCGTAGACGAGTCGGCAGGAGAAATCGAACGCGGGGGCGCTGTACTCGTAGCGTTGGCGCCCGTCCCGGTCGCTGATCCGGGTGTACTCCTGCTCCAGTCGTTCCACGTCGAGGTCGAGGGCGCGGACGTAGGCGGCCGGAGCATGCGTCGCCGCCCCGACAGGCAGGGCGAGACGATGCACCGGCAGGGCGTTGGTCATCGCAGAGGACTCCAGGTCCACGTCCAGGCACCCGTCCAGCAGTGGCGCGGGCTCCCCGTCGATGCGCCAGCGGCCCTCGCCGTCTGCTTCGAGCAGCCGGGTCCGCAGCCCGGTGTCCGAGCGGCCGGTCACCTGCGCGCTGCGGGTCCGCCAGCCGGGGTCGAGCCGGATCTCGTAGCCCACGACCCAGGCCTGCCCGTCCTCGACCGCGGCCGTGGTGCCCCTGAGCAGGTGACCGTCGTCGACGGACCGGAGGTGGACGACCTCGAAGCCCGATCGGGCGTCCTGGTGCAGCCAGGCCGCACTCGTCGGCGGCGGGAGGAAGGGCATGCCCCACCCTGGCCTGCACTGCGCCCTGCACGCCGCTCAGGGGCAGAGAGCGGCCGTCAGCCCATCTCCGATGAGCCGACCCGGCCAGCCTCACAGTCAGCTGAGCTGCTCGGCCAACGCGACGATGATCCCCGCAGGGCCGCGGACGTAGCAGAGCCGGTAGGCGTCCTGGAACTGCGCCACCTCTCCGACGAGTTGCGCGCCGTGGGCTCGCAGGCCGGCGAGAGCGGCGTCCAGGTCGTCGACGGCGAACATGATGCTGCGGAGGCCGAGCGTGTTGCCCAGTGCGTTCCCCGGCTCCGCGCTGACCGCCTTCGGGCTGTGGAACTTCGTCAGCTCGAGCCGGCCGTGGCCGTCCGGGGTCCGCATCATCGCGATGTCGACCCGGACGCCGTCGAGCCTGTTGAGGCGGTCCACCTCGCCGCCCTCGATCGGCGCCTCGCCCTCCAGTTCCATGCCGAGTTCGGAGAAGAACGCCTTGGCGGCCTCGAGGTCGTCGACGACGACGCTGACGTGGTCCATCCGCTGGATCGTCATGGTGGTCCTCCTTCGTCGCGCGGCCTGTCGTGGCCACTGATGTCCACAGGACGGAGCCAGCGCCGCATCCTCGACGACCCGGGACGTGAGGAACCCAGGCGGGGACAGATCGTCCCCCGACCGGTCTGTCCCGGTCCCTCGGGTCAGGTCCTCCGGCTGGTCGGTGGGCGCCACGGCTCGTGCGTGTGCGCGAGCCAGACCAGCTCGGGGTCGAGCGCGCGCACCAGCCGCTGGCCTTCGTCGCGCGGCTCGTCGAGCTCGCCGAAGAAGACCGCCATGTCACCGCCGATGACCGCCGGACGCCCGCCCGTCTCGACGACGACCACCTGCGACCCTGGCGTGTGCCCGGGCGCCGGGACGAGCCGGACCCCGGGGAGCAACTCGAGCTCGCCGTCGACGGGGACGTACTGCGCGCCGGGCGCCTCGACCCACTCACGGATCGTGTAGTCCTCCAGGCTCCGCGCGTCGTCGAGCTCCCGGCGCTGCACGTAGATCGGCCTGCCGGGGAAGAGGTGGTTGCCGCCGCAGTGGTCGAAGTGCAGGTGCGTGTTGATGACGACGTCGATGCCGGCCAAGTCGAAGTCGGCCTGCTCGCTCAGCGGCACCAGGCGCGGGTCCATGTCGGCCACCAGTGGGTGCAGCTCCGTCATGCCGGTGTCGACGAGCACGCGCGCGTCGGGGTGCTCGATGACGTGCACGTAGACCGGCATCAGCTCGCCCTCGGCGACGAGCAGGTCGGCCACGTGGACCGGCGTGATCGTCGGCGACACCCCCTCGCCTCCTGCTCCCTTCCGGGGCCGTGGTCCACGCATCGCGGACAGCTCGTGGGGTGCCTCGGTCCCGGCCCGGTCGCCGTCCTCGTGCACGAAGGTGGCCATGCTCGCTCCTCCCGTTCCACGTTGGTGGACCGCTGGGCGCGGTCACCAGCACTACGACTCCGGGGCTGCGCAGAAGTCATCGGCCCCCGCTGCCCGCGTTCGAGGCGTCTTCTCACGGACGCGCTGGAGGGGCTGGCCCGGCGGCAGTGGTGACGCGGCGGTGACGCTTCTGTTGTCACATGGGCTCCGACCGCCCGGTGGGTGGTCCGCCGTCCAGCCGGAGGGAGGTCTCATGGCGGGCTTCACGCTCACCGGCTCCATGAGCGTCGGCCGACACCTCAGATCCGCCGTGCTGCTCGCGGACGGGCGGGTCCTGGCCGCCGGCGGCCGTGACCTGCAGGGCCCGCCGCTCCTGACGGCTGAGGTCTACGACCCGCAGGCGGGCCAGTGGGCTCCGACGGGATCCCTGCACCGCTCTCATGAGCGCGGACTCCTCGTCGCGACGGCGGACGGCGCCGCCCTCGTCGGCGGGGATGAGCCGGGGCAGGACACGTTCCTGGAGACCTGGAGCTCGGCCACGGAACAGTGGACGCCGACGATCGTGCCGCCGTTCATGTCCCGGGTCGACGGCGCTTGGCGCGAGGGCGACCAGCTGCTGGTGCTGTCCCTGCCTGAGGCGCTGCTGGACGACATGGAGTTCCGCGCCGTCGACCTCACCAACGGCCAGCTCGACAAGCTGCCGTCACCGATCACCGCTCGCCACAACTCACTGAACTGCCAGTTGTCCGACGGCCGGATCCTGCTCACCGCGGGACTGTCCTACGGGCTCGGCGGAGGTGGCGGTCCGGTCGAGTTCGTGACCCGCGAGTGCGAGGTGTACGACCCCGTGGCGGGGGGATGGGATCCCGTCGGCGACCTCACCGTGCCTCACATGAACGCGGACAGGTCCGGCCAGAGCCTGGTCGCGCTCCCCGACGGTGGCGCCCTGATGGTGGCCGGGAGCGGCCTCGGTGCCCAGCTCCACACCGACGTGGTGGAGCGTTGGACGAGCGCCACGGGGGCGTGGGACACCAGGAAGCCGCTGACGCAGCCGCGGGACGCGCACACCACCACCGTGCTGCCGGGCGGCTCGGTCCTGGTCGCCGGTGGTGAGGGTCCCAGCGGACTGCGGTCCGACTGCCACACCTACGACCTCGAGAGCGACTCCTGGAGCAGTGCCGACTCGCTCACCCAGCCCCGCGTGGGCCACATCGCCGTGGCCCTGACCGAGGGCAGGGTGTTGATCATCGACGGGGACGGCAGCTGCGAGCTGTTCGCCTGAGCCCCGCCACTCCATCGCCGGTGACCGCCTCCGACACGCGCCTGCCGCCGTGCGGGCCCGAAGACCGACCAACCTGCCTGATCTCCACCCGGACCAGGGCACACCGGGCTGCGAGATGGTGGACACCTCGATCCGGGAGAGGCGGCACACATGAGATCGGTCGCGATTGCTTGCCAGGGCGGCGGCAGCCACACCGCGTTCACCGGCGGTGCACTGCAGCGTCTGCTTGCTGACCCCGACCACAGGACCGTGGCGCTGTCCGGGACCTCGGGTGGCGCGGTCTGCGCCTTCCTGGCCTGGTACGGCCTCATGACCAGCGGGGCAGGTGAAGCTGGCCGGCTGTTGGAGCGGTTCTGGGAGGCGAATGCGGCCACCACGCTGAGCGACAAGGCGGCGAACGCCTGGCTGGTGGGACTGGCCCGGCTGGAGGGGCGGGTGTCGCTGCCGACGGTGAGTCCTTACGTCTACCCGGACATCGCCGGCGCTGCCTTCACGGACCTGCTGACCCGCCACGTGGACGTCGACCGGCTGGCCCGGTTGCAGGAGTCCCTGTCGGCAGACCAGCCACTGCTTCTCCTCGGCGCCGCCGACGTCCTCACCGGCGACTTCAAGGCCTTCTCCAGCCGGCGCCGGGAGATCACCGTGAACGCCGTGCTGGCCTCGGCCGCCGTCCCCCTGCTGTTCCGCGCCGTCCGGGAGCAGGGCCGGTACTACTGGGACGGGCTGTTCAGCCAGAACCCGCCGGTCCGCGAGCTGCCTGACGCCGGCCCGGACGAGATCTGGGTGATCCGGATCAACCCGCGCGCGAGGGCCGCAGAGCCGAAGAGCGTGGGCGACATCGCTGACCGGCGGAACGAGCTGGCCGGCAACCTCTCGCTGGAACAGGAGCTGTACTTCATCCGCAAGGTCAACGAATGGGCGGACCGTCTCGGCGAGCCGTACCGGCGCATCGAAGTCCGCGAACTGGCGCTCGACCTCGACCTCGACGTGGCCAGCAAGCTCGATCGCAGGCCGGCGTTCCTCCGCCGTCTGTTCGACGCGGGGCGGGAGCAGGCGGAGGCGTTCTTGGCCGGGCTGCCTGCCTGACCGCCCTGTCGAGACGGGCGGCCCACGGCGGGATCGGCGGCGAGGGATCGGCGGCTCGGTGAGGCGAATCGAACCCGAGTCCTCTGGCAGGTGGCTCAGCGGGCGAGTCCTTCCAGCAGGCCTGCGGCGTCGGCTGTGGTCGGCAGCTCAGCCGTCTGCTGGGCGATCGCCAGGGCCGCGTGCTGCTCGGGGGAGTCGTCGAGCAGTGCCGAGACCGTGTTCGTCACCTCAGTGGGGCTGCAGGCCAGCGGGTCGAGCACCCGGGAGACGCCGAGGGCGCGGCAGCGTTCGGCGGTCCAGGGCTGATCGGCACCCATGGGCAGCAGGAGCGAGGGCAGGCCGAGAGCGAGTGTGGCGACCACGGTGCCGGACCCGGCGTGGGACACCACCAGGTCCCGTCCGCGCAAGGCCTCGGGGAGTGGGACGAAGCGTTCGACGCGGATGTGCCCCGGCTGCGGGCCGAGCTCGGCCGGGTCCAGCTCGCGCCCCACCGTGACCAGCACGTCGACGTCGAGCTCGCGCAGGCCGGCGAGCACCCGGAGGAAGAGGTCGCCGGATTCCTGGGCGAAGATCGTGCCCAGGGTCAGGTAGAGCGACCGGCGAGCGTGCTGCCGGACGGGCGATGCCGGGTCGCGGAGGACGAGGTCGTCGAGGATCGGAGGCCGGACGGCGATGGCGGTGTCCGGCAAGGAGTCGGCCGGGTCGCGCAGGCCCGGGGGCACGGGGTCGAGGGTGAGGTCGCCGTGCAGCCCTGGGGTTGCCGGGTCGCGGGGGAGGCCGTGTCGGACGCGGAGCTGCTCGATCGGCGGGCGCAGCCGTTCGGCGTCCAGGAAACCGCCGGCGGCGATCACGATGACGTCGGCCGAGGGTATCCCGGCGGCCTCGGCCGCCACTCCGGCACCGACGTCCATCTCGTCGCGCAGCACCAGGTCGGGACGCCACTGGGCGATGAGCGCGCTGGTACGTGCCGCCCGTTCGGTGCCGACCTGTGCGATGAAGAAGTCCGCCACCACCCGCTGCTCGTGGGCCCGGTCGACCGGTGCCAGCGGTCGCCGCTCGTCGGGTGGCAGCAGGGTCGCGCCGCCGGTGTCCACGGCGGGAAACCCGGCGGCCTCGACCACGGGGAGCATCGCCTGCTGGCAGGCGTAGCGGACCTGGTGGCCGCGGGCCCGCAGCTGCCGCGCGTACGGCAGGGTCGGCAAGAAGTGCCCGGTGCCGCCGGCGAACGTCCCGAGCACGCGCATCACGACAACACAGGACGCCGGCTGGAGGAGGAACGGAGGGAAGTGGAGCCAGGCGGCGTTGCCTCGTCCCCGGGGTCGCGGTCCACAGTGGTGACCTCCGGAGCACCGCTCGACTGGCAGGGCGCTCGAGCGACAGCCCGGTCCGCTGCATCGCCGGTGTCGTTCCTCCAGGCACGCTGCCGACCGCGTCCAACGGTACCGCCACCGTGAGCGGGCACTTCGGCATCGAGCCCGGCCGCTACGTCGACGGCTGAGCTGACGGCTCAGTCCTCCAGCGAGCGGACGGCCAGGCCGAGGGCGGCGAAGATCGCGCTCGTGGTTGCGGCTCGCACCGCCGTGGTCCCCGTGGTGCGCGCCGCGGCGAGCCCGATCAGCATGTCGACGAGGTTCATGGCCGCCGCAACGCCCAGTACACGGTCGGTCTCCTCCTTTGTCCGGGCGGTGAAGGTCCACGCGGCGAGGGCGAGCATGCGGCTTCCGAACAGGCGGAGCAGCTGCGTGGTGTAGGGCGACGGTGGGACGCCGTAGGCCGTTCCGAGCGCTTGAGGGGCAAAGACGCCGGCGACCCCGAAGAGGGCAGCGCTCCCGCCCATGGACTGCACCAGTGTTCGTTTCCGCATCCCCAGCGCGGTCTTCGCCATGTCGGTCCCCTCTGTGACGCAGAGAACTGCTCGGTGTCGCAGCAGCATCCTCTCGACGGTGCCAGCCGTACAGGGGCCGCTGTCGTACCTCCGAGCCGACCGCTCGCGGGCGGGTTGCCCACGTGTGCAGTGCGTTTCGCAAGGCACTCGAGGAGCCGTTGCCCGATGTGGTGGCGATGAAGACCCCGTCCCCCGACCGTCGAGGCGTCGGGAGATCCGCTGCGGCGCGCAGGTCGGGGCTTGCCCTGTCTCACGAGGCGGTGACCGGGACCGCCCACGTTGCCCCGCACGTGCTGATCCCCCAGCGTGACAGTTCGGTGACGGCCGAGGCGTTGACTTCCCGCCGATCACCGAGACGAAGGGGGCAACGGATCCGCTTGTGCGCCGTTCGCTGCGGTGGGAGGCATCAGCCGCACGGCACGAGGAGAAACGAGATGGGCCCGAACGTCACGTTCTACCGCGGGGACGACGGAGCCTGGTCCGTCGGGCACATCGACGGTTCGGTGCTCCTCCTCGAGGACCAGGGCGGCGGCGCAGCCCCCGACCGGACACACATCGTGACGATCGGCTCCGACGTCCTGTTCTACCGCAGCGACGACGGGACCTTCTTCGTCGCGCACATCAGCGGTTCTGGGCATCTCATCGGGAGCCAGAGCGGCAGCACAGCTCCGAACTGGACGCACATCGTGACGGTCGGCTCGAACGTCCTGTTCTACCGCAGCGACGACGGGACCTTCTTCGTCGGGCACATCGACAGTTCCGGGCACCTGGTCGAGACGCACAGCAACGTCGCAGCCCCGGACTGGACGCACATCGTGGCGGTCGGCTGCAACCTCCTGTGCTACCGCGGCGACGACGGGACCTTCTCGGTCGGGCACATCGACCGTTCCGGGCACCTGGTCGAGACGCACAGCAGCGGCGCTGCTCCGAACTGGACGCACATCGTGGCGCTGGGCTGAGGTGCATTGCTGCACCTCCCCCCTGTGAGTCGGGCGGGCCCGGACACCGGCGCACTCCACGTGGCCCCGCCACGCCGCCCGCAGTCAGCCAGGCAAGGAGTCAACCGAACGAGGGCAGTCCCCCTCCCGGTCAATGCGCCCGCGGTGCTCCTGGCCGGAAGGACCCCGGCACCGTCACCCCGCTGCACCGACCGGTTGTTCCGGGGCCGTTGGCCAGACGGTCGAGCTGGTGCTCGCCCATGTGGCCGACCAGCACAGTCGGCCACTCGGTCGCGTGGGTGGTGGGGATCTCGGGTCGTCGTGCGCGTCGGGTGCGGGCAACATGCCGCCGGGGAGCCTCCCGCTGGTCAGGACTGTCCGGCGCCCGTGGGCTGTTGACCGGCCCTCTCCTGCGCGTACCGGTCGGTCGCGGCCTGGATGGCGGCGCCGTTCTTGGCGTCGAGCTCGCTGTGCTTGCTGCGCGCCCACGCCTCCGAGGCGAGCAGCCGCTTCTGAGAGGGCTGGAAGGCCGGGATCACGTGGCGGGCGAACAGCTCGAAGCTGCGCTGGGTGGCCTGCCAGTTGGCCCAGTCGTGCTGGAGCAGGATGAAGCAGCCGAACCCGCCGTTGGACTGGTCGACCAGCCGCTGGAGCTGGCGGATGGCGTCGTCCGGGGTGCCGACCACCCCCCAACCGGTCTCGTCGATCCATGCGAGGCGTTCCTCGAAGGTGTCGCCGGGGATGCGGACGGGCGGGAGGGCGAGGGTCTTCTGGGTGTACTCGACGAAGGCGTCGAATCCGTACCTGATGTCCTCGACAGCCTGCTCCCGGGTCTCGGCGATGTGCATCGGGCCCATCAGCCGCCACCGGGACCTGTCAGCAGGACGCCCGGACGCGGCTCCCTCCGCCTCCCACACGTCCCAGTGCAGGGCCAGGGCGTCGAAGCCCATCTCCGTGGTCGCGCCCACCGACAGCATTCCGAGGCCGTGCTTGCCGGCCAGCCGGGGACCGGTGGGGGAGGCGGTGGCCGCGACGGCCACCTCGAAGCAGGGGTCCTGGTAGGGAGCCAGTTGGCAGCGGGCCTCGACCAGCTCGTACCGGTCGGTCTTCACCGAGACCGGCTCGTCGGAGGTGAGCAGGCGCAGGAGCACGTCGAGGTCCTCTGCCAGCGCCGGTCGCAGCTGGTCGGGCTCCAGACCGATCATCGCCGCGTCGGTGGGCAGGGACCCCGGGCCGACGCCGAGCATGAGACGACCGCGGATGAGGTGGTCGACGAGGATCGCGCGGTCGGCGATCCACAGGGGGTTGTGGTACGGGATGGAGACCACACCGGTTCCCAGCCTGATGTGCTGGGTGAGCGCTCCGACGTGGGCGATGAAGGTCAGCGGGTCCGCGATGATCTCGGTGGCGGCCGAGTGGTGCTCACCGACCCAGACCTCGTCGTAGCCCAGCCGGTCGAGCAGCTGGATCGTCTCCACGTCGCGCTGCAACGAGGT
>NZ_SJEX01000118.1 GCF_005930495.1 Modestobacter excelsi | reverse complement strand
CAGCGGAGCCGCGTGCGCCGGCGGGGGGAGGGGAAGGGCCGGCGTGGTCATCTGCTCAGGCGTCCGGCCACTCGAAGTCGCGCATGAACTGCATGTCGTGCTGCTGCGCGGCCGCCTGCATGCGCGGGAAGTCCGGGATGAACGGCGGCTGGTCCAGGCTCGTCGAGTCGGTCGGCGTCCCCATGTGCTGGAAGAACCGCTCGAAGCCGCCGGACAGGGTGCCCATCATCCGGGCTTGCTCGACGATCTGGTACGCGTGGGCGAAGCCGGCCGGCACGAAGCCGAAGTCGCCGGCGCTGAGCAGCTGGGACTGCTTGGTGCCCTCGGCGTCCTCGAAGAACAGCCGCACCTTGCCGTCGAGCACGTAGAAGGTCTCGTGCGTCGCGTTGTGCGAGTGGGTCGGGATGACGTCGCCGGCCGGGGACTCGCTGACGATGATCCCGAACTGGTTCTCGGTCTCGTCGCCGGACAGCAGCACGCTGAACACGTCGCCGAAGAGCTTGGCGTGCTCGCCCTCGCCGCGGCGGAGCACGTAGGGCTGCGGCTTGCCGGGCAGCACGCCCTTCCACCGCGGGCCCGTGGCGGGGTCGATCAGGTACTCGAAGCTCATGGGTGCTCCCGGATCAGGGGTCGAGGTCGACAGGTCGAGCTTCGGTGACGGCGGTCACCGGAGCCCAGACCGGTGCCATTGGGCGGCAACCATCCTCCGATCGCCGTTCCCGGGGCAGGATGGGCGGCATGGCCCTCTTCACCGGCGTCGGCGTCGCGCTCGTCACCCTCTTCACCGAGGACGGCGACCTGCAGGCCAAGGCCACCGCCGACCTCGCCGCGCAGCTGGCCGACCTCGGCGTCCGAGCCCTGCTCGTGAACGGGACGACGGGCGAGGCAGCCACCCTCACGCCGGAGGAGCGCGACGAGGTGGTCGGCGCGGTCCGCGCGGCCGCGCCCGCCTCCGTGCCGGTCATCGCCGGAACGGGAGCGGCGACCGGTCGTCGCGCCGCCGAGCTGACCGAGCGCGCCTTCGGCAGCGGCGCGGACGCCGTCCTGGTGCTCTCCCCGCCCGGTGTCGCCGACCCGCGCCGCTACTACGACCGGGTCGCGACACGTGCCACCGGACCGCTGCTGGCCTACCACTTCCCGGGCGCGTCGGCGCCGGGCATCCCGGTCGACGTGCTCCCCGACCTCCCGGTGGCCGGACTGAAGGACTCCTCGGGTGACGCCGCGCGGCTGCTGCACGAGCGCGAGGTCTTCACCGGTGACCTCTGGACCGGTGCGGCGAGCCTGCTGTCGCTGTGCGGTGCGGTGGGCGCGGCGGGAGGCCTGGTGGCGGCGGCGAACATCGCCCCGGAGGACTGCGCCGCGGCGTTCGCGGGGGACGGTGCCGCGCAGGTGCGCGTCGCTGCTCTGGACCGCGCCGCGTCGGTCGACTTCCCGGCCGGCTACAAGCGCGCCACGGCGGAGCGGTTCGGCACCTCTGCGGTCACCCGGGTGGGCGGCTGACGAGGTCAGTGCGACTCGCGACTGACCTGCGACCCGCTCGAGCCGACGAGGAAGTCCAGGTCGGCGCCGGTGTCGGCCTGCAGGACGTGGTCGACGTAGAGCCGCTCCCACCCGCGGCGCGGGGCCGCGAAGCCGGCCACGGTGGCCGGGTCCGGGGCCCGGGCGGCCAGCACGTCGGTGGGCACCTCGACGTCGATGCGCCGGGCCTCGACGTCGAGGCTGATCACGTCCCCGGTCCGGACCAGGGCGAGCGGGCCGCCGGCGGCGGCCTCCGGTGCCACGTGCAGGACGACGGTGCCGTAGGCGGTGCCGCTCATCCGCCCGTCGCAGACCCGGACCATGTCCCGCACCCCCTGCTCGAGCAGCTTCTTCGGCAGCGGCATGTTCGACACCTCGGGCATGCCGGGGTAGCCCCGGGGCCCGCAGCCGCGCAGCACGAGCACCGAGTCGGCGTCGACCTCGAGGTCCGGGTCGTCGATGCGGGCGGAGAAGTCCTCGATCGAGTCGAACACGACCGCCGGGCCGCGGTGGCGCATCAGGTGCGGCGAGGCCGCGGCCGGCTTGACGACCGCCCCGCGGGGGGCGAGGTTGCCGCGCAGGACGGCGATGCCGCCGTGCTCGACCAACGGCTCGCGGCGTGGCCGGATGACGTCGGTGTCCCAGATCGGTGCGTCGTCCAGGTACTCGACCAGCGGCTTCCCGGTGACGGTGAGCGCCGTCGGGTCGAGCAGGTCGCGGACCTCGGCCAGGACGGCGAGCAGCCCGCCGGCGCGGTGCAGGTCCTCCATCAGGAACCGGCCGGCCGGCAGCAGGTCGACCAGCACCGGCACCCCGGAGCCGATCCGGTCGAAGTCGTCGAGGGTCAGGTCGATGCCGAGCCGCCCGGCGATCGCCAGCAGGTGGACGACGGCGTTGGTGGACCCGCCGACGGCGGCCAGCGCCACGATCGCGTTGGCGAAGGACGCCTCGGTCAGGAAGGTGCTCGGCCGGCGGTCGGCGGCGACCATCTCCACGACCAGCCGGCCGGTGCCGTGCGCGGCCTTCAGCAGCCGGCTGTCCGCGGCCGGCGTCCCGGCGACGCCGGGCACCACGGTGCCGAGAGCCTCGGCGACGACGGCCATGGTGGAGGCGGTGCCCATCGTGTTGCAGTGCCCGCGGCTGCGGATCATCGCCGACTCCGACCGGGTGAACTCCGCCGCCGACAGCGTGCCCGCGCGGACCTCCTCCGACAGCCGGAACACGTCGGTGCCGCAGCCCAGCGGCACCCCACGGAAGGTGCCGGTGAGCATCGGGCCGCCGGGGACGACGACAGCGGGCAGGTCGACCGACGCGGCGGCCATGAGCAGCGACGGGATCGTCTTGTCGCACCCGCCGAGCAGCACCAGCCCGTCGACCGGGTTGGCGCGGAAGGCCTCCTCCATCTGCATCGCGGCGAGGTTCCGCCAGAGCATCGCCGTCGGCCGGACCTGGGTCTCGCCCAGGCCCATCACGGGCAGCTCCAGCGGCGTACCGCCGGCGGCGTGGACGCCGTCGCGCACCGCGGCGGCCACCTCGGACAGGTGCCGGTTGCACGGCACGAGGTCCGAGGCGGTGTTGGCGATGGCGATCTGCGGGCGCCCGAACGCGTCGTCCGGGGCGCCGCGGCGCATCCACGCCCGGTGGATGTAGGCGTTGCGGACGTCACCGGAGTACCACTGCGCGCTGCGGAGGGCCACGACCGTCATCCTGGCCCCGTGGCGGGAACGAGGTCCAGATGAGCGGGTCGACCATGCGCGCCTTCGTGCTGACCGGACCCGGGGAGGGCTCGGTGCAGGAGGTGCCCGTCCCGGTCGCCGCTCCGGGGGAGGTCGTCGTCGACGTCGAGCGGGTGGGCGTGTGCGGGACCGACGTCGAGCTGTTCACCGGCGAGCTCGCCTACCTGCACACCGGCCACTCCTCCTACCCGCTGCGGCCGGGGCACGAGTGGTGCGGCCGGGTCACGCAGGTCGGCGACGGAGTCGACGCGGCGTGGCTGGGCCGGCGGGTCATGGGCGACACGATGCTCGGCGACCAGGAGTGCCGCCCCTGCCGCCGGGGGCGGCAGCACGTGTGCGAGCACCGCCAGGAGGTCGGCATCCGGGGGGACCGGCCCGGGGCGCTGGCCGAGCAGCTCGCCGTCCCCGCCTGGTCGCTGCACGAGCTCCCGGATCCCGTCGACGAGGTCCTCGGCGCGCTCGTCGAGCCGGGCGGCAACGCCTGGCGCGCGGCGCACGCCGCGGAGGTCGAGGCGGGTGACCGGGCCCTCGTCATCGGCCCCGGGACGATCGGGCTGCTGACGGCGATGTTCCTGCGCGCGGCCGGCGCCGAGGTGCACCTGCTGGGCGTCACCGAGGCCTCGCTCGGCTTCGCCCGCGAGCTCGGCTTCGCCGGCGCCTGGCGCCGGGCGACGCTGCCGGACCTCCCGTTCGACTCCGTCGTCGACGCCTCCACCGCGGCCGGTTCGCCGGCGCTGGCCCTGGACCTGGTCGAGCCCGGCGGCCGGCTGGTGTGCATCGGCATCGCCGGTACGCCGAGCGCGGTGGACACCCGGACCCTGCTGCTCAAGGACGTCACCGCCGTCGGGGTCCTCTCCGGGTCCCCGGGGCTGGAGCCCACCATCGCCGCCTACGCGAGCAGCGCGGTGGACCCTCGGCCGCTGGTCGCCGCGACCGTCGGGCTCCACCGGGTCGCCGCCGTCCTGGCCGGCGAGCGGCCCGAGGGCGCGGGTCCGGGCCCGAAGGTCCACGTCGACCCGCGCCTCGGCTGACGCCGGTCGGCTCAGGCCAGGCCGTTGCGCTTCGCGACCTCTCCCAGCCAGGCCAGGCTGGGCTTCGGCGTCCGGACGAAGGTCTCCCGGTCGACGGCGACCAGGCCGAAGGTGGGCGCGAAGCCGAGCATCCACTCGAAGTTGTCCAGCAGGCTCCAGTGCACGTAACCGCGGACGTCGGCGCCCGCGTCGATCGCCGCGGACAGGCTCCGCAGCGCGTCGGTGGTGAACGCGATCCGGTCGGCGTCGTCGGCGGTGGCGATGCCGTTCTCGGTGACCAGCAGCGGGGTGTCCGGCAGCACCGAGGCGGCGTGGTTGATCGCCGCGCCGAGCGCCTCGGGGCGTCGCTCCATGCCGTGCGCCAGCGTCTGCCGGTCCGCCGGCGGGGCGATGAGCCCGTCGGGGCCGAACCGCTGGGCGGTGTAGATCTGCAGCCCGACCCAGTCGTCGCCGGCGGCGGCGGTCAGGAACTGGTCCATCATCGCGGCCCGCGCGGCCTGCAGCGGCTCCGCGCCGCCGCCCTCGTCGATGTACTCCAGCCCGACCAGCGTCATCCCGGCCGGCGGTGACCCGGCACCGCGGAGCACCTCCGTGCTGCGGTGGTGCAGGCCTATCAGCGCCTCCGCGACACCCTGGTCGGGCACCGGCAGGCCCTTGATCTCCTCGCCGCGGCGGGCCATCCCGCCGATCACCGGCTGGACGGCCATCAGGTTGGGCTCGTTGATCGTGGCGACGTACGCCGCGTCCTTCACCGCCGGCAGTGCCAGCTCGGTGAACCGGGCGATCCGGTCACCGGTCTTGGGGCCGGTCCAGCCGCCGTCGTGCATCAGCCAGCGCGGCATCGTGAAGTGCACGAGGGTGGCGATCGGGGTCAGCCCGCGGTCGCGGCAGCCGTCGACGATCCGCCGGTAGTGGTCCAGCGCGGCGCGGGAGAGCTCGCCCTCCTCGGGCTCGATCCGGCTCCACTCCAGGCTGAACCGGTAGGTGTCCAGCCCGGCCCCGGCGACCAGGTCGAGGTCTTCCTCCCACCGGTGCCACGAGTCGCAGGCGTCGCCGCTGGACTCGACGAACGGCGTGTGCTCGGCGTGCTCCATCACCCAGTGGTCGTTGTTGACGTTGCCGCCCTCGACCTGGTGCGCGGCGGTGGCGGTGCCCCACAGGAAGCCGTCGGGGAAGGTGGCGCTCATACGGGGACCTCCAGGGTCTGCGGGGAACGGGCGCCGGCGACGAGCTCGACCATCAGCGTGAGGGTGGAGTCGACCGGCTCGAGGTCGGGGCGGGTGTTCAGGAAGCCGTGCAGCATGCCGACGGCGGTGACCTGCCGGACGTCGACGCCGGCCAGCGCGCAGCGGGCGACGAAGTCCTCGCCCGACGGGCGCAGGTCGTCGTACTCGGCGTTGACGACCAGGGTCGGGCACAGCCCCTCGAGGACGGCGAGGGCGCCGAACGCGTAGCCGTCGGCCTTCGACAGCGGGCCGCCCAGGTAGTTGGTGTTGAAGAAGTCGGTGTCCTCCGGCCGGAACCGCAGGACAGGCGGCACCTCGGCCATCCTCGCGGCCTGCGACGCCGAGGCCGGAGGGAGCACGGAGTGCGCCACGGGGTAGATCGGCAGCAGCGCCGCCGGCGGTCGGCCGTCCTCGTCGCGCAGCTTCAGCGCCGCGCCGATGGCCAGGTTGCCGCCGGCACTGGCGCCGCCGAGGCAGAGCCGGGCCGGGTCGATGCCGAGCGTGTCGGCGTTGTCCCGGGTCCACCGGAAGGCCGCGACGACGTCGTCGTGCGGCACCGGGTAGTGCACCCCGCCGTGGCAGAGCCGGTAGTCGACGCTGACGACGACGGCACCGGCGCGGGCGGCCAGCTGCCGGGCGGTCCAGTCAGCCTCGGGCATGTCCAGGTCGCCGCCGAGGAACGCGCCGCCGTGCAGCCAGACCAGGCCGGGCCGGTCGGTGCCGTCGCCGTCGGGCAGGTAGACGCGTACCGGCACGGCGCCGTGTGGGCCCTCGACGGTCTCGTCCCGGGTCCGGACCTGCGGCGGTTGCGGTGCGCCGGTGATCGACATGAACTCGTCGAGCAGAGCCCGCTGCGCCGGGTCGGCCATCGCCTCCTCGAAGGAGGTGATGCCCTCGAGCAGGTGCAGCTTCGATGCGATGGCGGGATGGATCGGCACGGCGCTCCTCGGTGGTCGACGGCGTTGTCAGCGCGACCGCGAGCATGCGTGACGCCGCTCACCGTGATCAGCGCCGCTGCCGGCCAATGGCAGAGGAGTCCGGTCAGGCGGTGCCGGGTGCTCGGCGGAGACCAAGCCCGCGGGAGATGCCCCGGGCCGCCGTCCGGACAGCGGGGCCCAGCAGCCGCGGCTCGGCGTTCTCCGCCGGCACGACCACCGACAGCGCGGCGACGACGGTGCCCTGGGCGTCGTGCACCGGCGCGGCGACGCTCACGATCGGGCCCGGCGCGCCGCGCCGGAAGGTGGACAGTCCGTCGCGCCGTATCTCGGCCAGCGTGCGGCGCAGCGCGGCGGGGGAGACCGGCACGTTCTCCGGCTGGTGCATCAGCGACTGGCCCAGGATGCGCTCCTGGAACGCGGCCTCGGCGAAGGCGAGCAGCACCAGCCCGACCCCGGTGGAGTGCAGCGGCATCCGCCCGCCCGGCCGGTACAGCGCCGCCACCGCGCCGTGCGAGGAGAGCCGCTCGACCATCAGCGCCTCGTCGCCCTCCCGGACGGCGAGCAGCACGTGCTGCCGGGTCACCTCCTCCAGGTCGCCCATGAAGGGCAGCGCCACCTGGCGCAGTCCGTGTCCGCGCGGGGTGAGCGAGGCGACCTCCCACAGCCGCAGGCCGATCGAGAACCGCCCGGCTGCATCACGCTCGAGGGCGCCCCACTCCAGCAGCCGGCCCGCCAGCCGCAGCGCGGAGCTGGCCGGGATGCCGCTGCGCCGGCTGAGCTCGCTCAGCGTGAGGTAGGGGTGGGTGGCGTCGAAGGCGTCGAGGAGCGCCAGCGCGCGGTCGACCACCGGCTCGCCCTGGCTCGGGCGACGGCCGCGGACGCGGGTCTGGGCTGACACTTCTTCGGACATGGCCGGCGCTCCTCAAGATCGGCACTGAGGCGCAGGCCACAGTTGTCTTCCATTGGTCGGCATTGTGCCTGACGTCACCAGAGGGCCCACCGCATCGTTGCCGCCAACGCCGGGATCCCGGTGCGGCCGAGTCCCCGGCCGACATGACCCCTCCGTAACGAAGCGAAGGAGCCAGACCGGTATGAAGCTGTTCCGGACCCCCGAGGTGCAGACCCTGCGCCGCCACTCCCTGATGCGCACCGGGGTGGCCGTCCTGGCCGCCGGTGCGCTCACCTCGCTGGCCGCCTGCGGCGGCGGCAGTGGTGGTGGCGGCAGCAGCTCGAGCGCCTCCGACACGCTCACCATCGCCGTCGACTCAGACTCGGCTGCCACGGGCTACGACCCGCTGCTCTACGGGCAGGGCCAGATCCAGTTCTTCAGCGCCCTGTACGACCCGCTGTTCCTGACCGGGGCCGACGGCACCGTCACCCCGCGCCTGGCGACCGGCTTCACGAACAGCCCGGACAACCTGCAGACGACGCTGACCCTGGCCGACGGCGTGACGTTCACCGACGGCTCGACGCTGGACTCGACGCTGGTCAAGGGCAACCTGGACCGGCGCAGCGACCCCGACCTGGCCGGGTACCAGTCCTTCTCTGCCGGCAGCTCCACCGAGATCTCCGACGTCGCCGCCCCGGATCCGAAGACGGTCGTCATCACCTGGGCCGCGCCGCAGGCCAGCCCGGACAAGAACCTCGCCGACGAGCCCGGCGTCATCGTCGGCAAGGACGCGGTGGCCGACCCCGACTCGCTGGCCACCACGCCGGACGGGTCCGGGCCGTACACGCTCGACGAGGGCAAGACGACCCGGGGCAGCTCGTACACGCTGACCAAGAAGGACGACGCGTGGAACGCGGATGACTTCGCCTTCGACACCGTCGTCTACAAGCCGATCATCGAGGACCAGGCGCTGGCCAACGCCGTCGTCTCGGGCCAGGCCGACGTCGCGCTGCAGCTGGGGTCCAGCACCATCGACCTGGTCTCCTCCAAGCGCGACATCGTCAAGGTCGGCGGCACGATCGTGGGCTTCCCCGTGGCCGACAAGACCGGCGTCACGAACCCGGCGTTCGCCAAGGTCGAGGTCCGCCAGGCGCTGTCCTACGCCATCGACCGGGAGTCCCTGGTCAAGGACCTGCACCCGGGCGCCCGGGCGACCGCGCAGCTGTTCCCCGAGTCGGCCACCGGGTTCGACCCGGCGCTGGACGAGCAGTATGCCTACGACCCGGCCAAGGCCAAGCAGCTGCTGGCCGACGCCGGCTACCCGGACGGCTTCGAGATCAACCAGACCGTGGGCGGTCAGCCGAGCGACGACCAGATCGCGATCCAGAAGCAGTGGGCCGCGATCGGGGTGACGCTCAACTTCGTCACCGCGACGTCCACCGATGCCATCTTCGCCGCGGCGGCCACCGAGCCGATGCTGTTCGGGCCCTTCGCGGTCGGGGACAACCCGGCCGGCTTCGTGGCCGGTGTGGTCGTCGGCGGGTTCGTGAACCTGCAGAAGGCCAGTGACCCGCAGATCGAGCAGGCGCTGGGCGCGGCTCTCGGCGCAACCGGTGACGCCCAGACGGGCGCGCTGAAGGACCTCAACGACGCGATCACCAACCAGGGTTGGTACATCCCGGTCTACGAGGACTTCACCTACATGGGCTACAACGGCGACAAGGTGAGCAAGCCCTCCTTCGCCGGCACCAACGGCTGGTTCGTGCTGTCCGAGATCAAGCCGTCCGCCTGATCCTCGCCTGACCAGCCGCTCCCGGAAGGGGAACGACATGCTCGCCTACCTCGCCCGTCGGCTCGCGCTGGCAGTGGTCACGGTGCTGGCTGCCGTGCTGATCAGCTTCCTGCTGGTGCACGCCACGGACGGCAGTCCCGGCGCCATCGTGCTCGGACCCGGCGCCACGCCTGCCGAGATCGCCGCCAAGAACACCGAGCTCGGCTGGGACCGGCCGCTGGTCACCCAGTTCTTCGACTACCTGGGCCACCTGGTCCGCGGTGACCTGGGCAGGTCGATCATCGACAGCCGGTCCATCGGGCAGGACCTGGGCACCCGGCTGCCGGTCACCGGCTTCATCGCGCTGTTCGCCACGCTGCTGTCCGGCATCGTGGGCGTCGTCCTCGGTGTGACCGCCGCAGTCCGCGGCGGCCGGTTCGGCGCCTTCATCACCTCCAGCAGCGGCGTCGCGCTGTCCCTGCCGGCGTTCTGGGTCGGCATCCTCTTCGTCTACGTGCTCTCCATCTCTCTCGGCTGGCTGCCGGCCACCGGCTACGTCGCCTTCGCCGACTCACCGGTCGACTGGGCCAAGAGCCTGCTGCTGCCGGTGCTCGCGCTCACCGTCGGCGGCGCGGCGATCGTCGCCCGCACCGCCAACGCCGGGATGCGTGACGCCCTCCAGGCCGAGCACATCCGCACGCTCCGCGCGGTCGGGACGCCGGCCTGGCGGATCCGCTACGTCCACGCCCTCCGATCGACCAGCGTGCCGGTCGTCGCGGTGCTCGGCATCCAGTTCATCGCGCTCTTCGGCGGGTCGGTGATCATCGAGAACCTCTTCGCGCTGCCCGGTCTCGGCCAAGCCAGCCAGGCCGCGGTCACGTCCCACGACTTCCCCGCCCTGATCGGCGTCGTCATCGTCGCGACCGTGGTGGTCGTCGTCACGAACCTGCTGCTCGACCTGGTGGTCGCGGCGCTGGACCCGAAGGTGCGTACCGCATGAGCGTGTTGCCCCTGGACGCTGCTGACGATGCCTCGACCGAGGTCGTCCCGCCGGCCCAGCGCCGCCGCGGGCTGCCCGCGGCGCTGCGTCGTCCGGGCCCCCTGGTCGCCCTCGGCTGGCTGCTGCTGGTCGTCCTGCTGTCGTTCACCGCGCCGCTCTGGCGGCCCTACGACATCAACGAGCAGGACCTGGCCAACCGGCTGGCGCTGCCCTCGGGTGCGCACTGGCTGGGCACCGATCCGCTCGGTCGGGACCTGCTGAGTCGCATCTTCACCGCCGGCGCGCAGCCGCTGCTCGCCGCCGCGCTCACCGTGCTCGTCGCCTTCGGCATCGGCATCCCGCTCGCGCTGATCGCCGCCGAGCGCGGCCGCCGGGTCGAGCAGGTGATCAGCCGCAGCACCGAGATCCTGATGGCGTTGCCGTCGACGATCATCCTGTTGGCCGTCATCGGCGTCATCGGCGTGAAGACCTACATCGTGATGGCGATCCTCGGCGTGCTGATCTCCGCCGCCGTCTACCGGATCATGCTCGGCGTCGCCCAGTCGGTGCGCCAGCGGCTGTACGTCGACGCTGCCCGGGTCAACGGCCTGGGCTCGTTCCGGGTCAACACCGTGCACGTGCTGCCGGCGATGGCCACGGTCGTCGCCGTCCAGGCCGCGCAGCTGTTCGGCATCGCGATCCTGATCAACGCCGGCCTGGCGTTCCTCGGCTTCGGGCCGGCCGAGCCGAACCCCAGCTGGGGGATCATGATCCAGGACGCCTCGGGGCACGTGTACGACGCGCCCTGGCTCCTCGTGCCCACCGGTGTCGTGCTCGCGCTCACCGTCGTGGCGGCGAACGTGCTGGCCGACGCCCTGGCCGGCAAGGCCGCCCACGTGAAGGACCCCGCCCGCGCCCGGAGGACGGCGCCGGTGCGGGTCGTCGACGGGACGCCGGCCGACCCTGCCGCGGTGCTCGAGGTCCGCGATCTGACCGTGTCGGTCGACGACGGCCCGCAGCTGGTCAGCGACGTCTCGTTCACCCTGCAGCCCGGCCGGGTGCTCGGACTGGTCGGCGAGTCCGGCTGCGGCAAGACGATGACCGCCCGCTCGCTGCTGGGTCTCCTGCCGGACGGCGTCTCCGTCTCCGGCGGGTCGATCCTCTGGCAGGGCAGGGACCTGGTGGGCCTCAGCGAGAAGCAGGCCAACGCCGTCCGCGGCCGGGAGATCGCGATGATCTCCCAGGAGCCGATGGTCGCCCTGGACCCGATGTTCTCCGTCGCCTACCAGCTGATCGGCCCGATCCGCCGGTTCCGCGGCGTCGGCCGGCGGGAAGCCCGGCAGGTCGCCGCGCAGCTGCTCCGCCAGGTCGGGATCGTGGACGCCGACCGGGTGCTGAAGAGCTACCCGCACCAGCTGTCCGGTGGCATGGCGCAGCGGGTGTGCATCGCGCTGGCGCTGACCGGCCAGCCGCAGCTGCTGATCGCCGACGAGCCGACCACCGCCCTGGACGTGACGGTGCAGGCGGAGATCCTCAGCCTGCTCCGCGCGCTGGTCCGGGACACCGGTCTCTCGGTGGTGATCGTCAGCCACGACCTGGGTGTGGTCGCCGACATCTGCGACGACGTGGTGGTCATGTACGCCGGCCAGGTCGTGGAGTCCGGGCGCACCGCGCCGGTGCTCGACGACGCCGCGCACCCGTACACGATGGCCCTGCTCGGGGCGAACCCGCACGTGCCCGACGGCGTGCCCATGCCGACCCGGCTGGCCTCGATCGCCGGCACCGTCCCCGCCCCCGGTTCCTGGCCGACCGGCTGCCGGTTCGCCGGCCGCTGCCAGTTCACCCAGGACAAGTGCACGCGGCCGTTCCCGGCGCTCCCGGCGCACGGCGACGGCTCGGTGCTGTGCATCCGCGTGAACGAGGTCCACGACGCCGGCGTCCGCTGGCACGCCGAGCCGGTCGGTGCCGAGACCGCTGCAGCTGAGCCCGCCCAGCC
>NZ_SJEX01000117.1 GCF_005930495.1 Modestobacter excelsi | reverse complement strand
GGTGGGTACGGCCCGCCGCCCGGTCCCTGGAACCCGCCCGCCGGTCCCGGCTACGGCGAGCATCCCACCCGGGTCGGCGCCTTCGGCGTGCCCGGCCAGCCGCCCTACGCCGGTGCGCCAGGAGGGCCGGGCGGTCCCGACTGGGGTGCTCCCGGCGGCTCCGGCGCACCGTCCACGACGGCCAGCTCGTCGCCGGGTCCGTCGCCCAGCACCGCCATCCCGGCGCCCTCGGGTGGGTTCACCGCGGCGCCGTCGGGTGGGGCCGACGTGGCCGGCTTCGTCGCGCAGCTCCCCGTCGACTTCGACGACTGCGCCGACGCCCCGCTCGCCGGGGACGGGGACGTGGCGGCCGCGGACTGCGGCGCGGCACTCACCCAGCCGGGGCCGGAGGCGGCGTTCTACCGCTACCCGGACCAGGACACGCTGGACTCGGTGTTCTCCGCCGACGTCACCGAGGAGGGCCTGGCCGAGTTCGCCGTCGAGGACGACTGCTCGACGGGCACCGGCTACGGCGAGTGGACCTACTCCGGCGGTCAGCGCGGCGGGCAGGTCGCCTGCCAGATCGCCACCGACGGCTACGTCGTGGTCGCCTGGACCGACGACCAGTACCTCACCGAGGGCGTGGTCCGGGCACTGGGCACCACCCAGACCGAGGTCAGCGCGCTGTACGACTGGTGGACCGCCAACAGCGAGTACCAGGGCTGACCGGCGGAGCCCCCGAGGTGCGCGCGCCAGGCCCGGCCGACCGCTCCGCGGCCGACGTCGACGAGGCCGTCTTCGACGTCGTCGAGACGATCCCACCGGGCCGGGTGAGCACCTACGGCGCGATCGGCCGGCTGGTCGGCGTCGGCCCCCGACGGGTCGCCCGCGCGCTGTCCGCCGGGGGCGCCGCCGTGCCCTGGCACCGTGTCCTGCGGGCCGACGGCACGGCCGCGGAGCCGGTGCGGGTACGGCAGCTGGAGCTGCTGGCCGGCGAGGGCGTGCCGCTGCGCGGCTCACGGGTCGACCTCGCCGCGGTCGGCTGGCCCGACGAGGACCCGTGAGGAACCCGGCCTGACCGGAACCGTCGTACCCCCGTGGTCTCATCGAGGGGTGCGGGGGGAGACGACGAGCGGGACAGCGATCGCCACGGCGAGCCAGCAGGCACCGGTCTACCGGCTGGTGCAGCCGGAGCCTGCCCCGGTGGCCCGGCCCCGGTTGGACCCCACCCAGCAGGCGGTCGTCGACCACCGCAGTGGCCCGCTGCTCGTGCTGGCCGGCCCGGGCACCGGCAAGACGACGACGATCGTCGAGGCCGTGGCCACCAGGATCGAGGCGGGCGCCGACCCGGAGCGCCTGCTGGTGCTCACCTTCAGCCGCAAGGCCGCCGCGGAGCTCCGCACCCGGATCACCGCCCGGGTCGCCCGCACCATCCGCGAACCCGTCGCCCGCACCTTCCACTCCTACGCCTACGGGGTGCTCCGCCGTGCCGCCGTCCTGCGCGGCGAGCCCACCCCGCGGCTGCTCACCTCCGCCGAGCAGGACGCCGTGGTCGCCGACCTGCTGCGGGGTGACGCCGACCTCGAGGGCGTGGTCCGCTGGCCGGAGGAGCTGACCGAGGCGCTGGCCATGCCCGGCTTCCGCGACGAGCTGCGCGACCTGCTGCTCCGCGCCACCGAGCGGGGGATCGACGCCGAGCGGCTCGCCGCGTGGGGCCGTGAGCGCCACCTGCCGCACTGGGTGGCGGCCGCCGACTTCCTCCGCCAGTACCAGGACGTCTCCTACTTCGCCACGGTCGCCCGAGGCGGCGCGAGCGGCTACGACCCCGCCGAGCTGGTGCGCACCGCCATCGACGAGCTGCGGGCGGACCCGGAGCTGCTCCGCGCGGAGCGTGACCGGGCCAGCTGGCTGTTCGTCGACGAGTACCAGGACACCGACCCCGCGCAGGTGGAGCTGGTCGAGCTGCTGGCCGGCGGCGGAGGGGATCTGGTCGTCGTCGGCGACCCCGACCAGGCGATCTACGCCTTCCGGGGCGCCGAGCCGCGCGGGATCATCGAGTTCCCGACCCGGTTCCGGCACCGCGACGGCCGTCCCGCCGACCGGCTGTCCCTCGGGGTGTGCCGCCGGTCCGGCGCCCAGCTGCTGTCGGTGAGCCGCCGGGTCGCCGAGGGGCTCCCCGGACCGTGGGAGCACCGCCGGCTGGTGCCCGGCGAGGGGATCGAGCCGGGCTCGGCGGAGGTGCACGTCTTCGACGCACCGGCGATGGAGGCAGCCTTCATCGCCGACACCATGCGCCGGGCCCACCTCCTCGACGGCGTCCCGTGGTCGCAGATGGCGGTGGTGGTCCGGTCCGCGACCACCGGTCTCGGGCCCGTCCGCCGGGCGCTCACCCAGGCCGGGGTGCCGGTGGCGGTGTCCGCGGACGACATCGCGCTGGCCGGTCAGCCCGCCGTGCAGCCGCTGCTGGCCGCGCTCGGCGCGCTGCTGCCGCCGCGGCACGCCGGTGCCCCGGCCGGGTCCACGGTGACCACCGAGCCGGACCCTGCCGCGTCGGAGGCCGAGGCGGGGCTCGACGAGCCCGGCGCCGAGGCGTTGCTGGCCTCCCCGCTGGGCGGCGCCACCGTGCTCGACCTGCGCCGGCTGCGCCGGGCCGCCCGCCGGGCGATGGCCGCCCGCGGTGAGGACGCCGCGGTGCGGAACGCACCGCTGGCGACCGTGCTGGCCGACGCGACGCTGCTCGACGCGCTGCCCGAGCACCTGGCCCGGCCGGCGTCGCGGGTGGCCCGGGTGCTGTCGGCCGGGCGGTTGGCGCTGGCCGCCGACGGCAGCGCCGAGGACGTGCTGTGGACGATGTGGCAGGCCAGCGGGCTGGCCAACCGGTGGGCGCGGGCGAGCGCGGCGGGTGGGCCGCCCGGTGCGGTCGCCGACCGTGACCTCGACGCCGTCGTCGCGCTGTTCGACGCCGCGGCCGGCTTCGTCGACCGGCTCCCGCTCGCCGGCGTGGCCGCCTTCGTCGAGCACCTCCGCGCGCAGGTCCTCCCCGGTGACAGCGGCGCGGCCCGCGCACCGACGGGCGAGTCGGTGCGGCTGCTCACCGCGCACGCGGCGAAGGGCCTGGAGTGGGACCTCGTCTGCGTCGCCGGCGTCCAGGAGGGGGTCTGGCCCGACCTGCGCAGCCGGGCCAGCCTGTTGGGTGCCGAGGACCTCGTGGACGCCGCCGGCGGCACCGACCCGGCCACCCTGGACCGGCGCACGCTCGCGCTCGCCGAGGAGCGGCGGCTGTTCTACGTCGCCTGCACCCGGGCCCGCAGTCGGCTGCTGGTCTCCGCCGTCGACGGTGCGCTGGAGGGCGGGGACGCGGGGGCCACCGCGTCCCGGTTCCTCGACCTGGTCGTCCCGCCGCCGGTCGAGACCGACGGCGTCCGGCCGCACACGCCGCTGCCCCGGCAGCTCACGCTGCCCGCGCTCGTCGCCGAACTGCGCCGCCACCTCACCGACCCGCACACCGACCCGGCACGCCGGTCCAGCGCCGCAGCGGTGCTCCGCCGGCTCGCCCAGGAGCGGGTGCCGGGCGCGGACCCCTCCAGCTGGTGGGGGCTGGCGCCGCTGTCCGACGACGCGCCGCTGGTGGACCCGGCCGAGGTGGTGCCGGTCCGGCCCTCTGCGATCGACACCTTCCAGCGCTGCCCGCTGCGGTGGGTGCTGGGCGCGGTCGGTGCGGAGGCGGCTCCGGAGGCCACCCGTACGGTCGGGTCGGCGGTGCACGACGTCGCCCAGCAGGTCGCCGAGGGCCTGCCGCCGGCCGACGCGGCCACGGTCCTCGACGCCGAGCTCGACGGTCTGGACCTCGGGCCCGGGTGGTTCGACCAGCGACAGCGGGAGCGGGCCCAGGAGATGCTGACCAAGTTCCTCGCCTGGCACTCCCGCGCCGAACGCCAGCTCGTCGCCGCGGAGGAGGACTTCGACGTCGTCGTCGGCCGCGCCCGGCTGCGCGGCCAGGTCGACCGGCTGGAGCGGGACCGCGAGGGGCGGCTGGTGGTCGTGGACCTCAAGACCGGCAAGACCCCGCCGCGCACCGTCGAGGAGCACGGCCAGCTCGCCGCCTACCAGCTGGCGGTCGCCGAGGGCGCCTTCGCCGACCACGGCCGGACCACCGGCGGTGCGGCGCTGCTGCAGGTCGGCGGCTCGCAGAAGGCCGCCAAGGAGCACGTGCAGGCACCGCTGCCCAGTGACGTCGACCCCCGCGAGACCTGGGCCGGCGAGCTGATCGCCGAGGTCGGTGAGGGGATGGGAGCCGGGGAGTTCGCCGTCCGCACCGACACCGACTGCGAGCGGTGCGCCTTCCGCAGGAGCTGCCCGATGCAGGAGTCCGGCCGGCAGGTGACCCGATGACGCCCCGCGCGGTTCCCGACCAGCTCTCCTTCGACCTCCCCGGCATGGTGCCGGTCGTGCCGCCCGAGCCGCCGCGGCTGCTCACGCCGGCCGAGGTCGCGGCCCGCAGCGGCGTCGGCCACGCGCCCTCGTCGGAGCAGGCCGGTGTGGTCGCGGCACCCGTCGACCGACCGCTGGTCGTGGTGGCCGGTGCCGGGTCGGGCAAGACCGAGACGATGGCCGCCCGGGTCGCCTGGCTGGTGGCCAACCAGCTCGTCGCCCCCGAGGCCGTCCTCGGGCTGACCTTCACCCGCAAGGCCGCCAGCGAGCTCAACGCCCGGGTGCGCCTGCGGCTCGGCGCGCTGGCCGCCCATCCCGACACCGACCCCGCCCTGCGCGAGCGCCTGGCCGTGGCGGCCCCCACCGTGGCGACCTACCACGGCTACGCGGCCAGCATCGTCGCCGAGCACGGTCTGCGGATCGGGGTCGAACCCGGCTCCGGCGTGCTGGGCCCGGCGATGTGCTGGGGCCAGGCGGCCACCGCCGTGGCCGCGCACACCGGCGACATGAGCGACGTCGCGCTCGGGCTGGTCACCACCACCGAGGACGTGCTGCAGCTCGCCGCCGAGCTCGGTGAGCACGACATCACCCCGGCGGCGCTGCGTGCGTGGACGGCGCGGTTCGAGGCCCAGCTGCGCGGCTACCCGGACGCGGGCAAGAAGAAGGGCCCGTACGCCGAGGTCCTGAGGATGCTGGTCCGGCAGCGGGCCCGGGTGGCCCTGCTGCCCATGGTGGAGGCGTTCGAGGCCCGCAAGCGCGCGGCCGGCGCCATCGACTACGCCGACCAGGTCTCCCTGGCCGCGCGGGTCGCGGTCACCTCGGCCGAGGTGGGTCGCCGCGAGCGGGCCCGCTGGCGGGTGGTGCTGCTCGACGAGTACCAGGACACCAGCGTCGGTCAGCTGCGGATGCTCGAGGCGCTCTTCGGTGGTCCCGGTGGGCACCCGGTGCTCGCCGTCGGCGACCCGCGGCAGTCCATCTACGGCTGGCGCGGCGCCTCCGCCGGCACCATCGAGCGCTTCGACCGCACCTTCCCCGGCACGCCCGAGCGCCCGGCGGAGCGGCTCACCCTCTCCACGAGCTGGCGCAACGACCGTGCCGTGCTCGCCGTCGCCAACGCGGTGGCCGCCGACCTGCCCGAGCCCGAGCAGCCGCTGCCCGACCTGCAGCCCTCGCCGGTGGCCGGCAATGGTGCCGTGCGCTGCGGGTTGTACGAGACGGTCGCGGAGGAGACCGAGGCGCTGGCCGACCGGCTGGAGCAGGCCTGGAAGGGCGCCGGCGACGGCGCGAAGCGGCCCACCATCGCGGTGCTCGCCCGGCGCCGGGCGCAGCTGCCCGGCATCGCCGCCGCCCTGCGCGCCCGCGGTCTGCCGGTCGAGGTCGTCGGCCTCGGTGGGCTGCTCGACGTGCCCGAGGTGTCCGACGTCGTCGCCACCCTGCGGGTGCTGGTCGACCCCAGCGCCGGTGACGCGCTCGGCCGGCTGCTCACCGGCGCACGGTGGCGGCTGGGGCCCCGCGACCTGGCCGCGCTCGAGTCGCGGTCCCGGGCGCTGGTCCGGGAACGGAGCACGCCCGCGCCGGTCGACGACGCCACCCCGCCGGAGGCCGGTGCGCCGGCGGGCCCGACCCCGCCGCGCGAGCGCGGCAGCATCATCGAGGCGCTCGACGACCTGGGGCGCCCGGAGGCGTACTCGGCGGAGGGCCACCGCCGGCTGCGGCGGCTGGCCAACGAGCTCTCCGCCCTGCGTTCCCGGCTGGGGGAGCCGCTGCCGGACCTGGTCGACGAGGTGGTGCGCACCCTGGGCCTGGAGACCGAGCTGGCCAGCCACCCGGACGCGACCCCCGGTGGCGCGCGCACCCACCTCGACGCGCTGCACGAGGTGGCCGCCGAGTTCGCCGAGCTGGCCGAGCTGCCGTCCCTTCCGGCCTTCCTCGGCTACCTCGCCGACGCCGAGGTGCGTGAGCGCGGCCTGGAGCCCGGCGAGGTGGCGGTCAACCCCGAGGCGGTCCAGCTGCTCACCGGCCACTCGGCGAAGGGCCTGGAGTGGGACGTGGTGGCCGTGCCGGGCATGACCGTCGGTCAGTTCCCCGCCAAGGGCGACGCCTCGGACTCCTGGATCCGCGACCCCGGCGCCGTCCCGGTCGACCTGCGCGCGACCGACCGCGCGGAGCTGCCCCGGCTGCACCTGCCGGTGCCCGGCTCCGGCGACCAGGCCGCCGTCCGGGACGCGCTGGACGACTACGTCGCCGAGTGGAAGGACTTCGGTCTCGCCGAGGAGGTGCGGCTCGGGTACGTGGCGGTCACCCGCGCCAAGCACCTGCTGCTCTGCTCAGGCAGCTGGTGGCGCGACGGCAAGACCGCCTGCGGACCGTCGTCCCTGCTGCTGGCGGTGCACGCCGCCTGCGAGGCCGGGGCCGGCGTCGTCGACGCGTGGGCCCTGCCACCGGAGGAGGACGCGGAGAACCCGGCGCTGGCGGAGTGGCCGGTCGGCAGCTGGCCGATCGACCCGCTCTCCTCCGGCCGCCGTCGCTCGCTCACCGCGGCCGCCGAGCTGCTTGCCGCCACCGAGCCGCACCCGCTCACCGCCGACGCCCTCGGCGCCACCGACGACCCGCTGGTCACCGACTGGCTGCGGGACGCCGACCTGCTGCTGCGCGAGCGGGCCGAGCACTCCCGCGGCGTCGTCGACGTGCCGCTGCCCGCGCACCTGTCGGTGTCCTCGCTCGTCGCGCTGCGCCGGGACCCCGCCGAGCTGGCCCGCCGGCTCCGCCGGCCGATGCCCGCCGCACCCGCGCCGCTGGCCCGCCGGGGCACCAAGTTCCACGCCTGGCTGGAGGAGCGGTTCGGCACCTCACGGCTCATCGACCTCGACGAGCTGCCGGGCAGCGGGGACGCCGGCGCGGCACCGGACGCGGCGCTGGAGTCCCTGCAGCAGGCGTTCCTGCGCAGCGAGTGGGCGGACCGGCAGCCGGTCGACGTGGAGGCGCCGTTCGAGACGCCGTTGGGTCCGCTGACCCTCCGCGGGCGGATCGACGCCGTCTACGCGACCCCCGACGGCGGCTACGAGGTCATCGACTGGAAGACCGGCCCGGTGCCCAGCCCGGCGGAGCTCGCCGCCGCCGCCGTCCAGCTGGCCGCCTACCGGATCGGCTGGTCCCGGCTGACCGGCGCGCCGGTGGAGCGGGTCAGTGCGGGCTTCCACCACGTCGGCGCCGGGGTGACCCTGCGCCCGGTCGACCTGCTGGACGAAGCGGGCCTGCTGGCCCTGGTCACCGGCGCGGGATGAGCTCCTGCCCGCTCCCTCGCGAACGGTGTGCGCGACGGCCTCCCTGCAGGGCCCCGCTGCGAGCTCGCGAACGGTGACGGGCAGGGAGGTCCTCCTTCAGCTGGGTGGGGCGTGGGTCCCGGCGGCAGGGCGCAGCAGCGGGCCGCGGGCGACCCGGTCCAGCACCGCCCGGGCCAGCTGCTCGGGGGCCTGCTCGGGGACCCAGTGGGTGATCCCGGGCAGCTCGACGAAGCGGTAGTCGCCACGAACCTGGTCGGCACACGCCTCGGCCGCCGTCCGGCCCACCGCGACGTCGCCGTCGCTCCACACGTAGGTCGTCGGCACGTCGACCGGGTCCACCGGCGTCGCTGAGCTCATCGCCCGGTACCAGTTCAGCGCCGCGGTCAGCGCGCCCGGTGCCGACAGCTGGTCCACGTAGACGTCGACCGCCTCCGCGGGCACCCCGGGGGCGTCCAGCATCCGGCGCAGCCGCCGGCCGCCGTCCTCCAGCAGCACCTCCTCGGCCTTGCCGGCCTGCCAGAACAGCTTGATGTAGGCCGAGCGCTCCTTCTGCTCCGGATCCGCGCGGAAGGCCATCGTGTACGCGGTCGGGTGCGGCACCGAGACCGCGGTCAGCGTGCGGACCCGGTCCGGGTGCCAGGCGGCCAGGCCCCAGGCCACGTTGGCGCCCCAGTCGTGCCCGACGACGTCGGCGACCGGGACGTCCAGGGCGGTCATCAGGTCCGCCGTCACCTGCACCAGCGCGGGCAGCGCATAGGCGTCGACCTCGTCCGGCCGCGCGCCGGGGGAGTAGCCGAGCTGGTCGGGTGCGTAGGTGCGCAGCCCCGCCTCGGCCAGCAGCGGCGTCACCGCCGACCAGCTCAGCGAGGTCTCGGGGAAGCCGTGCAGGAGCAGCACCGGCGGGCCGTCCTCCGGGCCGTCGGTCCGCACGTCGAAGGTCAGGTCGCCGACGTCCACCTGCAGCATCCCCACGGCCATGCAGGCAACCTAGCCCCGTCGTCGTCCACAGCCCGCGACGGCCGCACCGGTGGTGCGGGATACGGTCGCCCCCGTGAGCAGCAGCGCCGAACGCGACTTCGTCACCGCCCACCTCGACGACCTGCACGCCGACCTGGACGCCTGGCTGCGCATCCCGTCGGTCTCGGCCGACCCGGCGCACGCCGCCGACGTGGCCGCCAGCGCCGAGTGGCTGGCCGGCGCGCTGCGCCGCACCGGGTTCCCGACCGTGGAGATCTGGCCCACCGCCGGTGCGCCCGCCGTGTACGCCGAGTGGCCCTCCGCCGACGAGGGTGCGCCGGTTGCGCTCGTCTACGGGCACCACGACGTGCAGCCGGTGGACCCGGTCGAGCTGTGGGAGCACCCACCGTTCGAGCCCACGGTCGTCGAGGGCCCCGACGGTCCCGAGCTGCACGCCCGCGGCGCCATCGACGACAAGGGCAACGTCGCCTTCCACCTGCTGGGCATCCGCGCACACCTGGCCGCCACCGGCCGGGACACCCCCGCGGTCACCGTCAAGCTGGTCATCGAGGGCGAGGAGGAGTCCGGTTCCCCGTACTTCGCCGACCTGCTCCGCGAGCGGCGCGCTCGTCTCGACTGCGACGTCGTCGTGGTCAGCGACACCGGCATGGCCGCTTCGCACCTGCCCAGCGCCGTGACGTCGATGCGCGGCCTGGCCGACGCCGAGATCACCCTGCGTGGACCGGCCGTCGACCTGCACTCGGGTTCCTTCGGCGGCGCCGTCCCCAACCCGCTGCACGCCCTGGCCGAGCTCGTCGCCAGCCTCCACGACGACCAGGGCCGGGTCACCCTGCCCGGCTTCTACGACGCGGTCCGGCCGCTGTCCGACCGGGAGCGCGAGCTCATGGGCCGGGTGCCCTTCGACGAGCGGGAGTGGCTGGCCGGTCCGGCCGCCTCCCGCACCACCACCGGCGAGGCCGGCTTCTCGACCCAGGAGCGGATCGGCGCCCGCCCGACCGCCGAGGTCAACGGCATGTGGGGTGGCTACCAGGGGCCCGGGCACAAGACGATCATCCCGGCCGAGTCGCACGCCAAGATCACCTTCCGGCTGGTCGCCGACCAGCGGCCCGAGGACATCGGCCCGATGGTCCGTTCCTGGGTCGAGGCCAACCTGCCCGAGGGCATCGAGGCCGACGTGCACGTGCCCGCGGGCGGTGTCGCCCCCTGCGCCAGCGACCTGGACTCGCCGTACATGGACGCGCTGCTGCGGTCGATCGCCCGGGCATGGGACAGCGAGCCGGGCTCGGTGCTGTTCATGAAGGAGGGCGGCAGCGGCCCCGAGGCCGACCTGGTCGAGCAGCTGGACGCGCCGCTGGTGTTCCTCGGCGCCGGGCTCCCCACCGACCGGATCCACTCGCCGAACGAGCGGGTGCTGCTGCCGATGCTGCACCGCGGCGCCGAGGCCGCCGCGCACCTGTGGCGTGAGCTGGCCACGGTCGAGCTCCGCACGCGCTGACACCGGCGGGGGTGGGGGGATGAGCGGGGGCGCAGCGACCGGCCAGCCGGATGCACCCGCGCCCGGCTGGTACCCCGACCCGGACGGCACCCCGGGCACGGTGCGGTGGTGGAACGGCGCCGGGTGGTCCGACGTCACCACCCCCGCGGGCCCCGGGGTGAGCGTCGGCCGGTCGTTCGAGGCGCCCGCCGCCCGCGAGCTGCTCCCGCCCTCGGCCTGGGAGGCGTGGGGGACGCGGGACAACGGCACCTGGGGACCGGCGGGGTCCCGCCGGTCCCGGCGCCGGCCGCTGCTCATCGGGCTGGGCGTGCTGGCCGTCGTCCTGCTGCTGGTCCTGGTGGGGGTGCAGCTGGGCGGCGGGTCCTCCGCCGACGACGCCCCCCCGGTGGCCGGCCCGACAGCCCAGCCGAGCAGCACCTTCCCGCCGGGCACCGTGCGGATCATCGACGAGGTCGCCGGCATCTCCTACCCGTTCCTCGGCGACGGCTGGTTCGAGTGGGACCGCGGCGCCCAGCTGGAGACGACCGAGACGGCCGGCCAGTACTTCGTCACGCAGGACGACCTGCCCGACGGGGTCGACGTCTTCATCGCCCAGTGCACCTCGGGTCCGCTGGCCGACGGCTTCGGCGGGAACAGGGCAGGGGACCTGCAGGGCACCACCGAGGCCGTCGCCGACGCGGTCCGGCAACTGCACTACCCGGCCCCGAACGAGCGCGAGGTCCGCCGGGACGAGGCGGTCACCGTCGACGGCGCGGCCGCCTGGGTGTACGAGTTCGACCTCAGCTGGGACGTGGCCGGCTACGACTCCACCGGCGAGCGTGCGGCACTGCTGCTGATCGACGTCGGCAGGCCGGCCCCGGCGTTGCTGTACCTGTCGATCCCGAACACCCACGCGGAGCTGTACGGGGCGATCGACCGGGTGCTCGGCGACGTCGACGTGCTGTGAGTGGGCAAGGGGGTCGGGTGCCGGTACGGACTCCCGAGCGAGAGCGAGGTCGGTCCGACGAGTGGGGCCCGGAGGGTTTCGCGAGGAGGAGCGGCAACGGCTCAGCGCAGCGGGGGCACGGCTCCTGGCCGCGGGGCGATCCGGCAGGATCGCGATGTATAGGGTCGGCGGTGTGACAGCAGCTGGGGCCGACCTGACCCTGCGGCACCCGGTGGAGCGGTTCACGCTCGACAACGGGCTGCGGGTCGTGCTCGCGCCGGACCGGAGTGTCCCCGTCGTCGCCGTCAGCGTCTTCTACGACGTCGGCATGCGGTCCGAGCCCCCGGGCCGCACCGGGTTCGCCCACCTCTTCGAGCACATGATGTTCCAGGGCTCCGCCCACGTGCCGAAGATGGAGCACGCGCGGCTCGTGCAGGCCGCCGGCGGGACGTTCAACGGCTCGACGCACCAGGACTACACCAACTACTTCCAGGCGCTGCCCGCCGAGGCGCTGGAGCGCGCCATCTTCCTCGAGGCCGACCGGATGGCGGCCCCGGCGATCACCGAGGAGAACCTCCGCAACCAGATCGACGTGGTGAAGGAGGAGATCCGGGTCAACGTGCTCAACCGGCCCTACGGCGCCTTCCCGTGGCTGCAGCTGCCGCCGATCGCGTTCGAGAGCTTCGCCAACACCCACGACGGCTACGGCTCCTTCGTCGACCTCGAGTCCTCCACGGTCGAGGACGCCGCGGACTTCTTCTCCCGCTACTACGCGCCGAGCAACGCCGTGCTGTGCATCGGCGGTGACCTGGACGTCACCGAGACCGAGCAGCTGGTGCGCCGCTGGTTCGACCCCGTCCCGTTCCGCCCGGCCCCGCCCGCGCCCGTGGTGGGGGAGCCCTCGCCGACCAGCGCCCGCCGCGGCGTCGTCGAGGACCGGCTCGCCCCCGCGCCCGCGGTGGCGATCGGCTGGCGGGTGCCCGACCCGGTCGGCGACCTGGACACCTACCTCGGCACCGTGGTGCTCACCGAGCTGCTCAGCGAGGGCGACGCCTCCCGCCTGGAGCGCCGCCTGCTGCACACCGACCGGCTGGCGGTCGCGCAGAGCAGCTACCTCGGCCTGTTCGGCGACCCCTTCGACGTCCGCGACGCGACCTTGCTGGTCAGCCAGGTGCACCACCCCGCCGACGTCCCGGTCGACCGGGTCCTCGCCGCGGTGCACGAGGAGATCGAGAAGGTGGCCACCGACGGTGTGCCGGCCGAGGAGCTGGCCCGGGTGACGGCCCGGACCGAGGCCCAGCTGCTGCAGCAGGCCGACTCGGTGCTCGGCCGCACCCTGGGCTTCGCCTCCGCCGAGCTGGTCCACGGCCGGGCCGAGCTGGCCGGCGAACTGGCCGCCCGGCTGGCCGCGGTGACCCCCGACCAGGTGCAGGCAGCGGCCCGCGGCCTCTCGCCGGACACCGCCGCCGTCCTGGAACTGCGCGCGACCGGAGGAGCAGCCCGATGAGTGCGCCCGTGCTCGACCTGTCGTTGATCCCGCCCCTGGGCGAGCCC
>NZ_SJEX01000116.1 GCF_005930495.1 Modestobacter excelsi | reverse complement strand
GCCCCGACGTCCACCCCGACCGCCGTCCCGGTCCCGGGAGGTCCCTCGGTCTACGCCGGGCTGACCCGCGGGTCGCTCGCCGGCGACGAGGCCTTCCTGCAGAACCTGCGCGAGCTCGACTGGCCCCCGGCCCGCGCCGCGGACCCCCGGCGGGTCATCTACGCGGGGGACGTGGCCGGCGGACGGTGGGCGCTGCTCACGTCCGGCGGCACCGCGGCCCGACCGGCCGCCGCAGGGTGGTTCACCGGGCCCGAGGGCGCCGCGCCGGACGGTCTGCGGCTGGCGGCCGGCTGGAGCACGCCCGACCCGGCCCAGCCGACCGCGCTCATCGACCCGGCCACCGGCACCCTGGTGGTGCTGGCGGCACCGGACGACCAGATCGCGGTGTCCGGGCGGCCGGAGGTCATCGCGGACGGGACCGTGCAGCGCTCCTACCGTCTGGCCGCCACCACGGCGGGCCTGGTCGAGCTGCGCCTCGAACCCGTGCCGGGTGCCGGAGGCAGCGCCGTCCAGCTCCTGTGGCGGCGGGCCGGCCGCTCACCGGAGCCGCTCACCCCCGCCGTCGTCCCGACGCGGGCCGCACCCGGCACGCCCCGGCTCGCCCTGCTGCGCCCGGCTCCCGAGCCGGCGCGCGGTGACGCGGCGGTCGGCCCCCAGCTGGCGTCCGTGCTGGGCCGGCTGGGCCAGTCCGCCGAGGACGCCGCGGTCACCGTCCTCTGGGCCGGCGACCTGCCCGGCCCGCACGAGCAGCCTGCGCGGGTGACCGTGCTCGCCGTCGCGCAACCGTCCGGAGCCGCGGTCGTCACCGCTCCCTACGGCCTCGCCGCCGGCCCGACCGGCGCAGCGGGCACGTCGGTGTGCGTCACCGGGGTGCTGCCCGCCGGCGAGCCCCTGGAGCAGCGGGTCGTCGCACTGCGGTGCGACGTCACAGCCGGCTTCGCCGACCCCGCGGCCGCCCGGTCCCTGGTCGTCCTCGCCGCGCGGGACGCGGCCTCGGTGCAGCTGTTCGACGCCGCCGGGACCGGGCTGGGCGAGCACCCGCTGACCGACGGCGTCGCCGTCGTCCGCTCCCCCGGCGACGTCGCCCGGGTCCTGGTCCACGGCGCCGCGGGCGAGGCCTCCGGCGCGGCCGTGCTGCAGGACGTCGACCTGTCCGGCTGAGCCGGACCGGGTGCCCGGCGTCAGCCCACCTCAGCCCACCTCGGCCGACCGGGACCAGGCGACCGGTGTGGTCGCCAGCAGCCGGCGGGCGAGGCCGACCCGCCGGCCGGTCACGTAGCGGTGCGGCGGTGTCCACCGCGGAGCTGTTCGGCACCCCCGGGGACGTGCAGAACCAGGCGGCGGTGCGGGCGGTCGCCGGCGCCGACCTGGACCTGGTCGGGCTCGCCGTCCACGGCCCGAAGAACGCCGTCGACAAGGTGGTGAAGGGCGCCCGCATGCACCCGTGACGTCGCCCCACCGCGCTTTCGCGGGCGAAAGCGCGGTGGTTTCGCGCGCGCCAGCGCACCGGCCGGCGTCAGACCTCGACGACGAGGTCGCCGTCCTGCTCCCGGACCGGGTAGAGGCGCACCGGTGAGGCGCCACCGGGTGACGTGCCGTCGCTCCAGCGGAACGCGTAGAGGTGCAGCGGGCAGACCAGCACGTTCAGGTCGGTCTGCCCGTCGGCCAGCGGCCCGCCGGAGTGCGGGCAGGCGGCCTGGGTGGCGTGCAGCGAGCCGTCGCGCAACCGGAACACCGCGACCTGGGCATCGCCGGCGATGAACGCCCGGCCCTCGCCCGGCGGCACGTCCTCCACCCGGCCGACCACGTGCGGGACGCCCGGACCCGCCGCGGCTGGGCCTTCGCGGACCTCGGTGGCCGGTGTTCCCGTCTTCGCTGGACCGGTGGTCGGCGTCTCGACGTCGTCGTGGGTCAGGCTCATCGGACCGGCACCTTCGGCAGGTCGACCAGCGGGAGCGACGTCCGGAACTGTCCCGGCGTCGCCGGGGCCTTGCCATCCTGGCCCCAGGGGTCGGTGTAGGCGTCGATCGAGCGCTGCATGCCCTCGTCGAGGTCGGCGAGGATGCCCTCGCTGTCCTCGAGCAGCACCTGCTGGACGCGGCTCAGCCCGACCCGGGGCACGAAGTCGTAGGTCCGCTCGAGCCAGTTGGCGTTCTCCCGGTAGTACTGCAGGAACCGGCCGGTCAGCTCGAGCACCGCCGCCGGGGAGTCGACGGTGGCCAGCAGGTCGCCCTTGCGGATCGTCGCCCCGGCGGCACCGCCGACGTAGACCTCCCACTTCCCGTTGCCGACCGCGACGACGCCGACGTCCTTGACGTAGGCCTCGGCGCAGTTGCGCGGGCAGCCGACGACTGCGAGCTTCATCTTCGCCGGGCTCTCGATGCCCTGGAAGCGGGTCTCCAGATCGATGCCCAGCTGGGTGGAGTCGCCCAGCCCGAACCGGCAGAAGTCCGAGCCGACGCAGGTCTTCACCGTGCGGAAGCTCTTGCCGTAGGCGTAGCCCGAGGGCATGCCGAGGTCGTCCCACATCGCCGGCAGGTCCTCCTTGCGGACCCCGAGCAGGTCGATCCGCTGGCCGCCGGTGATCTTCACCATCGGCACCTCGTACTTCTCGGCGACGTCGGCGATCTTGCGCAGCTGCGCCGGCGTGGTCACCCCGCCCTTGATCTGCGGGACGACGGAGAAGGTGCCGTCACGCTGGATGTTGCCGTGCACGCGGTCGTTGATGAACTTCGCGTCGTTCTCCTGCACGAAGTCGCTGCCCCAGATCATCCGCAGCAGCGAGGTCAGGCCCATCTTCGACTTGGCGTCCTCCGCGCCGCCGGGGGCGAGTGCGGCGAACACGGCGGAGACACTGAGCAGCCCCTGCTCGCGAATGGCGGCCATCAGCTCCGGCTTGGCCAGCGGGATGCCCGGGACGTACCAGTCGGCCGACTCGTCCTCGGTGACGGCGCCGTCGGCGGCCCACTCGACGATCTGCTTGACCAGGCTCTTGCAGGACCCGCAGCCCTTGCCGGCCCGGGTCTTGTCCATGCAGGCGCCGAGGCTGGTGGCGCCGTCCTTCACGGTGTCGACGATCATCTGCTTGGAGACGCCGTTGCAGTTGCACACCTGGGAGTCGCCGGGCAGCTCGGCGACGCCCACCTCCGCGGCGCCGTCGGAGAGGTCGACCAGCAGCTTGATCCGCTCCTGGGGCAGCGGGGTGCCCCGGTCGAACGCCTGGGTCAGGAACGCGACCTTGCGGGTGTCCCCGAGCAGGGTGGCGCCGATCAGCTTGTCGTCCCGGACGACGACGCTCAGGTGCACACCGCGCCGCGGCTCGGAGATGACCAAGAACTCGTCGGTGTCCCGCTCCGGCCGGTTGACGCCCATGGTGGCCACGTCGACCCCGGCGACCTTGAGCTTGGTCGCCGTCCGCGAGCCGTGGTACTCGGCGTCCGGGTCGGTCCCGGTGAGCAGGTCGGCGAGCACCCGGGCCTGCTCCCACACCGGCGCGACCAGGCCGTAGACCTCGCCGCGGTGCTGCGCGCACTCCCCCACCGCGTAGACGTCGGGGTCGTCGGTGCGCAGCTGGTCGTCGACGACGACGCCGCGCTCGACCTCGATGCCGCTGAGCAGCGCGACCTCGGTGACCGGGCGGATGCCGGCGGCGATGACCAGCATGTCGGCGTCGATCGCCCGGCCGTCGCCGAGGACGACGCCGCGCACCCGGTCGGGCCCGATCACCTCGGTGGTGCGGGTGGCCAGGTGGACGACGATGCCGAGGGACTCCACCGACTGCTTCAGGATCGCTCCGCCGTCGGGGTCCAGCTGCTGGTTCATCAGGTGCGTGCCGGCGTGGACGACCTCGACCTGCAGGCCGTGGCCCTGCAGCGCGCGGGCAGCCTCGAGCCCGAGCAGCCCGCCCCCGACGACGACCGCCTTCTCGTGCTCTGCGGCCGCCTCGAGCATCGCCCGGGTGTCGTCGATGGTGCGGAAGCCGTAGACCCCGGGGATCAGCTGCTCGTCGTCCCGGTACAGGCCGCTCATCGGCGGGATGAACGACCGGCTGCCGGTGGCGATGACCAGCTGGTCGTAGGACGTCGCTGTCCCGTCCACGGCGTGGACGACCTTGGCGTGGGTGTCCACCCGCTCGACCCGGACCCCGGCGCGCAGCTGCACCCCGTTGTCGGCGTACCAGTCGTGGCTGTTGAGGACGATGTCGTCCTCGTGCTCCTCGCCGGCCAGCACGTGGCTGAGCATGATGCGGTTGTAGTTGCCGTGCGGCTCCTCGCCGAAGACGGTGATCGCGAACTGCTCGCCACCGCCGCGCTCGAGGAGCTCCTCGACCACCCGGGCGCCGGCCATGCCGTTGCCGATCACGACCAGCCGCTGCCGGGTGTCGACGCCGTCGGCCTCGTCCATCGCGAAGTGCAGGGTGCTCACGCCCTCGGGGCGCCCGCCCAGGACCGCGGTCATCAGACCTCCACCAGGCCCAGGTCCACGACGACCTCGCCGGTGACGCCGAGCGGCGCGGCGGCGTGCAGCTCGACGACGGTGCCGCCGTCGAGGTCCTCCACCACCCGCAGTGGCACGTGGCAGTCGCTCTTGGCGCCGATCGGGAACCAGCGCATCGGCTCGCCGTCCCGGACGAGCAGCAGGTAGACCAGCTCGTCGGTGGAATTGCCGCCGCGGAAGTACAGCGCCTGCGCGGTCTTCCCCTCCGGGACCTGGTAACGCAGCGCCGGGTCGAGCGGGCCGGGCTTGCCCAGACCCTCGCCGGTGATCGGGTAGACGCCGTGCAGGAAGCGCGGGGTGCTCCTCACGCGGGTGGTCCTCCTCCGTGTCGGGGGGTGCGGTGCAGGGGCGGACGGTCGTTCGTGGGCTCGCGGCTGTGGCTGGGTGGCCGGTTCCGGCGGTGGGATGCGTTCCTCGGGTCCGCCGACCCGGGAGACGGCGACCGCGCAGACCTTGAAGGCGGGCATCCGGCTGGTCGGGTCCAGCGCGGGGTCGGTCAGGGCGTTGGCGTTCGAGGCCCCGCCCCAGTGGAACGGCGCGAAGACGACGTCGGGGCGGACGGCGTCGGTGACCTGCGCGTGGAACCGGGCCCGACCGCGCCGGGTCACCAGCTCCACCAGGTCCCCCTGACCGATGCCCAGGGGGCGCGCCAAGTCGGGGTGCAGCTCCGCCCGCGGCGTGGGCGCGATGAGCTGGAGGCTGCGGGACCGACGGGTCTGGGCACCTGACTGGTACTGGGCCAGCACCCGGCCGGTGGTGAGCACGTAGGGGTACTCGGCGTCCGGCTGCTCGTGGGCGTCCACGTGCTCGACCCGCCAGAACTTCGCCCGGCCATCGGGAGTGTCGAACCGCTCGCTGAACAGCCGCGGCGTGCCGGGGTGCTCGGGTGCCGGCTCCGCCGTCTTGGGACAGGGCCAGAACACGCCCTGCTCTTCGTCGATCCGCCGGTAGGTGATCCCGGAGTAGTCGGCGGCCCCGCCCGCGCTGGCGCGGCCGAGCTCGGCGAAGACCGTCTCTGCGTCGCCGCTGAACAGATGACCGACACCGAGTCGGCCGGCGAGCTCGGCGAGCAGCTGCAGGTCGTTGCGGACCCCCTCGGGGGCGTCCATCGCCTGTCGACGGCGGATCACGCGCCCCTCGAAGTTCGTCATGGTGCCCTCCTCCTCCGCCCACATGGCGCTGGGCAGGACCACGTCGGCGAGCTCGGCGGTCTCGGAGAGGAAGAAGTCGCTGACGGCGAGGAAGTCCAGGTCGCCCAACCGGCTGACGACGCGGCGCGCGTCGGGCGCCGAGACGGCGATGTTGGAGGCGAGCACCAGCATCGCGCGGACGCCGCCGTCGGTGCCCAGGCGGTCGAGCATCTCGAATGCCGACAGGCCGACACCGGGGATGTCCTCCGCGTCGATGCCCCACACCGCAGCCACGTGCGCCCGGGCCGCCGGGTCGGTGATCTTGCGGTAGCCGGGCAGCTGGTCGGCCTTCTGACCGTGCTCCCGGCCTCCCTGGCCGTTGCCCTGCCCGGTGATGGTGCCCCAGCCACTGCCGGCTCGACCGGGCAGCCCCAGGGCCAGGGCCAGGTTGATCCATGCCTGTGCGGTGTCGGTGCCGCTGCGGTGCTGCTCGGCACCGCGGGCGGTCAGGATGATCGACCGCTGCCCGCGCGCCAGGGCGAAGACGATGCGGCGCTGCTGCTCCACCGGCACCCCGGTGAGCCGCTCGACCCGGTCCGGCCAGTAGCCGGCAACCCCGGCCCGGACGTCGGCGAAGCCGGTGGTGCGCGCGGCGATGTACGCCTCGTCGACCAGCCCCTCGGCCAGCGCGATGTGCAGCAGCCCGTTGGCCAGCGCCAGGTCGCTGGCCGGCAGCGGCTGGACGTGCAGGCTCGCGTTCTTCGCCGTGTTGGTGCGCCGGGGGTCGATGACGATGTGCTCGGCGCCACGCCCGCGGCCCGCGTCGAAGTACTGCATCACCGGCGGCATGGTGTCGGCCGGGTTGCTGCCGACCAGGACGACGACATCGGCCGCGGCGATGTCGGTGACCGGGAAGGGCATCCCCCGGTCCAGCCCGAAGGCGCGGATGGACGCGCCGGCCGCCGAGGACATGCAGAACCGGCCGTTGTAGTCGATCGCGCTGGTCCGCAGCGCCACCCGGGCGAACTTGCCGAACTGGTAGGCCTGCTCGTTGGTCAGGCCGCCGCCGCCGAAGCAGCCGACCGCGTCGAGCCCGTGCTCGGCCTGGGTGCGCCGGATGGCGGTGACGATCCGGTCCAGGGCGACGTCCCAGGTGGACTCGACCAGCGGGCTGGTGCGGTCGGCCGGGTCGGCGCGCACCAGCGGGCGGGTGAGCCGTTCCGGGTGGTCGAGCAGCTCGGGGGCCGACCAGCCCTTCGAGCACAAGCCGCCGCGGTTGACCGGGAAGTCGGCTGGCACGAGCGTCGCGGGCCGGTCGCCCGCCGACATCGTCACACCGCACTGGAACGAGCAGTACGGGCAGTGGGTCTCGGTGGTGCGCGTGCCCGTGCTCGGATGCGGCAACGACACGGCGGCGGACACATCTCGAGGTTCCGGTGGCCCCGTTTCCCGGCGGCGGCGCTGACGTCAAGCTCGCGTTCCGTCGGCCTCACACCGGCCCGGCCGCAACCGTGCGGCCCGGAAGGGCCATGGTGGCCGACATGGCCCTCAGGGGGACGGCGGCCGGCGACGCAGCGACGCGGGGGCCGTGCGCGACCAGGCGTCGGGCAGCAGTTCCTCGAGCACGCAGGTGTCGACGTCGGCCAGCCGGACACGGACGCGGACGCGGACCCTCTCCGGTCCCGGCTCAGTAGACCGAGATCTCGACGAGGTTCTGGTCGGGATCGCGGACGTAGACGCTCCGCATCGGCCCGAGCGCGCCCTGCTTGGTCACCGGCCCGACCTCGACCGGCACGCCGGCGTCGGCCAGGTGCTGCTGCACCTCGTCCAGCGGGGTCTCGGTGACCAGGCAGAAGTCGCCGGTGCCGGTGCCGGCGTGAGCAGCCCTCGGCTCGAACTCGGCACCGCGCACGTGCAGGTTGATCTTCTGCCGGCCGAAGCGCAGCGCCGTCCGGCCCTCGCCGAAGGTCTCCGCGGCCATGCCGAGCACCCGGGTGTAGAAGGCGACGGTCGCGTCGAGGTCGGCGACGGTCAGCACCAGGTGGTCGATCCGGTCGATGCGCACGCGTCCGTCCTACACCCCGGCGCGTCGGGTCTCAGTCCCAGCTGCGACGCAGCCGCTTGGTCTCGCCGCGCTCCTTCTTGGCCTTGATCCGCCGTTCCTGCGACCCGCGGGACGGCTTGGTCTTCCGCCGGGCCGCCGGCGGAGCAGCGACGGCCGCCCGCAGGACGGCGGCCATCCGGGCACGCGCCGCCTCCCGGTTGCGGAGCTGCTGCCGGTGCTCGCTCGCGGCGATGGTGAGCACCCCGTCGACCAGCCGTGGACCGAGCCGCTCCTCCAGCCGCCGGCGCTGCACGTCGGTGAGCCCGGCGAGCTCCAGCGGCGACACCGAGAGCTCCACCCGCGAGTCAGCGGTGTTGACGCCCTGCCCGCCGGGTCCCGAGGAGCGGGAGAACCGCCACGTCAGCGCGCCCGCCGGGACGACGAGGCGGTCGCTCACCGGCAGGTCGGCGAAGGCGTCGTCCCCGGGCATGCCGACCAGTCTCGCCGATCGGCGGCGCGACGGGGAACGCCCCCGACCCGGCGGTGCCAGACTCGGCCGGTGCAGCCGCGCCGACTCGTGCTCGTCCGACATGCCCAGGCCGGCGCTGCGCCGGTCGACGCCGACCGGCCGCTGACCGACCACGGGCGGCAGCGGGCAGCCGCCATCGGGGCCTGGCTCGCCGCCGGCGGCCTCGTCCCGGACCGGGCGCTGGTCTCCCCTGCCCGGCGGACGCAGGAGACCTGGGAGCGCGCCGGCGGCGGAGCGGCGCCCGCCGTGGACGAGCGGGTCCACGACAACACCGTCGAGGCGCTGCTCGAGGCGATCCGGGAGACCCCGGCCGACGTCTCGGTGCTCGCCGTCGTCGGCCACGCCCCCTCGGTCGGGGAGCTCACCGCCGTCCTGGACGACGGCACCGGCGACCCGGCGGCGCGCCAGGACGTCTCCGCGGGGTTCCCTCCTGGTGGCGTGGCCGTGCTGGAGGTGGACCGGCCGTTCGCCGCGCTGGCGCCCGGCACCGCCCGGCTGAGCAGCTTCGCGGTGCCGGGCGCCTGAGGCTCGCCGGTCCCGCGCCGCCGTCAGGCCGCGGGCTGGGAGATGTTGACCATCCAGGCGACGCCGAACGGGTCGACGCACATGCCGAACTCGTCGCCCCACACCTGCTTCTCCAGCGGCATCGTCACCGCGCCGCCCGCGGACAGGCCGGCGAAGTAGCCGCGCAGCGCGTCACCGTCGTCGCCGCTGAGGCTGATCGACACGTTGCTGCCGACGCTGCGGTCCATGCCCGCAGGGGTGTCGGAGGCCATCAGCGTGTAGCCGGCCGGCGTCTCCAGCTGCGCGTGCATGATCTTGTCGGCGTCCGGGCCCTCGGCGCCGCCGGCCTCGCCGAAGGTGCTGAGCGCGAGCTCACCGCCGAAGACGCCCCGGTAGAACTCCATGGCCTGCCGGGCGGTGTCGGAGAAGCTCAGGTAGGGGTTGAGTCGAGAGGTCACGGCCGTCCTCCGGAGGTCGGTTGCGGGGACGGTCAACCTAGCGAGGAGCGCGCCCGCACGGGGGCTCCTCGTCACCGCTCGCGGTCGGCCGGGAGGCGACGCCCCGACCGGCGGACGAAATTCGCCCGGTCAGGTGAAGAGGGCGTCCTCACGTCGCCGGCGGCGTCACCGTGTGTGACGCTCGGCCGGTGACCCAGGACGCTCCCGGCCGACTCCACCTGGTGACGGGCAACCACGTCGGCCGCCTCCCGGAGGAGACCGCACACGACGGTGCGGTGCCGGCCGACCTGCTCCGCCGCGCCGAGGCCCTGGACGCCCACGCCGCCCGCGAGCGCGCACCCCGCACGGCCGGCCCGCTGCTGGTCTGCGCGGCGCTGACCGTGGTCCTCGCGCTGCTCGCCCGGCAGCCGTGGCAGCTCCCCTCCCGGGGTGCGAGCGGCGTGGCCGAGGTGCCTCAGTCGCTGCTCACCTTCCTGCTGCTGGCCGCCGCCGCGTGCGTCTGGGCCGCAGGCCGGTCGGTGCGGCCGGCGGAGACCCTCGCGTCGGCCGGCGCTGCCGGCCTCTGGTGGGCGCTCGTGTCCGGCGCGGCCCTGGTCTCGGTCGCCGCAGCGCTGTCGCTGGCGTCCTACGCCGGGACCGGCGACCGGCCGGCCGACCTCGTGGTGCGCTGCGCGGTCCCGCTGGTGCCCGCGGTGCTCGCCGGCGTCCTGGCCGCCGACGCCGGCCGCGCGGCGAGGGTGCGCGCGGCACTGGGCACCGGCCTGGTCACCGTGCCGCTGGGCGGGCTGGGGTGGGCGCTGCTCTCCTCGTCCGGACGCTCGACCGCCGGGCTCGGCGACGTGCTCGGCATGACCGCGCTGGCCGCGGTCGCCCCGCTGATCCTGGCCGTGGCCTTCGTCGCCGCCGACCGCCGCCGCTGACCGGTACCGCGGGTCAGCGCAGCGGCCGCAGGTCGACCAGTTCACCGGCCGGCGTCACCAGCCGGTGCTCGTCGGTCGCCAGGCGACCGAGCACCCGGTCGTGCAGCCAGTCGACGGCCAGGCCGCGCCGCCTGCCGCGCCCGGCGCTCCCGCCGTTCGGCCACCGAACGGACCACCGGCACGTGGTCGGCGACCTTCTTCACGGCGTTGCGGATGACCGCCATGTCGGCGCCGGCGAGCTCATCGGCGACCGGGGCGAGGTGGTGGACCAGCCGCGGCTGGTCGAACTCGATGGTCTGGGTGCGGATCGTCTCGTCGACCAGCCAGCGCTGCTCACGCCAGCGGCGGGGGCCACCGCTCATGCCAGGCAGGTCAGCGGCGCGCCGCCGTTGTAGGTGACCATGTCGCGCAGGGCGGCCATCGCGTCGACGGGCCCCCCGGCCGGTGTCCCGGCCAGCTCGGCCATGGCCCGGTGCAGGTTGCCGACGACCCGCTCGGTGTCGGTCCAGCCGGCGAACCGCCCCAGGTCGGTCTCTCTGGCCGCCTCGAGCGGTCCGACGCCGGCCGCGGCGGCCCGCCGGGCGACGTCCATGACGAAGCGCAGGTAGCCGAGCACGTCCTCGATCACCTCCGGCCCGCAGACCGGCCCGTGCCCCGGGACGATCGTGCGGGCACCGAGCGGGCGCACCACCTCCTCCAGCACGGTGATCGCACCGGCCACCGACCCGGACAGCAGGAACGGCGTGCCGCCGTTGAAGAGCAGGTCGCCGGCGTAGAGCACCCCGGCGTCCGGTACCCAGACGACGACGTCGTTGGTGGTGTGCGCCGGCCCGCCGACGTGGCGCACCTCGCAGGGCCGGTCCCCGAGCCAGAGGGTCATCCGGTCGGGGAAGGTGAGGAACGGCGGCGCGAAGGGCAGCACACCGGCATCGAACTCCGCCCAGATGCCCGGCGGGTGGGCCGCGCCCAGCGCGATCATCTCGGCGCGGGCGTTGTCCTGGGCCACGATGGTGGCCAGCGGCAGCAACCCGTTGCCCGCCGTGTGGTCGGGGTGGTGGTGGGTGTTGAGCAGCGTGCGCACCGGCAGGGGGGTGACCTGCGCGAGCGCGTCCAGGTAGCTGCGGGTGCGCACCTCGGTCGAGCAGGTGTCGATGCTCGTCACGCCGTCGGGGCCGACCAGGAAGCCGGTGTTGTTCACCATCCAGCTGCCGTCGGGCTGCACGTAGGCGAACAGGCCGTCGCCCACCTCCTGCACGCTCGGCGTCCCGCCCCGCAGGACCGTGCCCTCGGTCACCGTGCTCATCCGCGCTGCCTCCCGGCGTCGAACGCTCCTGCTCGGGAGGCTAGGCGGTCGGCGGAGGATGGGCGCATGCCCACCCTCGCGAGCGCGCTCGCCGCCGGTCCGGTCGTCCTGGACGGCGGGCTGTCCACCGAGCTGGAGTCCCGCGGGCACGACGTCACCTCGGCGCTGTGGTCGGCGCGGCTGCTGCGGGACGACCCGGCCGCGGTGGTCGCCGCGCACGCCGCCTTCGCCGCGGCCGGCGCGCAGGTGGCGACCACCGCCAGCTACCAGGCGACCTTCGCGGGCTTCGCCGCCGCCGGCATCGACGGGGCCGAGGCCCGCCGGTTGATGACCCGCTCGGTGCGGCTGGCCCGGGAGGGCGCTCCGGACGGCTGGGTCGCCGCCTCGGTCGGCCCCTACGGCGCGTTCCTGGCCGACGGGTCGGAGTACACCGGCGGCTACGTTCCCGACCTGACCGTCGCCGACCTGCGCGGGTTCCACCGCCCCCGCCTGGAGGTGCTGGCCGACGCCGGCGCCGACGTGCTGGCCTGCGAGACGCTGCCCGCCGCCGCGGAGGTGGAGGCGCTGCTGGCGGAGCTGGCCGACCTCGGCGTCCCGGCGTGGCTGTCGCTGACCGTCGTGCTCGACGACGCCGGGGTCCCGCGGACCCGGCGCGGCGAGCGGCTGGCGGACGTCGCCGCGCTGGCCCGCGACGCCGACGCGGTGATCGCCGTCGGGGTGAACTGCACCGACCCGGCGACCGTCCCCGCCGCCGTCGCGGTCGCCGCGGCCGCCAGCGGCAAGCCGGGGGTCGCCTACCCCAACAGCGGCGAGAGGTGGGACGCCGCGGCGCGCCGCTGGACCGGGCAGCCGGGGGTGGGCGACGTCGACGGGTGGCTGGCCGCCGGCGCCCGACTGGTGGGCGGCTGCTGCCGGGTCCGGCCGGACGACGTCCGCACGATCGCGGACGCCGTCCGGTAGCTCCTACGGCCCGCTGCAGGGTCCCTCGGCGAGCCTGCGAGTGGTGGGAGCGCAGCGGGGTCCGTCAGCAAGCCGGGACCGGGTCCGGCCCGTGCGCCCCGCCCGGCCGGCAGCGCACCAGCCGCCGAACGGTCAGCCAGCTGCCCTTCAGCGCGCCGTGCTCCTCCAGCGCCTCGACCGCGTACGCCGAGCAGGTCGGCGTGAAGTGGCAGCACGGCCGCCGGCGCGGGCTGATCTCCCGCTGGTACAGCCGCACCGCCGCGACGAGACGGTCGGCCAGCCGGCTCCCGGGCTCGACCTGGACCCGCCGCCAGGACGACGGTCCCATCAGCAGCAGGTCCATGCCGCAGCCCAGCGACTCGGCCAGGCAGCAGCCGGTGTTGAGCAGGAGCAGGTCGCGCAGGCACCCGCC
>NZ_SJEX01000115.1 GCF_005930495.1 Modestobacter excelsi | reverse complement strand
ACGCCCCGACCGGGGTCCCGCCGGTGACCTCCGCCCGGCCCCTGCCGACCCGGATCGAGGCCGCCCTCGACGAGCTGCGCGAGGAGGAGCTGGCTGCCCAGCGTGCCGCTGACGCGCAGGCGGCCGCCCAGTTGGCCGTCTGGGAGGAGGCCATCCGCGCCGGAGAAGCGCTGGCGGAGCGTGCCGCGTCCGCGGTGCCCGAGCTGCCGCCCGTCGAGCCGGTCGTCGAACCGCCGCCCGTCGAACCGCCGCCCGTCGAGCCGCCGCCCGTCGAGCCGCCGCCTGCGGGCACCGCCGTCGTCGCGGCGGATCCCGATCCGCCGGTGTCCGACGCCCCCGTCGTCCGTGCCGCGCCGCCCCGCGGGCCGCTGCGCAGGCGGCTGCTGCTGCCGCTGGCCGTGCTCCTGGTCGCGGGCCTGCTGGCGGGCTTCGCGTTCACGACCGCCTCGTCCGGCGACGGTGCCGAGGTGGCAGCGTCCGAGCGCCAGACCGCCACCGCCGCGCCGACCACCGCCGCGCCGACCACCGCCGCGCGGACCCCCGCGGCGGTCCCTGCCGCGCCGCGGAGCTCCGCGCGGCCGGCCGGACCCCCGGCGGTGCTCCCGCCCGCCGAGGTGCCCACCGTCACCGGACCCGCCGGGACGACCCCGCCGGAGACGCCGGCGCGCGCCCGTGGGACCACCCGGGCGACCTCCGCGGCGACCACTGCGGCAGGCGCCCGGGTCCTGCTCCCCGCGGCCGCCGCCACAGTTCCCGCAGCGGTCGCCCCGGCCGGCACGCCGGTGCGCGCGAGCGGGGTCCGCCCACGGCCGGGGGGCGCCACCGGTGCGGCGACCCCGACCAGGGCACCGACGCCGACGCCGACGCCGACGGCGACCCCCACGCCGACCAGCACCCCGACCAGCACGCCGGCGCCGACGCCCACCGCCACATCGACCCCGACCGAGACGGCGACGCCGACCGAGCCCGCGATCCCGACCGACGACGGGCCGACCGAGGAGCCGGGCTGCCCGGTCGCCGGCGGCGGGCAGGGCACGGGCGACACCGCGGCCGCCGGGACAGCGGCCTGCGCCGAGGAACCCGGCACCGGCGACGAGCCCGGCACGGGTACGAGCCCCGGCGACGGTGACGGCGAAGGCGACGGGCCGCCGGTCGTCCCGGCGGACCCGGCGACCACGCTGGCCGGTGTCCGGGTCGGCTGACCGCCGCTCCCGGGAGGCACGTCACTGTCGGCGACCCGGCCACGGGCCGCGGGGAGTGGGACCATGGACGACGCCATGACTGCCCTGCCGCTCGTCTTCGACGCCCCGCGCCGCACCAAGCCGCCCCGCCACCTCGCCGACCTCACCCGGGACGAGGCGCGGGCGGCGGTCACCGAGCTCGGCCAGCCGGCGTTCCGCGCCGACCAGCTCGCCCGGCACTTCTACGCGGGCGTCACCGACCCGGCGCAGATGACCGACGTCCCGGCCGCCGCCCGGGAGGACCTCGCTGCCGCACTGCTGCCCGGGCTGCTGACCCCGGTGCGGCACCAGTCCGCCGACGGGGGGCGCACCCGCAAGACGTTGTGGCGGCTGCACGACGGCGCCCTGGTGGAGAGCGTGCTGATGCGCTACCCCGAGCGCGCCACCGTCTGCATCTCCAGCCAGGCCGGCTGCGGCATGGCCTGCCCCTTCTGCGCCACCGGGCAGAGCGGTCTGACCCGCAACCTCTCCGCCGCCGAGATCATCGGCCAGGCGGTCGCCGCAGCCGCGGCGATGGCGAACGGCGAGATCCCGGGCGGACCGGGCCGGCTGTCCAACGTCGTCTTCATGGGCATGGGCGAGCCGCTGGCGAACTACGCCCGGGTGCGCAAGACGCTCGACGCCCTGCTCACCCCCGCTCCCCACGGGCTGGGGCTCGCGCAGCGCTCGGTGACCGTCTCGACCGTCGGGCTGGTCCCGGCGATCCGCAAGCTCACCGAGGAGGGGCTCAACGTCACCCTCGCGGTGAGCCTGCACGCCCCCGACGACGAGCTGCGCGACACCCTGGTGCCGATCAACACCCGCTGGAACGTCGGCGAGGTGCTCGAGGCGGCCGATGCGTACGCCCGCCGGACCGGCCGTCGCTACTCCATCGAGTACGCGCTGATCCGCGACGTCAACGACCAGCCGTTCCGCGCCGACCTGCTGGGCAGGCTGCTGGCGAAGCGGCTCGCCCACGTCAACCTCATCCCGCTCAACCCGACCCCGGGCAGCCAGTGGGACGCGAGCCCGCTCCCCGCGCAGCGCGAGTTCGTCGCCCGGCTGCGGGCGGCCGGTGTGCCGACCACGGTGCGGGACACCCGGGGCTCGGACATCGACGGTGCCTGCGGGCAGCTCGCGGCCGCCGACCAGGTGGACGGCGTGCCCAGCGTCGCCGTCCCGGTGCCCGCGGTCGAGGAGGGCGTGGCCCTCGGGGCCGAGTCGGACCAGGGATGACCGGGCCAGGGGAGCAGCTGGAGCGCGCCGAGGCCCATCCGCACACGCACTCCGACGTCGCCGGCGGCTGGCTGCGCGCCGCGGTCTTCGGCGCCATGGACGGGCTGGTCACCAACACGGCGCTGGTGGCCGGTGTCGGGGGCGCCGGGGCGGGCTCGCACGCGGTCGTCCTGTCCGGAGTCGCCGGGCTGGCCGCCGGTGCCATCTCGATGGCGCTGGGCGAGTACACCTCGGTGAGCACCCAGAACGAGCAGCTGGACCTCGAGGTCGCCAAGGAGCGCCGGGAGCTGGCCGTGAACCCGGCGGGGGAGCAGGCCGAGCTCGCCCAGCTGTGGCGGGACCGCGGACTGGAGCCCGACCTGGCCGACGCGGTGGCCGAGCAGCTGTCCCGCGACCCGGATCAGGCGCTGCGCGTGCATGCGCTCAACGAGCTGGGCCTGGACCCGGAGGACAAGCCCTCGCCGATGACGGCGGCGGTCTCCTCGTTCCTCTGCTTCGCGGTGGGGGCGCTGATCCCGCTGCTGCCCTACCTGCTCGGCGCGCCGCTGTTGTGGCTGGCGCTGCTGTGCGGCGGTGCGGGCCTGGTCGCCGCCGGCGCCCTCTCGGCCCGGTTCACCCCCCGGCCGTGGTGGTCGGCGGGCCTGCGCCAGCTGCTGTTCGGCGCGATCGCCGCCGGGGCGACCTACCTCATCGGTGCTGCGATCGGCAGCGGCCCCGGCTGATCGGGGGTCAGTGCTCGCAGGACATGCCGGCGGCGCGCACCGCGTCGCTGGTGGCCCGCACCGGGAGCCGGGCGATAGCGGTGCCCAGCGGTTCGCCGACCGGGAGCACCTGCACCGCGGCGAGGTCGGCCCGGGCCAGGGACGCCAGCTCCGTCACCGACGTGTCCGGGTCGACCCGGACGGCACCCGAGGCGGCCCATGCGGTCCCTTGCAGTCGCCACGGCCGGACCGCGGCACCCCGGATCTGACCGACCAGGGCGGACAGCACGGTGCCGGCTGCCGTCGCCCGGCCGTCCGGGTCGACCGGGGCCGGGACCCACGCCCGGTCGACGAGGTGCTCCGGGTGGCGGGAGCGCACCATGGCCAGCGCGGTGACGCCGTCGACGTGCTGCCGCCCGCCCTCGGTGAGCTCCAGGCCGGCCGGCTCGTCGCGGACGGGCTCGGGGACGTCGACGTCCAGGCCGCCGGCGGCGTCGACGACGCCGGCGAAGCCCGCCAGGTCGACGGTGACCAGGTGGTCGGTCGGGATGCCCAGGCTGCACAGTGCGCCGACGGTCACCTGCGGGCCGGCCAGCCAGGACAGGGCCAGCCGTTCCGGTCCGCGGGGGGTGACGGCCAGGACGTCGCGGGGGACCGACAGCACCGACGTGCCGTGGTCGCTACGGTGCACGACGACCACGACGTCGGCGCGGGTCCCCGGCACGTCGTCGGCGGTGCCGAAGTGCGCCACGTCGGCGCCCGCAGGCAGGTCCGTCCGCGAGTCCAGGCCCAGCAGCACCCACGTGCTGCCGTCGGCGCCCCCGGCGCCCCGGGTCAGGTCGACGTCGAGGTGGTCGACCCGGGACGTGATCAGCGCGCCGTCGGCCAGCACCGCCAGGACGACGACCACCAGGGCGGCCAGGACGATCCGGATGCCGCGCCTTCGGGGACCCCGGTTGCCGGGACGCGCCGAACGCCGGCCAGGGAGACCCTGGCCGGCGTTCGAGGTGTGCGGTGCGGTCATGCTCAGGCCTGCGTGGTCCTCGCGGCCCGGCGACGGGTGACGACCAGTGCGCCGCCACCGGCGACCAGCAGGCCGGCGCCGAGCGCCAGCGGCAGGCCGACGTTCGCGCCGGTGTAGGCCAGCGAGCCGGAGGAGGCGGTCGTCGTGCCGGCGGCGACGACGATGGTCTCCGAGTAGTGCGTGCCCGCGTCGCCGTCCAGGACCAGGTGGTGGGTGCCGATCGCGGTGCCGGCCGGCAGGGTGAACGTGGCCGTCACGACGCCGTTGGCGTCGGCGTCGAACTCGCCCAGGACGACCGGGTCGGAGTGCAGGACGAGGGTGACGTGCTCGAAGGGCTGGAAGCCGGTGAACACCTTGGTGATCTTCGCGCCCGGGGTCGCCGTGGCGGCCGAGGTCGTGCTGCCGGTGCCGGCGGTGTTCGCGGCCGGGTCGGTGCTGCCCACGACGGAGGGAGCTGGGGTCGTCGGCGCGGGAGCGGCCGTGCCCGGAGCGGTCACGCTGATGGCGACGACCGGGTAGGGGGTCACCTGCTCGCCGTACTCGGTGCCGCACGCGGCGATCAGCTCGTGGGGGCCGGCCACGGTGTCGGCCGGGAAGGACACCGTGATGGACCAGGTGCCGTCCTCGTCGGTGTAGTCGCCGAAGACGGCCTCGTCGATGTTGTCGGTGTCGGCGTCGCTCACGATGGCGACGACCGCCGGGTCGGTCGGGTCGACGGTCGTGCAGTCGGTGCCGGAGACCTGGAACTCGGTGCCGGCGACGACGGAGGCCGGAGCAGTCGGAGCGGGCAGCGTCTCGGCGGCGAGGGCGGCCGGGGCGAAGAACAGGCCGGCGGTGGCCGTGCCGAGGGTGAGCCCGGTTGCGACGACGGCGCGGGGGCGGGACATGCGGCTCATCTGGTCCTCCGTGGAGTGGGCGGCTCGGGCGTCCCGGCCTGCTGAGCGATGTCTATCGGAACGGGACCGCACGAACTCAACGGATTCACAGCGACACGTCAGGAGTCGCCACAGGACTACACTCGGGCCACAGACGTCACATGGTGCCGAGGGGTGCACTGTCGAGATCCGGCGTCCCGGGTGAACGGGATGGCACATCTCACCCGCAGTGCGTCGAAGATCCCCGCGGAGTCGTCGTGGAGATGTGCCGAACGACGTCACGACAGGGACCGCCGCCAGCCCGGGAACGCGACGAGGCCCGCTCCCCGGGTGGGGAGCGGGCCTCGCGGCGGTCGGTGCGTGCCTACCGGGAGCGCCAGGCGTTCTTCCGGCGGCGGCCGTCCCAGATGAGCGAGATGAGGATGAGGAGCGCGGCCCCGATGATCCAGAGGTCCTCGACGTGGCCGCGGTGGTTGCCGAAGATCAGCGTCAGAAGCAGGACGATCATGACGTAGCCGGCGATCCGGCCGGCCTTGCCCGACTCGCCGTGCCAGCCCCAGTCCTCGGGGCGCTCGTGCGTGATCGGCGTCTCGCCGGCCCGGACGATGCCCTCCTCGCGGGTGGACTGCTCGATCACCCTGGCGCTGGTCTGGTTGCCCTGGCCGCGGCCGCTCGCGTCGCTCACCGGCCCATGATGACAGGCCCGCGCCCGGGGCACAGCGCGACCCGGCCATCGGCCCTCCGGAGGTCGCCTGGGAGAGGATGTCCCGGTGAGCGAGCCGCGCGAGGTCACCGTGCTGGGGTCGACCGGGTCGATCGGGCGGCAGGCGATCGCCGTCGCCCGGCAGAACCCGGGGCGGCTGCAGGTCACCGGGCTGGCGGCCGGGGGCGGTGACGTCGCGCTGCTGGCCGAGCAGGCGCTGAGCCTCGGCGTCCGGACGGTCGCGGTCGCCCGCGCCACCGCCGCGCAGGACCTGCAGCTGGCGTTCTACGCCGCCGCCCAGCAGCGCGGCTGGGCGCAGGGCAACTACACGCTCCCGGAGATCCTGGCCGGCCCGCGCGCCGCCGAGGAGCTCGCCGCCCGGCCGGCCGACGTCGTCCTCAACGGGATCACCGGCTCGATCGGGCTCGGGCCGACCCTCTCCGCGCTGCGCGCCGGGCGCACCGTCGCGCTGGCCAACAAGGAGTCGCTGGTGGCCGGCGGCGACCTGGTGACGGCGGCCGCAGCGCCCGGACAGCTGGTCCCGGTGGACTCCGAGCACTCCGCGCTGGCCCAGTGCCTGCGGGGTGGGACCCGCGGCGAGGTCGCCCGGCTGGTGCTCACCGCCAGCGGCGGTCCGTTCCGCGGCCGCTCCGCCGCCGAGCTCGCCGGGGTCACCCGGGAACAGGCCCTGGCCCACCCCACCTGGGACATGGGACCGGTGGTGACCATCAACTCGGCCACCCTGGTCAACAAGGGCCTGGAGCTGATCGAGGCACACCTGCTCTTCGACGTCCCCTACGCCGACATCGACGTCGTGGTGCACCCGCAGTCGATCGTGCACTCGATGGTGACCTTCGCCGACGGCGCCACCATCGCCCAGGCCAGCCCGCCGGACATGCGGCTGCCGATCGCGCTGGCACTGGCCTGGCCCGACCGGCTCCCCGAGGTGCAGCCGGCGCTGGACTGGTCGGAGGCGAGCACCTGGGAGTTCATGCCGCTGGACTCCGAGGTGTTCCCCGCGGTGCGGCTCGCCCGGCAGGCGGGGGAGGCCGGCGGCGTCGTCCCGGCCATGTTCAACGCGGCCAACGAGGAGGCGGTCGCCGCATTCGCCGCGGGACACCTGGCGTTCACAGCCATCGTGCAGGTCATCGCGCGTACCTTGGACGCCGCGCCGGACCTCGGCGCACCCACCTGCGTCGAGGACGTGCTGGCCGCTGAGAAGTGGGCCCGGGAGCACGCCCGCGTCGCCATCGGCGGGGACACCAGATGAAGGAGCTGAGCTGAGCGGGTTCCTCCTGACGGTCCTCGGGATCGTCGCCTTCGCCGTCGGACTGCTGTTCAGCATCGGCTTCCACGAGTTCGGCCACTTCTCCTGGGCTCGGAAGTTCGGCATGCGGGTGCCCCAGTTCTTCGTCGGCTTCGGGCCGACGGTCTTCTCCCGACGGTTCGGCGAGACCGAGTTCGGCATCAAGGCCGTGCCGCTGGGCGGCTACATCCGGATCGTCGGGATGATCCCGCCGGCGGAGGAGGGCGAGAGCAAGCGCGCCACCCGGATGCGCAGCTTCATCGCCGAGGTCCGCGGCCAGGCGCTCAACGACGTACTGCCCACCGACGCCGACCGGGTCTTCTACCGCAAGCCCTGGTGGCAGCGGGTCATCGTGATGTTCGCCGGGCCCTTCCACAACCTGCTGCTCGCGGTCGTGTTCTTCAGCGTCGTCCTGGTCGGCTTCGGCATCCCGGGGACGACGACCACCATCGGCTCGATACCGGAGTGCGTGCTGCCGGCCACCTCGACCTCCACGACCTGCCCCGACGACGCCGCGCCCTCACCGGCGGCCGCGGCCGGGCTGCGGGCCGGCGACACGATCGTCGCGGTCGACGGCCGGCCGGTGTCCCGGGTCGCCGACACCGGCCGGGGCGACGCAGTCACCGGCTGGTCGCAGGTCCAGGCCGCCATCCGGGACAGCATCGACGCCCCCGTCGTCCTCACCGTGGAGCGGGAGCAGGACGGCGCCACGCGGCAGCTGGACCTGACCGTCACCCCGATCGCCAACAGCGTCTACGTCGACTCCGACGACGACGGCGAGGTCGACGGGACCCGGACGGTCGGCTACGTAGGCGTGCAGGCGGCGCAGACCTACGTGCAGCAACCGATCACCGCCGTCCCCGGCTTCCTCGGCGACACCCTCGCCCGGTCGGTGGACAAGCTGGTGGAGATCCCGCAGCGCGTGCCCCAGCTGTTCCGGGCGACGTTCATGGGTGAGGAGCGCGACCCCCAGGGGCCGATCGGCGTGGTCGGCGTCAGCCGCATCTCCGGTGAGGTGTTCGCCCTCGACGACTTCACCACCACGGAGAAGATCAGCACGTTCTTCTCGCTGCTGGCCGGGATGAACCTGGTGCTCTTCCTGTTCAACCTGGTGCCGATCTACCCGCTGGACGGCGGGCACGTCGCCGGGGCGCTGTACGAGAAGGCGCGGTCGACCGTGGCCCGGCTGCGCGGCCGCCCCGACCCGGGCCCGTTCGACATCGCCCGGCTGATGCCCGTGGCCTACGTCGTCGCCGGGTTGTTCCTGGTGCTCAGCGGCATGCTGTTCATCGCCGACATCGTCAACCCGATCACCTTGCAGTAGTGGGAGACTGAACGACTGTGACTGTCTCGCTGGGCATGCCCGCCTCTCCGCCGCCCGTCCTCGCCCCCCGGCGGAAGACCCGCCAGCTGGACGTCGGCGGCGTCGGGGTGGGCAGTGACTCCCCGGTGAGCGTGCAGTCGATGTGCACCACCAAGACCGCCGACATCAACGCCACGCTGCAGCAGATCGCCGAGCTGACCGCGTCCGGCTGCCAGATCGTGCGGGTCGCGGTCCCCGACACCGACGACGCCGACGCGCTGCCGATCATCGCCAAGAAGTCGCAGATCCCGGTCATCGCCGACATCCACTTCCAGCCGCGCTACGTCTTCGCCGCCATCGACGCCGGCTGCGCCGCCGTCCGGGTGAACCCGGGCAACATCAAGAAGTTCGACGACAAGGTCGGCGAGATCGCCCGGGCCGCCAAGGACGCCGGCATCCCCATCCGGATCGGCGTCAACGCCGGCTCGCTGGACCGCCGGCTGCTGGCCAAGTACGGCAAGGCGACGCCGGAGGCGCTGGTCGAGTCCGCGCTCTGGGAGTGCTCGCTGTTCGAGGAGCACGACTTCCGCGACATCAAGATCTCGGTCAAGCACAACGACCCGGTGGTCATGGTCCGCGCCTACGAGCTGCTGGCCGCCCAGTGCGACTACCCGCTGCACCTGGGCGTCACCGAGGCCGGCCCGGCGTTCCAGGGCACGATCAAGTCCGCGGTGGCCTTCGGTGCGCTGCTCTCCCAGGGCATCGGCGACACCATCCGGGTCTCCCTCTCCGCCCCGCCCGCGGAGGAGGTCAAGGTCGGCAACCAGATCCTGGAGTCGCTGAACCTGCGCCAGCGCGGCCTGGAGATCGTCAGCTGCCCCTCGTGCGGCCGCGCCCAGGTCGACGTCTACACGCTCGCGAACGAGGTGACCGCCGGCCTGGAGGGCATGGAGGTCCCGCTGCGGGTGGCCGTCATGGGCTGCGTCGTCAACGGTCCCGGCGAGGCCCGGGAGGCCGACCTCGGCGTCGCCTCCGGCAACGGCAAGGGTCAGATCTTCGTCAAGGGCGAGGTCGTCAAGACCGTGCCCGAGTCGCTGATCGTGGAGACGCTGATCGAGGAGGCCATGCGCATCGCAGCCGACCAGGTCGCCGCCGGCACGCCCTCGGGCGCTCCGGTCGTCACCGTCTCCTGACCCGGCCCGGACAGGTCGAGGCGACCCGGGAGCCGGCGTGCTGCGATCGGTCCAGGCCCGGGTCCTGGACGCCGACGACGAGGTGGCAGTCCGGGACCTGCTCGGCCTCGACCCGGTGGGCACCTGCATGCTCGCCGGCCGCATCGAGACCCACGGCACGGCCGTGGCGACCCTCGGCGCACCGCTGTGGGGCCTGTGGTCCGGGAGCCGGCTGGACGCCGTCTGCCTGGCCGGCGCCAACCTGATCCCGTTCGCCCGGCCGGGCGCGGAGCGTGCGGCCGCGGGGGCCTTCGCCGAGCGGGCACGCCGGGCCGGGCGCCGCTGCTCGACGATCGTCGGACCGGCGGCCTCGGTGCTGCCGCTGTGGGAGCTGCTGGCACCGGTGTGGGGCCCGGCCCGGGAGGTGCGCGCCCGCCAGCCGCTGCTGGCGATCGAGGGTCCGCCCGCGGTGCCGGTCGAGTCGCGGGTCCGGCCGGTGCTGCCCGGCGAGCTGGACACCCTGCTGCCGGCCGCGGTCGCGATGTTCACCGAGGAGGTCGGCGTCAGCCCCACCCGGGTGGACGGCGGCGCGGCCTACCGGGCGCGGGTCTCGGAGCTGGTGCGGGCCGGGCAGTCGCTGGCCTGGATCGAGGACGGCCAGGTGCTGTTCAAAGCCGACGTCGGTGCGGTCTCCCGGGCGGCCTGCCAGCTGCAGGGCGTCTGGGTGGCCCCGCAGTTCCGTGGGCAGGGGATCGGCCAGCGGGGGACGGCGGCGGTCGTCGAGTACGCCCGGACGGCGATCGCGCCGGTCGTGAGCCTCTACGTCAACGACTACAACCGCGCCGCCCGGGCCGCCTACGACCGCGTCGGCTTCCGGCAGGTGGGCACCTACTCCTCGGTCCTCTTCTAGGAGGACCCCCTCGCCCCCACCCGCTCGCAAGCTCGCGGGCGGGCCCCTACGAGGGGGCCGTTCCATCCCCTCACCAGCCCCCCACGCCTCGCAAGCTCGACGCGGGCCCCTGCACCGAGGCCGGGTGCGCGGCCGGGTCGCCGTCGTCTGCGAGGGTGGGTGGGTGCGCAGCAACTCGGGGTTGAGGACGTGGAGCGGGGCCGCCCGCAGGGCGACGACGGGCGGGATCGCGGTGCTCCTGCTCGCGCCGGTGCTGGCCGGCTGCTCGTCGGACCCGAGCGACGACGTCCGTGCGGCCGCCCAGGCCTTCCTCGACGACTGGACCGCCGGCAGGACCGACGCCGCGGCGGGGCTCACCACCGACGCCGCGGCCACGAGGACGCTGCTCGACCAGACCGCCACCGACCTCCCGGACGCGACGCTCGCCGCCGACCTGGGCGACGTCACGGTGGACGACGACACGGCGACCGTCGCCTGGCGGGCCACCTGGGACCTCGCCGCGTCCCCCGACTGGAGCTACCCCGCCAGCCTGTCCCTCACCGAGGCCGGCGACGGCTGGCAGGTCGTGGCGGCGCCCACCGTCGTGCACCCGGACCTGGGGGAGGGGCAGCACCTGGTGCTGAGCCGGTCGCTCGCCGAGCGGGCGCCGATCACCGACGCCACCGGGGCCCCGCTGTTCACCGAGACCGAGGTCGTCAACGTCGGGGTGGACAAGTCGAAGGTCACCGACCTGCCCGCGCTGGCCGGCGGCCTGGCCGCGGCGACCGGTGTCTCCGCCGAGGAGATCACCGCCGACGTCACCGCCGCCCCGGACGGCCAGTTCGTCCCGGTCATCACGCTGCGCCGACCGGACTTCGAGGCGATCCGGGCGCAGGTCTTCGACCTGCCCGGTGCGGTCTTCCCGACCAGCACCCGGCTGCTGGCCCCGAGCTCGCGCTTCGGGCTGGCGCTGCTCGGCCGGGTCGGGGACGCCACGCAGGAGGTCATCGACGAGACACCCGGTGACGACGGCGAGCCGCTGTTCGCCGCCGGGGACGACCTCGGGCTCTCGGGCCTGCAGCGCGCCTTCCAGGCCCAGCTGGCCGGGACGCCGGGCTTCACGGTGAGCGTGGCGAGCAGCGACGAGACCGTCGACGACGCCGGCGAGGTCATCGACACCGTCGACCCGGTGCCCGGCACGCCGGTCCAGACGCCGCTGGTCCCCGCCCTGCAGAACGCCGCGGACGCCGCCGTCGCGACCCAGCCCCTGGCCACCCACCTGGTCGTGGTGCGGCCGGGCACCGGCGACGTGCTGGCGGTCAGCTCGAACGAGGCGGCCAACCCGGCCAACGCGCTGTCCGGCCAGTTCCCGCCCGGGTCCAGCATGAAGACGATGACCGCGACGGCGCTGCTGGGTGCCGGCGCCCTCACCCCCGCCTCCCCGGTGCCCTGCCCCGGGACGACGACGGTCGAGGGCCGCGAGTTCGAGAACGAGGACCAGTTCGACCTGGGCACCGTGCCGCTCATCGAGGCCTTCGCCGAGTCCTGCAACACCACCTTCATCCAGCAGGGGCTGACCCTGCCCGACGACGCGCTGGCGGAGGCGGCGGCCTCCTACGGTGTCGGCAGCGACTGGCAGCTGCCGGTGGGCATCTTCAGCGGGGACGTGCCGGCGGACGCGACGGGCACCACCAAGGCCGCCGACCAGATCGGCCAGGGGCAGGTGCTGATGAGCCCGGCGCAGATGGCGCTGGTCGCCGCCGGCATCGCCAGCGGCACCCCGGCCGCGCCGGTCGAGGTCGTCGGCGCGGCTCCCGCCGGCGCCGCGCCGACCGGCCCGGCCGCGGCCGTGCTGGACCAGCTCCGGCCGATGATGCGCCAGGTGGTGCTCACCGGCACGGCCACCGCGCTCACCGACCGCGGCGACGTCCACGGCAAGACCGGCACCGCGGAGTTCGGCGACAAGACCCCGCCGGACTCGCACGGCTGGTTCGTCGGCTACCGGCTGGGCGGCCCGCAGGGCGACCTCGCCTTCGCCGTCCTGGTGGAGGCCGGGCAGTCCAGCAGCGTGGCGGTCGGCGTCGCCGACGCCTTCCTCGGCGCCCTGTGAGGGGAACGGGGGTCCTTCTTCAGGTGGCGGGGAGGCCGGGGAGGGCGGTGGTCGGGGGTCGGCCGGCCGCGGTGCGCCAGCCCACCGCGCGCAGCTCCGCGGCGGACAGCGCGGTCACCGCGAGCTCCCGGGTGCTCCGCTCGGTCGCCTGGTCCAGCACCCAGGTCCACGCCTGCGACGTGCCGTCCTCGAGGGTGACCGCCAGCCCGGCGGCGTCCGCCGCGGTGCGCACCGGCACGGGCAGCGCGTAGCCGGCCTCGGCCGGCACCGGCTCGACCCGCCGCGAGGTCAGCAGCGCGGCCACGGTGTCCCGGAGGTCGCGGTGCGCCTCCTCGGCGTCGACCACCGGGGCGCGGCCGTCGGCCGGCGTGGCCGCACCGACCACCCCGTAGCCCCAGACGGCCGTGTGCGCAGCGGCCAGCGCGTCCTGCAGGGCGGCGTCCTCCGCTGCGGTGGGTGAGGGTGTCTGGTCAGCCATGTCCGTCCCGTCCGTGCGCTGCTCGACCGGTCATGCCGCCAGCTGGGTGGCCTGGCCGCGCAGCCCGGCCGCGATGCTGCCCAGCAGCGCCGCCCGGCCGCCGCTGAAGCCCGGGCACGCGCCGGCGTGCGCGTCGGCCGCCGCGGTCACCTGGGACTGCAGGTACGTCCGGGCACCGGCCGGGTCCAAGCCCGGCCCGGCCGACGACGACGCGGCGCCGCTGCTCGCCGCGGCCCCGGGCGCAGCGGCGCGCAGCCGGTCCAGCTGCGCGCGGGCCTGGTCGGCGAGGGCCGGCACGGCGGCAGCCAGGTCGGGGTCGACGGCGGAGGCGCGCGCGTAGGCGGCGACGACGGCCTCCTGCACCTGGACCTGCGCGGCCAGCTGGTCGACCTGCGCCGGGGTCACGGCGTCGGCGTCGTCCGCGGTGCTGGTCGTGCAGCCCGTGGCGGCCAGTGCGGTGCCGGCGAGCGCCGCCAGCAGCAGGCTGCGCCGGGAGAACGGCCGGTGCAGCGCGGCGGCTCCGGGGGGCGTGGTGGGGGGATCGGACGGCGGTTCGGACATCGTGGCCATCCTCGCAGCCCGCCCGCCGGACACCGGCAGCACGCACCGGCGAGCCCGGGCCTTCCGCGGGCGGGTGGGACCGCCGGGGTGGGCGGTAGCCTGACGGTCCACCCGCAGC
>NZ_SJEX01000114.1 GCF_005930495.1 Modestobacter excelsi | reverse complement strand
ACCAGGAACACGAGCGTGGCGATGCCGAGGGCGACGCCGCGCACCTCGACCGGGACGGCATCGCCGACTGCGGCCATCAGCGCCGGCTGACCCAGGCCGAAGGCAAGGGTCACCAGGACGACGGCCGACACCAGCCCGGGCGCGGACCCGGCGGCGGCGCCCAGGGCGGCCGCCAGCAGCGCGACCGTCGCCGTGACCCCGGAGATGACCAGCGACCGGGCCGGGCCCAGTCGGGCCAGCAGCGGGCCGGCCAGCCGGGGGGCGAGGAAGCCGGTGAGCGCGCTGGGCAGCAACGCCAGGCCGATGCGCAGCGGCGTCCATCCCTCACCGGCCAGCACGGAAGGGACGGCGATCAGCAGCGCGAACCAGGCGGCCGGGACGGCCGAGGCAGCCAGCGCGCTGCGCACCACCACCGGCTCCCGGACGACGGCCGAGGGCAGGAACCCCTCTGGCCGGCGGCGCACCTGCGCGGCGACCGCCGGGATGCCCAGCGCGAGGAGCGCGGCACCGACGACGGCGATCACCACCCCCGACGCCGGGGACTGCACCAGCAGCACCAGGCCGGCTGCGGTGCCGGCGACCAGGATCGCACCCAGCACGTCCAGCCGGGCCCCGGTCCCGTCGGTGGGGACCGCGCGCCACAGCACCGGCACCAGCAGCAGCCCGAGCGCCGGCAGCACCACGACCGCGCGCCAGCCCGCGACGTCGGCGACCAGGCCACCGGCCAGCGGCCCGAGCGCGCTGACCGCCGCCGCGGTACCGGCGACCCGGCCGAGCGCGGCGGTACGCACCGCGCCGTCGTACTTCGCGCTGACGATCGCCATGCCGAGCACCGGGACCGCTGCTGCGCCCATCCCCTGGAGCAGGCGGGCACCCAGCAGCACCGGGTAGCTGGGGGCCAGTCCGCCGAGCACCGCGCCCGCGGTCATCAGGCCCACGCCGACGACCAGTGGCAGCCGGATGCCGGTCAGGTCGGCGATCCGGCCGTACACGGCTGTCGCCACGGCCAGCATCAGCGCGTAGAGGCTGATCACCCAGGAGACGCCACCGGTGGTCAGGTCGAGGTCGGCGGCGATGGCCGGCAGCGTGACCGCGACCGCAGCACTGCCCATGCCAGCGAGGCCGAAGAGGGACCCGACCAGACCGGCGATGCGGCCGGCGTCGGTCGAGGAGCCCATGACCGGCAGCCAACCACGCGCGGACCGGGCCCTGCTCCTCGGCCGCATGATCCTGAGGAGCGCTAAGGAAGCGCTACGGTGCCCGGATGACGCGACGCGTGTTCTCCGGTGGCAGGGTCCTCGACGGCACGGGCGCCCCGGCGGCGCCTGCCGACGTGGTGGTCGAGGGCGGCCGGATCGTCGAGGTCGGGTCCGGGCTGGACGGCGACGAGGTCGTCGACTGCACCGGCGCGACCGTGCTGCCGGGCCTGTTCGACTGCCACGTGCACGTGATGATGAGCGGCGTCGACACGCTGCGCCAGCTGCAGACGCCGTTCGGCTACGGCTACTACGAGGCGCTGCACAACCTGCGGCGCACCCTCGCGCAGGGCATCACCTCGGTCCGCGACGCCGGCGGGGCCGACCTGGGCGTCGCCGAGGCGGTCCGGAGCGGGCTGATCGCCGGCCCGCGGATGCAGATCGCGATCAGCATGCTGTCCCAGACCGGCGGGCACGGCGACGGCTGGCACGTCTGCGGCGCCGACCTGCCGATCTTCGCCCCGCACCCGGGCCGACCGGCGACCGTCGTCGACGGCCCGGACGAGATGCGGCGCACCGTGCGCCAGCTGCTGCGGGCCGGCGCCGACGTGATCAAGGTGGCGACGAGCGGCGGCGTCCTCTCGGCCCGGGACGACCCGCGGCACCCGCACTTCCGCGCGGCCGAGCTCGACGTCCTGGTGGAGGAGGCCGAGGCGGCCGGCGTGTACGTCATGTCGCACGCGCAGGGCGCCGGCGGGATCAAGGCCGCCGTGCGCGCCGGGATCCGCTCCATCGAGCACGGCATCTTCCTCGACGACGAGGCGATCGACCTGATGCTGCAGCGCGGCACCTGGCTGGTGCCCACCCTGGCCGCGCCGCGCGCCGTGCTGGCGGCGGTGGCTGCCGGCGCCTCGCTGCCGCAGACCGTGATCGACAAGGCCCGCAACGTGCAGGCGGCCCACGACGAGTCGATCGGCCGGGCGATCGCGGCCGGGGTGAAGGTCGCCATGGGCACCGACAGCGGCGTCGGTCCGCACGGTGACAACCTCACCGAGCTGGGCCTGATGGCCGACTGCGGGATGCGCCCGGAGCAGGCCTGGCACGCCACCACCCTGTCGGCGGCGGAGCTGCTCGGCGTGGCCGACCAGCTGGGCAGCCTCGAGCCCGGCAAGCGGGCCGACGTCGTCGTCCTGGAGGGCGACGCCACCGACCTCACCGGCCTGTCCGGCCGGGTGCGCGAGGTCTGGCGGGACGGCGAGCTGGTGGCCACCGGCGGCGCGACGGTCGAGGCGGGGACCGTCGCACCGCGCTGAGCCGACCGGTCAGGCGGCGGCGGGGTCCTCGGCCTGGGCGGGGTCCTCGGCCTGGGCGGGGTCCTCGGCCTGGGCGGGGTCCTGCCCCTGGCCGAGGAACCGGGCGTACAGGACGGCCGCCAGGACCCCACCCAGCACCGGGCCGAGGACGTAGGCCCACGCGCCGTCGAAGGTGCCGGCCACGATCATCGGGCCCAGCGCGCGGGCCGGGTTCACCGCGCCGCCGGACAGCGGACCGGCCACCAGCACGCAGACGGCCAGGGTGAACCCGACCGCCAGGCCCGCGGCGCCCTTGGCCACCCGGCTGTCGGTGGCCACCGAGACGATGACCAGCACGAGGAAGAAGGTCACGACCGCCTCGATGACGAACACGGTCAGCGTGCTGACCCCGCCACCGGGCAGGGTCGCGGCCAGCGAGGCGGAGTCCCGGGCGGCGTCCCCGTAGGTGAGCCACACGGTGAGGCTGGCCAGGACGGCACCGCCGAGCTGCGCCGCCAGGTAGGCCGGCACGTACTTCCACGGGAAGGCCCCGGTGACCGCCAGCGCCAGGGTGACGGCGGGGTTGAGGTGGGCGCCCGACACGTGACCGAGCGCGTTGACCAGCGCCACGAGGGCCAGGCCGAAGGCCAGCGCGATGGCCAGCGAGTCGGCCGTGCCGCCCGCGATCGGCTGGTCGAGCAGCGCGGCGACGGCGACCGAGGTGCCGGCGAGGACGAGCAGGTAGGTGCCGATCAGCTCCGCGATCGCGACGCGCGGGACGTTCTGGGTGGTGCTGCTGCCGTAGAGGCCGGACATCGAGTGGTTCTCTTCTCCCTGTCGGACGGCCGCCGGTCCTGGGCGGCCCGGGCCAGTGTCAGCGACCGATGGCCCGCCCGCTGGGCGAGCCGGGCGCGGACCCGTCAGGTACGGCGGGGCTCGTCGGCCTCGGCGGGGGCGGTGCGCCCGGTGTCGTCGGTGTGCACCGCGGCCTCACCGCCGGCCACCCGCGGCCGCTCGTCGTCGTCCGGCGTCTCGCCGCGGGTCTTGAGCAGGCTGGCGACGGTGGCGATGATCAGCACGCCGAGGATCACCGTGAGGGACAGCCAGATCGGGATCTCCGGGACCGCCTCGAGGTGCTCGCCGCCGTTGATGAAGGGCAGCTCGTTCGAGTGCAGCGCCTCCATGATCAGCTTGACGCCGATGAAGGCCAGGATCACCGCCAGGCCGATCGAGAGGTAGACCAGCCGCTTCAGCAGCCCGCCCAGCAGGAAGTAGAGCTGGCGCAGGCCCATCAACGCGAAGATGTTCGCGGTGAAGACGATGAACGGCTCCTTGGTGAGCCCGAAGATGGCCGGGATGCTGTCCAGCGCGAACAGCAGGTCGGTCGTGCCCAGCGCCAGGAACACCACGATCATCGGCGTCCAGTGCTTCTTGCCGTCCTGGGTGACCCGGATCTTGCTCTCGTGGAAGTCCTTGGTGATCGGCAGGACCTTGCGCATCCGCCTGATGAGCGCGTTCTCCTCGTAGTCCTCGTCCTCGTTCCGGTTCCGGACCAGGTTGATCGCGGTGTACACGAGGAAGGCGCCGAAGATGTAGAAGACCCAGGTGAACCGCTCGATCACCGCGGCGCCCAGCAGGATGAAGATCCCGCGCAGCACCAGCGCGATGATGATCCCGACCATCAGGACCTCTTGCTGCAGCTTCCTGGGCACCTGGAAGCGCGCCATGATGATCACGAAGACGAACAGGTTGTCGACCGACAGCGAGTACTCGGTGAGCCAACCGGCGTAGAACTCGGTCGCGAACTGGGTGTTGGTCACCGCGAGGACGACCGCCCCGAACACCAGCGCGAGCGCGACGTAGAAGACGACCCAGGCGGTCGCCTCCTTCACCGACGGCTCGTGCGGACGGCGGACGACGAGGGCCAGGTCGGCGAGCAACAGGACCGAGAGCCCCACGAACGTCGCGATCTCGAACCAGACGGGGAGCTCCACGGGACCCGACTCTACGGGTCACTCCCCAGGTGTACCGGCCAACGAAATGGTTCCCGCGGCCGCACCCGGCGCGGGCCGGGGACGACGTCCCGTCGTCCCCGGCCCAGGTGCCGGCTGTGCGGTCAGTCGGTGTGCGCCGAGGACGGCGCCGGGGCCTGCTGGGTGCTCCCGGTGCTCGCTGCGGTGGCCCCGCCGGTGACCTCGGAGGCGGCGGCGTCGTCCCGGACCCGCCGGCGCTCGCGGACCTTGCGGTCGTGCCGCAGGCTGGTCAGCGTCGTCACCAGCAGGGTCACCAGGATGACCGCCAGGGACAGCCAGGTCGGGATCTCCGGGATGACGGTGATGTGCTCGCCGCCGTTGACCCAGAACAGCTCGTTGGTGTGCAGCGCGTGGATCACGAGCTTGGCGCCGATGAAGGCGAGGATCACCGCGAGGCCGTAGGCCAGGTAGACCAGCCGGTCGAGCAGACCGTCGATGAGGAAGAAGAGCTGCCGCAGACCCAGCAGGGAGAAGGCGTTGGCCGCGAAGACCAGGTAGGTGTCCTGGGTGAGGCCGAAGATCGCCGGGATCGAGTCGACGGCGAAGATGATGTCGGCGGTGCCGATGGCGATGAGCGCGATGGCCAGCGGGGTGATGTACCGCTTCCCCTGCAGCCTGACCGTCATCTTGTCGCCGTGGTGCTCCTCGGTCGTCGGGACGACCTTGCGCACCAGCCGGAGGGCGGCGTTCTCCTGGTACTCCTCCTCGCCGTTGTGCCCACCGCTGCGGGCCTGCACCCAGGCGGTGTAGATGAGGATGGCGCCGAAGAGGTAGAAGACCCAGCTGAAGTTCTCGATCGCCGCCGCGCCGATGAGGATGAAGACCGTGCGCAGCACCAGCGCGAAGGTGATGCCGAAGAGCAGCACCTTCTGCTGGGCGATCCGCGGGACGCCGAAGCTGGCCATGATGAGGACGAAGACGAAGAGGTTGTCCACCGAGAGGCTCTTCTCGGTGATGTAGCCGGCGAAGTACTCACCGCCGGGGGTCGCCCCGCCGAACCAGAGCACCAGCAGCCCGAAGACGACGGCGATGCCGATGTAGACCGCCGACCAGGTGGCCGCCTCGCGGAGCGTGGGTGCGTGCGGGGTCCGGACGTGGCCGACGAAGTCGAAGACCAGCATCCCGACGATCGCGGCGATGGTGACTGCCCAGATCCAGAAGGGGACGTCCATGGGTGAGTTCCTCCGGTGCTACTGGCTGATGCGTCAGTACCCGGAGGTCTCTCCCACCGACCACGATCCGGTCGGCCGGCAGCGCCGGAGGTCATGGGACCTCGTGTTGACGACGGTGCCGCGGCGGGATACTCCCCTCCACGTCGAACCGGTCCGGCACAGGCGCCATCGCCCGACGGAACGCGGTTCGTCTCCCGGTGAACGCTCGACGGCCGCCCGGGGTTCCCGGCCCTGGCCCCGCTGCAGGTCCCTCCGCGAGCTCGCGAGCGGTGGGGGGCAGAGGGGTCCTCCTTCAGGCGTGGGCGGCGTCGAACTGCCGCAGCTCGCGCTTGAGCTCGTTGAGCTCGTCGCGCAGGCGGGCGGCCACCTCGAACTGCAGCTCGCGAGCAGCCGCCAGCATCTGCTCGTTCATGGTGGTGATCATGTCGGCCAGCTCGTTGCGCGGCAGGCCCTGCACGTCGATCGACCCGGCCTTCGCCCTGCTCTTCGACGACAGCCCCGGCACCGGCGACTTGCCCCGCGACTGCTGCCGGCCCGAGCCGCCCAGCAGCTCGGTCGACGCCTCGGCGTCCTCCGCGGCCTTGTAGATGCCGTCGAGGATGTCGACGATCTTCTTGCGCAGCGGCGTCGGGTCGATGCCGTGCTCGGTGTTGTAGGCCATCTGCTTCTCGCGACGGCGGCTGGTCTCGTCGATCGCCTGCGCCATCGACGGGGTGATCTTGTCGGCGTACATGTGCACCTGACCGGACACGTTGCGCGCGGCGCGGCCGATCGTCTGGATCAGTGACGTGCCCGAGCGGAGGAAGCCCTCCTTGTCGGCGTCGAGGATCGCCACCAGCGACACCTCGGGCAGGTCGAGGCCCTCGCGCAGCAGGTTGATGCCGACCAGCACGTCGTACTCGCCCTGCCGCAGCTCGCGCAGCAGCTCGACCCGGCGCAGCGTGTCGACCTCGGAGTGCAGGTAGCGGACCTTGATGCCCAGCTCGAGCAGGTAGTCGGTGAGGTCCTCGGACATCTTCTTGGTCAGCGTGGTGACCAGGACCCGCTCGTCCCGCTCGGTGCGCAGCCGGATCTCGTGCACCAGGTCGTCGATCTGGCCCTTGGTCGGCTTGACCACGACCTCGGGGTCGATCAGCCCGGTGGGCCGGATCACCTGCTCCACGACGTCGCCCTGGACCCGGCCGAGCTCGTAGTGCCCCGGCGTCGCCGACAGGTAGACGGTCTGGTGGATCCGGTCGGTGAACTCCTCCCACTTCAGCGGCCGGTTGTCCATCGCCGAGGGCAACCGGAAGCCGTGCTCGACGAGGGTGCGCTTGCGGCTCATGTCGCCCTCGTACATGCCGCCGATCTGCGGCACGGTCACGTGCGACTCGTCGATGACGAGCAGGAAGTCGTCGGGGAAGTAGTCGATGAGGCAGGCGCCGGCCGAACCGGGCGAGCGGCCGTCGATGTGCCGGGAGTAGTTCTCGATGCCCGAGCAGAACCCGACCTGGCGCATCATCTCGATGTCGTAGGTGGTGCGCATGCGCAGCCGCTGGGACTCCAGCAGCTTGCCCTGCTTGTCCAGCTCGGCGAGCCGCTGCTCCAGCTCGGCCTCGATGGTCTGGATCGCCCGCTCCATCCGCTCCGGGCCGGCGACGTAGTGGGTGGCCGGGAAGACGAACAGCTCGTCGACCTCACGGACGACCTCGCCGGTGAGCGGGTGCAGGTAGTACAGCCGCTCGATCTCGTCGCCGAACATCTCGATCCGGCAGGCGAGCTCCTCGTAGACCGGGAAGACCTCGATCGTGTCGCCGCGCACCCGGAAGGTGCCGCGGGTGAAGGACAGGTCGTTGCGGGTGTACTGCTCGGTCACCAGGGTGCGCAGCAGCTCGTCGCGGTCGCGCTGCTCCCCCACCTTCACCTTGAGCGCGCGCTCGACGTACTCCTGCGGCGTGCCCAGGCCGTAGATGCAGGAGACGGTCGACACGACGATCACGTCGCGGCGGGTGAGCAGGCTGTTGGTCGCCGAGTGCCGCAGCCGCTCCACCTCCTCGTTGATCGAGGAGTCCTTCTCGATGTAGGTGTCCGTCTGCGGGACGTAGGCCTCGGGCTGGTAGTAGTCGTAGTAGGAGACGAAGTACTCGACGGCGGCGTCGGGCATCAGCTCCTTGAACTCGTTGGCCAGCTGCGCCGCGAGGGTCTTGTTCGGTGCCATGACCAGCGTCGGGCGCTGCACCTGCTCGATCAGCCACGCGGTGGTCGCCGACTTGCCGGTGCCGGTGGCACCGAGCAGGACGGTGTCGGTCTCCCCCGCGTTGACCCGCTCGGCGAGGGCCTGGATCGCCGTCGGCTGGTCACCGGAGGGCTCGAACTCGCTGACGACCTTGAACCGCCCGCGGGTGGGCCGGATGTCGGTGGAGGTGGACACGCCGACGACGGTACGACGGGGGTGCGACAGAACGGGACCTCCCGGCGTGCGGGGACCGTTCGGCCGTCCGCTGCGCTGGTCAGCGGGCTGCCGCGAGCGGGGCTGGCAAACTCCGAGCCCACGGTGCCCGTGCGAGGCGCACCCCACACGTGTCCTGCGTCATGCCAGGTGTGCGGGGGCCCGACTGCGGGCATCCGACAGCGAACCCCCCGGTTCAGCTGCCACGAACCCTGCCCCTGCGCCTGCGCCGGGGCGCTCAGCAGGAGGACGACCTTCCCCATGACCACCCAGGTGTGGCCCGGTTCCGCTTATCCGCTCGGAGCGACCTACGACGGCACCGGCACCAACTTCGCGATCTTCAGCGAGGTGGCCGAGAAGGTCGAGCTGTGCCTCTTCGACGAGGCCGGCAACGAGACGCGCATCCGGCTGCCGGAGATGGACGCCTACGTCTGGCACGCCTTCATCCCCGGCATCCAGCCCGGGCAGCGCTACGGCTTCCGGGTGCACGGCCCGCACGACCCCGCGCAGGGCCAGCGGTGCAACCCGGCCAAGCTGCTGCTCGACCCGTACGCCAAGGCCATCGACGGCCAGATCGACTGGGACGAGTCGGTCTTCGGCTACCGCTTCGAGAACGGCGAGAAGAACGACGACGACTCCGCGGCGCACATGCCGAAGTCCGTCGTCATCAACCCCTACTTCGACTGGGGCGTGGACCGCCCGCCGAAGACGCCGTACAACAAGACGGTCATCTACGAGGCCCACGTCAAGGGCCTGACGATGACCCACCCGCGGGTGCCGGAGGCGCTGCGCGGCACCTACGCCGGCGTCGCGCACCCCGCGGTCATCGAGCACCTGCAGAGCCTGGGCATCACCGCCATCGAGCTGATGCCCGTGCACCAGTTCGTGCAGGACGACACCCTGCAGCAGAAGGGCCTGCGCAACTACTGGGGCTACAACACGATCGGCTTCTTCGCGCCGCACAACGAGTACGCGCAGGACACCGACGGCCAGCAGGTGCAGGAGTTCAAGGGCATGGTCCGCGCCCTGCACGAGGCGGGCATCGAGGTCATCCTCGACGTGGTCTACAACCACACCGCCGAGGGCAACCACATGGGCCCGACGCTGTCGTTCCGCGGCATCGACAACCAGGCCTACTACCGGCTGGTCGAGGGCGACGAGCAGTACTACATGGACACCACCGGCACCGGGAACTCGCTCAACGTCGCGACCCCGCAGTCGCTGCAGCTGATCATGGACTCGCTGCGCTACTGGGTGACCGAGATGCACGTCGACGGCTTCCGCTTCGACCTCGCCTCGTCGCTGGCCCGCCAGTTCCACGAGGTCGACCGGCTGTCGGCGTTCTTCGACCTCTGCCACCAGGACCCGATCGTCAGCCAGGTCAAGCTGATCGCCGAGCCGTGGGACATCGGCGACGGCGGCTACCAGGTGGGCAACTTCCCGGCGCTGTGGACCGAGTGGAACGGCAAGTACCGCGACACCGTCCGGGACTTCTGGCGCGGCGAGGACGCCACCATCGGCGAGTTCGCCAGCCGCATCTCCGGTTCCGCCGACCTGTACCAGCACTCCGGCCGCCGCCCGGTGGCCAGCATCAACTTCGTCACCGCCCACGACGGCTTCACCCTCAACGACCTGGTCTCCTACAACGAGAAGCACAACGAGGCCAACGGCGAGGACAACAACGACGGCGAGAGCCACAACCGCAGCTGGAACTGCGGCGTCGAGGGGCCGACCGACGACCCGGACATCCTCGCGCTGCGCGCGCAGCAGCGGCGCAACTTCATCGCCTCGCTGATGCTCAGCCAGGGCGTGCCGATGCTGCTGCACGGCGACGAGCTCGGGCGCACCCAGGGCGGCAACAACAACGGCTACTGCCAGGACGACGAGATCACCTGGATCGACTGGGAGAACGTCGACGAGGGCCTGCTCGAGTTCACCAAGCTGGTCACCAAGCTGCGCACCGACCACCCGACCTTCCGGCGCCGGCGGTTCTTCCACGGCCGTCCGGTCCGCCGGGAGGAGGGCGACCCGGTGCAGGACATCGCCTGGCTGACCCCGGCGGGCGAGGTCATGAGCGACGACGACTGGGACGTCGGCTTCGCCAAGTCGCTGGCCATGTACCTCAACGGCCACGGCATCCGGGAGACCGACGAGCGCGGTGAGGACGTCGTCGACGACTGCTTCTACCTCGCGTTCAACGCCTCCCACGAGGCGATCGAGTTCACCCTGCCCGGCAGCGACTACGCCGAGGGCTGGACCGTCGTCGTCGACACGGCCGAGCTCGAGGAGGTCGAGCCCGTGCAGGTGAAGGCCGGCGAGACGCTGACCATCGCCCCGCGCGCCACCGTCGTGCTGCAGGCGGCGCCGTGAGCGAGCCGACGGACGGCCGCCGCCGCGAGGTGCCCGCGGGCACCTACCGGCTGCAGGTGACCGCCGACTTCACCCTGGACGACGCCGCGTCGGTGGCCGGCTACCTGGCCGACCTCGGGGCGACGCACGCCTACTCCTCGCCGCTGCTCCGCTCGGCGAAGGGCAGCACGCACGGGTACGACACCGTCGACCACGCGCACATCGACGAGCCGCGCGGCGGGCGGGCCGGTCTCGACCGGTTCGTCGCCGCGCTGCACGAGCGTGGTCTCGGCCTCGTCCTGGACCTCGTGCCCAACCACATGGGCGTCAGCGACCCGGCCGAGTCCGGCTGGTGGTGGGACCTGCTGCAGCACGGGCGGGACAGCGCCCACGCCGACGCCTTCGACGTCGACTGGGACTTCGGCGGCGGCCGAATCCGCATCCCCGTCCTGGGCAGCGCGGACGACGTCGCCAAGCTCGAGGTGGCCGACGGCGAGCTGCGCTACTACGACAACCGCTTCCCGATCGCCCCCGGCACCGGGAGCGGGACCCCGCAGGAGGTGCACGACCGGCAGCACTACGAGCTGGTCGACTGGCGGCGTGCGGACGACCAGCTCAACTACCGCCGGTTCTTCGCGATCAACACCCTCGCCGGGCTGCGGGTGGAGGACCCGGAGGTCTTCCGGGCCACCCACGCGCTCGTCGCCGAGCTGGTCGGGAACGGCTCGGTCGACGCGCTGCGGATCGACCACCCGGACGGGCTGGCCGACCCCAAGGGCTACCTGGACTCCCTCGCCGAGGCCACCGGCGACCGGTGGACCGTCGTCGAGAAGATCCTCGAGCCCGGTGAGGAGCTGCCGGAGAGCTGGCAGACGGCCGGGACGACGGGGTACGACGCGCTCACCGAGGTGGACGGCGTCCTCGTCGACCCGGCCGGCGAGGCGGCGATGACCGCCCTGGACAGCGAGCTCGCCGGTGCGCCGGTCGACTACGCGCAGCTGGTGCACGACTGCAAGCGCGAGGTCACCGATGGCATGCTCGGTTCGGAGGTGGCCCGGCTGCAGCGGATCGTCGGCGAGCTGCCGGGCGTGCCGGCCGAGCAGATCACCGAGGGGCTCGCGGAACTCCTGGCCAGCTTCCCGGTCTACCGGAGCTACCTGCCCGACGGCCGGGAGCACCTGGACGAGACCGTCGCCGCGGTCAAGCAGCGGCGGCCCGAGCTGACCGCGGCCGTCGACGGCCTGCACCCGTTGCTGGGCACCGCCGGGACCGAGCTGGCCACCCGCTTCGAGCAGACCTCGGGGCCGGTCATGGCCAAGGGCGTGGAGGACAGCGCCTACTACCGGTACGCCCGGTTCGTCGCGCTGAACGAGGTCGGCGGCGACCCGGCCCGGTTCGGGACGACGGTCGCGGAGTTCCACCGGGCGCAGCAGCACCGGGCCGAGGTCAAGCCGGCCTCGATGACGACGCTGTCCACCCACGACACCAAGCGCAGCGAGGACGTGCGGGCCCGGCTCGCCGTCCTGGCCGAGCAGCCGACCGAGTGGGCGGAGCTGGTGCGTCAGCTGCTCGACCGGCACCCCCTGGCCGACCGGTCGCTGGCGCACCTGGTGTGGCAGAACCTGGTCGGCGCCTGGCCGCTGTCCCGCGAGCGGGCGCACGCCTACGTGGAGAAGGCCGCCCGCGAGGCCGGCACCTCGACCACCTGGACCAACCCGGTGCAGGAGTTCGAGGACCAGCTGCACGCGCTGGTCGACGCGGCGTACGACGACGAGACGACGCACGCCGCGATCGAGGACGTCGTCGCCCGGATCGCGCCGTCCGGCTACAGCAACTCGATGTCGCAGAAGCTGCTGCAGCTGACGATGCCCGGCGTCCCGGACGTCTACCAGGGCACCGAGCTGTGGGACTTCTCGCTGGTCGACCCGGACAACCGCCGTCCGGTCGACTACGAGCTCCGCCGCGGCCTGCTGGCCCGGCTGGACGAGGGCTGGGTGCCGCCGGTCGACGAGACCGGCGCGGCGAAGCTGCTGGTCGTCTCCCGGGTGCTCCGGCACCGGCGGGACCACCCGGAGGCCTTCGCCGGCTACACCCCGCTCGAGGCCACCGGGACGGCGGCGGACTCCGTCGTCGCCTTCGACCGCGGCGAGGTCGTCCCGGTGGCGACCCGGCTGCCGGTGCGCCTGGCGGCCACCGGCTGGGGCGACACCGCGCTGCAGCTCCCGACCGGCGCCTGGCGGGACCTGCTCACCGGCGCCCGGGTTGTCTCGGCCGCCGGCGGGGCCCCGCTGACCGAGGTGCTCGCCCAGCTCCCGGTCGCCCTGCTCGTCCGGGAGTGAGAAAGGGCACACAGGTGTCCTGGCAGTGACGTGAGGTGACGGGCCGGGGACGTGCAGGTGTCCCCGGCCCGGCCTGTCGCAGAGCGTCCTGGGGCGGATGCCGGAACGTCGCCGGCACCGGGAGCGAGACCCGCGAGTCTCGCCTACCGTTCTCGGCGTCCCGGGCCACACCGGCCGGGCACGAGGCGCCGGACCGCCGAACCCCGTCCGCCGGCAGCCTGACATCGACCCACCCAGGACGGGGGCGGGGGACCCACTTCCGACGCGCCTGCGCGTCTAGGGGTGAAGCCGTGCCGTGCCCTCAGGGCACCGGCCGGCCGGGCACCGATTCGCCCGAACCCGACAGCTCACCTCGTAGGCGGTGATCGGGAGGATCACCCATGTTCGAGTCCCTGCACGTCCGCGCCCGCCGCACCGTCGCGGGCGGGGCCGTCGCCCTCGGCGCTGCCGCCGTCGGCATCGGCCTGCTCGCCGCACCTGCTTCCGCAGCGGCGACGCACGACTGGACCGGTGTCGCCGACTGCGAGTCCGGCGGCAACTGGAGCATCAACACCGGCAACGGCTACTACGGCGGCCTGCAGTTCTCCCAGAGCACCTGGGCGGGCTACGGCGGCACGGCGTTGGCCGCGCGGGCCGACCTCGCCACGCCGGCGCAGCAGATCGAGATCGCCGAGAAGGTCCTCGTCGGTCAGGGCGTCGGTGCCTGGCCGGTCTGCGGCAAGTACCTCACCGCGGGCACCACCCCCGCGGCCGGCGCCCCGGCGCCGGCTCCGGCCCCCGCGGCGGCCCCTGCTGCGGCTCCGGCCGCGTCCGCGGGCGGTTCGTACACCGTGCAGCCCGGCGACACCCTCTCCACGATCGCGTCCGCCCACGGCACGACCTGGCAGGCGCTCGCCGCGCTGAACTCGTCGACCGTGAGCGACCCGAACCGCATCGCCGTCGGACAGGTGCTGGCCGTCTGAGCACACCGGGCAGCCGGGGCACCGCCCCGGCTGCCCGGAGCACGGGACGGTTGAGGGCCCGGCCCGCGGGCATGATG
>NZ_SJEX01000113.1 GCF_005930495.1 Modestobacter excelsi | reverse complement strand
CGTCCACACCGGCCCCGTCCACCCCGGTCCCGTCCACGGCGACCGAGCGGACGAAGCCGAGGTCGGTGATCGGCTCGTCGAGCTCGGGGTCGACGACGGTGCCCAGCGCGCGCCGGACGTCGGCCTCGGTGACCGGCGGGGAGAGGGTCGCCGTCATCGGGCCCCCCGTCACGCCATCGCCAGGTCGGCGCTGCCCGGCTCGCGGGGACCGGTCGCCGTCTCGTCGGCGTCGGGGAGCTGCAGCTGCGCCGGCACCGGGATGTCGTACAGCTTGGCCGCGTTGAGCCCGAGCACCTTCTTCTTCACCGCCGTGGTCAGCGGGGCGTACTCGGTCATGTCCTCCGGGATCTGGAAGTCCACGAACCGCTCGACCAGCCACTTCGGCGTCCACAGCGCGTAGTCGCTGGAGAACTGGATCCGGTCCTCGCCGAGCCAGTAGACGAGCTCCCCGATGATCTGGGCGAAGTAGCGCGGCCGGGTGTGGATGAACGGCATCGCCACGGCCAGGCCGGCGTGGACGTTGGGCTCCTGGGTGGCGATCCAGCAGAAGTCCTCCAGCCGGGGCAGGCCGCAGTGCTCGACCACGAAGTTCAGGTCGGTGAAGTCGGTGGCGGCGTGGTCGACGTCGGCGACGTCGAAGGCGTCGCGGTCCAGCGGGCGGATGGTGGGGCCCTTGTGCACGTGGACGTTCTTGATGCCGAGCTCCCGGCAGACCTCGAGGTACCGGTAGGTCCAGGGGTCGCTGAGCTTGTAGCCGCGGGAGTCGCCGTGCCACTCGGCGGTGTAGAGCTTCACGCCCTTGAGCCCGAAGCGCTCGGCGTCGGCGCGCAACTGGTCCAGGCCCGCCTCGCCGTTGCGCGGGTCGAAGTTGTGGTTGTAGGTGAGCTTGTCCGGGTGGGCCTGGGTCAGCGCCCAGGCCTCCTCGGTCTGGCCGAAGCCGCGGGCGTAGAACTCGCCGAGGGCGGCCGGCTGGAAGATCGCGTGGTCGACGATGCCGTCGACGAAGACGTCGCGCATCAGCCGCTCGCCGCCCTGGTACAGGTACTCCTCGTAGGGCCAGACCTCGGACTCCGGGCTGAGGTTGCGGTGGTAGTCGTAGAAGCAGTCGATGAACTGCTTGCCGTGCACGTTCAGCTGGTTCTCCGGGCGCGCGTCCCACAGTGCGATGTGCGCGTCGACCACGAAGTAGTCCTCGCCGTCCTTGCTGTACATCGGGGTCCTCCTCGAGGGTCCGGCTCGCACCGCTGCGAGCTGGGTCACACCGGACGCTAGGACGCCGGGGCCCCCGCGCCCCCGGTCCCGCTGTCTCACTTTGAGACACCCGGGACCGGGGAGCGCTCTCGCGCAGCAGGCGGCGGCCTACCATCCACGGCGACGCAACGGCGCGTCAGGAGGTGTCCCGTTGACCGACCGCCCCGCCGTCCCTGCGCCGGTGCACCGTCCGCCGGTCGACCCGTCCGCACCGTCGGCACGTCCCCGGGTGCGGGCCTCCTGGGCGCGCAGCGAGCGGTACGGCGTCTCGCCAGAGGCGGTCGAGGCGGTGTACAGCCCGGCGCTGAGCACCGACTCGCTCTTCTACGAGTGCGGTGCGGAGGTCCTCGGCCGGCTGCACGGCACGCTCGCCGCCGAGCCGGTCGGGCTGATGATCACCGACGCCGAGGGGCTGGTGCTGGCCCGGTGGACCGGCGACCGGGAGATCAACCGCTCGCTGGACCGGGTGCACCTGGCGCCCGGCTTCTACTTCGGTGAGCGCACCGCCGGCACCAACGGCCTCGGGCTGGCGCTGGCCGACCGGGTGCCGTCGCTGGTCCGCGCCGGCGAGCACTTCGTCGCGCCGCTGCGCCGCTACACCTGCGCCGCGGTGCCGGTGCTCGACCCGCGCACCGGGGACCTGGTCGGCAGCATCAACATGACCACCTGGTCCGACGCCTCCTCCGACCTGCTGCTGGCCCTGGCGCAGTCGGCAGCGGGCAACACCAGCGCGCTCATGCACGTCCGCTCCGGCGGCCACCCGGAGCGGCCGATGCCCCGCGGCGAGGTCTTCCACGTCTTCGCCGACCGGCTGCCCGGCGCCGACCCCTGCCCCTCCCGCGCCTGGCGGGACGCCGTGGCCGCGGCCCGGGACGCGGTGGCGGCCGGCCGGCTGCTGGCGGTCGTGGGGGAGCCCGGCGCCGGCAAGTCCGCGGTGGCCAGCCTCGCCCGGCACGGCGGCCGGCGGCGCGAGCGGGTGCTGGTCGCCCGGCCGCCGCAGGCCGCCGACGTCGACGCCTGGCTCGCGCTGTGGGCACCGGAGCTGACCAGCCCCGACACCTGCGTGGTCGTCTCCGGCGCCGACGTGCTGCCGGCATGGGCGGCCGACGAGCTCGCCGCGGTGCTCGGCGCGGCGCCGGCCGGTCCGGTGCGGCCCGTGGTGCTCACCGCTCCGTCGCTGGCCGCCGTCCCAGCGTCGCTGGCGGCGCTGGTCGACTCGGTCGTCGAGGTGCCGGCGCTGCGGCACCGGACCGAGGACGTCGAGCCGCTGGCCCTGGCCTTCGCCCGCGACCACCGGCACCGCGACGTGCCGTTCACCCCGCGGGCGCTGCGGGCGCTGGCGGCGCACTCCTGGCCGGAGAACGTGCGGGAGCTGCGCGTCGTCGTCCGGGAGGCCGTGGCCCGCACCGACGTCGTCGACGTCCACCACCTGCCGCCCGCGGTGCTGAGCGCCGGGTCACGGTCGCTGAGCCGGCTGGAGCAGCTGGAGCGGGACGAGATCCTGCGCTGCCTCACCCGGCCGGGCACCACCGCCACCCAGGCGGCCACCGAGCTGGGGGTCTCCCGGGCGACGCTCTACCGCAAGATCTCCCAGTACGGCCTCCGGGTGCCGGGCAGGGAGCCCTCCTAGCGGCCGACCTCGTCGCGCCAGGAGTGCTCCGGGGCGTACCCGAGCACCCGGCGGGCCTTGTCGATCGACAGCAGCGTCTCGTTCGGGCCGAGCTCCCGGGTGACCGGGACGCCGGGGAACTGCTCGGCCAGCAGCTCGGCGTTGGGCCGGGACATCACCGTGTCGGCGTTGGCCACGATGAAGACGTCCGCGCCCGGGGCGGTGTGCTCCAGCCCGAGCCGCACCGCCTGCGCGCCGTCCCGGGCGTCGATGTAGCCGTAGAGGTTCCACCGGCGCAGCGCCGGGTCGGCGTCGAAGCCGGGGAACTCGGCGTAGTCCTCGGGGTACATGACGTTGCTGAACCGCAGCCCGGTCATCGACAGGTCGGGGTGCCAGCGGCACAGCTGCCGGGCCAGCTCCTCCTCCAGCGTCTTGACCAGCGAGTACGTGGTGGTCGGCGTCGGCGGGTACTCCTCGTCGACCGGTACGTAGGGCGGCGGGGTGTCGAAGGGCAGGCCGAGGACGGTCTCGCTGGAGGCCCACACCACCTTCCGCACGCCGGCCCGCAGCGCGGCGCTGTACACGTTGTACGAGGCGGTCATGTTGTTGGCGAACGTCGCCGCGTTGGGCAGCAGCCCGGGCGCCGGGACGGCGGCCAGGTGCACCAGCGCGTCGACCCCGGTGTGCCGGTCGTCGATGCCGCTCAGCGCCTCGACGGTCTGCCCGAAGTCGGTCAGGTCGACGACGGAGGAGACGACGTCCGGGCGCGGGCTGGGCGTCCGGTCCAGCGCCACGACGTCCCAGCCGTGCGCGAGCAGGTCGCTGACCACCGCCCTGCCCAGCTTGCCGCTGCTGCCGGTGACCGCCACTGTCGCCATGTCCGGCCTCTGCCCCGCCGGTGCCGGCCGCACACCCGGCCGGGGAGACTGGGCGCCGTGGTCGAGCCCGCCAAACCGCTGCGCGACGTCGTCGCCCCCGACCTCGACGTGCTCTTCTGCGGCATCAACCCCTCGCTGATGTCGGCCGAGCGGGGCCACCACTTCGCCCGGCCGGGGAACCGGTTCTGGCCCGCTCTGCACCTCGGGGGCCTCACCCCGCGGCTGCTCCGCCCGGACGAGGACGCCTCGCTGCCGGAGTTCGGGCTGGGCGTCACCAACGTCGTCTCCCGGCCGACCCGGACCGCCGCCGAGCTGACCGCCGACGAGCTGCGGGCGGGCGCCACCGCGCTGGCCGAGCTGGTCGCCCGGTACCGGCCGCGGGTGCTCGCCGTCCTGGGCGTCACCGCCTGGCGGGTGGCCTTCGAGCGCCCACGGGCTCCCCTGGGCCGGCAGCCCGAGCGGATCGGCGGCGCGGAGACCTGGGTCGCGCCCAACCCCAGCGGGCTGAACGCCCACCACCAGCTGCCCGACCTGGCGCGGCTCTACGGCCAGCTGCGCACGCCCTGACTCTCAGCCCAGGGAGGCGCCCACGTCCAGCACGCCGCCGGCCGCCTCGAACTCCGCCCGGGCGGCCGCCAGCACCGCCGGGTCGGCCAGCGCGTCCAGCGCGGTCAGCGCCAGGCCCACCGCGCCGTCGAGCACCGCCCGGTCCCCGGCGGGGGAGGCGGCAGCCGCGGCGAAGCCGGTGGTGTGCATCGAGGTGTCCGGGCCGGCGATCGCGATCATCGGGTGGATGGCGGGCACCCGGACGCTGACGTTGCCCAGGTCCGTCGACCCGGCCAGCGACGCGGGCGTGACCCCCGGTGGCAGCGCGGTGCGCCCGCGGCGGGCCTGGTGCCGGGTCCAGCGCGCGGCGAGCTCCAGGTTGGCCCGGAACGGCAGGTAGGCCGGCATCTCGTCCCAGTGCAGCTCGTACCCGCAGCCGGTCATCGCGGCCGCGGCCACCGCGATGGCCTCCACCCGGCGGCTGAGGTCGGCCAGCGTCTCCGGCGTCGCGGAGCGCACGTAGTACAGCGCGCCGGCGGTCTCCGGGACGACGTTGGGCCGCTGCCCGCTGTCGGTGATCACCCCGTGGACCCGGTCGGTGTCCGGGACGTGCTGGCGCAGCATCGCCACGCCCTGGTACATGGCCACCACCGCGTCGAGGGCGTTGCGGCCCATGAACGGCTGCGCGGAGGCGTGCGCGGCGATGCCGGTGTAGGCCACCCGGAGCTGGCGGCGGCCGAGGAAGGGCTGCACCGCGGCGTCGTAGGAGAACGGGTGCAGCATGACCACCGCGTCCACCCCGTCGAAGGCGCCGTCCCGGGCCATCAGCTCCTTGCCGCCACCGCCCTCCTCGGCCGGGGTGCCGAGCAGCAGGGCCGTCCCGGGGACGCTGCCGTCGGCCAGGACGGCGGCCAGGCCGAGGAACGCCCCGACCGCGGCCGAGCAGATGACGTTGTGCCCGCAGCCGTGGCCGATGCCCGGCAGGGCGTCGTACTCGGCGAGCACCGCCACCGTCGGGCTCCCGCTGCCGGCACCGGCCCGCAGCGCGGTGTCCAGGCCGTGCACGCCGACCTGCGCCTCGATGCCGTGCCGGGCCAGCAGGTCGGCCACCGCCCGCACCGACCGGTGCTCGGCCCAGCCCTCCTCGGGGTGGGCGTGCAGGTCGGCGCTGAGCGCGAGCAGGTCGGGCCCGGCCGCCTCGACGGCCTGCTCGGCGCGGTCGAGCAGCGCCGCCGGGGCGCCGGCGTGCGGGGAGGACAGCGGCTCGGCGGTCGCTGCCGCCCGTTCGGTCGCCGCCCGCAGCTGGTCGAGGTGGTGCCGGTCGGCGGGCAGGGGGGTCCGGGTGTCGCCGGCGTCCGCGGTCACGCCTCGTGTCTACCGGTGGTCCGCGCCGGGCGCAGCGGGGCCTCCACGGCGGCCGCTGCTGCGGGAGGCTGACGCCCGGCACCCGCACGCGACCGAGGAGGACCGATGTCGGCACCGCTGCAGCCCGGCTTCGAGGGGTTCGAGCTCACCCGGGTCGACGTCGGGGAGGTGACGCTGCGGGTCCGCACCGGGGGGTCCGGCCCGCCGCTCCTGCTGCTGCACGGCTACCCCGAGACGCACCTGATGTGGGCCGGCGTCGCCGCCGACCTGGCGCGGTCGTTCACCGTCGTGGCGCCGGACCTGCGCGGGTACGGGGAGAGCTCGCAGCCCGCCACGGTGCCCGGCCACGAGACCTACGGCAAGCGGGCGATGGCCGCCGACGGCGTCGCGCTCATGCACCGGCTCGGCTTCGACCGGTTCGACGTGGCCGGCCACGACCGCGGCGGGCGGGTGGCCTACCGGATGGCGCTGGACACCCCGGACGTCGTCCGCCGGCTGACCGTGCTGGACGTGATCCCCACCGCGGAGGTGTGGGACCGCGCCGACGCGCGCTTCGCCCTCGGCTACTGGCACTGGGGCTTCCTGGCGCTGCCCGAGCCGATCGCCGAGACGATCATCGGTCACGACCCGGAGCACTTCTTCCTGGACGCGGAGTTCGGCGGGGTGATCCGGGGCTTCCGGCCCGAGGCGGTCGCCGACTACACCCGGGCCCTGCACGACCCGGCGGTCGTGCACGCCATGTGCGAGGACTACCGCGCCGGAGCGGGGTGCGACCGGCAGCTCGACGGCGACGACCGGGCCGCCGGCCGCCGGATCACCAGCCCGCTGCAGGTGCTGTGGGCGGGGCGGGGAGCGCTGGCCGCCTGGTACGAGCCGCTGGAGGTCTGGCGGGCGTGGGGCGACGACGTCACCGGCGAGGCGATCGACAGCGGTCACTTCGTGGTCGAGGAGGCGCCCGCCGCGACGCTCGCGGCGCTGCGGGCCTTCCACACGGCGGGCAGCTGAGGACCGGCGTTAGGGTCCGACGGTGATCAACCGCGCAAGCCGGGGCGCCGGATGAACCTCGAGAAGGTGGTCTTCGGGTTCTTCGTGACGCTCGCCGCCACGCTGAACTTCGGCTTCTTCATCGGTGACATCGCCGATCCGCAGCTGCACAACGAGTACGAGCTGTTCGCCGCGGTGGTGGTCAACCTGATCGCCACGGTGCTCAAGTTCGGTGACCGCACCCAGATCGGCGCGGTGCACCTGGCCACCAGCCTGGTCGCGGACCTGCAGCTGATCGCCGCGACGGTGTTCTGGGTGTTCGCCGCGCACGTGTCCAGCGCGGGGCTGACCGCCGCGGCGACCGCGAGCATCGTCTCGCTGTCCGGCGGGGCGCTGCTGGCCAACGTCGTCTCGCTGGTGCTGCTGGTCATCGAGACCAGCTCGTTCCGTCGTTCCTGAGGGCGGGCCGCGGTGACCAGCACCTCCGGCGACGGCCGCCGGCCGGCCGTGGGCCAGCGGCACCTGCCGGGCAAACGGCCGGTCGCCGCCGGGGTGGTGTCGGGGGTGCAGGCCTCGGCCCCGATCTTCCTGGTGCTGCGGCGGATGCGGGCGCCGCTGATCACGCTGATCCTCATCTTCGCGGTGAGCGTGCTGGGCCTGAGCCTCATCACCGGGGTCGACGACACCGGCCGGCCGTACCGGTTGAGCATCTTCGACTCGTTCTACGTCATGAGCTACACCGCGACGACGATCGGGTTCGGCGAGCTGCCCTACCCGTTCACCGCGGCGCAGCGGCTGTGGGTCACCGGCACGATCTACCTGTCGGTCATCGGCTGGGCCTACGCGATCAGCGCGCTGCTGTCCCTGCTGCAGGACCGGGCGTTCCGGGCCGCGCTGGCGCTGCAGCACTTCACCCGCAAGGTCTCCCGGTTGCGCGAGCCGTTCCTGCTGATCGTGGGCTACGGGCAGACCGGTGAGCTGCTGGGCCGCTCCTTCGACGAGCTGGGCCGCCGGTTCACCGTCGTCGACGTCTCCGACGCCCGGATCGACGCCCTCGAGCTGGACACCCTCCGCGCCGACGTGCCCGGTCTGGCCGGCGACGCGCGCAACCCGCACGACCTGCGGGTGGCCGGGCTGACCCACCCGTGCTGCGAGGCCGTGCTCGCCCTGACCGACGACGACGAGGCCAACCTCGCCGTCACGATGACCGCCGCGCTGCTGCGACCGGAGCTCACCGTCGTCACCCGCACCACCTCGGCCGTGGTGGCCGAGCGGATGAGCGCGTTCGGCTCCCCGACGGTGATCAACCCCTTCGACCGGTTCGGTGACCACCTGCGGCTGGCGCTGCACTCACCGGCGGCGTACCAGCTGATGAACTGGCTGGAGAGCGGGCCGGGGGCCCAGCTGCCGCCCCGCCGCTCCGCGCCGGCACCGGGCCGGTGGGTGGTCTGCGGGTACGGCCGCTTCGGCCAGCACTTCGCCGCCGACCTGCGCGCCGAGGGGCTGGAGGTCACGGTCATCGAGCCCCGGCCGGGGGCGGACCCCGAGCCCGACCCGCTGCTGCACCTCGTCGTCGGCGACGAGTCCGACCCGGCGGTGATGGCCGCCTCGGACCTGCCCGGGGCCGTGGGGTTCGTGGCCGGGACGGACAACGACACCACCAACCTGTCGCTGGTGGCCGCGGCCCGCCGGGTGAACCCGGACCTGTTCGTCGCCGCCCGGCAGAACCAGCCGACCAGCGCGGCGCTGTTCGCCGCCATGGACGTCGACGCGCTGCTGGTGCCCACCGAGGTCATCGCGCACGAGGTCTACGCCCGGCTGAGCACCCCGCTGCTGTGGCGCTTCGTCCGCGAGCTGGCCGGCCAGGACGACGAGTGGGCCGCCCGCCTGATCGACCGGTTGAGCGGCGAGTGCGGCGACCGGCTCGGTGCGCTGTTCAAGGTCCGGCTCAACAGCACCGAGGCGCCGTCCCTGGGCCGCTGGCTCGCCGAGGGTTCCCTCGTGCTCGGCGACCTGCTGCGCAGTCCCGACGACCGTGACCAGCGGCTGCCGGTCGTGCCGGTGCTGCTGCTCCGCGACGGGGAGAGCGTGCTGGCCCCCGACGACGGCTTCGTGCTGCGCGCCGACGACGAGCTGCTGCTCGCCGGGCGCCCGGTCTCCCGCCGCGCGCTGGAGAAGACCCTGATGGTCGACTCCGTCCCCGCCTACCTGGTCACCGGGCGCCGGGTGCCGTCGGGCTGGCTCTGGCGGCGGCTCACCGGGTACCGGCCGACGCCCGGCTGAGCGCACCGGGTTCCGTCAGGTCACGTTTCGCTCACGGCGCTCCGGCGACTGGTTGGCCCGGCGACCACCGGGCCCGCACCATGGCGGGGACGCCACGGACGGCGCCACCCGGCAGGACCGGATGCGGGAGGACCCATGCCCCAGACCGCTGGACCCCAGACCCCTGAGACCCCGACGACCGAGCCGCCCACCACCCCGCCGGCGGTCGACGCCGGACCGGACGGTCCCTCCGCGGTCGCCGAACCGCGCCGGCCCAACCTCAAGGGCGACCTGGACAGCGTGCTGGAGTTCCTGCCGAGCTTCCGCGGCGCCGTCCGCGGCTACGAGCGATCCCAGGTCGACAGCTACGTCACCTGGGCCGAACGGGAGTTGCGGGCGGCCCGCCGGTCGGCGGACGAGATGGCGTCCCGCTTCGCGGCCGTCTCGGCCGAGCTGGGCCGGGTCCGGCTGGAGCTGGCCCGGTCCGCCGGTGGCCGGGAGGCCCGGCAGGTGTCCGAGCGGCTGGCGCACATCCTCGAGCTCGCCGCCGAGGAGGCCGCGGAGATCCGGGCCGCCGGTGCGGCCGAGGCCGACGGGCTGGTGACCGCCGCCCGGACGTGGTCGGCCGCGATGATGCAGCACGCGCGGGAAACCGAGGCCGCAGCGGTGGCCGAGCGGGACCGCGCGACGGCGAGCCGGGCCGAGGCCGCGGACGCGCTGGCGGCCGCCCGGGCCGAGGCCGGGGAGCTGCGGGCCGCCGCGCTGCGCGAGCAGCAGCGGCTGGCGGAGCAGGCGGCCGAGGAGCGACGGCGGCTGGAGGAGGAGGCCGCCGCGGGGCGTGCCGCGGCCGAGGAGAAGGCCCGCCGGCAGCAGGAGCAGGAGATGACGGCGGCCGCCGAGGTGGTCGCCGCGGCCCGGCGGGAGCTCGAGCAGCTGCACGCCCAGCGGGACCGGGTCACCGAGTCGCTCCGGCTGCTCACCGGGCGGGTCGGCGACGCGCTGCAGACCCTGGCGGCGAGCATGCCGGCCGACCTGCCCAACGTGGTGGCCCCCCAGCCGCGCGACCGCACCCCGGCCGGCTGACCCGGGCGGTCACCCGGCCACCCGGCCGCCGATCAGTACGGCGACCGGGTGGCCGGCACCGCGCCGGCCGGCACGGCGTCGTCGCGCGCCGGGTCGTCGGCCGCCGGGCCGTCGGCCGCGGCGGAGGAGCCCAGCGCGGGGGCACCGCGCTGCTCCCGGTCGGCCGACAGCGCCGGCGGGACGACCGCCGGGTGGGCCCGGCCCCACTCGATCTCCACGTCGGCGAGCAGCGCCTCCAGGTAGGAGCGCAGCTGCACCCGGGTGGCCTGGCCGAAGGCCTTGAGGTAGGCGATCTGGTCCTGCAGCTCCTGGGTGGCGGGGGCGTCAGCGGCCGCACCGCTCCCCGAGGCCGCGATCGCCGCGCGCGCCTCGGCGGCCGCCTGCACGATCGCCCCGGCCCGCTCCCGGGCCTCGGTCAGCTGCTCCTCGTACTGCGCGCGGGCCTCGCTGGTCATCTGCCGGCTGAAGGCCTCGGCCTCAGCCACGTACTGGTCGGCGGTCAGCTGGGCGGTGGCCAGGATGCCGACGGCCTGGTCGCTGGGGGAGGGGCGGGCGGAGGCGACGTCCAGCTGCTGCCGGAGTGCCTGCACCTGCTCCCGCAGCTGTGCGTTCTCGTCGGTGAGCCGGGCCAGCTCGTCGGCGGCCCGGGCGACGAAGGAGTCGACCTCGCGGTCGGTGTAGCCGGGGTGCAGCATGCTCGCCGGGGTGAAGTGCACGGCGCGGAGGTCGTCGGCTGTGGGCGGCCCCATCTCGCGTCCGTGGCCCGTGGCGCTGGTGGTCATTCGGTCACCTTCCCGTCAACGGTCGGGCTCGGTCGGCTGGGTGCGAACACCTCGGTGCGGATGCGTGCCATCGGCACGCCGTGCTGGTGGAGCCGGACGACGGTGTCCTCGACCGTCGCCGGGTTGCCTGCGACGTAGGCGTCCCGGCTGGTCCACGGACCGTGCCGGAGGACGACGTCGGCGATGTCGCCGTGCTCCAGGGTCGAGCCCTTCTCCTGGGAGACAGCGCAGGTGACCGTCAGCCAGGGGTGCTCCTGCTCGAGCCGGCGCAGGTCGGCCCGGTCGTAGAAGCCGTCCTCGGTGCGGGCACCGACGAACAGGTCGACCCGCCGCGGCGGGCCCTGCCGGGCCACCTGGTCGACGAGCGCCTTCATCGGCGCGAGGCCGGTGCCGCCGGCGACGAGCAGCAGGTCCCGGTCGGAGGCCGTGTCCAGCGCCAGGTGACCCACCGGCGGGCCCAGCCGGACCGGGTCGCCGACCCGGGCGAGCCGGACCAGGGCGCTGCTCACCGGTCCGCCGTCGCGGGCCTTGACGTGCAGCTCGAGGGTGTCGTCCGGCCGGGGTGCGTTCGCCGGGGAGTACCAGCGCCACAGCCGCGGTCGCTGCTCGCTCTCGATCGAGACCGCCTGGCCGGGCAGCCAGGAGAGCGGCTGCGTCGTCCGCACGGTCAGGACGGCGACGTCGACGGTGCGCCGGTCGTGCCCCACCACCTCGCCGTCCCACCACGGCGGGGAGTCCGCGTCCTCGTCGGCCGCGCCGATCATCACGTCGGCGATGAGGCCGTACGCCTCGGTCCAGGACGCGGCGATCTCGTCGTCCCAGTCGTCGTCGAAGTGCTCCAGCGTGGCGAGCAGGCTCCCCCCGACCGCCGGGTAGTGCGCGGCGAGGGCGCCGAACTTGCGGTGGTCGCGGCCCAGCTGCTGCAGGATCGGGACCAGCGCGTCCAGGTCGTCGACCCGGGCCATGACCTCGCCCAGGGCGGCGAAGAGGCGGTCCCGCTGGTGGGCCATCGACACCGGGAACATGTCCCGGGTCTCGGGGTGGGTCAGGAACAGGTGCGAGTAGAACCAGAGCGGGACCTGGTCGCCGTGTGCAGCGGCCTTGCTGAAGCTGGCCCGCATCGCCGGGATGTCCACGTGCGCCCTCCTCGTCGGCCTGCGGTCAGCTGGAGCGTCGGGGGGCGGTGACGATCTCGCCCCGGTGCGTCGCGAGCGCGGCACCCACGGCGCCGATGTCGTCCTCGGCGACACCGAGCTCGGTGAGGGTCGCGACCAGGTGCCCGACCACCCGGTCGAAGTCGGCGTCGGTGATGTCCAGCCCGGCGTGACCGGCGGCCAGGTCGCGGCCGGAGTACTCGACCGGGCCCCCGGTGACCTGGGACAGCAGCGCCGTCTGGTGCCGGCGCAGCCGGGGCAGGTCGATGCCCTCGAAGAACGGCGCGACCTGCGGGTCGCCGACCAGCCGTTCGTAGAAGTCGTCGACTGCGGTGCGGATCCCGACCTCCTGGCCGAGACGTTGGTAGAGCGACATCCATACCCCCCGTTGCACCCCGTGGACGGACGACTGCACCCGACCGCGGGCCCCGTGTCCGCCTGTGACCTGCGTGGTTCGGGTCAACCTAACGGGAGCACCGGCGCCTGTCACCACATGGGCGCGTGGTCGCACGCACCGTTCGGACGTCCGGTCGATGGCCGCCGTCAGCTCTGGAGGGTGCCCACGGGCACCGACCCGTTGGCCTCGGCGATGCCCCGGACGACGTCCCCGGTCACCGTCTCGTGCTCCAGGAGCTGCTGGGTGAGGGCGTCGAGCGCCGCGCGGTGCCGGGTCAGCAGCGCGACGGCCCGCTCCTCGGCCTCCCGCAGCAGCCGGGCCACCTCGGTGTCGACCACCCGCTGGGTCTCCTCGCTGTAGACCCGGTTCCCCGACGGGCCGCCGCCCAGGTACTGCGGGGAGTCGTTGCCGTACCCCACCGGCCCGAGCGCGGCCGAGAGCCCGAACTCGCGGACCATCCGGGTGGCCAGGTCGGTGGCGCCTGCCAGGTCGTTGGAGGCCCCGGTCGAGCCCTGGCCGAACACGACGAGCTCCGCGGCCCGGCCACCCAGCCGCACCGCGAGGCTCGTGGTCAGGTGCTCGGCGGAGTAGAGGTGGCGCTCCTCCTCGGGCACCTGCTCGGTGACCCCGAGCGCCATGCCGCTGGGCAGGATGGTGACCCGGTCGACCGGGTCGGCCGCAGGGGAGAGCGCGGCGACCAGGGCGTGCCCGGACTCGTGCACGGCCACGTTCCGCTTCTCCGACTCGAGCAGGAAGTTCGAGCCCTGCCGCTGGCCGAGCAGGATCCGGTCGCGGGCCTGGGCGAGGTCGGCGGCGGTGACCTCGCTGCGGTCGTCGCGGACGGCGACGATGGCCGCCTCGTTCATCAGGTTGGCCAGGTCCGCGCCGGAGAACCCGGGGGTGGCCCGCGCGGTCGCCTGCAGGTCGACGTCCGGGCGCAGGTGCTTGCCCGCGGCGTGCACGGCCAGGATCGCGGCGCGCTCGGGCTGCGTCGGCAGCGGCACGACGACCTGCCGGTCGAAGCGCCCCGGGCGCAGCAGGGCCGGGTCCAGCGTCTCGGGCCGGTTGGTCGCGGCCATCACCACGACGCCGGTGGACGGGTCGAAGCCGTCCATCTCCGCGAGCAGCTGGTTCAGCGTCTGCTCGCGCTCGTCGTTGACCGACAGCCCGGCCCCGCGGCGCTGGCCGATGGCGTCGATCTCGTCGATGAAGATGATCGACGGGGCGCGCTTGCGGGCCTCGGCGAACAGGTCGCGCACCCGGGAGGCGCCGACGCCGACGTACAGCTCGACGAAGCCCGAGCCGGTGATGGAGAAGAACGGCACCGACGCCTCGCCGGCGACCGCGCGGGCCAGCAGCGTCTTGCCGGTGCCGGGCGGGCCGGCCATCAGCACGCCGCGCGGCGCGATGGCCCCGGCGGCGGCGTACTTCTCGTTGGACCGCAGGAAGTCCACGACCTCGGTGACGTCGCGCTTGACGCCCTCGTAGCCGGCGACGTCGGCGAACGTCGTCGTCGGGCGGTCGGCGTCGACGACCTTGGCCCGCGACTTCCCCACGCCCATGGCGCCGAGCCCGCCGCCCAGCGCGCCCCGGCGGGCCATCCGGCCGATGTAGACGAAGTAGGCGACGAACAGCAGGATCGGCAGGAAGGACAGCAGCGTGCCCAGCAGCGACCCGGTCGCGCCGGTCGCCGAGAAGTGCGGCACGAGGTCCGGGTCCTTGACCTGGGTCAGGAACGTCTCGTCGACGCCCTGGACGCCGGTGGGGTAGTGCGAGGTGAACTCCTCGCCGCTGTGGAAGTCCGACCGGTAGGTGCCGTTGATCGCGCCGTCGGCGGTCAGCGTCAGCGAGTCCACGTGCCTGGCCGCGACCTGCTGCGACAGCTCGCCGTAGTCGACCTGCGTGGGAGCGGCGCCCATCCGCGGGAGGAGCAGCAGCAGGGCGGTGATGCCCACACCGATCGGGATCAGCCAGCGGCGCCAGCCCGGCGGGGGCGGCGGCGCCGGGGCGGCCGGACGGTCCTGGGG
>NZ_SJEX01000112.1 GCF_005930495.1 Modestobacter excelsi | reverse complement strand
GACCCGCCCCGCGCCTTCAGCGGGTCGTGGCCCCAGTTCATCAACGAGTACCGCCACTTCGACGTCTCGACGTCCTCGTGCTGCGGTTCCTGCGCGAGGTGCCGCTGCACGTAGCCGTGCACCTTCCGCATGTGCGCCAGGTCGTCGTCGGTGAGGTCGGCCTTCCTGGTGTGCAGCAGCTCGACGATGCGCCGGCCGGACTCGTGCCCGGTCGACTCGTCGGACCCGTCGCTCTTCTGCCCGACCGCCTGGGACTCCTCGGTGCCCAGCCACTCCTCCAGCTCCCCGGCGGTCATGTTGACCGACTCGCCGAACTCGCGGCGGGTCGTGTCGGCATCCGTGTCGGCCATGGGTCCTCCCGGGTGTCAGTGGTCTCCCGCTGCGGTACCGCAGCTCCATGGCCAGGAAACGGACGGACGTGGAGAGGTCGGCCCGCGACCGCGGCGAGGAGCCCCAGGAGGTGCTGGACCGCAACGTCGGCGAGCTGCTGCAGGAGACCCGGGTCGCCACCGCCGGGGTCCAGTTCCTGTTCGCCTTCCTGCTCACGCTGCCGTTCACCCAGCGGTTCGGCGAGCTGACCGACTTCCAGCGGGACCTCTACCCGCTGACCCTGCTCAGCACGACCTGCGCGGCCATCGTGCTGATCGCGCCGGTGTCCTTCCACCGCGTGCTGTTCCGCCAGCACGAGAAGGAGGCCGTGGTCGCCTTCGCCGACCGCGCGCTGCTGGTCGGCCTCGTGCTGCTGCTGGTCGGGATCGCCAGCGCGGTGCTGCTCGTCCTGGACGTCGTCCTCGGCCGCGGTTGGGCGGTCGCTGCGTGCACGCTGGTCGCGGTGCTGGGCCTCGGTCTGTGGTTCGTCCTGCCGGCGGCGCGCCGGGCCCGCTGAGTCGTCCTCCTAGGCTCGGCGTCCGTGACCACCTCCGGGAGCACCTCGTGTCCGTGACCGTCGTCGGGAGCCTCAACGAGGACGTCGTGGTGACCGTCGACCGGCTGCCCGGCCGGGGCGAGACGGTCATCGGCTCGTCGGTCGCCGTGCTGCCCGGCGGCAAGGGCGCCAACCAGGCCGCCGCCGCGGGCCGGCTCGGCACCGGCGTGCACATGGTCGGCCGGGTGGGCGACGACCCGGCCGCCGGCCGTCAGCTGGCCGCGCTCGCCGAGGCGCGGGTCAACGTGGGCCGGGTGCAGCGCACCGCCGGCGTGCCGACCGGGACGGCGACGATCCCGGTGGAGGCCGTCGGCGGGGAGAACCTGATCGTCGTCGTGCCGGGCGCCAACGCCGAGCTCACCCCGGCCGACGTCGACGTGGAGTCGGTGCACCGCGCCGGGGTGCTGCTGCTGCAGCTGGAGACCCCGCTGGACACCGTCCGGGCCGCCGCGGCGGCGACCCGGGGCACCGTCGTCCTCAACCCGGCGCCGGCGCAGCCGCTGCCGGCCGAGCTGCTCGCGCAGGTCGACGTCCTGGTGCCCAACGAGCACGAGCTGCGCCGGCTGGCCGGGGCGGCGGACGGCGACGCGTCGCCGGGCGCGCTGGCGGAGCTGGCCCGGGAGCTGGCCGCGCGGTCGGTCGTGGTGACGCTGGGCGAGCGGGGCGCGCTCGTCGTCCCGGCCGACGGGCCGGTGCTGCTCCAGGCTCCGCCGCCGGTCGAGCCGGTGGACACCACGGGTGCCGGCGACTGCTTCTGCGGCGCGCTCAGCAGCGCCCTGGACCGCGGTGAGCCGCTGGCCGACGCCGTCCGCTACGCGGTGACCGCGGCGGCCCTGTCGACCACCGGCGCCGGCGCCCGTGGCGCCCTCCCGGACGACGACGGGGTCCAGGCGCTGCTCCGCCGCACCCCGGAGCCCACCCGGGTCGGCTGAGGGTTGGGCCCCGCCGGGCGCGGGCACGGGACCGGCATGACCGAGAGCACCCCGCACACCGACGAGCCCGCAGAAGGCGCCGTGACCCCCGGCGAGGAGGGGACCGGCCGCACGCCGCACACCGAGGAGCCAGCCGAGGGGGCGGAGGAGAAGGCCGCCGAGGGCGTCGACCCGGCGAACCGGGTCACCGGCGCCTGACCGTCAGCCCGCCGGGCCGGACGGGCACCTCGAGCCCCTACCGCGCCGGTTCCGGCGTCGCGGTGAGCTGCGCGTCCGGGACCCGGGAGCCCCAGCCGGTGCGCCGGCGCCGGGCCGAGACCACCCGGCAGACCAGGTAGATCGCGAAGCTGATCGTGGTCACGAAGGGGCTGATCGGGATGGAGCCGCCGAGCGCCAGCAGGATCCCGCCGACCGCCGAGACGACCGCGAACAGCGTGCTGAGCAGCGGCGCGAGCACCGGGGACGCCGTCACCCGGAACGCGGCGGCCGCGGGCGTGACCAGCAGCGAGAGCACCAGCAGCGCCCCGACCACCTGCACGGCCAGCGACACCGCGAGCCCGAGCAGCAGGGTGAAGACGACCGACAGCACCCCGGCCGGCAGGCCGCGGGCGGCGGCGACCTCGGGGTCGACGCTGACGAACATCAGCGGCCGCCAGACCACCGCCAGGCCGGCCAGCACCACGATCGACACCCCGACCAGCCAGCCCAGCCGCACCGTGTCGACCGCGACGATCTGGCCGGTGAGCAGGCCGAACTTGTTCGCCGCCCGGCCCTCGTAGAGGGACAGGAAGAGCACGCCCAGGCCGAGGCCGAAGGGCATCAGCACGCCGATGACCGAGTTGCGGTCCCGGGCGCGGACGCCGAGCCCGCCGATGAGGGCGGCGGCCAGCACCGACCCGAGCACCGAGCCCAGCGCGACGCTCCCGCCGAGCAGCAACGCCGCGGCCGCGCCGGCGAAGGAGAGCTCGCTGATCCCGTGCACGGCGAACTGCATGTCGCGGACCTGGACGAACACCCCGACCAGGCCGCCCACCACGCCGAGCAGGGCCGCCGCGACGAGCGAGTTGTGCACCAGCCCGAGCAGCGCGCCGTAGTCGGAGAAGTCGAAGAGCCGGTCCATCAGCCGGCACCTGCGGCGGGCCGCGCCTCCGGGGTGAGCTCGTGGTGGGTGCAGCCACCGGGCTCGTCCGGCGTCCCGACGACCACCACGCGGCCGCGCACGTTCAGCACGTCCACCGGGGTGCGGTACAGCTCGCTGAGCGTCTCGGAGGTGAGCACCTCGGCGGGCGGGCCGATCCGGTGGCCGCCGGCGGCGATGTAGAGCACCCGGTCGACCAGGTCGAGGACCGGGTTGATCTCGTGGGTGACGAAGACGACGGCGGTGCCGTGCTCGTGACGGCGCCGGTCGATCATGTCCGCGACCGCCCGCTGGTGCCGGAGGTCCAGCGAGAGCAGCGGCTCGTCGCAGAGCAGCAGCGACGGGTCGGTGGCCAGCGCCTGGGCGATCCGGACCCGCTGCTGCTCGCCGCCGGAGAGCAGGCCGAGCGGGGCGTCGGCGTAGCCGGTGGCACCGACTGCCGCCAGGGCGTCGTCGATCCGCCGGCGCTGCTCGGCGGTCCGCCGGCGCAGGCCCCAGCGGTGCCCGTCCATGCCCAGCGCGACGAGGTCACGGGCGCGCAGCGGGGTGGCGGCGTCCATCGACTTCTGCTGCGGCACGTAGCCGACCCGGTCGCTGCCGCGCCCCGGCGCCTGCCCGTCGATCAGCAGCTCGCCGTCGGACAACGGCTGCTGGCCGAGCACGGCCTTGAGCAGGGTGGACTTGCCGGCGCCGTTGGGGCCCAGCACCGCCAGGAACTCCCCGGGCTGCAGCTCCAGGTCCAGCCCGCTCCACAGCACCCGGTCGCCGAAGCGGATGCCGGCGCCGCGGAGGCTGAGGGCGGAGGTCGTCACCGGACCGAGGATCTCACGCGGAGAGGGCGGCGACGACCGCGTCGAGGTTGCCGCCCATCCAGGACAGGTAGTCCTCGCCGTCGGGCAGCGTCTCGGTCACCGGGACGACAGCGGTACCCGCGGCCCGGGCGGCGTCCAGCACCTGCTCGGTCTCCGGTCCGCTGGTCTGGGAGTTGTAGACCAGCGCCTGCACCTGCCCGGTGGTGAACAGGTCGAGGGTGTCCTGCAGGGTGGCGGGTGAGACGTCGCTGCCCTCCTCGACCGCCTCGGAGAACTCCGCCGGGGTCCGGTCCTGCGCGCCCAGGGCATCGAGCAGGTACCCGGGCACCGGCTCGGTGACCGCCACCCCGGCACCCTCGGTGGCGGCGCGGGCCTGCTCCTCCCGGGCGACCAGACCGGCGATCCCGTCCTGCAGCGCGGTGGCGTTCGCCGCGTAGACGTCGGCGCCGTCCGGGTCGACCTCGCCGAGGGCGTCGGCGATCCGTCCGGCGAGCTCGGACATGGCCGGCAGGTCGTACCAGACGTGCTCGTTGAACCCCTCGGCGCCGGTGTCCAGGCCGGCGACCTCGACCGCGGTCAGCAGGGTGGGGTCGGCGCCGGTGGCCGACAGCAGGGTGGCCATGAAGTCGTCGTAGCCCCCGCCGTTGTCGATCACCAGGTCGGCCTCGGAGACGGCGAGCTGGGTGCGGACGCTGGCCTCGTAGGAGTGCGGGTCGGCTGACGGGTCGTCGATCACCGAGGTCACCTGGACCCGGCCGCCGCCGATCGTCCGGGCCAGGTCGCCGTAGACGTTCGTGGAGGCGACGACCTGCACCCCGTCGTCGGCCGCGGCCTCGTCGGAGCCGCACCCGGCGACGGCGGCGAGCGCGACCGCGGACACCAGCAGCGCGGGGCTGCGCATCGGACCTCCCGAGTTCATGGGAATGAGAATGATTGTCAGTAGCGTAACCCGTCCCCCGGTCGGCTGACGAGACACCCCGCAGAGCTGACCCGGGGTGACCGGCGTCGGGCACCTGCTCGGTCACCCACCCGATGGGGTGGTCCTGGGGGCTCGACGTCCCCACTGTCCGTCACGGAGGGCAGGCTGGTGCCATGCAGGAGAGCAGCCGCGAGCACCCCGTGGACGACGAGACCGCGCGCACCGAGCACGTCGACGGGCGGTCCCCGCAGGCGCCCGTGGTGCGGGTGCTGGCGAACCCGCGCCGGATCCGCCGGGCCTGACCGGACCCACCCGTCCCGGGGCCCCCGGCCGGCGTCCCGCGGGACGTCACAGGGGCACCAGCAACACCCACCGTCCCGGCATCCACCCTGCGTAACGGCCTGACGGCGCGACCCGGCGTGCCGTGGACCGCTCCGTCACGGTGTGCTGCACCATCGGGCTCGTGACTGCCGCAGCCCTCCCCCTGCACACGACCGTGGACGGCTCCGTGCCGGCCCGTCGCTCCCGCGCGGAACGGCAGGAGATCGTCCTGGACACCGCCGAGCGGCTCTTCTCGGCGCGCAGCTCGCGCAGCGTCGGCATGGACGAGCTGGTCCGCGAGACCGGCCTGGGCAAGATGACCGTCTACCGGCTCTTCAAGAGCAAGGACGACCTGGTCGGCGCCTACCTCGCCCGCAAGGCGGCCACGGTCCTCGGGTTCATCGACGCCGACCTGCACCGCCTGCAGGGCGACCCGCGGGCAGCCCTGCTCTCCGTCGTGGACGCCGTGGAGAGGGACGTCACCCGCACCGGCTTCCGCGGCTGCCCCTTCACCAACGTGAGCAGTGAGTACGACGACCCTCAGCACCCGGCCCGCAGCGCGGCCGCCGACTACAAGTACGAGCTGCACATGCGGCTGCTGACGCTGGCCGGCCGGCTGGTGCCCGGCCACGGCGAGGACCTCGCTGCCCAGATCCACCTGATCATCGACGGCATGTACCTCTCCGGCGGGCTCCTGGGGCCCGACGGCCCGGCCTCGCACGGCCGCCGGCTCGCCGAGAAGCTCATCGACACGGCGATCGCCTCCCGCTGACGCTGCGGGCGGGCGCCGCCCGCCCCAGGATGGTGCGGTGAGCGACCGTTCCCGTCCTGACCTCGACGACGACACCGTCGCCGCCCTCGGCAAGCTGTCGGAGTCCCTCGAGACCGTCGAGCAGGCCCGCGGCCTGCTGTACGGCTTCCACCAGCTGACCGGCAAGGCCGACCTGCTGCTCCAGGACGCCGTCGCCCGGTTCCGCGACGCCGGCCACACCGAGCTCGCCGACGACCTGGAGCGGGACCTCGTCGGCCGCAACGTCATCGCCGACCGGTGGACCTTCCAGGTCGTCGAGGACTTCGACGCGAGCTACTGGTCGGAGTTCCGGGCCGCCGACCAGCGCGCCCGCGACGAGCTCTGCGACGGCGACCGGCACGTGCTCGAGGCCCGGATGAAGCAGCGCGAGCGCACCTCCGGCCACCCGCGGCACGAGGCCGGACCGGCCCTCGAGGACTGAGCTCGCCGGTTCCCGCCCCAGGTCGCAGACTCGGCAGATGACATCTCCGGAGGACCCGCAGCACGACCGGGAGGTCGCCCCGCTGGGCGGCGCCGTCTCCGAGCCCGACGGGGACGACAACGCCGACGGCATGGCCGGCCCGGTCTACCCGCCGCCCGAGACCGAGCCCGACGCGCAGTAGGCCGGCCGTCCCCGAGGCGCCCGGTGCCGTTTCCCCGGCCCGCTGGCGGGCATGGCCCGTGCAGACCACCCGGTCCCAGGAGGAGCAGCCATGACCGACCCCGGCGGCAGCGGCCGCATCCAGCAGGACGTGCCGACCTCCTCGGGCACGGGTGACGACAGCAGCACCGGGAGCGACAGCTTCGACGACGTCCCCCTCACCGCCGACGAGGCGATCGCGCGGGACGACGCCACCGACGACCAGCCGGCCCGGACCCCGACCAGGCCGCAGATCGCCGACGACCCGTCCTGACCACCCCGTCCGAGGAGCAGCCATGACCGAGAGCGACCGCACCGGCTACCACGAGTCCCCGGACACCGCCGACTCCGACGAGAACCTGATCGACGGGCAGACCGGGGACAACGCCGGCGACGGCGGCGAGCAGGACACCGTGCTGCTCACCGACGACGAGGCCCAGCGCGAGGACTCGGTGGCCCGCCCGGGCAACGCCGTCGGCTGACCGCGGGGCTCCGGGCGAGGAGGCCCGCTCGCCCGGCGGGGCACTAGGGTCCTGCCGGTGACCTGGCGGCGGGGCGTCTTCGCGCTGTTCGCCGTCGCAGCCGGCACCAACGTCCCGACGCCGCTGCTGCTGGTCTACCAGGAGCGGCTGGACCTCTCCCCGCAGGTGCTCACCGCGCTGTTCGGCAGCTATGCCGCCGGGCTGGTGCCGGCCCTGTTCGTCGCCGGGCCGCTGTCGGACCGGCTGGGACGCCGTCGCGTCGCCGTCCCCGGGATCCTGCTGTCGGCGGTCGCGTCGCTGGCCTTCGCCGCGGCCGGCGAGTCCCTCGGCCTGCTGTTCGGGGCCCGGTTCCTGCAGGGGGTGGTCAGCGGGGTCGTGTTCAGCGTGGCCAGCGCGTGGATCGGCGAGCTGTCGCTGGCGTCGGGGGACGGCGCCGGTGGGCGCCGGGCGGCGTTCGCCATGACCGCGGGCTTCTCGCTGGGGCCGCTGGTGAGCGGGCTGCTCGGCCAGTACGCCCCGGCCCCGACCGTCCTGCCGTACCTGGTGCACACCGTGCTCGCCACCGCCGGCCTGGTCCTCGCCCTGCGGCTGCCCGAGACCGTCGCCCGGCGCCCGGCGCCCGCGTCGCCCGGGCTCCCCGTGGCGTCGCCGGTACCGCTGGTCCGGCAGGGTGACGGGCTGACCGTGCTCACCGTGCTCGCCCCGGTGGCCGTCTGCGTCTACGCCTTCCCGACCGCCGTCATCTCGGCAGTGCCCCTGCTGGTCGAGCTGCCTGCGGCCGGTGTGGCCGTCACCGGGGTGCTCGCCGGGGTCACCCTCGGCGCGGGCACCCTGGTCGCCGGCCTGCAGCGCCGGCTCGGCCCGTGGACCGCCGTCGTCGGGGTCGTGCTGGGCACGGTCGGGTTCGCCGCCGCCACGGCCTTCACCGCCACCGCCGCCCTCCCCTGGCTCGTCGTCGCCTCGCCCCTGCTCGGGGCCGGGAGCGGGCTGTGCCTGGCCGCCGGCCTGACGCTCACCGCCCGGCTCGCCGCCCCGGTCCGGCTGGGCGCGCTGACCTCGCTGTTCCTGGCCTTCGCCTACGTCGGGTTCGCCGCGCCCTTCGTCATCGCCACGGCGGCCGAGGCCACCCGGCCGACCCTGCCGTTGACGGTGGCGGCGGTCCTCAGCGGGCTCCTCGCCCTCCGCCTGCTGCCGGCGGTCCGGCGCCGCCAGCTGTAGCGACGCCGGACGTACGACGGCGCCCCCTCCCGCACGGGGAGGAGGCGCCGTACGGCCCCGTCGCAGGGGCCCGGCCCGAGCGGAGCGAGGGCTGGGGGGCGACGGGGTCCTTGCTCAGCCGGCGATCGCCGCCGCGAACTGGCCCTCGAAGGCGTCCTGGACGACCTTGGCGCCGCCGGGCACGTCAGCCGGCTGGAGGACGAAGCTCTCCAGGCTCGGGGACTTGCCCGGCTCGAAGCCGCGGATCGGCACGACGACGCCACCGGTGTCGACCTTGGTCAGGCCGTTGAAGGCGTCGAGCACACCCTGCCGGGTCAGGTCACCGCTCTCGCAGGCGGAGTCCAGGACCTGCTTCATGATCTCGCTCATGCCCACGCCGACCAGGACGCCCAGGCTGGGCGTGGCGTCCGGGTAGGCGGCCTGGTACTGCTGCAGCAGGTCCTGGTGCTGGTCGAAGGCCGACACGGGGGAGGCCACGTACAGGTCCTTTTTGATCTTGTTCGCCGCCGGGCCCTGCAGCAGCCCGGGCGCGAAGACCGGGTTGCTGCCCAGGATCGGCACGTCCAGGCCCTGCGCCTCCATCGCGGCGGCGGCCGACGCCAGCTGCCCGGGCGCCACGGTGAGGGCGACCATGTTGACCCCGGCGGCCTTGAACTGGGTGATCTGCGAGCTCATGTCCTGGTCGGTGGACTTGATCTGCGCCTCGACCACCTTGAGGTTCTTCTCCTTGGCCACCGCCTGGGTGCCGGCCAGGCCGTTCGCGCCGTACTCACCCTCGAAGTAGATGTGGCCGACGGTGTCGCCCTCCTTGAGCAGGCCCTTCTGGAACATGAAGTCGTAGCCGTTGGCGATCTCGACGGCGTACGTCGCACCGACGACCCCGGTCCCGGGGATCTCGGTCAGCGTCTGGGCCCAGGCCGACGGGAAGTTGACCATCTTGTCGGACTCGTACTCCGGCGCGAGCGCGGTGTTGATCGGCGACCCGATCGTCTGCTGCATCGCGAGGATGCTGTCCTTCATGCCGCTGTAGAGCTGGACCCCGGTCTGCGGGACGTAGTTGGTGTCCTGGACGTCGAGCGTGACGTCGTAGGTGTCGCAGACCTTGTTGTCCTTCCAGTACATCGTGTTGGCGTTGGTGATGTCCTTGCCCAGCGCCGCGAAGACGCCGGTCAGGTCGGTGAGCACGCCGAGGTTGATGGTGGTGCCCTCGACGCCGATGTCGGTCTGCACGTCGGCAGCCGCTCCGCCGCCCGAGGACGACCCGCCGCTGTCCTGGGCCTTGTTGCTGCAGCCGCCGGCTGCGGCGACCACCGCCACGGCGGCCAGTGCCGACGCCGCGCGCTTCATCGTGCGCTGCTTCATGTGGTGCTCCCTTGTGCTGGTCGATCGGACGGGGCTGAGGTGGTGGACGGGTCGGTCGGGGCAGCGGCGGGCGAGCCGGCCCGGCCACCGCTGGGGTCACGGCCTCGGCGGCGGAAGCGCGCTGCCAGGCCGGCGAGGCCACCGGGCTCGAAGAGGATCACCAGGACGATCGCCGCGCCGTAGAGGAAGCGGGCCATCTCCCCGGCCGCCAGGCCGCCCTCGCCCGGGCTGCTGACGAAGGGGATGACGTCGGCGTACTTCTGGAAGACCAGCGGGAGCGCGCTGACGAACGTGGCCCCCAGGACCGCCCCGATCACCGAGCCGAGGCCGCCCAGCACGATCATCGCCAGGTACTGGATGGACACCTCGAGCCCGAAGGACTCCGGGGCCACGCTGCCGATGGACAGCGCGTACATGACCCCGGACAGCCCCGCGTACATCGAGCTGACCAGGAAGACCCGACCCTTGTAGCGCTGCACGTTCACGCCCATCACCGACGCCGCCACCTCGCTGTCGCGCAGCGTCTGCAGCGCCCGACCGGGGCGGCTGCGCAGCAGGTTCCGGGCGAACAGGAACGCCCCGAGAGCGAGCACCAGGCCCAGGTACCAGAGCCGCTCTGCCTCCCGGAACGGCACACCGGCGATGAACAGCAGCGGGTTGTCGTTGGCGAAGTGGAACCCGAAGAGGGAGAACTCAGGGGCCGCGCGGCCGTTGAAGCCACCGGTCACCGACGTCCACGTGTTGAGCACGTGCTGGCCGATGAAGACCAGACCGAGCGAGGCGACACCGAGGTAGATGCCCCGCAGCCGGGCCGCGATCGGGCTGAAGATCAGGCCGGCCAGGCCGGCGAGCAGCACGCCCACGACCATGCCGACCAGCGGCGGCAGGCCCAGGCCGCTCAGCTGGGCCACGCCCAGCCCCCCGGACTCCCCGGACACGAAGACGTAGCTGATCGCACCCACGGCGAGGAAGAAGGCGTGCGCCAGCGACAGCTGGCCGGTGGTGCCGACCAGCAGGTTCAGCCCGATCGCCCCGACGATCGCCCCGAACACCGCGAAACCGGTGCGCAGCCAGAACTCGTCGACGTAGAAGGGGGCCAGCAGCAGCACCAGCAGCAGGGCAGCCCCCAGGGCCGGCCCCAGCAGGGACCGCCGAGGGCGGGATGCGGCCTGCCCGCCCGTGCGCCGGGTGCGGGTCGCGCCGTGCGCGGTCACGGTCGTCTCAGACACGGGTCAGCTCCTTGGTGCCGAACAGACCGGATGGCCGGACGAGCAGCACGGCGATCATCACCACGTAGGGAACGACGTCGCCGAAGCCGCGGCCGAGGAACAGCAGCTGGTCCTGGTACCCGGCGGCGAAGGACTCGGAGAGGCCGATCAGCAGCCCGCCGACGAGCGCCCCGCCGGTGGAGTCGAGCCCGCCGAGGATCGCCGCAGGGAACGCCCGCAGTGCCACCGTGTACGCGGCCGCGCTGACCCCCGGGGTGGGAGCACCCACCAGGAACAGTGCGGCGACCGCGGCGAGCGCCCCGGCGACGATCCACGCCAGCGCGGAGACCCGGCCCAGCCGGATGCCCATCAGCGCCGCCGTCTCGCCGTCCTCCGCGGACGCGCGCATCGCCACGCCCCAGCTGGAGTACTTGAAGGCCAGGAAGAACGCGATGATCAGCACCGCCGCGACGAGGGTGGCGATCAACCGGTTCTGGCTGATGCCGACCTCGCCGATCCGGAACGACTTGCCACCCCACGGGTGCGGGACGTTGAGGATGTCCGAGCCGATCCGCCGGATCAGCTCGGTCAGCAGGATGATGTCGACGCCGATGGTCACGATCGCCAGGCTGATCACCGGCTTGCCCCGCAGCCGGTTGATGATCAGCCGCTCGATCAGGAACGCGGCCAGCGCGGTGATCACGATGCCGACCAGCACGGCGGGGAAGAACCCCAGGGGGTCCGACAGCCGGGCGATCGAGTACGCGCCGAGCAGCAGCAACGAGCCCTGGGTGAAGCTGACCACCTCGCTGGCCTTGAAGATGATCACGAAGCCCAGGGCGATGAGCGCGTAGAGCGCGCCCAGCGAGATGCCGTTGAGCAGCAGCGACAGGAACTGGGTCACGGGCGCGTCCCGGTGGTCTCGGAGGGGTGTCCGCCGCCGTCGGCGGCACTGGTCGGGCCGGTCTCGTCACCGGAGCCGAGGTAGGCGCGGATCACCTCGGGGTCGGCCTGGACCTCGGCCGGCGTGCCGTCGGCGATGCGCCGCCCGAAGTCCAGGACGGTGACCCGGTCGGCGAGGGCCATGACCATCCCCATGTCGTGCTCGACCAGGACCACCGAGATGCCCAGGGCCGAGCGGATCTCCCGGATCGCCTGGGCCATCCGGGTCGTCTCCTCGGCGTTCATCCCGGCGACCGGTTCGTCGAGCAGCAGCAGCCGGGGCTCGGTGCACAGCGCCCGGGCGACTTCGACCCGCTTCTGGTCGCCGTAGGACAGCACGCCCACCGGGGTGTGCAGCTTGTCCCCGAGCTCGAGGAACTCGGCGATCTCGGCGACGCGTTCGCCGTGCCGCTTTCCCTCCCGGGTGGCCCGCGGCAGCCGCAGGCCTGCGGCCAAGAACCCCGCTCTGGTGAGGTGGTGCCGGCCCAGCATCAGGTTCTCGGCCACCGACTGCGCCCCCGACAGCGCGATGTTCTGGAAGGCCCGAGCGACCCCGATGTCCGCGATCTTGAACGGGCGCATCTGGTCGAGCCGGTGGTCGCCGAAGCGCACCTGCCCCTCGGCGGCCTGGTAGACCCCGGACAGGACGTTGAACATCGTCGACTTGCCGGCGCCGTTGGGGCCGATGACGGCGTGGATGCTGCCCGGCGCGACGGTGAAGGAGACGTCGGACAGCGCCTTGATCGCGCCGAACCGGACGCTGACGTGCTCGATCTCCACCGGCGGGATGTCGCTGCGGGTCTCCCGCTCCCCGGCCGCGGTCACGCGGTCCACCGGGACAGCGTCTTGCCCGTGTCACGACGGATGGCGGCGGCGGCCGGTTCGTCGCTGTCGTGCCCGAGGTAGAGCCGCTGCACCTCGTCGGTGCGGGCCAGTTCCGCGGCCGACCCGGACAGCGACACCTCGCCGACGTCCAGCACGTAGGCCAGGTCGGCGACGCCGAGGGCCATGGTCGCGTTCTGCTCGACCAGCAGCACCGAGGTGCCCTGCTGGTTGATCTCGGCGATGACCTCGCCGATCTGTCCGATGATGCGCGGCGCCAGCCCCAGCGACGGCTCGTCGAGCAGCAGCAGCTTCGGGCTGGCCATCAGCGCGCGGCCGATCGCCAGCATCTGCTGCTCGCCACCGGACAGCAGCAGCCCGCGCTGGCCGGCGCGCTCCTTGAGCACCGGGAACATCTCGTAGACCCGGTCGCGGGCCCGGGCCTTGGCGGCCTTGTCGCGGTTGCCCATGCCGCCGGCGCGGAGGTTCTCCTCGACGGTGAGCCGGCCGAAGATGCGCCGCCCCTCGGGCACCTGCACCAGGCCCATCCGGACCGTCTGGGCGGCGTCGCGGCCGCCCAGGGCGATGTCGCCGTAGCGGACCGACCCCGAGTCGATCCGCCCGCGGTGCAGCCGCAGCGTGCCGGACAGGGTGCGCAGCAGGGTGCTCTTGCCGGCACCGTTGCTGCCCAGGACGGCGACGACCTTGCCGTCGGGGATCTCCAGGGACACCCCGCGGAGGGCCTGCACGGCACCGCCGTAGGTCACGTGCAGCGCGTCGACGCTCAGCACGGGCAGCTCCTCTCTGGATCGGCCGTCCGCCGGCGGGGACGGACGGTGGGGGCAGCGCTCACCGGAGCCGCCGAGGCGTGCGCAGTCAACGTCATGAGGTGACGCACGTCACGACCTGGGCGAGGACTGAGACAGGACCGTGACCGCAGCACCCCGTGGCGCGGCCACACGCACAGCTCGGCGTGCGCGGGGCGGAGCAGGTGCCACCCCGGGCTGCGGAGCTGCGGACATGTGGTCTCCTCATCAAGGCCGACGTCAAAACGGGCTCCGCAGACGCTAAGGGCGCGCTGAGCGGGCCACCATGTGCGCACGTGCGGGGATTGTGAGCGGGGTCATGTGGTCGGACGCCATAATCTCGTTCCGGACGCCGCGGCTCACGCCGGGCCACCCGCATGTGAGGCTCGCCCACGGCGCTCGGCCGGGGTGTGTGCGCGTCGCCCATGGGCGCCGGGTCGCGGCCGTCCTAACCTGCCGCCATGGCCTCCTCTGAGCCCCTGACCGGACGACGCGCGATGGTGACCGGCGGTGCGTCCGGGATCGGGCGGGCGTGCGCGGTCCGGCTGGCCGCGGCGGGCGCGGCCGTCGTCGTGGTGGACCGCGACGCGGCCGCGGCGCAGACGGTGGCCGAGCAGGTGGGCGGCACCGCCGTCGCGGTCGACCTGACCGACCTGGACGCGATCGACCGCCTGGACCTCGACGTCGACGTGCTGGTCAACAACGCCGGACTCCAGCACGTCGCGCCGCTGCACGAGTTCCCGGTCGACCGGTTCAGCTCCATCCTGCGGCTGATGCTCGAGGCCCCGTTCCGGTTGGTCCGGGGCGCCCTGCCGGGGATGTACGAGCGCGGCTGGGGCCGGGTGGTCAACGTGAGCTCGGTGCACGGCCTGCGCGCCTCGCCGTACAAGGTCGCCTACGTCACCGCCAAGCACGGCCTCGAGGGCCTGTCCAAGGTCATCGCGCTGGAGGGCGCGGAGCACGGTGTCACCTCCAACTGCGTCAACCCCGCCTACGTCCGGACGCCGCTGGTGGAGGGCCAGATCGCCGACCAGGCCCGGGCCCACGGGCTGACCGAGGACGAGGTGGTCGAGCAGGTGATGCTGGCGCCGGCCGCGCTCAAGCGGCTGATCGAACCCGAGGAGGTCGCCGACGCCGTCGCCTGGCTCTGCTCCCCCGCCGCGACCTCGGTGACCGGGAGCTCGCTGGTGATGGACGGCGGGTGGACCGCCCACTGACCGTCCGACCGGCGAGAATGCCGGCCGTGACGACGTCGTCGGAGTCCCCGCCGGCC
>NZ_SJEX01000111.1 GCF_005930495.1 Modestobacter excelsi | reverse complement strand
GCCCGACCCCACTCCCGCGCCCTCCGCCCCGCAGCCCGGCCGGATCGACGTGGTCGGTCCCGCTGTCGCTCGGGGCGAGGAGGTGCTCACGCCAGGGGCGCTGCAGTTCCTCGCGCACCTGCACGACCGGTTCGCCCCCGGGCGGGCCGAGCTGCTCGCCGCGCGTGCCCACCGCCGCGCCTCCCTCAGCAACGGCCAGGAGCTGCGCTTCAGCCGGGAGACCCCGGTGGTGCGCTACGACCCCGCGTGGCGGGTCGCCGGCGCCGGACCGGGCCTGGCCGACCGTCGGGTGGAGCTCACCGGCCCGGCCGACGCGGAGACCGCGCGGGCCGCTCTCGGCTCCGGAGCGTCGACCTGGGTGGCCGACCTGGAGGACGCCACCAGCCCCACCTGGGGCAACGTCATCACCGGCCAGGTCGTGCTCGCCGACGCCGTCCGCGAGTGGCCCGCCGGCACCGGACCGGACGCGCCACCGACGCTCCTGCTGCGCCCCCGTGGCTGGCACCTGGTGGAGAAGCACCTGTGCCACACCGACGCCACCGGGCGGAGCACGCCGGCGTCGGCCGCACTGGTCGACTTCGGCCTGTTCGTCTTCTCCAACGCCGCCGGGCTGATCGGACGGGGGCAGGGTCCCTACTTCTACCTGCCGAAGCTGGAGACGGCCGCCGAGGCCCGGCTGTGGGACCAGGTCTTCACCGAGACCGAGCGGGTGCTGGGCCTGCCGCACGGCACCATCCGGGCGACGGTGCTCATCGAGACCATCACCGCTGCCTTCGAGATGGAGGAGATCCTCTACGAGCTGCGCCACCACTGCGCCGGCCTCAACGCCGGCCGGTGGGACTACCTGTTCAGCATCGTCAAGAAGTTCCGCGACCGGGGCCCGTCCTGGGTGCTGCCGGACCGGTCGGCGCTGACCATGACGACACCGTTCATGCAGGCCTACACCGACCTGCTGGTGAGCACCTGCCACCGTCGTGGGGCCCATGCAATCGGTGCCCTGAGCACGGCGGTCGCCGATGACCGCGAGCCTGCGGCCACCCGGCGTGCCCTCGCCGAGGTCGCGGCCGACAAGCGCCGGGAAGCCGAGCAGGGCTTCGACGGCAGCTGGGTGGCCCACCCGGGCCTGGTCGACACCGCGCGCAGCGCCTTCGACGAGGTCCTCGGCGGGGCGACCGACCAGGTGCACCGACTGCGGCAGGACGTCCGGGTGACCGCGGCCGAGCTGCTCGACCCCCGGGGGCTGGCCGGCCGGGTGACCGACGCCGGTGTCCGCACCAACGTCTCGGTCGCGGTCCGCTACATGGAGGCCTGGCTGCGCGGGGTGGGTGCGGTCGTCATCGACGGCCATGTCGAGGACGCCTCCACCGCGGAGATCAGCCGTGCCCAGCTGTGGCAGTGGACCGCGCGCCGGACCGTCACCGCGGAGGGGACCCCGGTGACCCGCGACCTCGTCGAGAGGTTGCTGGCCGAGGTCGTCCAGGAGCAGCCCCCCACCCCGGACGACCGGTTCGACGACGCCGCGCGGATGTTCCGGTCGGTCACCCTGGAGGAGACCTTCCCGACGTTCTTCACCGTCCCCGGCTATGTCGAGCACCTGGTGACGGCGCCCTGACGGCACGCACGATCGGCTCTGCTGGTCCGGCGACCGCTGGACCAGCAGAGCTGATCGGCTGCTCGACGAGACCGTCGACCACCGGAACAGCTGGCGCGGCTCGGACGCTGGGCGACTCAGCCAGGCGGCGCGTCGTCGCCGAACGCCCAGTCGACCGGGGCCAGCTCGACGGTCTGCACGGCCGCCAAGGGGACGGCGCCGAAGATGGCGTGCTCGAAGCAGGCAGGCCGGTACCGCTTCCCGCTCAGGCTCACTCCGTAGGCGGCCGGCTTCGCACAGTTCTGCGCGAAGCTGAAGGTCAGCTCGTCGGCCACGCGGGCAGTGTGCCCGATGACCAGCCGTCCAGGGTGCGAAGACGTTCCGCTTGCTGCCAGCCGAACCGGCGCCCACCACCCGCCGGCCTCCTGGCCCTCCTGGCTCCAGCAGTCGGAGGCCTGGGGCGGCCGGTCAGCGGTTCCCTGCCTGGCGCGCCCTCCGGAGCAGATCGGACACGGCCGGGGTGGCGGCTCGAGCACCGGCCTCGAGGAAGGACTTCTGGACGACCTCGTTCAGCCGCTGGCGGGACATCATGTCGTTCCCCATCACCTGTTGCTCGGCTGCACCCGGAGCGAAGACCACCGTGCGCACGCCTGTCGCCTCCAGCGCTCTGACCTCACGTCGGAGCAGGCGGGCCGAGTGCCGGCGGGATGCGGCGTAGACGTCGGGGCGTGATCCGGCGGGACCGCTCATGGGCGAGACGATCACCACGAGGTCCAATCCACGGTTCCGGAGGATCGCGGCGTTGGTCGGCGAGTGCACCCCTCCGTCGACGTAGGCGTGCCCACCGATGCCGACGGGGGCGAAGTACCCGGGCATCGAGCAGGACGCCGCGACCGCCAGGTGGATGGGCGCCTCAGGTGCGGCGGGGCGACCGAAGACGACGCGACGCCCGTCGCGCCGGCGCACGGCACAGATCCACAGCGGGGGCTCGGGCCACTCCGGCTTCTCCAGTTCGCGGAGCGCAGCGAGCTGTTCGACGACGTCGTGCCGCCCCGGGGCGACCAGGGTCATGCCCGCCGCCAACGGCCGGAACAGCCACGGTCGGGTCACCACCCGCTGGATCATGTGCCGCCCGGGCACGCCCAGCGGGTGGCGCAGCAGGTCCAACGGGCGAAAGGGGGCCAGCTCGGGTAAGGGGGTGCCGGCCATGTGCCGGAGCACGTCCGCGTCGCCGGACAGGGGGGCCTTCACCGTCCAGGCCGCGAGGTCTTCAGCCGAGACGCCGAGCCGGAGCAGCGTGCCGGTGATCGACCCGGCCGAGGTGCCGACGATGACGTCGACCGTGCGGGCATCGAAGTCGAAGTCGTGCTGGAGCACGGCGAGCACGCCCGAGTGGTAAGCCTGGCCGACGACACCCCCGGCGCCCAGCACCAAGCCGACCCTGGTCATGAGGCGAGTCTGCTCGCTACGCCGCGCACCGGCAGGACCGCCGGCCGGGGATCGGTGTCCGGCGATCCCGAGCGGGCCTGGTGCCCGGCGGGGCCCGGTGGAGGAGCCACCCGCCCCGACCGGGCGAGGGTCCGAGGTCGTGCGATCCTGCCCCGGCTCGCCCAACGCCACGAGGTGCTGGCCGTGGACCGGCGCGCGGGACCGAGCGGGTGCCACGCCGCCGATCCGCTGTCGCATGTGCCACAACTGGGTCATCCGGCCTTCAGGACCGAGGCACCGGGTAAGGGAGAGCCATGCCGCAGCCAACGTTGAAGCCGATACGGGATCAGGTCGTCGTCGTGATGGGCGCATCGAGTGGGATCGGTCGCGCCACCGCGGCCCGGTTCGCCGGGGAAGGCGCGAAGGTCGTCGTCGCCGCCCGGGGGGAGGTCGGACTGCGGTCGCTGGTCGACCAGATCCGGGCCGACGGCGGGGACGCGGTCGCCGAGGTGGCCGATGTGACCGATCCCGCGCAGATGCAGCGCGTGGCCCAGCGGGCGGTGACCGAGTACGGCCGCCTGGACACCTGGGTGCACGCCGCGGCCGTCCTGCTGGTCGCCCCGTTCGAGGAGACGACACCGGAGGAGTTCCAGCGCATCATCGACGTGAACCTCATGGGCCAGGTCCACGGCGCCATGGCTGCTCTGCCGCACCTGACGCGACAGGGCGGAGCACTCATCCACATCTCCTCGATGGGCGCCAAGCGGGGCGTGCCGCTGCAGACGGCCTACTGCGCTTCCAAGCACGGCATCGACGGATTCGTCGAGACGCTGCGGATGGAGGTGCAGCGGGCGGAGCTTCCGATCAGCGTCACCAACGTGATGCCCGCGACGATCAACACGCCGCTGTTCGACCAGGCCCGCACCAAGATCGGTGTCAAGCCTGTCGCGCCCCCGCCGATCTACCAGCCCGAGGTCGTCGTGGACGCCATCCGGTACGCCGCGGAGCACCCCGTCCGGGACCTGGTCGTCGGCGGATCGGCCAAGGCGCTCATCCTCGGGGAGAAGCTGGCACCACGCCTGGTCGACGCACTCCTGGTCCGGTTCGGCTTCGAGGCGCACGACACCGGGGAGCCGAAGTCGGCCGACGCGCCGGACAACCTCTTCGCGCCGCTGGATGCCCACGACACCGCCCGCGACGGATTCGACGCCAGCGCCTGGCCGACCAGCCTCTACACGTCGCTGCAGCGACAGCCGCTGCTGAAGCGGGTCCCGCTGGCCACCGAAGCGCTCGCGGTGGCGGGTTTCGTGCTCAAGCCCCTGCTCCGGTGACCCGGGGGGCGGGGCGGGGCGGCGCGGGCCGCGGAGCTCCACGGTCACCGGGCAGCGGCCGCGTCCACGGCTTCGGCCACCAGCGCGATGACTCGCTGAGGGACGTCGGCGATGCTGCTGTGGCCGGCGAAGGGCAGCAGCCGGAACCGGGCACCCGGTACCAGGGCCGCCAGCCAGAACGACTGGCTGGTGGCCAGGACGTCGTGGGTGCCCTGGGCGATGACCACCGGGCAGTCGACCATCCGGTGGTCCAGCGTCGCCTCCGGCAGGACGGCGTACCGCACCAGCCGCCAGAAGTCCTCAGCCGTCGCGAACTCGCGGACCAGTGCCGCTGCCTCGTCGGGCGGTGTGCGCCAACCCCTGACCCGCAGGAACCCCAGCAGGGCCGTGCGGGGGCCGGCGAGGCGCATCAGCGGGCCGGCCACCGGGGCCAGCGCGCCGGTGACCAGTCGAGCGCCGACGAACATGGCCGCCTGGTACGCCCGCTCCGGCGGGGTCACCGGCCCGGTCGGCGCGATGGCGACCACGGAGGCTGCGCGGTGGCGTCGCGCCAGCTCCAGCGCGATGCGGCCGCCGAGGGAGACGCCCAGCACGTGCGCCACGGAGACCCCCTGGCGATCGAGCTCCCGCTCCACGGCGTCGGTCAGGGTCCCGACGTCGGGCCGCAGAGGCGGGGGCAGCGCGGGAGACCCGCCCTGGCCGGGGAGGTCGAGCGCCACGACCTCGTACCGCCGGGCCAGCTCCGGCAGCACCGTGCCGAACTCGCCGATGGGACTGGCGAGGCCCGGGAGGAGCACCAGGGTCGGTCCGGTCCCCGCCCGGTGCGCGTTGAGCGTCGGGAGTTCCGCCGTCGCGTCCATCCGACAGATTCAACGCGCCGCACCACGGGTGACCGCGCCCGCCCCACGCGGAGTCCTACGAGCCGACAACCGATCGCTTCTCGGCGACGGACCTGTCCCGCGCCGGGACTCCGGTCAGCCGGAGCCCGTCGAGGTGCGTGGATGATGACCCGATGCTGATCACGGAGAACCGGGATGGCGTGGCTGTCCTGCGCATCGAGCACGGTCGCGTCGGCGCCCTCGACGTGGAGTTGCTCGACGCTCTGGCCGAGGCCGTCAGCGCGTCGGACCGGGCGCTGGTCATCACCGGCAGCGGCTCGGCGTTCTCCGCCGGGGTGGACCTGCGCCGGGTCCTCGACGGCGGCCGTCCGTACGCCGAGGAGCTCCTGACTGCGCTGTCGCGGCTGTTCCGCGCGGTCTTCGACCACCCGCGGCCGACGGTGGCTGCGGTCAACGGGCACGCGATCGCCGGTGGCTGCGTGCTGGCTCTGGCGTGCGACCTGCGGCTGATGTCGGGCGGACGGATGGGGCTGGCCGAGCTCACGGTCGGCGTGCCCTTCCCGACGGCCGCGCTGGAGATCGTCCGGCACGCGCTCGGCCCCCGTGCCGGCCAGGTGCTGCTCGGCGCCCAGACGGTGGACCGCGAACAGGCGCTGGTCCTGGGCATGGTCGACCAACTCACCGAGCCCGGCGAGCTGCTCGCGAGGGCGGTCGCGCTGGCCGACGAGATGGCCGCACGGTCGCCGGAGTCGTACCGGATGGCCAAGGTCCAGCTGCACCGACCGGCGGACGCGGCCATCGAGGCGACCGGAGGAGGCGACGCGGCCGTCCTCGCCGGCTGGACGTCCGAGGACACCCGCTTGCGGATCGAGACTGCGCTCGCGGCGCTGAAGAGGCGCTAGCCGGATCTCGCTGGAGCCGTCGGCACGACCGTGCCGGTGTCGCTCGAGGTCAGCGGTCGCCCGCAGCCCGCTTCTTCCCCGGCTTCTTCTTCCCGGACGCCGTGCTCGCCTTCTCGGCCGCCTTCTTGCCGACCTTGCCGGTCGCCTTCTTGCCCGCCTTCTCGGTCGCCTTCTTGCCCGCCTTCTCGGTCGCCTTCTTGCCGGCCTTCTCGCTCGCTTCCTTGCCGGCCTTCTTGCCGGAGCGGGCGGCTGCCTCCACCCGGCCGGCGGGGGCATCCGCCACGGCGGCTGCCGACTTCCCGTCCTCGGCCTGCGGGACGCTGCTCCCGGTGACGGCGGACGCCGTCGTCACCGCCACGCCGTCGGCTGCGGCGAGCAGGCTCTTGAACCCGGTGCCGGGGCGGAAGACGGCCACCACGGACGGGCCCACCTGGATCGCTTCACCGGTCCGCGGATTGCGGCCGGGGTGTGACGCCCGCTCGCGGCGGTCGAAGGTCCCGAACCCGCTCAGCGCCACACGCTCACCGCGCGCGACGCTGCCCTCGATCTCGTCCAGGACCCCGTTGACGGCGGCCGCGGCCGCCGCGCGGTCCCCGTTGAGCCGCTCGGCCATCCTGGTGATCAGCTCGGACTTGTTCAAGGGCTCTCCTCGGGGTCACGGCGACTGATCGCTCCGGAGGGAGCGGGCACCGTGCACACCCAACCGGCTGCACCCGCCGGGCACAACCAGCGCCGACACCGTGGCGCCCGTCGGCCGCGACGTCCCTGCCCACGCCCCGCGCCGGGTCTGTCGAGGAGCCTGGCTCGCTCCGACCCAGGAGGGAGAAGGTCCACCCCGGGCCCCGACCGGAGGAGGACCTCGAACGGATCCGTGCCGCGGGCACCGTGCTGCTCCGCCGGCGCGCGTTCGAGGGCTTCAGCTCCTACTGGCCGCAGATCGCCGACGCCCCGCACGACCCGACCGACCGCGCCCTCAGCGACGTCAGCCGCGAAGTCAGCCGGCTCTACGACCCGCTGCCGAAGATCGTCGTCAGAGACGCGCTCGTCGTGCCGGCAGACAACCCGTGGCACGGCATGACGACCGTCGTCCCGCGCGCTGCCGTGGCCGCGCGGGTCACCGCCGAGAAGCAGCGCAGAACCGGGGACATCCTGGTGTTCGGCAGCCGGACGACGTGGAACGGGCTGCTCGTCCAGGGGCTCGTCGACGAGATCCACCTGATGGTCGGGCCCCGCGCGCTCGCCGGCGGGATCCCTGCCTTCGACCGACCCACCGACCTGCACCTGCTCGACGTCCGCCGCCCCGAGGGACCGGACGACGTCCTGCTCCCCTACGCCGTCAGCCGGTGAACCGGCCCCTCGCCGAGCCCGGGGCAGGCGCGACGTCGGCACCTCCGACCTGGTCCGCCGGTCCGTCGACGAGGCATCGACGGCGCCGCACCGATACGTTCCCGTGCGACGTTCCATCTCCTCCATGAGAAGCAGGTGAGGTCGTGATCGCCGTTGACGCCGTTCTCGATCAGGCGGGATTGACCAACAGCAAGGTCCGGGAGCACGTGCGGCACTGGTTCGAGCTGACCGGCGCCGAACGGCTCGAGGTGGTCGACGCCGCCGACGACGGGCGGCTCATCGAGGAGGCCCTGGCCGCCGGCGAGCTCTTCCCCGCCGGTGAGGGCCGCTACTACTCCCGGAGCCACCGGAAGGACACCGCGCGCTCCGAGGAGCGCACGGTGGTCGCCACCAGCGACCCCGCCGACGCCGGCGTCTACAACAACTGGCGCCCGTCCGCGGAGATGAAGCCGCTGCTCGAGGAGCGGATGCGGGGCGCCTCGGCCGGCAAGACCATGTACGTCGTCCCCTACCTGATGGCGCCGCCCGGCTCGCCGCTGGCCGGCTTCGCCACCGGCGTGGAGCTCACCGACGCCCGGACCGTCGTGCTGCACATGATCCGGATGGGCAGGGTCGGCGTGGAGCACGTCAACGACCTCGCCGACCCGGACAGCTTCGTCCGCGGTGTGCACGTCACCGGGGACCTGGAGAAGCTGGGCCAGGGCACGCCCGACGACCAGCGCTACTTCGTCACCGTCGCCGACGAGCGGACGATCCTGCACTACGGGTCCTCCTACGGCGGCAACGCGCTGCTGGGCAAGATCGCGCACGGCCTGCGCCAGGCGGCCTACGACGGGTGGTCCTCCGGGCAGTTCCTCGCCGAGCAGTTCCTGCTGCTGGGCATCACCGACAAGCAGACCGGCCGCACGTACCACGTCTGCGGCGGCATGCCGAGCGCCTCGGGCAAGACGAACCTGGCGATGACGCTGGCACCCGACGCCCTCGGCGACCGCTACCGCGTCGACTTCTACGGCGACGACATCGCCTGGCTGCGCGTCGACCCGACCGACGGCCGCATCTACGCCATCAACCCCGAGTTCGGCGTGTTCGGGGTCGCCAAGGACACCAACGAGGACACCAACCCCACCGCGGTCGCGGCGATCGCCCCCGGCACCGGCACCATCTTCACCAACGTCGCCTACAACGCCGACACCCAGGACGTGTGGTGGGAGGGGAAGACGCCGCAGCCACCGGCCGACGTCACCGGCTGGCGGGACTGGACCGGTGCGCTGGTCTCCGATCGGCCGGAGGGCACCGACACCTCCCCCTGGGCGCACCCGAACAGCCGGTTCACCACGACCCTGGCCAACGTGCCCAACATCGCGTCGGACTACGAACGCCCCGAGGGCGTGCCGATCGACGCGATCATCTTCGGCGGGCGCACGCGTGACCGCGAGCCGCTCGTCCGCGCGATCACCGATCTCGCCGAGGGCGTCTACGACGGCCTGACCCTGGGTGCCGAGGCGACCTTCGCCGCCGAGGGCACCGAGGGCGTGCTGCGCTACGACCCGATGTCCATGCGGCCGTTCATGGCCGTCCCCGAGGGCCGCTACGCCGCCCACTGGTTGTCGATCATCGGCGCGGCGGCGGAGCCGCCGCTGTTCGCCCACGTCAACTGGTTCCAGCGCGACCCCGAGGACGGGCACTTCCTGTGGCCCGGCTACCGGGACAACCTGCGGGCCCTGCTCTGGCTGATGCAGCTGCGGGACGGCGAGGTCACCGGGACCAGCACGCCCGTCGGCATCGTGCCCACCCCGGAGGAGCTCGACCTGCGCGGCATGGACCTGCCGCCCGGGGACCTCGAACGGCTGCTCACGATCGACACGGCCCGCTGGCAGCAGGAGATGACGCACCGGGAGGAGCACCTCAAGCTCTTCGAGAACCTGCCGGAGGAGATCTGGTCGGCACACCACCGCGTCGAGGGCTCCCTCCGGGACGGTCCGGGAGAGGGGCGCTGACAGGAGGACGGGCGCCGACGGTGGTCCCGAGCGACCGGACCGGGTCCACGCGCCCGACCTGCCTGAGGCGGACGCACCACGAGAGCTGGCGAGGACCACCGAGGCTCGCCGACCTGCTCCTCGCAGGCCCCAGCAACTGATCGCGTCGGTGCCCGGCCGCCCTGCGGGGGGCCGGGCACCGGCGCGATCGGCGCGGCCTGCTCACCGGGCTCCGGCGCCCCGCTTGCGCCGCGACCTGCGGTCGCGGACGGTTGGGGTGTGGACGCCTTCCGCGGGCTGGGGATGCCGGGCATCCCCGGGCTCGGTGACCTGCTGTCGCTGCTGCAGAAGCAGACCGAGGCGCTCGCCCAGCTGCCGCGCACGCTGACCGACCTCAACCGGACGATCGGGGAGCTGACCGAGGCCACCACGCTGGCCCGGGAGACGATCGAGTCGGCCCAGCGCATCACCGAGCGGCTCGAGGGCCTGGTCGAGGAGATGCAGCAGCCGGTGCGGGCACTGAAGCCGGGACTGGAGCGGGTGGGCAGGGTGCTCGACGATCCCGCCGTCGACACGGTGCCCGACACGCTGCGGCGCATCCACGACGACCTGATGCCGCTGATCGCCGGGCTGCGGCAGGCCCAGGCCCGGGTCGGATCGGTCACCGGGGTGCTCCGGCGCCGACCGCGGCCCGATGACGCACATGACCTCTGAGCAGTGCCGCCCTCAGCCGAGCCGGCGCCTGATCAACCGTCCGGACGCTCAGGCTCCGGCGAACAGCGCGCGGGTCAACGCCGTCCGCCGGACGAGGAGGTCGTAGGCCAGCAGCGTCACGGCAGCCGACCCGGTGCAGATGAGCAGGTACTCCAGCGTGGGGTGCAGCGGGCTCCCGACCACGAGGTAGGCGACCGTCACGACGACCGGCTGGTGCAGCACGTACCAGGGCAGCACAGCGGGAGCGGCGTAGCGCACGAAGCGACCACTGGCCGGTGGGCGTTCCCGCCCCGCTCCGCATGCGGACGTTCCCCGCCGGGCCAGCCCGCCGATGACCGCCACGACGGCGCACCATCCGGCGGCGCCGTACGCCGCCCTGCCGATGACGAGGACAGGATCGCGGCCGAGCAGGGGATCACCGTCCCCGCCGAGCAGGAGCGCTCCCCCGGCGACGGACAGGAGCGTGACGGCGACGACCCCGGCCAGGCCCGCGTCGCGGCGCACCAGCTCCTGGAAACGCGGATCGGCGGCCAGGATCGCACCGGCGCCGAAGAAGAACAGGTAGCCGAGGGCGTTGCCCGCGGCGATCCCCTCGTCCAGGCCGAGCCCGGCGGCGATCGCGCCCAGGAGGACTGCGGGCAGCAGGACCACCCCTCGCCCCTCTGTGACGTCGGCCAGCACACGCAGCGTGCGCCCTCCGCGAGCGGAACCCAGCCACCCCAGCAGCGGCAGCACAGCCAGCGAGTACAGCAGCAGCAGGTACACGAACCACAGGTGCCCGGTCTCGAAGCCGCGACCGTCAGCGGCCGGCTGGAGAGGGAACGGGAACTCCGCCCAGTCCCAGCGGATGCGGAAGAAGGCCCGCCAGAAGGCGGCGTAGGACTCGCCGTGGCCAGGGCCGGCACGCTGCCGCAGCCAGACCGGCAGCGGGACGAGCAACACCGTGCCAGCGACCAACGGCACGAGCAGGCGGCGCAGCCGCCGGCGCACGTAGTTCCCCGCGCCACGGGCCCGCCAGGAATGCCAGGCGCCGATCCCCGCGGCCAGGAAGAGCAGCGGCATCGCCGCCACCACAACGGGAGCCGCGAACGGGGTGAGGTCGGCGGTGCGGTCGCTCTTCACGTAGAAGTCGTCGGTCGCGTCGAAGACCAGCGCCGCGTGGAAGGGGATCAGACCGCCGACGACGACCGCCCGGACGAGGTCGAGTCCCGGCCAGCGGCCGACCCTCCCGGGCGTCTCCGCGGCAGCCGTCGCCATCCGGATCCCCTCCCCACCCCCGGTGAGGGGACCGTGGCAGTTCGCCCACCGGCTGTCGATGGGTCGAAGGTCAGGGCCTCGTCGTTCCTGACCCGGCCGGTCGGGCGAGCGTCGGTTCCTCAGCGCTCCGCCTCCGGACCGAGCCGGGAGGACTCAGCCTCGTGCTCCCGGGGGGTGCCCGGGTCGGTCCTGCGGGCGATGACAGTGCCGGCCGGCCCGTGGAGCGTCGACGTCGTGCAGCCACTGTCCACACCCCCCATGCGGAGGACCACCGTGAACACGCTCCTCGCCGAGGACCTGATGCTCGTCACCGCCGACCCGGCGCGGGGAACGCTCCGCCGCCCTCATGGCCTCGCGTTGCCGCGCGCTCTCGCCGGGGCCGTCCTCCAGGACTGCCTCGCCCAGGGCGCCGCGCGGCTGGCGGGCGACCGGCTGATCCCCGAGGCGCCGTCCGTCCGGCCCGGCCCCCTGGTGCAGCACGTCCGTGGCCGGCTGACGCGCGAGACCGGGGTGGGGCCGGCGATCGAGTTGCTGGCCGCGCCGCGAAGCCGCCTGGGGCAGCACCTGCTCAGCTCGATGACGGCCGACGGCTCCGTCGTCCGCTCCCGACGACGCCTGCTCGGCGTTGCTCCCCTCAGCTCGTACCGGATCGCCGACCCCGGCGCTGTGGAGACGCTGCGGGCACGTGTGGTCGCAGCGCTGTTCGGGCCGGTGGACGACCCGCGGGTCAACGCCCTCGCCGCCTTGGTGAGGGCGGCAGACCTCCACCGGCTCCTCCACGTCGACCGCGACACGGTGCGCCGGCGTGGGCGTCCGGTTCTCGCCTACGACCCGATCGCGGCTGCGGTGGCCGACGGGATCCGGCGTGCTCGCCGCGACGCTGCGACGAGCGGGGCGGTCGCGGCCACGGTGGCGGGGGTCGCGGGATCGGGCAGCTGAGCGCCGCGCACGTCGCAGCTGCGCCGGGTCGCACCGGACCCGTCGAGAGGGATCAGCACGTGGGGCGCACGACGCCGTGGTCGTAGGCGAAGACGACGGCCTGGACGCGGTCCCGCAGGCCCAGCTTGGCCAGGATGCTGGAGACGTGCGTCTTGATCGTCCCTTCACTGACGTACAGCTGAGCGGCGAGTTCGCTGTTGGACCTGCCCCGTGCCAGCAGCCTGAGCACGTCGAGCTCGCGCTCGGTGAGGCGGTCGAGGGTCTGCGGGTGCCGCTCGGCGGGGGCGGGTCGGGTGACGTAGTCCTCGATGATCCGGCGGGTGACCGCGGGGTCCAGCAGGGCATCCCCTCGTGCGACGAGGCGGACGGCGCGCAGGAGGTCCTCGGGCGGGCAGTTCTTGAGGAGGAAGCCGCTCGCCCCGGCCCGCAAGGCCTCGAAGACGTAGTCGTCCCGTTCGAACGTGGTGAGCACCAGGACCCGGGTCGCCAGGCGGTCGCCGAGCAGCCCGATGCGCCGGGTGGCCTCCAGCCCGTCGAGGTCGGGCATCTGGATGTCCATCAGGACCACATCGGGCTGCAGGTCGGTGACGAGGTCGAGGGCCTGGCGGCCGTCCGCGGCCTCCCCGACGACGGTGATGTCGCCGACGGATTCGAGGATGAGCCGGAAGCCGCTGCGCACCAGGGTCTGGTCGTCGGCCAGCACCACGCGAACGCTCACCGGATCGGCCCGTCGATCGGGAAGCAGGCGCTGACGCGGAAGCCCCCGGAGCTCAGCGGAGCCGCCGTGAACTGGCCGCCGTGCAGCGTCACGCGTTCGCGCATGCCGATGATCCCGTGCCCACCAGCACCCTGTGGGCCGCCCTTGGCGCAGCCGTCGTTGGTGACCTCGACGGCGAGCTGGTGCGTCTGGTGGGTCAGCCGGAGGAGGACGTGCCGGCCGGTGGAGTGCTTGAGCGCGTTGGTCAGTGCCTCCTGGATGATCCGGTAGGCCGAGACCTCCACCGACGAGGGCAGGACGCCGGGCCGTCCCTGGACGTGGACCTGCACGGTGAGACCGGTCTCGGCGAACTCGGCAACCAGCCGGTCCACGTCGCTCAGCCGCGGCTGAGGGCCGAGGCGCTCGGGGTCGTCCTCCTGCCGCAGGAGGCCGAGCACCCGGTGCAGCTCGACCACGGCCTGGCGGCTGGTCGCTTCGATGGAGGCCAGCGACTCCGCCGCCCGGGCCGGCCGGTCACTCATGACCAGGCGGGCGGCCCCGGCCTGGACCCCCATGACGCTCACGTGGTGTGCCAGGACGTCGTGCAGTTCCCGGGCGATGCGCACGCGTTCGTCGAACACCGCGCGTCTGGCCCGCTCCTCACGCTCGCGTTCCAGCTGGGCGGCCCGCTCGACCAGGCTCCGCTCGTGCTCGCGGCGTTCGGCGGTGACGTCGCCGAACATCCAGGCGGCGACGACGAAAGCGACGTTGAAGAGCACGAGGAAGACCGCTCGCAACAGCAGCGGGCCGTGGACCACCTGGCCGGCGACGACCACGAGCCGGTAGGTGAGGAACCCGAGCGCGGCCACCACGTTCAGGGCACGCACCCCGTTCCGTCGGCGCGGATCCCCGTAGGCGCCCGCGCTGTAGAGCGCCAGCCACCACACGACCACGGAGACGGTGAGGTCCGGGACGTCGGTCAGCCGGTACGGGAAGAACACCGCGGTGATCACCACGAGGACGGCGAGGGGGGAGCGTCGGCGGACGGCCAGCGGCAACACCAACGCCAGCGTCAGCCCCACCCAGACCGGGGTCGGCGGGGGCCGGTAGCCGGCCGGCGCGGTGTCGATGCCCACCCGCACGGCCAGCAGGCCGAGGACGGCCAGGACTCCCGCGGCAGCCGTGTCGGCGACCAGCGGATGGGCAGCCGCCGCTGCCCGGGAGCACCGGAGGGAACTCGGCACACAGCTACCGTAGGGGCGGCGGAGCCCGATCTCCTCCTCCTGCCGTCGGATCTGTCTCCCCCTCGCGACCGATAGCGTGCCGCTCCTCCCCCCGGGCCGCGTTCGGCCTGCAGCAGTGAGTGGCACGTGTCCCGCACGAGCTCGTCTGCCGGTCGGCGATGCGCTGTGGCCGGATCCGTCCAGCCGGCGCCGACCGCGACGGTCAGGACGCCAGGAGCGGCTCGGCGGCGTCGCGCCGGCCGATCGCCGGGTCGACCACCGGGTCGGTCGTCCGAGCGGTCTCCTCTCCCCCGGTGAGCTGCGCTCGGAGGGTGGGCGGGGACGGCGCCGACAAAGGGCGGTCATCGCCGCGCGTTCGACGTCCCGTCCGGCGAGCGCGACCGCACCGACAGCCGGGGAAAGCCGAATGGCCGTGAACCCGGTGGTTCTGCCGGCGTGAGCGTCCTCCTCAGCGGCGAGCGTGGCAGCCGGACCCGCAGATCCGATCTCGAGGAGGAGCCATGTCGGCCCACCCCAGCGCCGAACCGGCCGCCCACACC
>NZ_SJEX01000110.1 GCF_005930495.1 Modestobacter excelsi | reverse complement strand
CCCTACGTCCCCGCACCCCTCCACCCCGACGACGCCGACGGAGGCCGACATGGCTGAGCTGGTCGCGGTCATCGCGTCCACCCACCACCCCTTCTACCACCGGGCCAGCACCTCGACCGGCGCGGACCGCCCGCCGTTCGCCGACGAGTGGGTGGCCAAGATCGAGCGGTTCCGGGAGACGCTGACCGCGGCCCGGCCCGACGTGCTGGTGATGGTCGGCAGCGACCACTTCCACCAGCTGTGGCTGGACAACATGCCGCAGTTCCTGGTGGGCAAGGCGCCGTTCTTCGACGCGAACTTCCACAACGAGGAGCGCGAGTTCGGCCTGCCCCGGATGACGCTGCGCGGGGAGGAGGAGCTGGCCGCGCACATCCTGCGCGACGGGCTGGACCGGGACTTCGACCTGGCGTTCAGCAACGAGCTGCGGATCGACCACAGCATCACCTGCCCGATCATCACGCTGCGGCCCGAGGCCGACCTGCCGATCGTGCCCGTCTACACCAACATCTTCGCCCCGCCGCTGGCGCAGCCGAAGCGCTTCGTGCAGCTGGGGAAGGCGCTGCGGGAGATGGTGGAGTCCTGGGACAGCGACAAGCGGGTGGCGGTCATCGGCACCGGTCACCTGAGCCTGGAGCTCGGAGGGCCGCGCCAGTTCGGCGAGCACGGTCCCGACCCCGAGTTCGACCGCAGGGCGGTGGAGTGGATCGCCGGCGGCGACATCGAGGGCTGCCTGGCCGAGGTGACGCTGGACAGCCTCCACGCGCCGGGCAACGCCACCCACGGGTTCATGGACTTCATGCTGATGATGGGCGTGGCCGGCGAGGGCCAGAAGGCCGACCACGTCGACACCCTGGACCTGTTCCACACGATGGAGGCCTACTTCACCTGGTACCCGCAGGGAGACCCCCGATGACGAAGTACCTGCTGGACAAGTTCCTCTACACCGTCGACCGCGACCCCGAGCTGGTCGAGCGCTACCGCACCGACCCGGTCGGTACCGTGCAGTGGTGGGAGGCCGAGATGGCCGGCCGGCTGCTCAACTGCACCGCCGACGAGCGGACGACGTGGCTGTCCTTCACCGAGGACGAGCGGCGGGCGTTGCGCGAGCACGACCACGTGACGCTGTTCCAGATGGGCGCGCACCCGTTCCTCACGCTCACCTTGTTCATCGCGATGTTCGAGCGCGACCACGGGCCGCTGGAGTACCAGCGCGCCTACGGCAGGGCGATGGCGCACATCTCCCTGCCCTACCCCGACATCGCGACCTGAGCCGGTGCGCGCCGCGGTCCTGCGGGCCCCGGGCGGCACGCCGACCTGGTCCGACCACCCCGACCCGGTGCCCGGCGACGGGCGGTCGCTGGTGCGGGTGACGGCCGCCCCGGTCGTGCCGCTGGACCTGCTGTGCGCCTCGGGCACCTCTTACTTCGGCGAGCCCGCGGTGCCCTACGTCCCGGGCGTGCAGGGCGTCGGGGTGGTCACCGCCTCCGCCGCGCTCCCGGCCGGCACCCGGGTGTGGTTCGCGACCTCGGCCGGCATGGCGCCCGGCGACGGCAGCCTGGCCGAGCACTGCGCGGTCGTCGACGCCGACCTGGTGCCGATCGACAGCGAGGTGCCCGACCCGGTGGCCGCGTCGCTGGGCCTCTCCGCGGTCGCGGCGTGGATGGCGCTGACCTGGCGCGCGGCGCTGCGGGCCGGGGAGCGGGTCGTCGTCCTCGGCGCCGGGGGAGCGGTGGGCCAGGCGGCCGTCGGCGCCGCCCGGCTGCTGGGTGCCTCGCGGGTGGTCGCCGTCTGCCGGCCCGGGTCGGCGGACCGGGCCGGGCGGTCCGGCCCCGACGAGGTGGTCGAACTGGTCGAGGACGACGACGTCGCCGCCCTCGCCGACCGGCTCCGGCAGGCCAGCGGCGGAGACGTCGACGTCGTCGTCGACCCGGTGTTCGGGACGGCGGCGGCCGCCGCGTCCCGGGCGCTCGCTCCCGGTGGGCGGCTGGTCAACCTGGGCGGCGCCGCTGGCGACACTGCACTGTTCTCCTCCGCGGTGCTGCGCGCCCGCAGCGCCTCGGTGCTCGGCTACACCAACAACGCGCTCACCCCGGTGCAGCGGGCGGACGCCGTCTCCGCCGTCCTCGGGCACGCCGCCGCCGGCCGGCTGGCCGTGGCGCACGAGGTGCTGCCGTGCTCCCGGATCGGGCAGGCGTGGGAGGCGACCGCCAGGGGCGGCGCCCGCCAGGTCGTCGTCCCGGACTGAGGAACCAGCCGGAGCGGCCGCGGCCGGACGACGATGGGCCGATGGCCGGCGTCACGATCGCGCACACCGCCCAGCTGGACGCCGCGACGCTCGCCGCCGCGGAGGCGCTGCTGCGCGCCGCCTTCCTCGAGTTCGACGACGAGGACTGGGACCACGCCCTCGGCGGCATGCACGCCCTGGTCCACGACGGGGGACGGCTGGTCGCCCACGGCTCGGTCGTCCAGCGGCGTTTCCTGCACGGTGGGCGGGCATGGCGCACCGGGTACGTCGAGGCCGTCGGGGTGGCCGCCGGCGTGCGGCGCCGCGGCCACGGCACGACCGTGATGGGCGCGCTGGAGACGGTGGTCCGCGGCGGCTACGAGCTCGGCGCGCTCAGCGCCACCGCCGACGGGTGGCCGCTGTACCGGTCGCTGGGATGGCAGCCGTGGCATGGCCCGGTCTCGGCGCTCACCCCGGCGGGGACGGTCCGGACACCGGACGAGGACGGGGCCGTGTTCGTCCTGCCCGTCACCGCACGGCTGGACCCGGCCGGCGAGCTCACCTGCGACTGGCGCGACGGCCCGCTCTGGTGAGCGCAGGTCAGGTCGGCAGGTCGCAGACCAGGATCAACGTGCCTGGCACGAGCTCGCCGCGCGCGGGTGACCACTGGCCCCAGGTCTCCGTGCGCCCCGGCGTCCACTCCGGCTCGACCAGGTCGGTGAGCACGAACCCGGCGCCGGCGACCGCACGCACCCAGTCGCCGATCGTGCGGTGGTGCTCGACGTAGACCGTCCGCCCGGAGCCGTCGGTCTCCACGTAGGGCCGGCGGTCGAAGTAGGAGGAGACGACCCGCAGGTCCTCGGGGTCGGGGGAGTCGGGCATCGGCCAGCGCATCGGGTGGTTCACCGAGGCGACGAAGCGGCCGCCGGGGCGCAGCACCCGGGCCACCTCGGCCAGCACCGCCGGCGCGTCGGCGACGAACGGCAGCCCGCCGAAGGCCGAGCACGCCAGGTCCACGCTCGCGTCGGTCAGCGGCAGGGCACCGGCGTCGGCCTGCAGCAGCGGGACGGCGAGCCCGGTCGCCCGGTTCAGCTCGGCGGCCCGGGCGAGCATGCCGCCGGAGACGTCCAGCGCCAGCGGCTCGGCCCCGGCACCGCGGAGCCAGCGGGAGCAGGGCGCCGACCCGCAGCCGATCTCCAGCACCCGGCGGCCGGTCACGTCGCCGAGCAGGTGCGCGTCGGCCTCCCGCAGGCCCTCGGGGCACCAGAGGAAGTCGGCGTCGCCCAGGTCGCCCCCGTGCTCGGCGAGGTAGGCGGGCGCGGCGGCGTCCCACCAGCCGCGGTTGGCCCGCGCCGACTCGGCCGGCCCGGCCGCGCGGCGGGTGACCCCGCCGGCCGCCGGGTAGCCGTCGGCGGCCAGGGGGAGGGGGGTGAGCGGGGGTCCCGCCGGGGCGCCGTCCATGACGCGCCGATCGTGACACGCCGACCCGCCCCGGCTGCCGGGAGCCCGGCCCGGACCCGTGGTGGACCGGCCTCCGCGGCGTCCGTACCATGAGGAACCACGCCAGAGGTCTGTGGTGTTGCCTCCCCTGTACGGGTGGCTCTCCGCGCGTCTCCCGTGTACCTCCCCGCGGCCTGACCGGGCTGCGGGTGATCCTGTCCCTACGCATCCCCCGTCCGGAGCACTCGACCACATGACCTCCACCCAGGTCCGTCCTGACAGCACCCCGCAGATCGCGGTGAACGACATCGGCACCGCCGAGGACTTCCTCGCCGCGATCGACCAGACCATCAAGTACTTCAACGACGGCGACATCGTCGAAGGCGTGATCGTCAAGGTCGACCGCGACGAGGTGCTGCTGGACATCGGCTACAAGACCGAGGGCGTCATCCCCTCGCGTGAGCTGTCCATCAAGCACGACGTCGACCCCACCGAGGTGGTCAAGGTCGGCGACGAGGTGGAAGCCCTCGTCCTCCAGAAGGAGGACAAGGAAGGGCGCCTGATCCTGTCCAAGAAGCGCGCCCAGTACGAGCGCGCCTGGGGCACGATCGAGGCCAAGAAGGAGGCCGACGAGGTCGTCGTCGGCACCGTCATCGAGGTCGTCAAGGGCGGCCTGATCCTCGACATCGGCCTCCGCGGGTTCCTCCCCGCCTCGCTGGTCGAGATGCGTCGCGTCCGCGACCTGCAGCCCTACGTGGGCCGCGAGCTCGAGGCGAAGATCATCGAGCTCGACAAGAACCGCAACAACGTCGTCCTCTCCCGTCGCCAGTGGCTGGAGCAGACCCAGTCCGAGGTCCGCAGCGAGTTCCTCAACAAGCTCGCCAAGGGCCAGGTCCGCACGGGCGTCGTCTCCTCGATCGTCAACTTCGGTGCGTTCGTGGACCTCGGCGGCGTCGACGGCCTGGTGCACGTCTCCGAGCTGTCCTGGAAGCACATCGACCACCCGTCCGAGGTCGTCGAGGTGGGCCAGGAGGTCACCGTCGAGGTCCTCGACGTCGACCTGGACCGTGAGCGGGTCTCCCTGTCGCTGAAGGCGACCCAGGAGGACCCGTGGCGTCAGTTCGCCCGGACCCACCAGATCGGGCAGGTCGTCCCCGGCAAGGTCACCAAGCTGGTCCCCTTCGGTGCGTTCGTGCGTGTCGACGAGGGCATCGAGGGCCTGGTGCACATCTCCGAGCTGGCCGAGCGCCACGTGGAGATCCCGGAGCAGGTCGTGCAGGTCGGCGACGAGATCCTGGTCAAGGTCATCGACATCGACCTGGACCGCCGCCGCATCTCGCTGTCCCTCAAGCAGGCCAACGAGGGCGTCGTCGGCGACGAGGAGCAGTTCGACCCGGCCGCCTACGGCATGGCCGCCTCCTACGACGAGCAGGGCAACTACCTGTACCCGGAGGGCTTCGACGCCGACACCGGCGAGTGGCTCGAGGGCTACGACGAGGCCCGCGAGACCTGGGAGCGGCAGTACGCCGAGGCCCAGGCCCGCTTCGAGGCGCACCGCAAGCAGATCGCGGCCGCCAAGGAGGCCGACGCGGAGGCCGCTGCCGGGGGCAGCTACTCCAGCGCCGCCGAGCCCGAGGGCGACACGTCGTCCGCGGGTGGCGGCACGCTCGCCTCGGACGAGGCGCTGGCTGCGCTGCGCGCCAAGCTCGCCGGCGGCGAGTGACCCCGCAGCTCGCCTGAGCAGCACCTGACAGTGCGCCGTCCACCGTCCCGGTGGACGGCGCACTGTCGTTCCCGCGCAGCTGTGGCCCCGTCCAGAGGCTCGCCCCGGGCCTGCGAGGGGTGAGGGGGACGGGGTCCTTCGTCCTCCGGGCCCCACTCCTCACGACAGAGCCATCGAGCACCGCGACGGCCCCGCCGACCGCGGGGTTCGACGGGGTCGTCGGGATCGTCCTGCTCTGCCGTGATCAGTGGACGGGTGCATGCCGGCTCGTCCGTGAGCCGTGCGTGGTGCCGAGCGGCGAGCGCGCTGCCGACGTCGGGACGCTTCCCCACGCCCGGCGGGCGCGCTGCGGGTGACCGGAGCGCCGCCCCGGACCGCTCAGGCGGGGCTCAGAGGCTGAGGATGATCGCGAACGCGGTGCGCGGCCGGCCACCGGCGTTGGCCAGGAAGTCCCAGGTGTGGCGCCCGGTCGGCACCGTGGGCAGCAGGGCGCGCAGGAGGGACATCCCGCGGCGGCCCTGGGGCAGGCGCTCCCGCACGCCGGGCAGCTCGGAGCAACGGACCCCGGCGGGGTTGTCGATCCGGTGGCGGCCACGGCGGGGGGTGCCGGCAGCCGACTGAGCGCCATCGAGCGTGGAACGGGACATGATCACTGCCTCTCTGCTGTGGCGGGGGAAGTCCACCGGGGCTGAACGTAGGTGGTGTGACTGGTGGGGCTCGTGCGACGCGCCGGGCGGCGCCACGCCGTGACCTGCCCGAGATCAAGGACCCCCCTGCCCCCCACCACTCACGAGCTCGTGGCGGGACCCTGCACGGGGGCCGGTCTAGGGTCGGGCCGTGCTGAGGATCGGACTGACCGGTGGCATCGGATCGGGCAAGAGCACCGTGGCATCGCTGCTGGCGCAGCGGGGCGCCGTGGTGGTGGACGCCGACCGGATCGCCCGCGAGGTCGTCGGACCGGGGACGCCGGGCCTGGCCGCCGTGGCGGCGGAGTTCGGCGAGGACCTGCTGACCGACGGGGGAGCCCTGGACCGGCCGGCACTGGCCGCCCTGGTGTTCGGCGACCCGGCGGCGCGCGCCCGCCTGGACGCCGTCGTCCACCCCCTGGTGCGCGCGCGGGCGGCCGAGCTGGTCCAGGCCGCCCCGCCGGATGCCGTGGTGGTGCAGGACGTGCCGCTGCTGGTGGAGACCGGGCAGGCGGGCTCCTACGACCTGGTCCTCGTGGTCGAGACCGACCTGGGGACGCGGGTGACCCGGCTGGGGGAGCGAGGGCTGTCGGCCGAGGACGCCCGGGCCCGGATCGCCAGCCAGGCGACCGACGAGGAGCGCCGGGCGGTCGCCGACGTGGTGCTGCGCAACGACGGCGACCGCGCGGCGCTGGAGGCGCAGGTGGAGCGGTTCTGGGCCGAGCGGGTGCTGCCGGCCCTGGGGTGACGCCCGGGCGATGAGTTCCACCCCCGCCGGGCGTCCTGGTCTGTACGGCCCTGGGCGCCGCACACCGAGAGGACTCGCCATGCCCGAGCAGAGGATCGTCCCGAACCTGTGGTTCGACAGCCAGGCCGAGGAGGCTGCGCAGTACTACATCGACGTGTTCGGCTCCGGCCGGGTGACCGGCGTGGTGCGGTACCCCGACGGGGCGCCCGGCCAGGAGGGCGCGGTGATGGCGGTGGAGTTCGAGGCCGGGGGGATGCGCTTCGTCGGCATCAACGGCGGCCCGATGTCCACCTTCTCCGAGGCGGTCTCCTTCCAGATCGACTGCGCCGACCAGGCGGAGGTCGACCGGTTCTGGGACCGGTTCATCGCCGACGGCGGTGAGGGGGGCCAGTGCGGGTGGCTCAAGGACAAGTACGGGCTCTCCTGGCAGGTCCAGCCGGTCGGGATGACCGAGCTCTTCGCCGACCCGGACCCGGCGCGGGCCCAGCGGGCGGTGCAGGCGATGCTCGGCATGCAGAAGCTCGACATGGCCGCCCTGCGGGCCGCGGCGGACGGCGTGCCGGTCGGCTGACCGGGCGCGGAGCGCCCTCCCGGCTCAGCCCGTGGGGCGCCCGGTGCCGATGCCGTGGTGCGGCTGGCCGGTGCCCGGAGACGACGAAGGCCCCGGATCGACTGATCCGGGGCCTCGCTGTGGGCGATACTGGGATCGAACCAGTGACCTCTTCCGTGTCAGGGAAGCGCGCTACCGCTGCGCCAATCGCCCCTCCCGGCTCTGCAGCCGGACCCACCTCCGCGCTCGTGCTCCGAGGAGGACGAGGTGGAGACGGGATTTGAACCCGTGTAGACGGCTTTGCAGGCCGTTGCCTCGCCTCTCGGCCACTCCACCGCACGCCGGGCGCCGGTCTCGCGACCAGCGCCCGGGAGTTCCGAGCGGACGACGGGATTCGAACCCGCGACCCTCACCTTGGCAAGGTGATGCTCTACCACTGAGCCACGTCCGCGCTGCGGACCAAGTCCGCGTCACGGGAAGAACTCTAACCGACCCGGTCCAGGGGGTTGGACAGGGGGGTCCCGGCCGGTGTCACGGAGGGTGTTCCCGCTGGTCGGCGGCTCGTGGGGTGTTCAGCGACCCGTCGGGTTGTCGGTGCCGCCGCGCAGCAGCGCGGTGAGCTCGTCGTCGACCCGGAGCAGGTCGCTCTCGCCACCGGCGGGCACGAGCAGCTCCGTCTCCCGCAGGAAGTCGCCGACCACGGTCCCGGACAGCTCGAACATCGCCTCGCCGGAGGGTGCCCGCAGCTGCAGGAAGAGGACGTCCAGCCCGCCGCGGGCCGGCCACAGCCGCACGTCGCCCTCGCCCACCGGACCGGTCAGCCCGGCCCGCAGCAGGTCGCGGCTCAGCAGCCACTCGACCCCGCCGTCGTCGTCGGGGTCGTCGTAGGGGGTGGTGTCGACGTCATCGACCGCGCCGTCGCCGAAGCGCACCCGCACCGCGAACGGGTCGGTGGAGTCGTAGACCAACGCAGCCGGGACTGCGGTCCACGACTGCGGACCGACCAGGTGGAACGTGGTACGTGCGGTGCAGCCAGACCTCGAAGAACGTGCCATGCCCTCTTAACGACCCAAAAAGCCTCAAGGTCACGCATGGTCTCGGCGTGTCGCGCACCACGAGTCCCACGGGTCCCACGAGGCGTCGCCCGCCTCACCGGTCCGGAGGAGCCTGTGAACGCGCTGAACCGGAGGGGGCGGACGGCACGAACACCGCATGTGACCATGGGCCTCGTGAGCCGACCACCCCGCAGCCAGGAGGAAGGCGCAGCTGACCTCGCACTGGTCCGGCGGGTCGCCGCCGGTGACCGCGGCGCCGTCGACGAGCTCTACGAGCGGTTCCGCCGGCCCGCCTTCGCCCTCGCCCGCCGGGTGCTGGGTGACGACGTGCTGGCCGAGGACGTCCTGCAGGAGGTGTTCCTCACCATCTGGCGGGACCCGGGCGCCTTCGACGGGAACCGGGGCAGCGTGGCCTCCTGGCTGCTCGCGATGGTCCACCACAAGGCGGTCGACGCCGTCCGCCGCGAGGAGTCGCACCGCCGGCGCCGCTCCCGGGCGGAGGACGACCTGGTCCTCGCCGCACCCACCCAGACCACCGACGTCGAGGAGGCCGCGTGGCGGCGCATCGTCGCCGACCGCGTGCGGACGGCGCTGCACGAGCTCCCGGCGCCGCAGCGCGAGGCCCTCACCCTGGCCTACTACGGCGGCTACACCCAGCGTGAGGTGGCGGCGCTCACGGACACGCCCCTGGGCACCGTGAAGACGCGCATGCTGGCGGGCATGCGCCGGCTCAAGGACACCCTGGGCGCCGGGCTGCCCGGACAGGCGCCGGTCGACGGGAGCTCCCGGTGAGCGACGTGGGCAGGTCCGGGGGCGACCACCAGCGCTGGGACGAGCTCGCGGTCGGCTGGGCGCTGCACGCCCTCGAGCCGGAGGACGAGTCGCTGTTCGGGGCGCACCTCGCCGACTGCTCCCGCTGCGCCCGGACCGTCGCCGAGACCGCCGAGGTCATGGCGGCGATGGCCGGTGACCTGCCGCAGGCCGAGCCGTCCGAGGGTCTCCGGGAGCGGCTGCGGTCCGCCGTGGAGGAGACCGAGCAGCTGCCGCCCGCCCGCCCGCGCACGGAGCGGCCCGACCCGCCGGCTGCGGTCCCGCCCACCCGGGCGGACCTCCCGCGGTCGGTGCCCTCGCACACGAGCTCCTCGCGGTCGGTGCCCCCGCTGGAGCCCAGCCGCTTCGGCAACCTCCGCGCGCCGCTGCCGGTCCGACCCGTCGACCCGCGGCCGGCCTGGCGGCGGGTGCTCCCCACCGCGCTCGTCGCCGCAGGCGTCGCCGCGATCCTGTCGCTGGGCGCCTGGAACGTCGCCGTGACCAGCGACCGGGACGCCGCCCAGGCGACGGCGGCAGAGCAGTCGGCGATGCTCGACGACCTGCTGGAGTCGGGGCGGGCGACCATCGCGCCGGTGCTCGAGGACGGCACCGCGGTGGCCACCGTGGTCGCCCGCGAGGACCGGGTGCAGGTGGTCGCGCAGACACTGAGGGTCAACGACAGCGACGACAGCACCTACGTCGTCTGGGGCCTGCAGGACGGTGTCCCCGAGGCGTTGGGCACGTTCGACGTGGTCACTCCCCAGACGGACCTGCGGACCGTAGGCTCGACGTCGACCGGGCTGGACGACTACTCCGCGTACGCGATCAGCATCGAGCCCGGTCGGGAGGCTCCGTCGTCCCCGACGGACATCGTCGGTCAAGGGCAGGTGGCCAGCTGAACGGACAGGACACCGTGCCGGCACCCGGTGGGGAGGTCCCCGTCGCGGACGCCGACGGGCAGCGCAGCCTGCGTGAGCGGGTGGCCGACTACCGGTGGCGCCGGCGCATCGCGGGCCGGCGCAGCCTGGACGCGCCCTACCGGGTCCTCGTGGGCGTGGCCGGGGCGGTCGTCGTGGCCTTCGGGATCGTCACCATCCCGCTGCCGGGCCCCGGCTGGCTGACCGTCATCGCCGGTCTGTTCGTGCTGGCCACGGAGTTCGCCTGGGCCGAGCGGCTGCTGGAGTTCACCCGCCGGCAGGTGACCGGCTGGACCGAGTGGCTGGGTCGGCAGTCGGTGGTCGTGCGCATCGGTGTCGCCGTGCTGACCGCGGCGTTCGTCTACGCGGTCCTGCTGGTGACCCTGCACGTCATGGGCGTGCCGCACTGGGTGCCGGGGTGGGTGCCGCTGTGGCACTGAGCATCTGGCAGACTCATCACCACTCCGGGCGATTGGCTCAGCGGTAGAGCGCTTCGTTCACACCGAAGAGGTCACTGGTTCGATCCCAGTATCGCCCACCGGAGGCAAGGCCCCAGGTCATCGACCTGGGGCCTTCGTCGTGCCGGGACACGGCGCGGCCGCCGGACCGAGCGGGGGTGCCCGCCGGGGCGCACCATGGACGGCGATGGCACTGGACCGGGCCGCCCGCCTGCGGGCCGCCGTGGAGCGCGACGGCCCCACCTGCATCTGGTGCGGCCGGACCTTCTCCGACCAGGTGACCCCCAGCACCGAGCACGTCGTCCCGCGGGTCAAGGGCGGCCCGTCCTGGCTGGAGAACGAGGTCGCCGCCTGCCGTCGGTGCAACTCCGAGCGCGGGCACACCGCGCCCGTCGAGTGGCTGGAGGAGTGCGACCGGCGCGGCTGGCGCCCGGACGAGGCCCGGCTGACCGCCGTGCTCGGCACGCTGGCCACCGCGATCGCCGAACGGGGCGGGCAGCGCCGGGCGCGCCCCTACCTGGACGCGCAGCTGCGCCGGCTGCGCCGCCGCGGCGGCGGCCCCGATCCGCGCGCGGTCGGCTGACCGCCGGCGCGGGTCCGGGGGTCCGCCGCTCCGCGTAGCGTCGCCGGGGTGAGCGACAGCGCAGACGTGGTGGTGGGGCGGGTGGCCTCGATCTCGGTCTACCCGGTGAAGTCCCTCGCCGGCCGGACGGTGCCGGCGGCCGAGGTTGACGCCGCCGGGCTCCGCGGCGACCGGGCCTGGTCGGTGGTCGACGCCGGCACCGGGGAGCGGGTCACGGTGAAGACGACGCCCCAGCTGTCCCAGGTGGTCGCCACCGGGGACGGCGAGGCGGACACGATCACCCTCACCGAGGTGCTCGGACGCCCGGTGCGGCTGGTGCGCTCCGCCGACGGCCCGCGCACCGACGCGGCGGCGGTGCATCTGGTCTCGCGCGCCGCGATCGACCGGGCCGCCGCCGGCGAGGTCCCCGAGGGCTGCTCGGCCGACGACCCGCGGGCCAACCTGGTGCTGCAGCTGACCGGCGGCCAGGACGAGCGGGCCTGGGTGGGCCGGCGGCTGCAGGTGGGGGAGGCGGTGCTCGACGTGGTCCGCACCCCCAAGCACTGCCTTGGCGTGTACGCGGAGGTCCGCACGCCCGGCCGGGTCGTCGACGGGGACGCCGTCCGCCTGCTGGGCTGATCGTCCCGGCTGGAGGAAGTCGCACCGGGCAGCCGCACCCCGCGCACTAGTCTCGGTGGTGCCCGGCCGTCCGGCCGGGAGCTGCCGATCCCCAGGAGATGCTCGTGTCCGCGCCGCCCTCACCGTCCACCGCCGCCCCGATCCGGGTGCCGGTCGGGACGACGGCCGTGCAGGCGCTCAAGGACTCCGGGGTGCCGCTCAAGGGCCCCGACGGCGCGGTCGTCGTCCGGGAGCTGGTCTCCGGGGAGCTGAAGGACCTGGCCTGGGCCCCGGACACCGACGCCGAGGTCGAGCCGGTCCCGGCGGCCAGCGCCGAGGGGCGTGCGGTCATCCGGCACTCCGCCGCGCACGTGCTCGCCCAGGCCGTGCAGGACCTGTTCCCCGGCACCCGGCTGGGCATCGGCCCGCCGGTGGAGAACGGCTTCTACTACGACTTCGACCCGGAGCGGCCGTTCACCCCCGAGGACCTGCAGGCCCTCGAGAAGAAGATGACCGAGATCGTCCGGGCCGGGCAGCACTTCAGCCGGCGGGAGATCAGCGACGACGATGCCCGTGCCGAGCTGGCGCACGAGCCGTACAAGCTCGAGCTGATCGGCCTCAAGGGCGGCGCCTCCGGCGACGCCGCCGAGGGGGCCGACGTCGAGGTGGGCGGCGCGCAGCTGACCATGTACGACAACCTCGACGCCCGCACCGGCGACCGGGTGTGGACCGACCTGTGCCGCGGCCCGCACGTGCCGCGCACCTCGAACATCCCGGCGTTCTCCCTGACCCGCAGCGCCGCCGCGTACTGGCGGGGGAACGAGAAGAACCCGCAGCTGCAGCGGGTCTACGGCACCGCCTGGGAGAGCAAGGACGCGCACAAGGCGTACCTGGAGCAGGTCGCCGAGGCCGAGCGGCGCGACCACCGGCGGCTGGGCGTGGAGCTGGACCTGTTCAGCTTCCCCGACGAGATCGGCTCCGGGCTGGCGGTCTTCCACCCCAAGGGCGGGGTCGTGAAGCGCGAGATGGAGGACTACGTCCGCCGCCGGCACATCGAGGAGGGCTTCGACTACGTCGGGACCCCGCACATCACCAAGGCGCACGTCTTCGAGCTGTCCGGCCACCTGCCGTACTACGCCGACACCATGTTCCCGCCCATGGAGCTGGAGAACGCGCAGTACTACCTCAAGGCCATGAACTGCCCGATGCACAACCTGATCTTCCGGTCGCGCGGGCGGTCCTACCGCGAGCTGCCGCTGCGCTTCTTCGAGTTCGGCTCGGTGTACCGGTACGAGAAGTCCGGCGTCGTCCACGGCCTGACCCGGGTGCGCGGCCTCACCCAGGACGACTCGCACAGCTACGTCACCCCCGAGCAGGCGCCCGGTGAGGTGCGGCACCTGCTGGCGTTCGTGCTGGGCCTGCTGAGCGACTTCGGCCTGGACGACTACCACCTGGAGCTGTCGACCCGGGGCGACGACCCGGACAAGCAGGCCAAGTTCATCGGCTCCGACGAGGAGTGGGCCAACGCCACCGCCGTGCTGGAGGAGGCGGCGAAGGAGACCGGCCTGGAGCTCGTGCCCGACCCGGGCGGCGCGGCCTTCTACGGCCCGAAGATCTCCGTGCAGGCGCGGGACGCCATCGGCCGGACCTGGCAGATGTCCACCATCCAGTACGACTTCAACCAGCCCGCCGGGTTCGGGCTGGAGTTCACCGCCGCCGACGGCTCGCACCAGCAGCCGGTGATGATCCACTCGGCGAAGTTCGGTTCCATCGAGCGGTTCTTCGGGGTGCTCACCGAGCACTACGCGGGAGCGTTCCCGGCCTGGCTGGCGCCGGTCCAGGTCGTCGGGATCCCGATCACCGACGAGCAGGTGCCCTACCTGACCGACGTGGCGCTGCTGCTGCGGGAGAAGGGCATCCGGGTGGAGATCGACGACTCCGACGACCGGATGCAGAAGAAGATCCGCACCGCCAGCAAGCAGAAGGTGCCCTTCGTGCTCATCGCCGGGGCCACCGACGCCGAGGCCGGCGCGGTCTCCTTCCGGTACCGCGACGGGTCGCAGCGCAACGGCGTCCCGATCGCGGAGGCGGTCGCCCAGGTCGCCGACTGGGTCACCGCCCGGCACAACGCCGACCCGACCGCCAGCACCCCCGGCGCAGGGGCTCCGCTCGGATGAGCTCGATCCCCGGCACCGACCCTGCGGACCGTCCGGCCGCCGCGGACAACGACCACGGCGGCCCGACGTCGGTCTTCGAGCACCTGTGGACGCCCTACCGGATGGCCTACATCCGCGGCGAGGGCAAGCCCACCGGTGACCACGACTGCCCGTTCTGCCTCATCCCGCGGATGAGCGACGACGACGGCCTGATCGTGGCCCGTGGTGACACGGTCTTCGCCGTGCTCAACCTCTACCCGTACAACGCCGGCCACCTGATGGTGGTCCCGTACCGGCACGTGCCCGACTACACCGACCTGACCGCCGCCGAGGTCGCCGAGCTCGGCGCCTTCACCCAGACGGCGATGCGGGTCGTCCGCGCGGTCAGCGGGGCGCACGGCTTCAACATCGGGATGAACCAGGGCTCGGTCGCCGGCGCCGGGATCGCCGACCACCTGCACCAGCACGCCGTCCCACGCTGGGGCGGGGACACCAACTTCATGCCGGTCGTCGGGCTCACCCGGGTGCTGCCGCAGGTGCTGTCGGAGACCCGGCAGCTGCTGGCCGCCCGGTGGCCCACGGCCGCCGACGAGCTCGGCGAGCCCGGCGCCGGGGTGGCCTGAGTGCTCGGCGTCAACCTCCGCCCCGCCGTCGGCCGCTTCTGGGCCCCGGTGGTGCGCGGACTGGTCCGGGTCGGGGTCACCGCGGACGCGGTGACCCTCACCGGCACCCTGGGCGCGGTGGCCGCCGCGGTCTTCGGCATCGGCAACGGCGCGCTGTTCTGGGGCGCCTTCGCGGTGACGGTGTTCGTCCTGCTCGACATGCTCGACGGCGCGCTGGCCCGTGCCCGCGGCGGCGGCTCGGTGTTCGGCGCCGTGCTGGACTCCACCGGTGACCGGGCGGCGGACGCGGCGATCTTCGCCGGGCTGGTCTGGTGGTACAGCGGGGACGGCGACAACCGGCTGATCGTCGGTCTGTCGCTGGTCTGCCTGGTGCTGGGCGTGCTCACCTCCTACGTCAAGGCGCGCGCCGAGGGCATGGGGCTGCGGGCCGAGGTCGGCATCGTCGAGCGCACCGAGCGGCTGATCCTGGTGCTGGTCGGCACCGGCTTCACCGGGCTCGGCATCCCGTACGCGCTGCACGTCTGCCTGTGGCTGCTGCTCGCCGGCAGCGCCGTCACCGTCGGGCAGCGCTTCGCCGCCGTCCGGAGCGGGTCGCGGGGCATGCGCCTGCCGGCTCCCCGCGACCGGCCCGCCGACGCCGAC